>JBBRXM010000001.1:0-137399 GCA_038248405.1 Burkholderiales bacterium
CACTGTCCAGGATACGCAAGAAATCAACAAGGTCATCGCCGACTTCCAGACCGCGATCAAGACGCACGACCGCAAGCTGCTTTCGACGCTGGTGCTGAACTCGAACATCCCGTTCGATTCGCCGATGAGCCCCGAGGACATTGCTGTCGTGCGTGACAAGATCGACGTGACGTCCGATGGCACGCGCGCCGGCGGTTATGTCGAGTTCGCCAACTTCATCGGCAGCGAGAAGGAAGCGACCGAAGAAAAATTCTACAACATTAAGATCACCCAAGATGGCAACGTCGCATGGGTGATGTTCGACTACGAGTTCGTCAAGGCCGGCAAGTCGCAGAACTATGGCGTCGAGACATGGCAGATGATGAAGTCGTTCGACAACAAGTGGAAGATCGCCAGCGTCATCTGGACCATGAACCGGCCGCCGAAGTAAGGCTTCGCTTGTGCCCGTGTCCGAATGTCAGACCTGACACCGGTGTCAGGTCTGACATTCGGACACGGACCCGGCCCTACCGCGACGACCAGGCGATGCCGCCGACGATCAGCGCGAACGCAAGCACGTGGTACAGGTGCGGCAGTTCGCCGAGGAAGGCCGACGACATCAGCGCCGCGAACACCGGCGCCAGGTTGCTGAAGAAAGCAGCCACCGTCGGCCCGGCGCGCTGCACGCCGGCGCCCCAGCACAGCATCGCAATCACCGCCGGCCCGGTGGCGACGAACAGCAGCGCGGCGCCCACCTGCCAGCTCCAGTCGATGTGCACCGCGCGCGTCGACCATTCGATTCCCGTCAGCGCGCCCGACCACAGCACGCCGTAGGCCACCTGGCCGAGCAGGAAGGCCGGCGGGTCGGCGCGGATCGCCGGATTATCCTTCGGCTGCATCAGCAGCCAGCTGTAGAACGACCACGAGATGGTCGCCAGGATCATGTAGACGTCGCCGGCCACCAGCCGCAGCGCGGCCAGCTGGCGCCACTCGCCGCGCGAGAGCACCAGCAGCACGCCGGCGATCGACAGCACCGCACCGGCCACCTGGCTGCGCCGCACCGGCATCCTGAAAAACAGCGCCCCCACCAGCAGCATCCACACCGGCATCCCGGCCGCCACCAGCGTGACGTTAATCGGCGTGGAGCTTTGCAGCGCCAGGTACTGCAGTGAGTTGTACAGGCCCACGCCCAACAGGCCGAGCATGGCGTAGCGGCGCCAGTCGGTCAGCAGGCCGCTGCCGGGTCGCAGCAGCGCGCGGCCGAACGGCAGCAGGATCAGCGCGGCGATCGCCCAGCGCAGCAGGTTGAGCGTCATCGGCGGCACGGCGTCGCGCACGAGGCGACCGACGATGGCGTTTCCGGCCCATAGCAGGGGCGCGAGGGTCAGCAGCAAGGCGGTGGAGACAGTCAGTTTGCGGTTCATGGGCGTGACAAATGAAAAAACCCGCCGGGCAGCGGGTCGTGGGGACCGCGTTCGCGCTTAGCGGCGCGGCGGCGTCAGTACGCTAGGCAGCGCCTTCGGCAGCGTCGCAGGATAGTCGCGGCTGAAGTGCAGGCCGCGGCTCTCGTGGCGCGACAGCGCGCTGTTGACGATCAGGCTGGCCACGTCGACCAGGTTGCGCAATTCGAGCAGGTCGTGCGTGATGCGGAAGTTGCGGTAGTACTCGTCGATCTCTTCCTTGAGCAGCGCGATACGGTGCTGCGCGCGCTCGAGCCGCTTGGTGGTGCGCACGATGCCGACGTAATTCCACATGAAGCGGCGCAGTTCGTCCCAGTTGTGGGAGATGACCACTTCCTCGTCGGCGTTGGTGACGCGGCTCTCGTCCCACTGGGGCAGCACCGGCACCTCGAACTTCGGCTGCGCGGCGACGAACTGGGCGCAGGCGCGGCCGATCACCAGGCACTCGAGCAGCGAGTTGCTGGCCAGCCGGTTGGCGCCGTGCAGCCCGGTGCAGGCAGTCTCGCCGACCGCGTACAGGCCTTCGAGGTCGGTGCGTCCCGCCAGGTCGGTGACCACGCCGCCGCAAGTGAAGTGCACCGCCGGCACCACCGGAATCGGCTGCTTCGTGATGTCGATGCCAAGCTCCAGGCAGCGCGCGTAGATGGTCGGGAAGTGCTCCTTGAGGAATTCGGGCGGCTGGTGGCTGATGTCGAGGTTGACGTAGTCGATGCCGCGCTTTTTCATTTCGAAGTCGATGGCGCGGGCGACGACGTCGCGCGGGGCCAGTTCGCCGCGCTCGTCATGCATCGGCATGAAGCGCGTGCCCGCCGCAGTGCCGGCTTCGGGCGGCAGCAGTAGCCGGCCGCCTTCGCCGCGGATCGCTTCGGTGATCAGGAAGGACTTGGCGAACGGGTGGTACAGGCAGGTCGGGTGAAACTGGATGAACTCCATGTTCGACACCCGGCAGCCGGCGCGCCACGCCATCGCGATGCCGTCGCCGGTGGCCGTGTCGGGGTTGGTGGTGTACAGGTAGGTCTTGCCGGCGCCGCCGGTGCACAGCACCGTGTGCTCGGCTTCGAAGGTGATCACGCGGCCGGTTTTTTCGTCCTGCACGTACAGGCCGAGGCAGCGCGGGGTGGACGGCGCCGCATGCGCCGGGCGCGGCGCGATCTTGTCGGAGCTGATGACGTCGATGGCGCAGTGCTGCTCGAACAGCGTGATGTTCGGGTGCGCGCGCACCTTCTGCTCGAGCGTGAGCTGCACGGCGTGGCCGGTGGCGTCGGCCGCGTGGATGATGCGGCGCTGGCTGTGGCCGCCCTCGCGCGTCAGGTGGAACCCCATCTCGGCGCTGGCGTCGCGCGTGAACGGCACGCCCTGTTCGATCAGCCATTCGATCGCTTCGCGCCCATGCTCGACGATGTAGCGGGTGGCCGCTTCGTCGCACAGGCCGGCGCCGGCCACCAGCGTGTCGTTGATGTGCTCCTCGTGGCTGTCGCCCGAATCGAGCACCGCGGCGATGCCGCCCTGGGCCCAGTTGCTGGCGCCATCGAGCAGCGCGCGTTTGGAGATGATGGCCACCGTGCGCGTTTGCGCCAGGTGCAGCGCCACCGACAGGCCGGCCAGGCCGCTGCCGACAATTGCAACGTCAAATTTCATGGGGGGTTCGCGGTGATGTGTACAGAAGCATCACTATAGACGATTTGCCCCCGCCTTGCCGGTCCTGCCGTTCCTGCCGGGCTCGCTTGTCCCCAATCAATGCCTGTTGAGCAATACTCCGCCATCATCGGGGGGCTGCCTGCGCGCCTGCCGGTGCGCAGGCGAGAGCGTGCCGGGAGGAGCCGTGATCCGCATCTTCAATCACTACGTTTCCAAGATGGCGTTCATTTTGCTGGTACTGGAGCTGGCGATGCTGCTGGCGTCGGCCAGCCTGGTGTCGGCGCTGTGGTTTGCCGACGGCCGCGGCCAGTTCCGCGCCGATAACCTGTACCTGTCGTCGCTGACGTTCGCACTGGTGATCATCTTCAGCATGAGCGCGCTGGGCATGTACCAGCACAGTGCGCGCGAAGGCATCCGCACCGCCCTGATCCGCATCATGCCTTCGTTCGCGCTCGGCTTCGCGCTGCTGTCGGCGCTGATCGCGGTGCGTCCGGAGATCTATTTCGGGCGCGGCATCAGCAGCGCGATCTTCGCGCTCGGCGCCAGCGGCGTGCTGCTCACGCGGCTGGTGGTGTTCAAGTCGGCCGAGTCGGCGCTGCTCGAAGCGCGCATCATTTTTGTCGGCAGCGGCCCGATGGCGCGCGAATGCATGGAGCTGGCGGCCAGCAAACTGGGCTTTCACCAGTTTAACGTGGTCGGCTGCGTACCGGTGCCGGGCGAAGAAAACCGCATCGCCGAAAGCAGCCTGCTGCCGATGGGCGAGTCGCTGCTGCAGATGGCGCGCCGCTACGAGGCGAGCGAAATCGTCGTCACCGTCACTAACCGGCGCGGCAGCGCTTTCCCGATCCGCCACCTGCTCGAATGCGCGCTGGGCGGCGTCAAGGTGATCGACGCGGCCACCTTCTTCGAGCGCGAGGCCTGCCAGATCCGCATCGACTCGCTGCAGCCGAGCTACCTCATTTTCGGCGGCGGCTTCGACCAGAGCTTCGTGCGCGCCAGTATCAAGAGGCTGGTCGACCTGGTTGCCAGCGCCTTCATCGGCCTCGTCACGCTGCCGGTGATGCTGGTGGCGGCCGGCTGCATCGCGCTCGAAGACGGCGGCCCGGTGTTCTACCGCCAGGAGCGGGTAGGCAAGGACGGGCGCCTGTTCCAGGTGCTGAAGTTTCGCAGCATGCGCAAGGACGCCGAGGAAGGCCGCGAGCCGACGTGGGCGCTGCCGGACGATCCGCGCATCACCCGCGTCGGCCGCTGGCTGCGCCTGCTGCGCATCGACGAGCTGCCGCAGGTGTTCAACGTGTTCAAGGGCGAGATGAGTTTTGTCGGGCCGCGCCCGGAGCGCGCCTACTTCGTCGAGCGCCTCAAGGGCGAGGTCCCTTACTACAACGTCCGCCACAGCATCAAGCCCGGCATCACGGGCCTGGCGCAGGTGCGCTACAAATACGGCGCCTCGATCGAGGACGCCACGCGCAAGCTGCAGTACGACCTGTACTACGTGAAAAACAACAGCCTGTTCCTCGACCTCCTGATCATCATCGATACGGTGCAGGTGGTCGTGTTCGGAAAAGGCAGCCGCTGACACTAGGAAGGAGCACATCGCATGGGAAAACAGAAGCTGCTGGTGATCGAGGACGACCCGGGACTGCAAAAGCAGCTGCGCTGGAGCTTTGACGCATACGACGTGGTGCTGGCGGGCGATCGCGAGAGCGCGCTGGCACAGGTGCGGCGCCACGCGCCGGCGGTGGTGACGATGGACCTGGGCCTGCCGCCCCATGCCGATGGCGCCGTCGAGGGCCTCGCCACGCTGCAGGAGATCCTCGAGTACGCGCCCGACACCAAGGTGATCGTCTTGTCGGGCAACCAGGAGCGGGCGCACGCGCTGAGGGCGATCAGCCTGGGCGCCTACGACTTCCACCAGAAGCCCTTCGACCCGGACCTGCTTGGCCTGGTTGTGCAGCGCGCGTTCTACCTGCACCAGATGCAGCAGGAAAATCGGCGCATGCTGCAGATCGAGGCCGATTCGCCGCTGGCCGGCATTGTCACGCGCGACAGCGGCATGCTGCGCCTGTGCCGCGACGTCGAACGGGTGGCGCCGTCGTCGGCCACCGTCATGCTGCGGGGGGAATCGGGCAGCGGCAAGGAGCTGCTGGCGCGCGCGCTGCACACGATGGGCGGGCGCGCCGGCCACCGCTTCGTGGCGATCAACTGCGCCGCCATCCCGGAGGAGCTGCTCGAGAGCGAATTGTTCGGCCACGAGAAGGGCGCCTTCACCGGCGCCGGCCAGCAGACGCTGGGCAAGCTCGAAATGGCCCACGGCGGCACCTTCTTCCTCGACGAGGTGGGCGACATGGCGCTGGCCCTGCAGGCCAAGCTGCTGCGCTTCCTGCAGGAGCGCGTCATCGAGCGGCTGGGCGGTCGCAGCGAGATCGCGCTCGACGTGCGCATCGTCTGCGCCACCCATCAGGACCTCAAGGCGCTGGTGCGCGAAGGGCGCTTCCGCGAAGACCTGTACTACCGGCTCAGCGAAATCGTGCTGCGCATCCCTTCGCTGCGCGAACGCACCGGCGACAGCGTGCTGCTGGCGCACCACTTCCGCAACCGCTTCTGCGTCAGCGAAGGGCGGCCGTCGATGGCGCTGTCGGAGGCGGCGCTGGCGGCGATCGAGAGCTACGCCTGGCCGGGCAACGTGCGCGAGCTGGAACACTGCATCCGCCGCGCGGTGATCATGGCCAACGGCCCGCGCATCGGCGTGGCCGACCTCGACCTGCCGGGCGTGGTGGAGCAGGAGGCCCCGGTCAACCTGCGCCAGGCGCGCGACGCCGCCGAATACAAGGTGATGGTGTTGGCGCTGGCGCGTTCGGACGGCAATATCGCCAAGGCGGCCGAGCTGCTGGGAGTGAGCCGGCCGACCGTGTACGACCTGATGCACTACCACGGGGTGCGCGGCTAGCGGTTCAGTAATCCCTGCATGGGATCGATCAGGAACAAGTAGCGCTCGTCGCCCAGGGATAGTATCTTTCCGACAAGCAGCCGGGGTATAGTCTGGCGGAAGACATAAATAGCGAGAACCTGGATGGCTCAAAAGCGGCGAACCATAGTTAAACGCATCGGCTTGCTGTGCGTGGCAGCCATTGGTTTCACGACTACAACGCCTGAAGCTGCTTCCTGGGCTCCGGTCATCGAAGGAAAGATTAGAGTCGAGGACGAAGCAGGGGGGCCTATTGCGTACGTGACGGTGTGGTCTGCGATGGAACAGCCTGCGGAGCACACGCGAGCAACTGTTTGGCCCGCTGCTCATCTCGGTGTCGCGGATCTATGGCGGGTTACTCAACGGTACGGCGCGCTGCACGATATTATTTCCAGTTTTGGCGACAAGCCTGTCCCTTACCTCGGCATTCCGCCCATGGGTAATGCCGAAGGAACGATGGATGTGCATCTCGATTATCAAAACGAAACCGGCAAAGGTAACAGTTTCGCTCGTCCTGATCCGCTGACGTTCGGCTACACGTTCTTGAAGCGCGGCTATCTTCCGGGACGCGTCGCGTTTACCATCGACAGAAAAACGAACCATGTTGAGGCGACAGTAAAACTGGTAAGGAATTCGAGCGAAACGGTGGAAAGTCCGTCCTACCTGCAGGCTTTCGACCGGGTTCGCTATCAGCTGTCCTACGATCAGAAGAACAAAGTCCAGACGTCTGAAAACGAACGACGCCTGGTCCTGCTGCGCGACCAGTTGGAGCAAGCTGCTCAGCAGGCCGTTGCGGCAGGTGACAAAGGGGCGGCGGCGCGTATTTATTCACGCATGCGGTATTTGCCCAGCTTGAACATTATCAATGGACAGATTGCAGGATACAACCAGGCAGACCCGACCTCCGCGCAGGCAAGGCATGCACTCGATCTTGCCTATCAGCTTGATCCGGAAAATCTGTATGTGTGGATGCATACGTACGGGAGACAGGCAGCGTTCCCGCCCAACGCCAGCAGGGAAGATCGCGTCCGGGTCAATCTGCCACTGCTTGAAAAAATGATTGCAGCCAATGGCGAAAAGATCTGGCCTTTGTATTACAGCGTCCGCGCGAGTTCATATGCATCGCTAGGAGACTACACAACGGCACGCCGGCTTTATCTCGAGGCTAAAAAAATGGAGCCGAAGTACGATGACTGGGATAGTGCTATTGAAGACCTTAAGCTGAAGATGAAAATAAGTGGAGCGGCCGCTTCGCCACCACGCTGACGGCAGGTTTCGGGGGGGGGGGGCCAGCGATGGAGCTGGACGGTGCCGCCAAAGACCGACCGCTACGGTGGCTTCTCGCGCTGGTGTGATGATTTCAGACAGGGGATCAGTGCCGCACGATGGCGGGGAAGTCGTCTGACTTCGCTCGCCTCTACCACGACATGATCCAGTTGGCGCTGGCCTCGGCCACCTGGGTGCGCCATTTGTCGCTGGAGAAGGTGTGGTTGGCGCCGCTGATGTCGACCCGCTTGGCGCGCACGTCGTGGCGCGTCATCAGGCGGGCGAATTCGCGCGCGGTCAGGTCATCGCTGCTCAGGACCACCAGCACGCGGCCCTGGAACTTGGCCAGAAAGTCGACGACGCGCTGCGGCAGCAGCGAGCCGCGGTCGCTGGCGGCGAGCCGCACGTTCTGGCGCAGCGTGGCCGCGCTGGCGACGAAGTCGAGCTTGCCGCTGGCGACCTTCTTCCAGAACGCCACTTCGCCCAGCTTGGCCAGGTAATAGTGGCGCAGCATCGCGCGCGCGGCGCCTTCCGGCGTGCGCACCCAGGGATTGAGCAGCGCCAGGCCGACCACCCGTTCGTCGGCGCCGGCGTAAAACACGGCGGCGGTGGCGGCGTCGCACAGGCCCCAGATCACCACCTCCTTCATCTCCGGCACCTGCATGAAGAATTCCTTCATGGCCGCCCCGATGTCGTCGTCGATGGCGTCGAAGCTGCGCGGCTCGCCCTCGCTGTCGCCCATGCCGCGATGGTCGAAGCGCATCACCGGGATGCCCCGCTGCGACAGCGCGCGCGCCAGCATGGCGAACTGGCGATGGCTGCCGACCCGGTACTGCGGCCCGCCCGTCACCACCAGCACGCCGCGCGGCAGCGGCCTTTCGGGCACCTCGACGATGCCCACCAGGCCGCTGCCCCTGCAGGTGAAACGCAGCGCGCGCTGCTCGACGATCATCATGATGCGCGCGGGGAGAATACGGCGGCGGTGGCCGCCAGCAGCGCCGGGCATTCGGCAATGTCGCTGGTGGCCCAGAACGGCACGCCGTCGACCGGATGGAAGTGCAGCCTGACGCCGAGCGGCGCCCAGCGTTCGCTCAGCCGCGCCGCGCTCGAGGCCATCTTGCGCGCGGCCGGCGCGCCGCTGGCGAACCAGTGGACGGTGCACGGCAGCAGCCTGAGGCTGGCCGCATCGACGGCGTCGATCGCGCGCACCATCGCCGCATCGAGTTCGTAGCCGGCCACTTCGAGCTTGCCGGCGATGGCCAGTTCGGCGCGAAGGGCGGCAGTACTGCGCGGCGCGTCCGGATCGTCGTTGTCCATGCCGGCGGCCAGGCGCAGGCGCAGGAACTGGTTGATGCAGGTGCGCCCGTTCATGAAAGGCTGCCACAGGATCACGCCGGCGACCTGGCGGGTGGTGGCGAAATCGAGCGCCAACAGGCCGCCCAGGCGCACGCCCCACAGGTGCAGCGGCTGCCCGCGCGTGCGGTCGGCCAGCCAGGCGGCAGCCACCTCGAGGTCGCGCTTCCACTGACTCCAGCTGCCGGAGTGGAAGTCGCCGCAGCTGTCGCCGCAGCCGAACAAGTCCATCTGCAGCACCGCATAGCCCATCGCGGCGAAGGCACGCGCCTGCTGGGCGGCCATGCGCCGCGTCTTGTTCATCTCCTCGGCGAAGGGATGGACGTAGAGGATCGCACCGCGCATCGGCACGCCGTTGTTGGGGGCGTGGTACAGGCAGAAGCGCGTGCCGGGATCGACGTCGAAGAAAAACGGCTCGACGTGGGGCGTGATGGGTAGCGGTGCGTTCATGGTTCTAGCATCTCCTGCACGAATTCGGTGAGGCTGCCGACCGTGGCGAAGCGCCGGGCGGTGATGTCGTCATCGTCGACGGCGATCCCGAAATGGTCCTCCAGCGCCGCGATGACGCTGATGACGGCCATGGAATCGAGTTCCGGCACGCTGCCCAGCAGCAGGGACTCGGCGCACAGGTGGGCGGTGTTGACGCCGAGCGAGTCGCCGAGGATGAGCTTGACGGTGTCAAGGTGTTTCATGCATTCCAGCCAAAGGAGGGCAACGCGGCCGCGCCCGGATGGCGCGCTTTGTTGCAGTGTGAAATCACGAGAGTGGTCATGATGTTTTGTCCAGCGAACATATGAATTAGACACCCCTGAAATTGCGCCGATCTTGATAGGGAACAAGCTACCGACTCAGCCGTATTGATTGACTAGAGTCAATGAGCTACGGGCGCTTTTTCTCAATGATGGATTCCTTAACGCAAAGCATTTTGAGGGGAGCCATGGCCGAGTTAGTGCATGAATTGATTCTCCAGTCCGCGTGCCGCACGCCGGCCGCGCCGGCGCTGCGCCATGGTGGCGAGGAACTCGACTGCGCGGCGCTGGCGCAGCAGGTGCGCGACGCCGCCGGCGGCCTGCTCGAACTGGGCCTGCAGGCCCAGGACCGGGTGGCAGTCTGGCTCGACAAACGGTTAGAGACGGTGGCGGCGCTGTTCGGCGCCGCGCTGGCCGGCGGCGTGCTGGTACCGGTGAACCCCTTGCTGCGCGCCGGACAGGCCGCCCACGTGCTGCGCGACAGCGGTGCGCGGGTGCTGGTGACCACGCGCGAACGCCTGGGCACGCTGGCGCCGATGCTCGAGGGCTGCGGCGGCTTGCGCGTGGTGGTGCTGTGCGGCGCGCCCGCCGGCGCCGGCCACGCCGGGCTGACGGTGACGCGGTGGGAGGACTGCATGCGCGGCCAGGCCAGCCCGCGCGAGGGCCACCGCCGCATCGAGTCCGACGTCGCCGCCCTGCTGTATACGTCGGGCAGCTGCGGCCAGCCGAAAGGAGTGCTGCTGTCGCACCGCAACCTGGTGGCCGGCGCCCACAGCGTCGTGCGCTACCTCGGCAACGGCGGCGAGGACCGGCTGCTCGCCGCGCTGCCGCTCAGTTTCGACTACGGCTTCAGCCAGCTGACCAGCGCCTTCGCCTGCGGTGCGTCGGCCGTGCTGATGAACCACCTGCTGCTGCGCGATATTGTCGACGCCGTCGCCTCCGAAGGCATCACCGGCCTGGCAGCGACGCCGCCGTGGTGGATCCAGCTGGCCGGGCTGAGCTGGGAAGGCGCCGCTTCGCTGCGCTACCTCACCAGTTCCGGCGGCACCATGCCGCGTGCGGCCATCGATGCGCTGCGCGCGGCGCTGCCGCACACCCGCATCTATCTGATGTACGGCCTGACCGAAGCATTCCGTTCGACCTACCTGGCGCCGGAGCAGCTGCCGGCGCGTGCCGGCTCGATCGGCAAGGCGGTGCCGAATGCGCACGTGCTGGTGCTGCGCCCGGACGGCAGCGCCTGCGACGTCAACGAGCCGGGCGAGCTGGTGCACTGCGGGCCGCTCGTTTCGCTCGGCTACTGGAACGACGCCGCCGCCACCGCCGAGCGCTTCCGGCCGCTGCCGTCGCAGGACGGCCGGCCGCTGGCGCAAACGGCCCTGTGGTCGGGCGACACGGTGCGCATGGACGACGAGGGCTTCCTGTACTTCATCGGCCGCGGCGACGACATGATCAAGACCGGCGGCTACCGGGTCAGCCCGACCGAGATCGAGGAGGTGGTCGGCGCCACCGGCCTGGTCGAAGAGGTGGCGGCGATCGGCGTGCCGCATCCGGTGCTCGGCCAGGCGATCGTGGTGCTGGCCACGCCCGCGAACGGCGTCGATCTCGATGCCGTCGAGATCTTCGCGGCCTGCCGCGCCGGTCTGCCGGCCTACATGCAGCCGTCGATGGTCGACCTGCGCGCGCGCGCGCTGCCGCGCAACGCCAACGGCAAGGTCGACCGCCGCCTGCTGGCGTGCGAACTGGCGCACCTGTTCGCCGAGGTGACGCCATGAGCGGCCTGTGCGGCTGGTTCTCGCGCGATCCGGCGGCGCTGCCGATCGAGCAGATGGCCGCTCCCTTGTGCCGCGTCGATCCGGCGGCGCTGCGGGTGGGCGAGCACGGCGCCGGTGTGCTGGCAATGGCTGCCGGCCAGGGCAGCATGCTGCACGAGGATGGCCTGCTGGTGGCCGCCTGGGGCGAGCCGGCCGACACCGTCGCGCGCCTGTGGCGCAGCCACGGGCCGAAGGCATGCGCGGCGCTGTCGGGAAGCTTCGTGTTCGCACTGCTCGACGAACGGCGCGATGAAGCGCTGCTCGCGGTCGACCGCAGTGGCGCCCGCCCGTTGTTCTACCAACAGGCCGGCCGCACCCTGCTGTTCGCCACGTCGGCCGAGGCGCTGGCCCAGCATCCCGGCGCCGGCCGCGACATCGATCCGCAGTCGCTGTACAACTACCTCTACTTCCACGGCGTGCCGGCGCCGGCGTCGATCTACACGGGCCAGCGCCGCCTGCTGGCGGGTGAATCGCTGCACCTGCAGGGTGGACGCGCGGCGCGGGCGCGCTACTGGAAGCTGCAGTTCCACGAGTCGATGCCGGCAGCCGCCGAGGACCTGAAGCAGGAACTGGTCGACACCGTCGCCGGCGCCAGCGTGGCCGCGTGCGGGCCGGGGCCGGGCGGCGTGCTGCTCTCGGGCGGCATCGGCAGCGCGGCGCTGGCGGCGCTGCTGGCCGGCGCCGGCGACGCCCCGGTGCGGACCTATTCGATCGGCTACGAAGGCGCCGAGGCAGCGCTGCAGCGCGCCGGGGCGGTGGCGCGCCAGCTCGGCACCGTGCACCGCGAGCGCACCGTCACCGCCGCCGAAGTTTCCGAGGCGATTCCCCGGCTGGCGGCCGGTTTCGACCAGCCGCTGGGCGACGCGGCGGCGCTGGCGACGTTCTACAGCGCGGCGCTGGCGCGCGACGACGGCATCGACCGGCTGCTGGGCGGCCATGGCGCCGCCGAACTGTTCGGCGCGCGCCTGCTGTACTCGCAGCAGGCGCGCCTGTCGCAGTACGAGAAGATCCCGTCGGCGCTGCGCCAGACGCTGGTCGAGCCGCTGCTGTTCCAGCTGGCCGGCGGCGTGCGCGGGGAACCGCTGCGGCGGGCGCGCAGCTATATCGAACAGGCGATGGCCGGCTTGCCGGGGCGGCTAGAGGCGGCCAACCTGCTGCACGGCTACGGCAGCGCCGAAGTGCTGGAGGCCGATTTCCTCGCCGGCGTCGATCCCAGCGCTCCGGCCGCGCTGCTTGGCCAGAGCTGGTGGCTGGACGACGGCGCCAGCCAGGTCAACCAGCTGATCGCGCTCGACCTCAAATACGCGCTGGCCGACCTGCGCCTGCCGGCAGCCGGCGCCGCCTGCGCGCTGGCCGGGCTGGAAGCGGCGTTTCCCTTCATGGACGACACGGTGGTGGCTTTCGCGGCACGGCTGGCGCCGCAGCACAAGCTCGACGGCGTGCGCGGCAGCCCGCTGTTTCGCGACGCCTTGCGCAGCGTGGTGCCGCGCAAGGCGCTGCAGCAGCGCGGCAGCGAACTGCCGCCGTTCGGCCACTGGCTGCAGGCCGATCCGCGCCTGCGCAGCCTGGCGCTCGACAGCCTGTCCGACCTCAAGCGGCGCGCGATCGTGCGGCCGGCTTTCATCGACTCGCTGCTGGTCTCGCGCATGGCGGCGCGCCCGCCCCATTACGGCAAGATGGTGTGGCTGCTGATGATGCTCGAGCAGTGGCTTGGCCAGCGCCGCTTCGGCGCCTTGCACACCCCGCTGCTCCGGAGGGCCGCAGATGAACCGGAAACCTGCCGCCAGTAAGGCCGGCTGGAACACCGGCGGCCACCGCGATTTTTTCCGCGTGCAGGCGGCGCACGGCGGGTCGGCGCCGGCGCGGCAGCGCTTCGACGCGATCCAGGCAGCGCTCCTGCGGGCGCGGGGCGGGGCGCCGCGGGCGCTCAACGTGGCCGATGTCGGCTGCGGCGCCGGTGCCCAGGCATGCCTGTGGGCGGCCCAGGGCCACCGCGCATACGGCATCGACATCAACGCCGCGCTGGTGGCACTGGCGCGCCGGCGCGCCGCGGCCGAAGGCCTCGACATCGTGTTCGATGTCGCCACTGCCAGCGCGCTGCCGTGGCCGGACCAGTCGATGGACGTGTGCATCGTGCCCGAGGTGCTCGAACACGTGGCCGACTGGCGCGCCTGCCTGGCCGAATGCCTGCGCGTGCTCAAGCCCGGCGGCGCGCTCTACATCAGCACCACCAACGCCCTGTGCCCGCTGCAGCAGGCATTCCGCCTGCCCCTGTATTCGTGGTATCCGGCGTTCGCCAAGCGCCGCTGCGAACAGCTGGCGCGCACCACGCGGCCCGAACTGGCCGGTTACGCGACCTATCCGGCGCTGCACTGGTTCACCTACTATGGCCTGCGCCGGCACCTGGCGCGCGACGGCCTGCGATGCCTGGACCGCTTCGACCTGGCCGGCGGCGCCGACCGCGGCTTGCCAGCGCGCGGCGTGCTCGCGCTGGTGCGCGCGGCAGCGCCGCTGCGCTTTTGCGCGCACCTCGCCACGCCCTACACCGTGCTGCTGGCCCTCAAGCCTGCGGCATGAACAGGTTGCGCGCCATGCGCAGCAGGAAGCGGCCGTCGCCGCGATCCCACGGCGTGAACCTGGGCAGGTAGAACGGGTCGGTACCGGCGCGCGCGGCGCCCCACGCGGTGGTGACGGCGCCGGCGAAGCCGAAGCTGCGCAGCATGGCCGCGTGGCGCTCCTCGAAATCCTGGCCTGGCTTGCCGTTCGGGTAGGCGAACATGGCGACGTCGGCCTGGATGATCTCCTGCAGCCGCGCGCGCCCGCCGGCGATCTCGGCGCGTGCCTCGGCGTTCGAAATCGACGCCAGGATCGGGTGGCTGACGGTGTGGGCGCCGATCTCCATGCCGGCGCGGTGCACGGCGATCAGCTGGTCGGAACTGAGCATGGTGGGCGTGAAGCGGCGCGCCATGCGCTTGATGCGGTCGATGCGCTCGTCCGGCGGCAGGTACTTCAGGGCGGCGATCAGCATGTCGATGACGGCGCGGCGGCGCACCGGGCAGCCGATGTCGAGGACGCCGAAGCCGGCGCGGCCCAGGTTGAGGCGGTCGCCGGGGGCGTTGCGCACCACTTCGATGACGGCGTCGTTCCACATGCAGCCGCCGTCGAGAAAGCCGCTGGCGACGAAGAAGGTGGCGCTGATGCCGTGGCGCTGCAGGATCGGCAGGGCGACCGCGGCGCTGTCGGCGTAGCCGTCGTCGAAGGTGATGCAGGCCGCGCGCGGCGGCAGGCTGCGCTCGGCCAGCCGGCGCACCGCCTCGGTCAGCGGCAGCACGCTGAACCAGCGGTGCACCAGCCGCATCTGCTGCGCGAATCGGCGGGCGTCGACCTGTTCCGGGAACAGCGGGTCGGGTCCGGCCAGCACCCGGTGGTAGATCAGGATCGACAGCGGCAGCTGCAGCGTCATGCCGGCACTCCGGCCGGCACGCCATGTCGCTGTGGCCCCTGCGGCTGCGCCAGCGCGCGCTCGACAAGCACGCGGGTGGCGACCAGGATGCCGACCAGGTAATAGGGGACGTCGAAATAGGCGAGGCTGAGGAAGGCGCCGCCCACCGCGAAGCCGGCCAGGCTGGTCTGCACCATCGCCGCCAGCCCGGCCGCCCAGCACAGCTCGGCGACCGGGGCGGCGTGGCGGATGATCCAGGCGGCGTCGCGCCAGGCCAGCACGCCTAGCAGCATGTACAGGCCCAGGCCGACGAAGCCGTGCTCGCCGAGCACCTGGAAGTAGATGCTGTGGGCCGCGTGCAGGTCGGCCGGGTCGGGCGCGTAGATGGCGAACACGGGTTCTTCGTAGATGGCGAAGCCGCCGCCGAAGAAGCGGTCGCGCGCCAGGTTCCACGCCATCCCCCAGGCGTTGAGGCGCCCCAGCGCCGAACTGTCCTGCTGGTAGTTGCGGATCGATTCCATCCGCATCGACCACTCGGGCGGCATGAAGGTCAGTACCAGCGGCACCGCCACCAGCATCACCGCGCCGAGCGCCAGCTTGCTGCGGCTTTTCAGCCACAGCACCACGCCCATCGCGCCGATCGCCAGCAGCGCGCCGCGCGAGTAGGCGCCCAGCGCGGCGAGCGCGCACAGGACCATGGCGCCGGCCAGGCCGTGGCGCAGCCAGCGCCGGCCGCTGTGGCGTCGCAGGAACACCATCAGCGGGATCACCATGATCAAGGCCAGCGCGATGGCGTTGTTGTCGGCGATGAAGGTGCGGTCGGGGCCCCAGACGCGGTCGCCGCCGCCGTTGCGCAGCGTGAACAGGCCGCCCTTGATGCCGTAGTAGCCGAGCGAGATGGCCAGCACCCACACCAGCCGGTGGATGTCGCGCTCGCGCTTGACCAGCATCAGGCACACGAAGCTCATCAGCATGATCTTCATCACCTTCCACCACATGTCGAGCGAGAGCTCGGGGAACATCGAGAACGGCAGCGTGACGCACATCCACACGGTAAACGCCAGCATGACGCGTGTCGCCGGCGTCCACGGCAGCGCGCGCGGCTCGCGCGTGATCAGCATGCTGATCATGGTGGTGATGGCGACGATCTGGGCGAACGGGAAGGAAGTGGCGAAGCCCCAGCCCTGGGTATGCGGGTTCATCACGGAAAGCCAGACCCAGATCAGCGCGCCATTGACGGGCGAGCGCAGCACCCAGGGGAGCGAGCCGAAAACGATCAGGGTAACGAGGATGTCGCGCACGGACAGGACTCCTTGACACCACGCAACGATAGGACCGGGCTCATCGTTAGACTGGAATTCTGTGGTTGTGGCAATACTAGATCAGGGGGGTAGCGCGCTTGTTGACCGTCCTCATGGGTACCCGGAATGGCGCGCCGACGCCATGAGTACCCGCGTCTCGCTGATGTTCTCGTTCGTTGAGAAGTACCTGCTGGTGCTGCTGTCGCTGGCCGGCGGCATGATCATCTCGCGCCTGCTCACGCCCACCGAGGCCGGCATCTATTCGGTCGCCGCGGTGCTGCTGGCGGTGGCGCAGGTGCTGCGCGACTTCGGCGCCGGCCAGTACCTGGTGCAGCAGCGCGAACTGACCGAGGCGAAGCTGCGCGCGGTGCTGGGCGCAAGCTTCCTGTTCGCCTGGCCGCTGGCGGCGCTGTTTGCGCTGCTGGGCTTTCCGCTGGCGCGCTTCTACCGCGAGCCGGCGCTGGCGCCCCTGCTGCAGCTGCTGGCCTTGAACTTCGTGCTGCTGCCGTTCAGTTCCGTGATCATGCCGATGCTGCGCCGCGAGATGCGCTTCGGCGCCATCTGCGCCATCAACCTGACCCAGGGGCTGTGCAGCGTGGCCGTGTCGGTGGCGCTGGCCTGGCACGGCTTCGGCTTCATGAGCATGGCCTGGGGCTCGGTGGCGTCGACGGCGGCGGCGCTGCTGCTGTGCCTGTGGCTGAGTCCGCCGAACATGCCGTGGCTGCCGGCGCGCGCGGGCATCGGCGAAGTGATCATGTTCGGCGCCTGCGCCACCGGCGGCAACCTGCTCGACGAAGCCGGCGGCGCCGCCCCCGACCTCGTCATCGGCAGGATGATCGGCATGGACGCGGTCGGCATCTTCGGCAAGGCGATCGCGGTGCTGGCGGTGTTCCACAAGGCGATCACCAACGCCGTCACCCCGGTGGTCTACCCGCTGTATGCCTGGCACGTGCGCGGCGGCGGCAACGCCCGCGAAGCCTACCTGCGCACGGTGAGCTACATGACGGCGTTCGCCTGGCCGTTTTTCGCCTGCGTGGCGGTGATGGCGCTGCCTATCCTGCGGCTGCTGTACGGCGAACAATGGGACGCGGCGGCGCCCTTGATACGCGTCATGTGTTTCTCTTCGGCCATCTATAGCATGTCCAGCATGTCGCGATATTTCCTCGTGGCCATAGGCGAGGCAGGCGCGCAGGCGCGGCTGGACGGCATGACGGTGTTGCTGCGCATCGCGCTGCTGATCGCGGCGGCGCCGTTCGGCCTGACGGCGGTGGCGTGGGCGGTGGTCGGCGCCACCGTGTTCCGGGTGACGCTGACGATGCGCTGCCTGACGCGCTGCGGCGGCATCAGCATCGGCCAGGTCGCCGACGCCTCGCTCAAGGGCCTGCTGCTCACGCTCATCAGCGTGCTGGCGCCGGCGTCGGTGCTGACGCTCTCGCCCGACTCGCCGGCGCTGGCGGTGCTGGCCGGGGTCGCCGCCATGCTGCTGTGGCTGGCCGGAATCGTGTTGGTCCGCCACCCGCTGATCGACGAACTGGATCTCGCGCGCCGCAAGCTGGCGGCGGTCCTGCTGCACTGAACTGGAGGCGCGATGCGCGTTGGTATACTGTCGTACCCGATGCTGTTTCAGCGCGACGGCAACGTGCAGCAGCAGGTGCGCGAAACCGTCAACGCGCTCGGCCGCCTGGCGCTCATTCCGGGCCGCGCGCCGCTCGAGGCGGAACTGGTCGACCCGTTCCGCTCGCGGCTGGACGACTACGACGTGGTGCACGTGTTCGCGGCGGTGCATGGCAACCACCGCATCGTCGAGGAGGCGGTGGCGCTGAAGGTGCCGGTGGTGGTGTCGGCCCTGATCGCGCCCGGCTGGAACCGCTCCAACGGCGCACGCGCGCGCATCGCCGACCGCGTGCTGGGCAACCTCACCGAGTGGAACCTGCAAAGCAGCTACGCGCAGACGCGCCACGCGCTGCAGCTGGCCAGCCTGGTGGTGGCCGCCGGCGAAGCGGAACGGCAGGCGATCCGCAGCGCCTTCCTGGTCAATCCGTCCAAGGTGCGGGTGCTGCCGAACGGGATCAGCGCGCACTTCTTCGACGCCGACGCCGCGCTGTTTCGCTCCCGTACCGGCGTCAAAGGGCAGTTCGCGCTGATGGTGGGCGCCGTGTCGCCCTACAAGAACCAGCTGGGAATGGCGCAGTCGCTGTCGGAGATGGCGCTGCCCTTCGTCGTCATCGGCGAAGCGCAGGAACGCGACACCGACTACCTGCGCCGGCTGCGCGCGGTGCCGGGGGTGATCTGCATGGGCGCGCTGCGCCAGCAGGCGCGCATGCTGGCCAGCGCCTGCGCCGCCGCCGCCGTGTTCGTCATGCCCAGCCAGGGCGAGGCGTATCCCGGGTCGGTGCTCGAAGCGCTGGCGGCCGGCACGCCGGTGGTGATGAGCGACGAAAGCGCACTCGACCTGCCGGGCAGCGAGTTCGCCGTGCGCCGCGCGCGCTGGGACGACAGCCGCGCGCACAAGAGCGCGCTGCTCGACCTGCTGGAGGCGCCGCCGGCGCGCGAGCGGGTGCGCGCGCTGGTGCGCCGCTTTACCTGGGACAGCGTGGCGCTGCAGCTGGCCGACTGCTACACCGATGCGGTGGCGCTGGGGCACCGCGCGCACGGCCCGCTGGCTGCAGCGGTGGTGCCGCGCTAGGCGGCCCGGCCGGCGCGCGCCCTGGCCGGACACGCCGCCGTGCCCAGCAGCGAATCGTACACCGCCACATAACCGCGCGCCATCGCCGGCAGGCTGTGGCGGGCGATCACCTGGCTGCGCGCGCGCATGCCGTGGCGCGCGCCCATCTCCGGAATGCGACAGTAGTCGGCAATCGCCGCCGCCATCAGGTCGGGCGAGCGCGGCGGCACCAGGATGCCGGTAAAGCCGGGCTGCACCAGTTCGGTGTTGCCGCCC
This sequence comes from Burkholderiales bacterium, assembly GCA_038248405.1. Taxonomy (GTDB): domain Bacteria; phylum Pseudomonadota; class Gammaproteobacteria; order Burkholderiales; family Burkholderiaceae_D; genus JAFCUW01. Next base: position 18,906 of record JBBRXM010000001.1, read on the forward strand.
ACCGCAGTGGCCACCACCGGCAGCCCGGTGGCCATCGCCTCGAGGATGGTATTGGAGCTGCCTTCGCCCAGCGACGGCAGCACGAACAGGTCCATCGTGCGCAGCAGCTGGGCGATGTCGGTGCGTTCGCCCGGCAGCCAGGCGCGGTGGGCGGCGCCGGCGCGGGTGAGCATGTTGAGGCACTCGGCGCGCTGCGGTCCGTCGCCGACGATCAGCAGGCGCAATCGCTGGTGGGCCGGGTGGGGCGAGGCGATCAGGCGCAGGAAGGCGTCGACCAGGGTCGGGTAGTCCTTGACGTCGACCATGCGGCCGACGCTGCCGATGACGAACACGTTGTCGGCCATGAAACCGGCCGGGCCGACCGCCGCCGGCGGCCCCAGGCGCGGGTGGAACTGCACGCTGTCGACCCCGTTCGAAATCTGCGACACCCGCCCCGGTTCGGCGCCGACGCTGTCGATCAGCCAGTGTTCGAGGTCGGCGGAGACGGCGATGAAGTGGCCGATCAGCGGGCGCAGCATGCGCCGCAGCAGCTGGTATTTCAGGCGCTTGCCGTACAGGTCGGTCATGTCGCGGCCGTGTTCGCCGTGCACGCGCATCTTGATGCCGGCCAGCGCGGCCACCAGCTGGCCTTCGAAGCCGCACAGGTTGCGGGTGTGGATCAGGTCCGGCTGCAGCGCACGCAAGGTCTTGTACATGCGCATGTAGTGGCCGAAATCCTTGCCCTCGCGCTTGTTGAGGCTGATGATCTCGACGCCGCGCTCCTTGATGTGGGCGTGGAACTCGGTGTAGTCCTTCAGGCAGACGATGGTATGGCGATAGCGCTCCGGCGGCATGTGCCTGATCAGGTTGATCAAGCCATTCTCGAGGCCACCGACGTCGAGCTGGTGGACCAGGTGGACCACCAGCCTGGGTTGTTCTACTGTTGCTGCCATGATCTACTCCGCACAGAAGGTTGGGCCGCACGAGGTGAAAGAGACAGGCCGGGGCGGCGCCCGCCTGGTCCGGTGTGGAAGGTGTCCACGGCGATGCGCCTCATGGCAGCACCGGGAAAATGTTGTCGATGCGGTCCCAGTGGAAGTCGCGCGAGAGCAGCGCCAGGCGCAGCTCCATGCGCGCCAGGCCCGCGTAGTGGGGCACGGCGGTGCCCCACGCCATCAGGGGCGGGCGCGGCTGCGCCAGGTCCAGCATCGACGGCTGGAAACAGAACACGCAGGGGTGGCGCTCGACCAGGTTGATGCGGCGCAGCAGCGCGCGCGTGATGGCGTACGGCAGCAGCTGGAAGCTGTGGCCGCCGCCGGCCGGCAAGTGGTGTCCGACCAGGCGCACGCTGCTGATGGGCAGCTCGAGGATGCCCGACTCGCCCGACGGAAAGCAGGCAAAGCGCGGCGTGCGCTGCGCCTGGCGCGAGCGGCTGTTCCAGACCGGGTAGATGCTCGAGCTGTAGCGGTAGCCGTGGCGAAACAGGGTATCGAAGATCCAGCGGCTGTCGATGCTGAGCGAAAAATAGGGCGCGCGGTAGCCGAACACGGCCTCGCCGGCGATGTCCTCGAGCAGGTGCTTGCTGCCGATGATGTCGCGGCGGAACTGGGTGCGCGACTGTTCCCAGCTGAACTGGTGGGCATAGCCGTGGCTGGCCAGTTCGTGGCCCTGGCCGACGATCGCGCGCACCAGCGCCGGGTAGCGGCGCGCGATCCAGCCGACGGTGAAAAAGGTCGCCTTCACCTGTTCGCGGTCGAAGATGGCCAGCACCAGCTCGACGTTGCGCTCGACCCGTCCCGGCAGGCTGGCCCAGCGGATGCGCGGCAGGTGCGCGGCCAGCGCGCCAGCGTGAAAATAGTCTTCCACGTCGATCGTCATGGCATTGTGCTGGCTCGGCCGTTGCATGATGGGCTTTCGTGCGCGTCAGCCGTAGTAGCCGTAGTAGTCGTCGCCCGGGAAGGCGCGCGTCTTGTTGCAGATGAGGCTGACGTGCGCGCAATGGTCGAGCCTGCGCAGCGCTTCCTTGACGGCGCGCTGGGTCGTCGTTTCCGACTCCACCACCAGCACCACCTGGCCCATCTGGCCGGCCAGCACGGTCGCCTCGGTGGTCAACAGCAGCGGCGGCGAATCGAACACGACGATGCGGTCGGGGTAGCGGCCGGCGATGTCGTCGAGCAGCAGGCTCATCGCCTGGCTGGCGAGCAGCTCGGTCGCATGCTTGTTGCTGCGCCCGGCCGGCAGGATCGACAGGCCGGCGATGTTGGTCCTGAGGATGACGTCGGCCAGCGAGCGCCGCTCCGACAGCAGCACGTCCATCAGGCCTGCCGTGTTGGGCAGCCCCAGCACTTTCAGCACCGACGGCCGGGCCACGTCGGCGTCGACCAGCAGCACGGTGTGGTCCTTCTCCATCGCGATGCTCATCGCCAGGTTGATGGCGCAAAAGGTCTTGCCTTCGCCGGGCAGGGCGCTGGTGACGACGACCAGGTTGCCGTTCTTGCGGCCCTGGCCGACGGCGCCGGCGGCGCTGCGCAGCAGCGGGCGCTTGATGATGCGAAAGTCTTCCGCCGCCGGGGTGCGGCCGCCGTCGTGGGTGACCATGCCCATCTGGTGCAGCCGCGCCAGGTTGATGTCGACGAAGCGCACGCCCTCGCTGTCGGCGGCGGCACTGTCGGGATGCAGTTCGGTGACGCTCATGGCCTCTCCCGGTTCAGGTCTTCACCAGCGACGACGCCAGGATGGCGCCGTACAGCAGCAGCAGGGCGCCGAAACAGAAGGCCAGCGCCACCTGGGCGCGCCGCCGCTTGACCGTTTCGGCCGCCGTCCAGTTCATCTGCACCGTGCCGAGCACGGTCAGGCCCGTCACCTGGCGCATGCTGCCGGGGCCGTCGAAGGTGGGGCGCGCCTGGCTGATGAACCAGGCCGCGGCGGTGCCGACCAGCAGCGCCGCGGCCAGCACCGCGCTGTGCAGCAGCGGCCGGTTGGGGCCGACCGGCGCCACCGGCATGGTCGGCGGATCGATGATCTTGAAGGTCATCATCTCGGTCGTCGAACTCAGTTCGCCCGACAGCTTGGCCGCCTCGCGCCGGCCGATCAGCTTTTCGTAGTTGTCCTTGTTGAGCTGGTAATCGCGGTTCAGCTGCGCCAGCTGCGATTCGACTTCCGGCACGGCGGCGCTCTGCGCGCGCAGGCGCTGCTGGCGGGCGCCGTATTCGTCCACCCGCACCTTGATGGCGGCGACCTTGGCGTCGGCCTCCGTCAGCGCCACCTTCAGCTGCTGCAGCATGGGACTGTAATTGCGACCGGGATCGAAGTCGGCGCCGCGGTTGCGGCTTTCCTCGAGCTTGCGCGCCTCCAGCTGGGCGATCAGGCGGCGCGCGGCGACGATGTCGGGATGCTGCTCGGTGTACTGCATGCGCAGGTTGTCGAGATTCTTGTTGAGGGTGCTGATGCGCGCGTCCAGTTCCGGGTTGATCAGCGCCGACGGCTGCAGCGCCAGCGCCGACACCGGCGCGTCGCCGCTGACCTGGGCGCGGATCGCGCGGCGCGACTGTTCGGCTTCGGCCAGCTCCAGCCTGGCCGTATTGAGGGCGTCGGCCGCCAGCGCCAGCTGGGCGCCGTAGTCGATGCCCTGGCGCGGCAACAGCTCGCTGTTCTTCATCTTGAATTCCTTGACGGCGTTTTCGGTGGCGAGCAGCTTTTCCTCGACCGCCTTGATCTGCTCTTCGATGAATTGCACCGCCCTTTGCGAGTCGCCCTTCTTGCCCTTGAAGCTGCCCTCGACAAAGATGGTCAGCAGCGACTGCACGACGTCGCGCACCAGTTTCGGGTTGGCATGGTTGTAGCTGATGGTGTAGATGTCGTAGGTCGAGGTGCCGCTGATCTTCAGCCTGGCCATCAGCTGCTCGACCTGCTGCTCGTGCTGGCGCGGGGTGGTGGCGCGCACGTCGAGGTCGACCATGCGCATGACGCGTTCGACGTTGGGGCGCGAGAGCAGCGTGCGGCTCATGATGGCGACCTGCTGATCGACGTTGGGCATGGTGGCCATGCCCGACAGCAGCGGCTTGAGGATGCTCTGGGTATCGACGAACACCCGCGCGGTCGACTGGTAGTCGTCGGCCAGGGTGGCGACGCGGGTCCAGCCGGCGATGCCGACCAGCCACATCAGCGCGACCGCGAGCCAACGGTATTTCCAGATGCCTCTTACACTGGACAGCAGCTGGGTGATGAGCTCCTCCATGTCCTGTCGGTCTCCGTGTCGGGCGGCGAGGGAAGCGGTACTTGGCTCCGCCACTGCCGATTATATGACTTGCAAAAGTGCCGAAAATTACTACATCCGGTGCTGTTGATTGGCGTCAATATTGGCCGGGCCTCAGGCGGGGCCCTGGCCCTTGCGGCGCCTGCCGATCGCCGCCATCGCCAGCAGGCCGGAGCCGAACACGGCCAGCGTGGCCGGCTCCGGCACCAGCTGGCTCTGGATGGCGCCGGCGAAAGTCGACTGCGCGATCGTCACCTGGTAGATGTCGCCGGCGGCAAGCAAGCCGGTGGTAGCCGAAAACGACAGCAAGCCCGGGTCGTAGGTGGTGGCACCCCACAGGCCGTCGGTACGGCTGACAGCGCTCACGCCGTTCAGCTGCTCGGGCGCGAAGGTGAAGACGGTGTGGCCGCTGGTCAGGTCGAGCACGCTGATGCTCCACGCCAGGAAGGCGTTGGCGCTGCCGGCGGCGCCGCCGCCGGCGTCGGCGTAGGCTTGCGTGAAGGGCGTCGCCTCGAAGGCGAAGGTGATGAATTCGTCGGCGCCGAGGGCGAAGCTGAAGGTGGTCGCGCTCGCCACGGTGGCGATGCCGGTGGCCGCGCCGGCGCCGGCCAGGGCGGCGTCGGCGCGGGTCTGCACCAGCGCGCCGGCCGCGCCCAGGTTGGTCGTGACGAGGCTGCCGCTCATCTGCTGGTCGGCCGAGCCGAAGCTGGCGCCGGCGCCTGCAGCCTGGGGCAGGGGGCCGAAATTGTTTTCCAGCTGCCCGGGCAGCGTGCCCACGATTTGCCGGGCAATATCGTTGGCGCCGGTGACGTCGCCCGCTTGCACGCGGTTGGCGAACACGCCATTGAGATAGCCGCCGGCCTGCGCCATGTTGGCGCCCGACAGCGTGGCCAGTTCGCCGGCGGTATAGGGCGTGCCGTTGGGATGGAGCAGGCGCAGCTTGTCGATCACCAGGATCGACTGGGCGAACGCATCGGCGCGCGCCGGCATCGCCGCGCCGGCCGCGCCGAGCGCGATGGCGGCGCCCACCAGCGCATTGAGCATGTTCGTTTGCAAGGGGTTCATCGCTGGCCCTCCTGTTGGCAATGATGACTGCATGACCCGGGGTGTAGGCAAGTTCGATGCCAGCGCACTTTTCGCTGTCAAATCAAGCGCTTGCATAGCGGGCTCCAGTGTCCCCAGGCGGACTCGGCAGCGTGTGCAAAAATTTCCGACACTTACCATCATTTGTCCAAAGGCAAACGCTGTTGCTGAGGCCGGAACTCGCCTACGCATGACTCTGTCTGACGCTGACAACACTCATTCGCGTCGGAATGCCCGGCGCGCGGCCAACCGGAGGACGACACCATGATTCAAGACGACCTGCCCATCGCGACCTTTGCAGCCCCCGCCGGGGTGCGCGAGCTATGTATCGGCGCGCGCGCCGACCGCGCGCCCGAGCACCCGCTCGACGTCCAGATTTTCCACATCCGCATGGCCAATTCGGCCGGCCGGCGCGCGGCGGCCAGCCTGCTGATCCGCAAGATGTACGGCTGGCGCGGCTATGCCTTCGAGCCGAACCGCTACCACGAAGCGAACAAGATCACCCTGTACGCCGAGACCGGCGGCATGGTGGTGGCCACCATGAGCCTGTGCCTCGACAGCGACATCCTGCTGCCGGCCGACGACAACTTCGGCGACAAGCTGGACCAGTTGCGCGCGCAGGGCCGCCGCCTGTGCGAGCCGTCGCGCCTGGCCATCGACAAGGGAGTGAGCAAGCGCGTGTTCGCCTCCCTGATCCACATTTCCTACATTTACGCGCGCAACATCCACCGCTACAGCGATTACGTGATCGAAGTCAATCCACGCCACGTGATGTTCTACCGCCGCATGCTCGGCTTTCACGACTTCGGCGCCGAACGCCAGTGCACCCGCGTGGGCGCGCCGGCCGTGCTGCTGCGCCTGCCGCTCGAACACATGGGCGAGCAGATCGCCGCCTGGGGCGGGCGCATGGAACAGCACGGCGACGAGCGGTCGTTCTACCCGTATTTTTTCGCCTCGTCGGATGAGCCGGGCATTACCGCCCGCCTCATCGCCGGCATCAACTGAAGGAGTGGACATGGCTGAGCATGATGCAAGACAGCAGGGAGCAGACCTGGGCAACGCCGGTCGCGGGGCGCTGCTGGTGAAGGCGATGCGCGCGGTCGTCGGCGCCGAGCACGTGCGCGACGACGCCGCCACGCTGGAACGCTATGCGCGCAGCACGTCCTCGCGCAGCACCACGCCGCTGGCAGTGGTCAGCCCCGGCTCGCGCGCCGAAGTGATCGCGCTGGTCGACCTGGCGCGCCGCCACCAGACGCCGCTTTACCCGGTCAGCACCGGCAGGAACTGGGGCTACGGCGACGCCTGCGCGGTCACCGACGGCCAGGTCGTGCTGGAACTGTCGCGCATGAACCGCATCGTCCAGGTCGACCCGCAGCTGGCCTACGCCGTGATCGAGCCGGGCGTGACGCAGCAGCAGCTGTCGGACTATTTGCGCCTGCACAAGATCGACCTGTGGACGGACTGTACCGGCGCCGGTCCGGACACCAGTTTCCTCGGCAATATCCTCGAGCGCGGCTTCGGCCATTCGCCTTACGGCAACCGGCTGCAGCACATTGCCGGCCTGCAGGTGGTGCTGGCCAGCGGCGAAGTGCTCGACACCGGCTTCGGCCACTATCCGAACGCCCGCGCGACCCACCTGTTTCCCTACGGCGTAGGCCCCTTCCTCGACGGCCTGTTCACCCAGTCCAATTTCGGCGTCGTCACCCAGGTCGGCCTCTGGCTCATGCCGCGTGCGGAATGCGTCAACCACTTCATCTGCACCGTGCCCGAGCACGCCGACATCGGCCCGGTGGTGGACGCGCTGCGCCCGCTGCGGCTGGACGGCACGCTGCGTAGCATCGTTCACATCGGCAACGACCTGCGCGTGATCTCGGGCGGCCGCGCCTTCCCGCGCGAACAGGCCGGCGACCAGGGGCCGCTGCCGGCGCCGATGCGCCGCACGCTGCGCGAAAAGGCCGGCGCCGGCGCCTGGACTGTCTCCGGCGCCCTCTACGGCAGCCGTGCGCAGGTGGCGGCCGCGCGCGCCGCGCTCAGGCAAGCGCTGCGGGGCACGGCGGCAGCGTCGACATTTCTTACAGAGGAAAAGTTGCGCCGTGGATCGCGCCTGGCCCGCCTGCTGGGCTATGTCGGCCTGGGCAGCCGGCTGCGCGCCAAGGTGGCGATGGGCGAAGCGCTGTTCGCGATGAACCGCGGCGTGCCGAACGGGCGCTTCCTGGCCGGAGCCTACTGGCGCCGCCGCGGCGGCCTGCCGGCCGAGTTCCCGCAACAGGCCAACCCGGCGCTGGACAACTGTGGCCTGTTGTGGGTCTCGCCGATCCTGCCCATGCGCGGCGCCGATGCCCTCGCCCTGCACGCGATGGTGGCGCCGATCTTCGAGGCGCACGGCTTCGACCTGTTCGTCACCTTCAGCATGATCAACGAGCGTTCGCTGGGCGGCGTCATCACGGTGGCCTACGACAAGGAAGATCCGGCGGAAGTGGAGCGCGCCAAGCAATGCTACCGGGCGCTGTTCGACACGGTCATGCGCGCCGGCTACATTCCCTATCGGGTCGGCATCCAGTCGATGGCCGGCCTCGACCCCCATGGCGACGTCTTCTGGAAGGTGGTCAGCCGCATCAAGCGGGCGCTCGATCCTGACGCCATCATCGCGCCGGGGCGCTACGAGCCTGCGCGGGCGGGCGCGCAGGTGTGTCAAATCCACCGACAGGCGGGCCGCCCGGGCGCGCGCTCATAGCGTGGCCAGCAGCGCCTTCGCTTCGGCGCGGCGGGCGCTGTCGGCGCCGGAGGACAGCAGCCGCTCCAGTTCGCGGCGCGCGCCGCGGCGGTCGCCCGCCTTCGCCAGCACCACGCCCAGGTGATAGCGGATCTCGGCGGCGTCGGGCGCCAGCGCGCTGGCCTTTTGCAGCAGCGGCAGCGCGCGCGCGATGTCGCCGCTTTCCAGGCAGATCCAGCCGAGCGTGTCCATGATGGCCGGGCTGCCCGGGGCCAGCCGGTAGGCCCGCTCGGCAAACTCGAGCGCGCGCTTGTCCTTGATGCGCTGCAAGCCCCAGGCCAGGTCGTTGAGGGCGAGCACATGCTTAGGGTCGCGCCGCAACACCTGCTCGAGCTGCTCGATGGCGGCGTCGAGCTGGTTGCGCACCAGCTTGCTGCTGGCGTCGTGCAGGCGCGCCGGCAGGTCGTCGGCATTGCGCGCCAGCCATTGCGCCATGCGCTGGTCGGCGTCGGCGTCCCTGCCGGCGGCAATCAGGGCGCCGTGCAGCTGGATCATCAGGCCGCTGCCTGGTTCCAGCGCGAATGCGCGCTCGTACGCGGCGAGCGCCGCGGCCGGCTGGCCCTGCGCGATCCGCAGGTCGCCCTCCAGCTTGTAGCCGCCGGCCGCTTGCGGCATGCGCTGCTGCAGGGCGGCGGCGAGCTGGCCGGCCTCGGCGAATTTCTTGTGGGCGAGCAAGATCGCCAGCAGCATCTGGTGGGCCTCCATCAGGCCCGGTTCGATGGCGATCGCCTTGTGCAGGCTGGCGACGGCGGCGCGCTCGTCATTCAGCGCCAGGTGCAGCGAGGCCAGCTTCATCTGTGGCCTGGCCGAGGCGCTCTGCAGCAGCGCCAGCTTGGCGTACGCGTCTGCCGCGGCGGGCAAATCTTGCCTGGCTGAATGCACCTGGGCCAGCAGCGACAGCAGCTCCGGACTCGATGGATTGGCGCCCTGCAGCTTTTGGGCCAGCATCAGGGCCTTGCGGGTGTCGCCCCCGCGCAGATAATAGTGGGCCAGCCGCAGCGCCAGCGAGGTCGACTCGGGGTTGTCGCGGCAGGCCCGCTCGAGCCAGCCGATCGCCTCCTGCGGCCGGCCCTGGCCGCTTGCCAGCCGCGCCAGCGCTTCCATCAGCGGCGCGTTCTTCGGCGACTTCGCCAGCGCCGCCTGGTAGCGCTTGCGGGCGTCGTCGGGGTGCTTTTCCAGCAGGTCGAGCTGGGCCAGGTTGTCGAGCGCCGGCAGGTATAGCGGGTCGTGGGCCAGTGCCCGCGCGAAACTGGCGCGCGCGCCGGGCACGTCTTGGCGCGCGAGAAATACGCCGCCCTTGAGGTTCTGCACCAGCGCGCCGTCACCCTGCTTTTCCATGTCGCGCACCGCGGCGAGCGCCTTGTCGGGGGCGTTGGCGCGCAGGTAGCCCATCACCAGCAGGGTGCCGGCGCGCGGCGACTTGATGTCGAGCACGGCGGCGCGCTCCAGTTCGGCCAGTGCCCGCTCGCGCTCGCCGTTGGCGAGCCGTCCCAGCGCGGTGGCGGTGTGCAGCGCCGACACGCGCGGGCGCAGCGCGCTGGCCCGCTCAAAATAGTCCGCCGCCTGGCTGTAGTGGCGCGCGCGCATGTGCGCTTCTCCTGCCAGGATCAGCAGGTCGGCGTCGTCGGCGTGCTGTGCCAGCACCGGGGTCACCAGGTCGAGCACCGCATTGGCGTGGTTGGCGCGCAGATACAGCGTTCCCATCAGCTTGGTGGCGTGCACATGGCCCGGATAGGCGGCAAGAAACTTCTGCACATGCTGTTCGGCCAGCTGGTTGGCGCCGCTGGCCGACTCGACCGCGCCGAGCAGCAGGATGGCGGGATAGTATTCCGGCGCCGCGCGCAGGATTTGCTGCAGCGATTCGGTGGCCGCCGGATATTTTCTCTCGCGGAAATCGAGCATGGCCTGCGCGTAAAACAAGGACAGGCGGCCGGGCGAGACCTTGCGCGCCGCCTTCAGTTCGGCACGCGCGTCGGCGAACTTGCCCTGGTCGGTCAGCAGGCCGGCGATGTCGACGCGGGCCTGGGCGTTGTGCGGATGCAGCTCGAGGATGGCGCGGTAGGCCGCCAGTGCGGCGTCGAGCTTGCCGTCGACGCGCAGCAGGTCTCCCTTGAAGCGCAGGCAGTCTGGCTCGCCAGGATGGGCCGCCAGCGCGCGCTCGACCAGTTCGGCCGCGCGCGCCGGCGCGCCGTCGGCAAAGGCGATCCGCGCCAGCCCCAGCAGCGCCTCGGGCAGCGCCGGTGCAGCCTTCAGGGCCTCGTCGAAGACGGCGCCCGCGTCCGGCCGCTTACCCAGGCCCAGCAGGGCGGCCCCGCGCAATGCCAGCACCGCCGGCCGGCCGGCGGCATCGGGCACGCTGTTAAATTCGTCGAGCACGCGCTGGAACTGGCCTTGCAGCAGCATGCTCTTGCCCAGCATGACCAGCAGTTCCGTGGTCGGCGAGCCCAGCGCCACTGCGCGCCGCAGCTCCTTTTCAGCGGACACGGCGTCAGCCTGTTCGATGTAGACCTCGCCGAGCAGGCGGCGGGCGTCGCGGTTGTTGGGATCCTTCTGCAGGGCATTCTTGAGCTGGATCACGGCGGCGTCGATGTCGCCCTGCTGCCGGTACTGGCGCGCTTCGGCGATCAGCGCGCCCGGATCGCTGGCGCGCTGGCAACCGCCCAGTGCCACGCCGAGCGACAGCGCCAGGGCGACGCGGCGGTAGCGCGAGCGGGCAGGCCGGATTGGGCGGATCATGCGGTTCTCCTGAAGTGCCACGTTTGACGTGCGTCACTAACAGAGTAGGCAAGCGGCAAGGGCGGCTGTTGATACAGATCAAGATAACCGGGGGCAACAACTAAGTGCGGAGGACGCGCGGGAGCGGCGACCCGGAGGTTGTGATCACTATTTGACGTCGTGCTCGCGAACGCGGCACGCGATTGTGCGCGAACATCCGCGCCAAAAGATCAGACCAGCGACTTTTTCGCCGGCAGCACCCGCACCACGCCCCGGAAGTCCACCGTGTGCAGAGTGACCGGCCGGCGCCACACCCGCCCCACGTATTCGATCACCCGCTCCGCCTGGCCCAGGTCGAGCCCGCGCCCGTCGTGCAGGTAGTCGTGCCGCAGGTCCAGCGCGCCATCGGCGCCGACCTTGATCACCGCCACCGACGGCGCGCCGAAGTTGAACTTGGGCGCGAGGATGGCTTCGCGAATGGCGTGGATGTCGCGGCTGACGACACGGGTCTCGCCGTCCTTGCGCGTTTCGTAGACGAACAGGTCGAGCCGCTCGGCCAGTTCGCTGTCGAGGTAATTGCGGATGAAACCGAAGTCGTCTTCCTCGCGGCATACCTCGCGTGCCTTGTCGATGCCGTGCCGCTCGACGATGTGCTCCCACATCGAAAAGCCCAGGTGGTAGGGATTGACCGACAGCGCCAGCTGCTGCTCGCCGGCGAACGGGCGCACCACGTCGGAATGCGACTTGATGGCCGAGACGTACAGGTCGGGCGGCAGGAAAGTCGCCTCGCGCAGCAGCCGGGCATGCCAGTAGGAGGCCCAGCCTTCGTTCATGATTTGGCAGGCAAAGATCGGGTGGAAATAGAACGCCTCCTCGCGCACCGCCAGGAAGATGTCGCGTTCCCAGTCCTCCATGTCCGGCGCGTACTGGGCGATGAACCACAGCAGGTCCGTTTCAGGCTGCGGCGGCAAGGGCGTGCGCTGCGGCGGCGCATCGACCGTTTCGGCCTGCAGCTCGCCGGGCAGGCGCGCAAAGCGGTCGCGGAAGACGTCCGCCGGCGCCGCCGCCGGCGCCGCGACGAACTCCGGGTAACGCTGCCGGTGCAGCGGCTGGTTGACGTCGATGTGGGTTTCCAGCGCCAGCGCGGCGTCGAGTACCGCCTCGACCCGCTGCTGCCCGTGCGCTTGCAGTGCGCGCTCGAGGCGGTTGGCGCGCGCCGCGCTCTGTTCGAGGATGTGGCTGCCCGCCATCGCCATGAAGCGGGAAAACAGCTGGTTGTTCTTGGCAAAGTCGGCGTGGCCCAGCACATGGGCCGTCACCAGCGTGTTTTCGGCCAGCGAATTGTGTTCGAGCATGAACGCCTGGCAGGGATCGCCCGGGAACATGACTTCGAAGATCTTCGAATGGCCCATGTGCTGGCGCACCAGGTGGTGGATGTAGCGCACCCCGAACGACCAGTGGCGCATCCGCACCGGCAGGCCGTACACGGCGATCTCGACCATGAAATTGCTCGGCACCAGGTCGAAATTGACGGGGTAGAAATCCATCCCCAACTCGCGCGCCAGCGCCTCGATGCGCTCGGCGTACTCGGCCAGCCGCTGCTGGGCGGTATCGGTGGCTGCGTTCATCGGACCGCTTCCCGGCCGGCGCCGCGCGCCGCGCCGCCATCCTGCGCGCCCGCTTCCTGGGTGAAGAATTTGCGCAGCGCCCGCCAGACGTCGTCGGGTCCGGCCAGCACGCTCGAGCCGATCGGCAGGCCGCGCCGCTCCAGTTCGTTGCACAGGCGCCGCATCTCGGTGTCGAGCGAGCGCGGCATGCCGGGCAGGGTTTCGACATAGCCGATGTAGTTCAGCATGCCGCCCAGTTCGGTAAGCGCGGTACCGGCCGCGTTGCGGTCTTCGGTGAAGTTTTCGCCGTCCGAGGCGTAGAACATATAGATATTGTCGTGTGCGGCGTCCAGTTCGGCGCGCACCAGTTCCAGCGTCAGCCGGAACGCGCTCGAAGCGATGGTGCCGCCGCTGCCCGACACCTGGAAAAATTCCGCTTCGCCAAATTCCCATGCGCGCGTAGTGTGGGCGATGAAACGGGTGTTCACCTTGGCGTACTTGCGGCGGATGCCCTGCAGCGCGAAGAAGAAGAAGGATTTGGCCAGCTTGCGCTCGAGCTGGGTCATGCTGGCGGAGACGTCGATGACGAAGAACACGACGGCCGAGGTGCTGGGGCGCTGGCGGGCGACGATCTGGCGAAAGCGCAAGTCTTCATTGGTGAACGGCACCGGATCGGCCTGCACGGCGCGGCGCTTGATCGCTTCCTTGGCGGTGCGGCGCCGGTCAAGGCGCGACGGCGCGCCGCGCTTGTCCCAGCCCTCGCGCACCAGTTCCGGCGTGTCGACGCGGCTGTTCGGTTTGGGTTTGAGGTCGGGCAGGCGCAGTTCTTCCCAGATCCAGTCCATCACCTCGTCGACCGAGAACTCGAGCATCAGCTGCAGTTCGCCTTCGCCGTTGCCGCCTTCGCCGGAAGCACCCTGGCCGGCGTCGGCAGGGTCGGCCGGCTGCAGCACGTCGCCCGGCTGGCCGTCGCCCTGGCCGGCGCCAGTGCTCGAGCGCCCCTCGGCCAGCTTGAAGCGGGCGTGTTCGAGCAGGCGCACCGGTACCTGCACGGTGCGCTGCTGCGAGCCGGTGATCAGGTCGGGGCCCGCGATCAGGTCGGGCAGGTGTTCGTGCACCGCTGCGCGCACCTTGTCGTTGTGGCGCAGCCAGTCGCGCGCCCCGCGCGAGAACAGGTCATACCAGGCCGTGTTGATGGTCGCCGCCACGAACTCTCCCCCGTTGCCGGCTATTCCTGCGCCAGCAAGGTCGTTACATAATTGAGCGCTTCACGCGCGCTGTGGCTGTCATAGCCGTATTCATCGACCAGCCGCTTTTCGACGGCCGACACCTTGTTGCGCACTTCATCATCGGGCCGCTTGGCTGAACTGACCAGCCGCAGCACGTCGCGCCGCTGCTCGAACAGGTACTGCTGCACCGCGTCGTTGAGCTGCAGGTGGCTGTCGAGGCCGAACTTGACGCCGCGTTTGTAGGCGCCCATCGCCTTGCGCACCACCTCCTGGCGGAACGACTGCTTGCCCGACTCCGAGATGTGGATCTTTTCCTCCACCGCGCGCAGGAAGCGCTCGTCGGGGCGCCGCTCCTCGCTGGTGATCGGATCCTTGATCTGGCGGTTGTCGAGCATGGCCTCCACCTCGTCGAGATACTTGTTGAGCAGGTCCTGCGCTTCCTGCTCGAACGACACGAACAGCGCCTTGTGGACGTCTTCCTTGACCCAGCGGTTGTAAAAATCCTTGCGCGTCAGTACCAGGTAGTCGACCCACTTGCGTTTTTTCTTGGGGTCGATGCGGGCGTCGCTCTCGATACCGTCCTTGAGCGCGAGCAGCACGTCCATCGTCGACAGGCTCTTCTGGTTCGACTGGATGATGGCGTTCGACAGCGCGTTGATGACGAAGCGGGGCGACACCCCGGCCAGTCCTTCCTCCGGTGCCTTGTCCTTTTCTTTGACCCGCCGCATGTCGGCGCGGTTCATGCCTTCGACTTCCTCGTCGGCGTGGATGCGCACCTTGCGCACCAGTTCGACCTCCTTCTCGTCGCCGTCCTGGATGCGGCTGAGGATGGCGAACACGGCCGCCGCGTGCAGCACGTGCGGGTCGAGGTGGACGTCGCGAAAGGCGGGCGCCGCCGACGAGATGAGCTTGTGGTAAATGCGTGCCTCTTCCTTGTAGTTGAGGGTGTAGGGCACCTGGATGATGACCATGCGGTCGAGCAGCGCCTCGTTCTCGCTCTCCTGCAGGAACTTGCGGAACTCGGCCAGGTTGGTGTGGGCGAGGATGGTTTCGTCGAGGTAGATCAGCGGGAAGCGCGACACCTTGACGTTTTTCTCCTGCGTCAGCGTCAGCAGCAGGTAGAGGAATTCGCGCTTGACCTTGAGGATCTCGATCATTTCGAGCACGCCGCGGCTGGCCGCGTACACCGCGCCCGACCACGACCACGCGCGCGGATCGCCCTCGTCGCCGAATTCGGCCACCTTCGACAGATCGACCGAGCCGACCAGGTCGGCCAGGTCGGCGGTAGTGGGGTCGTGCGGCGCATAGGTGCCGATGCCGCTGCGGCCGGCCTCGGAAATGAAGAAGCGCTCGACCGGCATCTGCATGAAGTCGCCGCTGAACTGATCTTCCAGCCGCGCCCGGCAGTGCGGGCACAGCTCGCCCGAGATGTCGATGCCGTAGGTATTGCGGCAGCCGGCGCGCATGCTGTGCGGCACCAGGTGCAGCGGCGATTCGTGCACCGGGCAGCCGGCGATGGCGTATTGCGCGCCTTCCTCGGTGTAGCTGTATTCTTCCAGCCCGCGCTTGAGCAGGATGACGAGCGTGGACTTGCCGCCCGATGGCGGCCCGAGCAGCAGCAGCAGCCGGCGGCCCACTTCCGAGCCGGCCGCGGCGGCCTTGAAGTAGTCGATCACGCGTTCGATCGCCTCGTCGATGCCGAACAGTTCGTCCTCGAACAGCTTGCAGTGGTCGTTGCCCTCGCTGTCTTGCACGAAGGTGGCGCGGATCATGTCCCAGATATATTGGTGGGAGCTGCGGGCGACCCGTTCGGGCGCCAGCGCAAGTACCTCCTGCATGAACGCCGCAAACGGCCCCGACCAGTGACCGGCCCGGTGCTGCTGGGTGAACACGCTGAGGCTCTCGATAAAACTGTCCTGGTCAGACGGACGGGGACGAAGATCATCGCCTGGTACGGTCACGTTTCCTCCGGTTCAAAAAGGCACGGACCGCGCGAGCGGTGCAGCGCCAGAAAACCAGTATCTGCCCAGCGACCATTTTACGAATGAGGCGCGTCAACGAGCGCGAGTGAACCTGTGAGCGGTTTGGGAGACTAAGGGCGGGAGAAACACCCAGACGCAGATAAGCGTCGTCCTCGCGCCAGCGGGGTTCCCTGCGCAGTTAGCTACATCGACTTCGGGGCGCTCGGCATGGATCCCCGCTTCGCGAGGATGACGGACCTGTATGGTGCGCTGCTGGCGCGTCCGGGGTCTGACCCCGCGGGGTCAGACCCGGTGCAGCGTGCGCGCCGCCGCCAGGAAATCGGCCTCGCCGATGTCGCCCAGCTCCAGCACCCGCGCGTCGTTGAACAGCGTGAAATTGCGGTCGATCGAGCGGAGGTAGGCCGGGTCGTAATGGTCCACCAGCAGCTCGTCGACCAGCTGCGGCATACGCCCGCCATTGGCCATGTCGTGCCAGGCAGTGATCTTGTCGCGCCCGTGCAGCTTGACCAGGCATTCGAGCTGGGTGTTGAGCAAGGCCGGGTCGGCGGTAAAGTGCTGGTAGTCTTCCATCAGCAGGCGCACCCGGTTCGGCCGCGACAGCGTCAGCGAGATGCACGGCGACAGGCGCATCTGTTCCATCAGCGCGTCGGGCACCCGCAGGTTGCCGACCTTCTTGCTCTCGGACTCGACGAACACCGGCAGTGCGGGATCGAAATGGCGCAGCTTGTCCCACACCATCGTCTCGAACATTTTTTGCGACGGTTGCGGCTGGCTCGGCAGGTGGCCCAGCACCGAGCCGCGGTGCGCCGCCAGCTGCTCGAGGTCGAGCACCTGGGCGCCGATCGAGTCGAGCACTTCGAGCAGGCGGCTCTTGCCGCTGCCGGTGGTGCCGCAGATGACCTGGAAAGCGAGCCGCGGCGGCACCGACAGCGCCTCGCCGACGTGGGCGCGGTAGGCCTTGTAGCCGCCGTCGAGCTGGATGGCGGGCCAGCCGATCTTGGCCAGCACGTGCGCCATGGCGCCGCTGCGGTTGCCGCCGCGCCAGCAATAGATCAGCGGCTTCCAGTCGCGCGGCTTGTCCAGCCACAGCGTCTCGATGTGGCGGGCGATGTTGCGCGAGACCAGGGCGGCGCCCACTTTCTTCGCTTCGAAGGAGTTGACCTGGACGTACATGGTGCCCACGCGGATCCGTTCCTCATTGTCCAGCACGGGACAGTTGATGGCGCCGGGAATGTGGTCGAGCGCGAACTCGGCCTCGCTGCGCACGTCGATGATGGCGTCGAACTGGCCCAGTTCGGGCAGCACGTCGCTGAAACTTTGGATTGCCGGATATCTCATCGTGCTTTAACTAGTGGAAGGAACTTGGGCCAGATGTTGGCAAGGATGACAGGGTGGGCCTGGGCGGTCGGGTGCAGGCGGTCGGCCTGGAACAGGGCCGGCTTCTCGGCCACGCCCTCGAGCATGAACGGCACCAGCGGCGCCTTCAGCTCGGTGGCGACGGTCTTGTACATGGCGAAGAAGCGCTCGGTGTAGTCGCGCCCGTAGTTCGGCGGCATGCGCATGCCCACCAGCAGCACGCGGGCGTGCTCCTTGCGCGACAGTTCGATCATCGCGCGCAGGTTCGCCTCGGCGGCGGCCACCGGCAGGCCGCGCAGGCCGTCGTTGGCGCCCAGTTCGATGACCACCAGCGCCGGCTTGTGCTGGGCCAGCAGCGCGGGCAGGCGCGCGCGCCCGCCGCTGGTGGTCTCGCCGCTGATGCTGGCGTTGACGATGGCGGCGTCGATCTTTTCGGCCTTGAGCTTCTGCTCGAGCAGCGCGACCCAGCCGCTGCCGCGCGAGAGGCCATATTCGGCCGACAGGCTGTCGCCGAGCACAAGCACGGTTTTTGGTGCAGAATGGGCGAGCGCCGCGGCCAGCATCAGCACCGCGCCGAGCATCCATCTAGTGAGAAAAGCAAGCATGCGTGACATCCAGGAAGCATCCAAAAGTTATGATAACGATCATGCCGGCAAGCCGGCGGCGATCACGGTGCGCCAGCTGTCGAAGAAGGTAGCCGACGCCAGCGGCGAACTGACGATTCTGCACAGCGTGGATTTTACAGTGCAACCGGCTGAGACGCTCGCCATCGTCGGCGCTTCCGGTTCCGGCAAGTCCACGCTGCTCGGGCTGCTGGCCGGACTGGACACGCCATCCTCGGGCACGGTCATCCTCGACGGCGTCGACATTTTCGCGCTCGACGAAGACGGCCGTGCGCGGCTGCGGATGGAAAAGCTCGGCTTCGTGTTCCAGTCCTTCCAGCTGCTGGCGCACCTGAACGCGCTGGAAAACGTCATGCTGCCGCTCGAGCTGCGGGGCGACCCGGATGCGCGCGCCAAGGCCGCGGCGATGCTGGGACGGGTCGGCCTGGAAACGCGCCTGAAGCATTATCCCAAATTCCTGTCGGGCGGCGAACAGCAGCGCGTGGCGCTGGCGCGTGCCTTCGTCACCGAGCCGCCGCTGCTGTTTGCCGACGAGCCGACCGGCAGCCTCGACGCCGCCACCGGCGAGGCGGTAATCCAGCTGATGTTCGAACTGAACCGCGAACGCGGCTCGACGCTGGTGCTGGTCACGCACGACACCTCGATCGCCGCGCGCTGCGGGCGCACCATCACGATTGCGGCCGGCCGTTTGGTCTGAGCGCCGCGTTTGCCACCAGTTCGTTGAGCACCGAGCGCGCCGCCGCCGGCAATTCGCCGGCGCACATGCCGATGGGCCCCACGCCCTGTGCGACCAGGCGGTCGGCGGCGGCGCCATGGATCCATACCGCGCCCAGCGCCGCCTCGCGCGCCGGCCAGCCTTGCGCCAGCAGGGCGCCGCAGATCCCCGCCAGCACATCGCCGGTGCCGGCCGTCGCCAGACCCGGGTTGCCGCTGGTGTTGACGACCGCCGCGCCGTCGCGCGCCGCGATCACGCTGCCGGAACCCTTGAGCACCACTACCGCGTTGAAGCGGGCGGCGAGCGTGCGCACGCTGGCCAGCCGGTCGTGCTGCACCTCGGCGGCAGTGACGCCCAGCAGGCGCGCCGCTTCCAGCGGATGGGGCGTCATCACCGTCGCCGCCGACCGGGCGTACCTGGCCGATACGCGCTGCTGCAGGTCGACGCTGGCCGACACCAGGTTCAGCGCGTCGGCGTCGAGCACCAGCGCGGCGTCGCCGGCGAGCGCCCTGGCCAGCAGTTCCATCGCGTGCGCGGAGCCGCCCATGCCGGGGCCGGCCACCAGCGTGCCTTCCTCAAGAGGATAGCTGGCGGCGTCGCGGAACATGATTTCGGGCTGCACGCTGTCGAAGGCGGGACCCGGATCCAGCGATGCCACCAGCACGCGGCCGGCGCCGGTGTACAGGGCGCCGCGCGCGGAGAGCATCGGCGCGCCTGCCATGCCGTGGGCGCCGCCGAGAATGGCGACGTCGCCGAAGCTGCCCTTGTGGGAGCTGTTGGCGCGCGGCTTGAGGCAGCCCGCGAAGAGGGCCGGCTCGTTCAGCTGCGCTTCTGCAGTCGGGAACTGGCCGGCGTCGATCGAAAGAGAATCGACCTGCACTTCGCCGGCGTGGTCGCGCCCTTCGAAGGTGTGCAGGCCCGGCTTGTCGCCGATGAAGGTGAGCGTGCGCACCGCGCGCACAGCCACGCCGTGCGGGCCGACCACGGCGCCGGTGTCGGCATCGAGGCCGCTGGGCACGTCCAGGGCCAGCACCGGCCAGCCGAGCGAATTGACCGCTTCGGCCAGGCCGCGGGCGGCGCCATCGAGCGGGCGCGCCAGGCCAATGCCGAACAGGCCGTCGATGACGAGGCCGGGTTCGAGTTCCGGCATGGCGCCGAGGAAGCGCACCTGGCTTTCGGCGGCGCGCGCGAGCGCCCGCGCCGTTTCGGCGGACGGCGGCTGGCTCGAGGGCAGATGGATCACGGCGACGTCGACGCCGGCGCTGGCGTGGGCCAGGTTGGCCGCAGCCTCCAGCGCGTCGCCGCCGTTGTTGCCGGGACCGGCCAGCAGCAGCACGCTGCGGTTGGCGCGGCCGGCGAGCATCGCCAGCGCGACGTTGGCGGCGGCCTGGCCGGCGCGCTGCATCAGCGTGCCCGGCTCCAGCGTGGCCGACGCCGATCGTTCGATCGCGCGGACTTGCGCCACTGTATATAGAGCCTTCATTCATTCTCCCGAGCTTGATGACGCGATTTTGCGCCTGATGCGTGCATTTTCGCTAATTTCCCGGTTTCAGGCGAATACAATACGCAGGACGGCATACACGGCGCGGGGAGGCGGGCATGGATTGGCAGTTCTGGATTGATCGCGGCGGCACTTTTACAGACATCGTCGGGCGCCGCCCCGACGGGTCGCTGGCGACCCACAAGCTGCTGTCGGATGATCCGGAGCGCTACCGCGACGCCGCGGTGGCCGGCATCCGCCACCTGCTCGGCCTCGCCGCCGATGCGCCGATTCCGGTCGCCCAGATCGAAGCGGTGAAGATGGGCACGACGGTGGCCACCAACGCGCTGCTCGAGCGCAAGGGCGAGCCGACCGCCTTGGCGATCACGCGCGGCTTTCGCGACGCCCTGCGCATCGCCTACCAGAACCGCCCGCGCCTGTTCGACCTTCACATCGTGCTGCCCGAACTGCTCTATCGCGACGTGGTGGAGATCGACGAACGGGTAGGGGCCCACGGCGAGGTGCTGCGGCCGATCGACGAAGCGGGCACGCGTGCGGCGCTGCAGGCAGTCTACGACCGGGGCCTGCGCGCGCTAGCCATCGTCTTCATGCACGGCTACCGCTACAGCGAACATGAAGCGGCGGCCGCGCGCATCGCCGGCGACATCGGCTTCACGCAGATATCGGTGTCGCACCTGGTCAGTCCGATGATGAAGCTGGTCGCGCGCGGCGACACCACCGTGGTGGACGCCTACCTGTCGCCGATCCTCGGGCGTTACGTGGACCAGGTGGCGAGCCGGATGCCGGGCGTGAACCTGCAGTTCATGCAGTCGAACGGCGGCCTGACCGATGCGCGCGCCTTCCACGGCAAGGACAGCATCCTGTCCGGGCCGGCCGGCGGCATCGTCGGCATGGTGAGGGCGAGCCAGCTGGCCGGGTTCGAGCGCGTGATCGGCTTCGACATGGGCGGCACCTCGACCGACGTATCGCATTTTGCAGGCGAGTTCGAGCGGGATTTCGAGACGCAGGTGGCCGGCGTGCGCATGCGCGCGCCGATGATGAGCATTCACACGGTGGCGGCGGGCGGCGGATCGATCCTGCACTTCGACGGCAGCCGCTATCGCGTCGGGCCCGACAGCGCCGGCGCCAATCCGGGGCCGGCCAGCTACCGGCGCGGCGGTCGGCTGGCGGTCACCGACTGCAACCTCATGCTGGGCAAAATCGTGCCGGCGTATTTCCCGCACCTGTTCGGGGCGGACGGCCGGCAGGCGCTCGACAGCGACGTCGTGACGGCGAAATTCGCGCAGATGGCGCTGGAAATCGGCGCGGCGACCGGCGCCACGCCGTCGCCCGAGCAGGTCGCCGAAGGCTTCATCCGCATCGCGGTGGGTAACATGGCCAACGCGATCAAGCAGATATCGGTGCAGCGCGGGCATGACGTCACCGACTACACGCTGACCAGTTTCGGCGGCGCCGGCGGCCAGCACGCCTGCCTGGTGGCCGACGCGCTGGGCATGAAGGCCGTGTTCGTGCATACGCTGGCCGGCGTGATGTCCGCCTACGGCATGGGCCTGGCGGACCAGGTGGCGATGCGCGAATCGGCGGTGGAGAAGCGCCTGGAGCTGATCGGCCACGACGAGCTGGCCCGGCTCCTCGACGGCCTCGGCGCGGGCGTGCGCGGCGAATTGCTGGCGCAGGGGGTGGCGCCGCAACGCATCGCGCTGGTGCGGCGCGTCCACCTTCGTTATGAAGGCACCGACTCGGCCATCGTCGTGCTGTTCGATGACACCGAGGGAATGAAGCGCCAGTTCGAGGCGGCCTACAAGAAGCGCTTTTCGTTCCTGATGCCGGCCAAGGCGCTGGTGGTGGAAGCGGTGTCGGTGGAAGCGATCGGCGCCTCCGGGGCGCCGGCCGAATCGACAGCGGCCCAGGCGCCGCGCACCGGTGCGCTTGCGCCGCGCGAGACCGTGCGCATGTTCGGCGGCGACCGGTGGCAGGACACGGCGCTGTATCGGCGGGCCGACCTGCGCATCGGCGACGTGATCGACGGCCCGGCCATCATCGCCGAGGACAACGCCACCACGGTGGTGGAGGCGGGCTGGCAGGCGAGGGTGACGCCGCACAATCACCTGGTGCTCACGCGCGTGGCGGCGCTGCCGGCGCGGCGCGCGATCGGCACCAGCGCCGACCCGGTGATGCTGGAGATCTTCAACAACCTGTTCATGTCGATCGCCGAGCAGATGGGGCTGCGGCTGCAGAATACCGCGTACTCGGTGAATATCAAGGAGCGGCTCGACTTCAGCTGCGCGCTGTTCGACGCCGCCGGCAACCTGATCGCCAACGCGCCGCACATGCCGGTGCACCTGGGCTCCATGGGCGAGAGCATCAAGACCGTGATGCGCGAAAACGCCGGCACGATGCGTCCGGGCGATGTCTTCATGCTCAACGACCCGTACAACGGCGGCACGCACCTGCCCGACGTGACGGTGATTTCGCCGGTGTTCGACGAGGCCGGCGAAGCGATCCTGTTCTACGTCGGCGCGCGCGGGCACCACGCGGACATCGGCGGCACCACGCCCGGCTCGATGCCGCCGGATTCGGAGTTCATCGAGCAGGAAGGCGTATTGATCGATAACTTCAAGCTGGTCGACGGTGCCGACGGCTTGCTGCGCGATGCCGAGGCGCGCGCCTTGCTGACGGGGGCGCGCTACCCGGCGCGCAATCCCGACCAGAACATGGCCGACCTGCGCGCCCAGGTGGCGGCCAACCAGAAGGGGGTCGAAGAGCTGCGCAAGATGGTGGCGCATTTCGGACTCGACGTGGTGCAGGCCTACATGGGGCACGTGCAGGACAACGCCGAGGAAGCGGTGCGGCGCGTGATCACGGCGCTCAAGGACGGCCAGTTCCGGCTGGACCTCGACAACGGCGCTCGCATCGAGGTCGCGATCCGGGTCGACCGCGATGCGCGCAGTGCCACCATCGACTTCACCGGTACCTCGCCGCAGCTGGCCAACAACTTCAACGCGCCGTCGGCGGTGTGCATGGCGGCGGTGCTGTACGTGTTTCGCACGCTGGTGGACGACGAGATACCGCTCAACGCCGGCTGCCTCAAGCCGCTGCGGGTGATCATCCCGGAAGGCTCGATGCTCAATCCGCGCTATCCGGCCTCGGTCGTGTCGGGCAACGTCGAGACGTCGACCTGCATCACCAATGCGCTGTACGGCGCGCTGGGCGTGATGGCGGCGGCGCAGGGAACGATGAACAACTTCACGTTCGGGAACGCGAAGTACCAGTATTACGAGACCGTTTCAGGGGGCTCCGGCGCCGGCGAGGGTTTCGACGGCACCGATGTCGTGCAGACCAACATGACCAATTCGCGCCTGACCGATCCTGAGATCCTGGAGTTTCGCTTCCCGGTGCGGCTGGAGTCGTACGAGATCCGGCGCGGATCGGGCGGGGCGGGCCGCTGGCATGGCGGCGACGGGGGCGTGCGCAAGGTGCGCTTCCTGGAACCGATGACGGCGGCGATCTTGTCGAACAACCGGATCTATCCGCCGTTCGGGATGGCCGGCGGCAGTCCCGGCGCGCTGGGGCGGAACTGGGTGCAGCGCGCCGACGGCAGCGTGGAGGAGCTGGCGCATATCGGCAAAGTGGAGATGGGGGCGGGCGACGTGTTCGTCATCGAGACGCCGGGGGGCGGGGGCTACGGCTAACCCAACGTTCTTCAGCTAACGGTCAGGTCGAAATGCCGTACTTGCGCTTGGCGCCCAGGAACTCGTCGTTCAGCGGCCCCAGTGCCGGATGACCCGGATCGAGCTTGCGGATGGTGTCGATCACCCCGGCGCAGCGTTCGGCCAGCGGGTGGTCCCATCCGAGTTCGCCGATCTGGCGCAGGATGCCCTTGGCGGCGGCGATCATCACCGCCAGGCTGCCGGGCGACAGATTGAGCGCCCCGAGCAGCGTCTGCGCCGCGCCCTTGAAGTCGCCCATGCCGGTCTTTTCGGCCGCGACGTCGAGCAGGCCGCGCGCCTGCGCCTTGAGCTGGACGCCCATGCCGTCGGCGAGGTCGGGCCGGCCGGCCTTGACGAACACGCTCATCGCCTGCTGCATCGAGACGCCGCTGCCGGCGTCGTTCATCACTGCCAGCATGACGTCCGCCGCTTCCTTGTCGAGCTGGTTGGACAGGCAGCTGCGCGCAAGGCCAATGCGCAGGCCGCCCGACAGCGTGGTGGCGCCGCACACCGCCTGCACCGCGGTATTGAGTTCGTCCACCGCCGCCGTGCGGTTGCCGGCCGCTTCATGCAGCAGCGCCGCCGAAATGGCGCGGCAGGCGTCGACATCGGGAGCGCCGCGCATCGACTTTTCTAGGTCGCGGATGACGCCACCGGCGGGCGCCGGATCGGTCTTGCGCACCAGCGCCCTGACCAGGTTGACGTGGTCCTCGGGATTGCGAAATTCGGAGTAGCGTGCCCTGGCGACGACCTGGCGGAAAGACTTTTCGGCCACGGCGACGTCGCCGGCGTCGAGCGCGACTTCGCCCAGCCTGCGCAGGCGCCGCAGCAGGTGCGGCGAAATTTCCACCGCCTGTTCGAGGATGCGCTGGGCGCGCGCCGGCGCACCGTTCGATTCGTGGCAGCGCGACAGCAGGTCGTAGGCGGCCATCAGCTTCGGGTTCTCGGCCACCAGTTTGGCCAGCACCGCTTCGGCCTCGTCGAGGCGCTCCTGCGCGAACAGCGCGCGCGCCAGGCCCAGCCCCGCCCAGCCCAGCGGCTTGGCGGCGAGCACCGCGCGGTACAGCGCCTCCGCCTGGTCCGGTTCGTTCAGGCGCACGTGCAGTTCGGCGCGCAGGCGCGCGAAGTCGAGCGCGTAGGGCGAATGGACCGCCTCGGCCTGCTGGCACAGCTTGACCGCTTCACGCAGGTCGCCCTGGCCGATCAGCAGGTGGGCCGGCAGCAGGGCGCGGCGTCGCTGCACCGCGCGCGCGATGCGCTCGCTTAAGGCATCGGCCGTGAAGGGCTTGAGGATGTAGTCGGTCGGCGCCAGCTCGGCGGCGCTGACGACCTTGCTGTATGCGCGCTCCGAGGTGGTCATGATGAAGATGGCGAGCTGGCCGATGATGCCGTGGTGGCGCAGGTCTTCCAGCAGCTGCTGGCCATCCTGGCCGTCGCCGGTGCCGCTGCCGAGGTCGTACTCGCACAGGATGATGTCGTAGCTCGCGTGGCCCAGCTGGCGCACCGCCGCGCCGGCATTGACGGCAAAATCGACCTTGCCCATGCCTGCCAGGGCCAGCATGTTCTGCAGTCCGGCGCGCATGCCGGGATTGGGGTCGATCACCAGGACTGACAAGTTGCTATTTTCTTGCATCACTTTTTGCCCGTGTGGGTTGTCTCCTCTTTCCTTGTTAACGACACCTGCGGGAAAGTCTTGAAACCGGACAATACGCTATTGTCTATATGGAATGCAATAGGGCCAGCCCCGTCGAGCCATTGCCGGGCTTTACGGGGTGCGACCGGGTATAATAGCGGGCTATGTAGACCGCTTCGTTAGCGCTTTGCCATCCTTACCTGTGTCTATCTTTAAACCCCGCAGCCACGCTGCATCAACCACGATCCCAACCATGTTGATTCTGCCGGGTTCCAATGCCCTGTCCGCATTTCGTAGCCAACGCCTCCTCTCCCGACTGCAAGCGGCCGCACCACACGTCGCCGGCGTGCAGGCGCATTTTGTCCACTTCGTCGATTCCAGCGCGCCTCTGAGCGTCGAAGACGTCGGCCGCCTCGAGGCGATGCTGACCTACGGCGAACCTGCCCACGCCCCGGCGACCGGCGGCGCCATTGAGGAGTTCTTCGTGATACCGCGCTTCGGCACGATCTCGCCGTGGGCCTCGAAAGCGACCGACATCGCGCACAACTGCGGCATGGCGCAGGTGCACCGGATCGAGCGCGGCATCGCCTACTCGCTCACGCTCAAGGGCGGCATCCTCGGCATCGGCGCGGCGAAGAAGCTGTCGGACGCCGAACTGCCGGCGGTGGCGGCCCTGCTGCACGACCGCATGACCGAGTCGGTGCTGCGCAATGCCGACCAGGCGGCGCTGCTGTTCCGCGAGCTCGATGCCAAGCCGCTCGAATCGGTCGACCTGCTCGGCCTCGGGAAGGCGGCGCTGGAATCGGCCAACACGGAGCTTGGCCTGGCCCTGTCGGAGGACGAGATCGACTACCTGGCCGAGGCGTTCACCCGCGCCAAGCGCAACCCGACCGACGTCGAACTGATGATGTTCGCGCAGGCGAACAGTGAGCACTGCCGCCACAAGATCTTCAACGCCGACTGGATCGTCGACGGCGAGAAGCAGGACAAGTCGCTGTTCGGCATGATCAAGAACACCCACCAGCTGCAGCCAAAGGGCACCATCGTCGCCTACAGCGACAACTCGTCGATCATGGAAGGGGCCACCGTCATGCGCTTCCATCCGCGCGGGGCAGGGCACGAATACGCGCCGTCGACCGAACTGACGCACACGCTGATGAAGGTCGAGACGCACAACCACCCGACCGCGATCTCGCCGTTCCAGGGCG
Organism: Burkholderiales bacterium; assembly: GCA_038248405.1. Classification (GTDB taxonomy): domain Bacteria; phylum Pseudomonadota; class Gammaproteobacteria; order Burkholderiales; family Burkholderiaceae_D; genus JAFCUW01. The sequence goes on from JBBRXM010000001.1 coordinate 45,275, forward strand.
CCTCCACCGGCGCCGGCGGCGAAATCCGCGACGAGGGCGCCACCGGCCGCGGCGCCAAACCGAAGGCTGGCCTGACCGGCTTCACGGTATCGAACCTGATGATCCCGGGCTTTGAACGGCCATGGGAGAACGCGGCCAGCGTCACCGCGCCGTTCGCACAGCGCGCCCCAGGCGGCGCCTACGGCAAGCCGGAGCGCATCGCCTCGCCGCTGCAGATCATGATCGACGGCCCGCTGGGCGGCGCCGCCTTCTCGAACGAATTCGGCCGGCCGGTGCTGGGCGGGTTCTTTCGCACCTATGAACAGAACGTGGGCCGCCTGTCGGCCGGCGCGCACGACACCGTGTTCGGCTACCACAAGCCGATCATGATCGCAGGCGGCATCGGCAGCATCGCCGACCAGCACACCTTCAAGAACGACATCCCGCCGGGCAGCCTGCTGATCCAGCTGGGCGGCCCCGGCATGCGCATCGGCATGGGCGGCAGCGCGGCGTCGTCGATGGCGACCGGCGCCAACACGGCGGACCTGGATTTCGACTCGGTCCAGCGCGGCAATCCGGAAATGGAGCGGCGCGCGCAGGAAGTGATCAACGCCTGCTGGCAGATGGGCGCTGACAATCCGATCATTTCGATCCACGACGTCGGCGCCGGCGGCCTGTCGAACGCCTTCCCCGAAATCGTCAACGACGCCAAGCGCGGCGCCATCTTCGACTTGCGCCGTGTGCCACTGGAAGAAAGCGGCATGGCGCCGAAGGAAATCTGGAGCAACGAGTCGCAGGAGCGCTACGTGCTGGCGATCGCGCCGCAGGACCTGCCGCTGTTCGCCGCCCTGTGCGAGCGCGAGCGCTGCCTGTACGCGGCGGTCGGCGTCGCCACCGAGGAGCGCCAGTTGAAACTGGTCGACGGCCTCAACGACAACAACCCGGTCGACATGCCGATGGACGTGCTGCTCGGCAAACCGCCGAAGATGCAGCGCGACGTGCACCACGTGCACCACGCCTTCCCGCCGGTCGACCTGACCGGCCTCGAACTGGCCGACGTTGCCGCCCGCGTGCTGCAGCTGCCGGCAGTGGCCGACAAGTCGTTCCTGATCACGATTGGCGACCGCAGTGTCGGCGGCATGACCACGCGCGACCAGATGGTCGGGCCGTGGCAGGTGCCGGTGGCGGACGTCGCGGTCACCGCGATGAGCTTCGAAGGCTATCTCGGCGAAGCGATGGCGATGGGCGAGCGCACGCCGCTGGCGGTGATCAACGCGGCCGCTTCGGGCCGGATGGCGGTCGGCGAATCGATCACCAACATCGCCGCCGCGCCGATCAAGGATATCTCCGACATCAAGCTGTCGGCCAACTGGATGGCCGCCTGCGGACAGCCGGGGCAGGACGCGGCGCTGTTCGACACCGTCAAGGCGGTCGGCATGGAACTGTGCCCGGCGCTGGGGATCAGCATCCCGGTCGGCAAGGACTCGCTGTCGATGCGCACGACCTGGCGCGACGGCGACGCCGACAAGGCGGTGGTCTCGCCGGTGTCGCTGATCGTGTCGGCGTTCGCGCCGGTGCAGGACGTGCGCCGCACCCTGACGCCGCAGTTGCGGGTCGATGCCGGCGAAACGGCGCTGATCCTCATCGACCTCGGGCGCGGCAAGAACCGCCTGGGCGCCTCGGCGCTGGCGCAGGTGACCCAGCAGCTGGGCAACGAGGTGCCGGACGTCGACAGCGCGGACGACCTGAAGGGCTTCTTCGCCGCCGTCCAGCAGTTGAACCAGGACGGCAAGCTGCTGGCCTACCACGACCGCTCCGACGGCGGCCTGTATGCGGCGCTGTGCGAGATGGCCTTTGCCGGCCGCAGCGGCCTCACCGTCAACCTCGACATCCTGGCGATGGAAGGCGAGCACGCGGCCGACTGGGGCGACGCCAAGAACTGGGCCGGCCAGGTCGCCGAGCGCCGCAACGAATTGACCCTGCGCGCGCTGTTCGCGGAAGAGCTGGGCGCGGTGGTGCAGGTGCGCGCCGACGACAAGAGCGTCGTCATGAACGTGCTGCGCCAGTACCAGCTGGGCGCCTGCAGCCACATCATCGGCAAGCTCAATGACCGCGGCGTGATCGAATTAACGCGCGACGCCAGGACCATCTACAGCGAGAAGCGCAGCGCGCTGCACCGCCTGTGGAGCGAGACGAGCTGGCGCATCGCGCGCCTGCGCGACAATCCGGCCTGTACCGACGCCGAATACGACCGCCTGCTCGACGAGCTTGATCCCGGCATCTCGCCGGTGCTGACGTTCGACCCGAGCGACAACGTGGCGGCGCCGTTCATCGGCACGGGCGCGCGGCCGCGCGTGGCGATCCTGCGGGAGCAGGGCGTCAACTCGCATATCGAGACGGCGTACGTGATGCACCAGGCCGGCTTTGCGGCGGTGGACGTGCACATGAGCGACCTGATCGCCGGCCGCGTGAAGCTCGACGACTTCCAGGGCGTGATCGCGGTGGGCGGCTTCTCGTACGGCGACGTGCTGGGCGCCGGCGAAGGCTGGGCCAAGACGATCCTGTTCAACGCGCTGCTGGCCGACCAGTTCGCGCGCTTCTTCAGCCGCACCGATACCTTCGGGCTGGGCGTGTGCAACGGCTGCCAGATGATGAGCAACCTGAAGTCGATCATTCCGGGCGCGCATGCGTGGCCCAAGTTCACGCGCAACAAGTCGGAACAGTTCGAGGCGCGCTTCGGCATGGTCGAGGTGCTCGACTCGCCGTCGATTTTCTTCGGCGGGATGGCCGGAACCAAAACGCCGATCGCGATCGCGCACGGCGAAGGGTTTGCGGACTTCTCGCAGACGGGCGATGCGGCCGCGGTGCTGCGCGCGATGCGTTTCGTCGACAACCGCGGGGAAGCGACCGAAGCGTACCCGTTCAACCCGAACGGCTCGCCGCAGGGCTTGACGGCGGTGACGACGGCCGACGGGCGCTTCTCGGTGATGATGCCGCACGCGGAGCGGGTGTTCCGCTCGGTGCAGCAGTCGTGGCATCCGGAAGCGTGGGGCGAGGATTCGCCGTGGATGCGCATGTTCCGCAACGCGCGCAAGTTCGTGGGGTAAATCGGCCGGAGCCGGCGTGGCCGCGCTCCCACCAGGCTCCCACCAACGTCATTCCCCCGCAGGCGGGAATCCCATTTCGCAGCTGAGCCACGAAATGGGGTCCCCGCGTTCGCCGCGAGGACGACGGCGCTGAGGGCGCTGGTCACTGCGGGCGACAAGAGCGAGCAACCAAAAGCAGGCCGTCATCCTCGCGCAAGCGGGGATCCATGCTGAGCGTAGGTTCAGGCAAAAAAAAAGCGCTTCAACCGAAGCGCTTTTTTCATCCGCGATCCAGCTTACTGGACCTTGGCTTTTTTCATCAGTTCCTCGCGGAACGCTTGCAGCTTCTTCTGCTGCAGCGACTCGGCCACTTGCTGCTTGACTTCTTCCAGCGGCGGAATCTTGGCCGCGCGGGTGTCTTCCAGCTTGATCACGTGGTAGCCGTACTGGGTCTTGACCGGGGTCTCGGTGATCTGGCCCTTGTTCAGCTTGACCATTGCCTGCGAGAACTCAGGGACGTAGGAAGCAGCGCTTGCCCAGTCGAGGTCGCCGCCGTTGGCTGCCGAACCGTCTTTCGACTGCTTGGCCAGCTCTTCGAACTTGCCGCCTGCTTTCAGCTTGGCAATGATGGCCTTCGCTTCGTCTTCGGTCGCGACCAGGATGTGGCGGGCGTGGTATTCCTTGTCGCCGACTTGCGATTTGTACTTGTCGTACTCGGCCTTGATTTCAGCGTCCTTGACCGGGTTCTTCTTGACGTAGTCGGCCAGCATGGCGTTGATGATGATGCTCTGGCGCGCGTTTTCGAGCTGGGTCTTGACTTCCGGACGGGTGGCGTAGCCTTGCTTGTCGGCTTCCTGGATCAGCACTTCACGGTTGATCAGGTCCTTCTTGATGGCTTCGCGCAGTTGCGGCGTGTCCGATTGCTTGCCTTGGGCGACGACTTGCTTGACGATCTGGTCGACCTTGGCCGAAGGGATGGCTTTGCCATTGACGGTCGCTACGTTCTGGGCGAAGGCCGGAGCGGCGGCGAATGTCAGTGCAATCAACAGGCTGGCTGGTTTCAAGATCATGTTTGGTTCCTATAAAAGCAGAAAAAAGCCGCGTCGCACGAAGGAGCGACGGCGGCACCGGCGCCGGGGACGCCGGGATTGCGTGATATTTTACTTAACGTTGGCCTTCTTGACCATCGCTTCCTGATACGATTGCAGCTTCTTTTGCGCCAGCGCTTCTTCGATCTGGCCTTTGACTTCGTCGAGGGCAGGGATCTTGGCAGGGCGGGTGTCGTCGAGCTTGATGATGTGGAAGCCGTTCGGCGTCTGCACCGGGGTCTCGGTGATGGCGCCTTTCTGCAGGCCGACGAAAGCATCGCTGAACACTTTCGGGAACGACGATGGCGCTGCCCAGTCGAGGTCGCCGCCGCTGGCCGCGGTGCCGGTGTCTTTCGAGGTCTTGGCCAGTTCTTCGAACTTGGCGCCGCCCTTGAGCTTGGCGATCACCGCCTTGGCTTCGGCGTCGGTGGCGACCAGGATGTGGCGCACGTGGTATTCCTTGTCGCCGGCCTGGGCCTTGTAGCGGTCGTATTCGGCCTTGATCTCGGCATCCTTGACCGGGTTCTTGGCCATGTAGTCACGCACCAGCGCGTTGATGACGATAGTCTGGTGGGCGTTTTCCATCTGCGACTTGACGACCGGGTCTTTCTCGAAACCTGCCTTGACAGCTTCCTGCATCATCACTTCACGGGCGATCAGATCTTTCTTGACAGCTTCGCGCAGCTGCGGCGTGTCCGGCTGCTGGCCCTGGGCGACAACTTGCTTGACCACGGCGTCGGCGCGCGAAGACGGGATGGCCTTGCCATTGACGACGGCGAGGTTTTGCGCGAAGGCCGGGGCGGCAGCGACGGCGAGGAGGGCTAACAGCAAACGGGCTGGCTTAAAGGTCATTATGAATTCCTGTAATGGAAGTTGCTTTGGACAGATGGTTCGATTTTTTTACTTAGCTACGAATTGTCGAATAGATTTCTTAAGAATCCCTGAAGCGGCGCGCCCTGTCACAGTTCTGACGGCGCCAGCGCGGTGATGGCAAGCGCGTGGATTTCAGTGTGCATCATATCGTGCACGGAATCATACACGAGTCGATGTCGCATGACGAGCCTCTGTCCCTCGAAGCGGGGCGAGACAATCTTGAGCCGATAGTGGCCGCCGCCAGAGGCAGCGCCGGCATGGCCGGCATGCAAGTGCGACTCGTCGGTGAGCTCGAGCACGGACGGCTCGAGCACTGCCAGCAGCGCGCGGATGCGCTCCGGACGGGTGGCGAGCGCGCTCACGCATCCTCCTCGGTGATGTACTTCGACAGCAGCAGGGTCTGGCCGACGATGAAAGCGAAGAAGATGCCGGTGGCGCCGAACACCTTGAAGTTGACCCAGGCGCTGATGTTGTCCTTGAAGATGACGAAGGCGACGAACAGGTTCAGCAGGCCGAGCGCGAACAGGAACCAGACCCAGGCATAGACCAGGCGTCCCCACAGCGGCTCGGGCAGCTTCATGTTCGCTTCCAGGCCCTTGCGGATGATGTTCTTATTAAACACCAGGTGGGCCACCAGCAGCAGCAACCCGAACGCCCAGTAGAGGATGGTCGGCTTCCACTTGATGAAATTGTCGTCATGAAAGTAGATGGTCAGACCGCCCATGACGACGATCACCGCCAGCGACACCCACAGCATGGTGTCGACCACGCGCCGGCGCACCAGCAGGTAGCCGATCTGCAGAAAGGTGGCGACGATGCCGACCACGGTGGCGAGAATCACCGGCGCTTGGGCGGCCGCGATGACGCCGCCCGAAGCGAAGCCGCTCAGGTACTGCGTCACCAGGCCGTGGGCCGCTTCCTGGTGGCCTCCGCCCCATTTGAAGACAGCGAAGAACAGGATCAGCGGGAAAAAGTCGAACAAAAATTTCATGGCGGGGCGTAGTTATAGTGGGTCGAAGCGCAGGGACGCCGAATTGATGCAATAGCGCAGGCCGGTCGGCGGCGGACCGTCGGGAAACACGTGTCCCAGGTGGGCGTCGCACACCGCGCAGATGATCTCGGTGCGCAGCATACCATGGGTGCGGTCGGTCTTTTCGATCACGTTGGCCGGGTCGATCGCCTTGAAATAGCTCGGCCAGCCGCAGCCGGAGTCGAACTTGGCGTCGGACTCGAACAGCGGCGTGTTGCAGCACACGCAGGTGTAGATGCCTTTTTCGTGGTGGTCCCAGTATTTGCCGGTGAAGGCGCGCTCGGTGGCGGCGTGGCGGGTCACCTGGTATTGCATCGGGTCGAGCATGTCGCGCCATTCGGCGTCGCTCTTGCTTACTTTCTCGGTCATGGCGTTTCTTTCAGGATGAGCAGCTTACTTCGAGGTGACTGGCCCAGTCGGGCGGAAAGGCGGCGTAGGCTTCATTTTCCGGCTGCTCGTCGAACGGATGCTCGAGCACGGCCAGCAGGCGGGCGATTTCGGAGAAGTCCTTCTGCTGCGCCTTGTCGATGGCGACCTGCGCCAGGTAGTTGCGCAGCACGTACTTGGGGTTGACGCGGTCCATCGCCGCCTTGCGTTCGGTATCCACGCTGTGCTCGCTCCGCAGCCGCTGGCGGTAGCCCACCGCCCAGGCGTCGAAGGCTTCGCGGTCGATGAACATGTCGCGCAGTTGGGGGATCGGGTCGTCGGAACCGGCAGCCACGGAGCCGAGCGTACGGAAAAAGCGGGTGAAGTCGACCCGGCCAGCTTCCATCAGAGCGAAGGTGGCGTCGAACAGCGCGCGGTCGCCTTCCTGCTCGGTGGCAAGGCCCAGCTTGGCGTGCAGCAGGTGCTCCAGCGCGCGGGCGAACTCCGGCTCGTAGACGGCCAGCGCCTGCTGGGCGTCGTCGACGTCGCCGATCAGCGGCAGCAGCGCCTGGCCCAGCGCGTAGCAGTTCCAGTGGCCGATCTGCGGCTGGTTGGCGTACGAATAGCGCCCCTGCTGGTCGGTGTGGTTGCAGATGTGGTTGGGGTCGAACGCTTCCATGAAGCCGAACGGGCCGTAGTCGAGCGTCAGGCCGAGGATCGACATGTTGTCTGTGTTCATCACGCCGTGCATGAAGCCGACCGCCTGCCAGTGCGCGATCATGCGCGCGGTGCGGCGCGACACTTCGGCCAGCAGCGCCGTGTACGGGTTCGGCTCGGCCGTCAGTTCCGGGTAAAAGGTGTTGATGACGTAGTCGGCCAGCGCCTTCAGTTCTTCCGGCTTGTCGCGGTAGAACCAGTGCTCGAAGGAGCCGAAACGCACGAAGCTGGGCGCCATGCGCGTCACCACGGCCGACGTTTCGACCGCTTCGCGCATCACGCCCTGGTTCGAACCGATGACGGCAAGCGCGCGGGTGGTCGGGATGCCGAGGGCGGCCATGGCTTCGGAGCACAGGAATTCGCGGATCGACGAGCGCAGCACGGCGCGGCCGTCGCCCATGCGCGAATACGGCGTCAGGCCGGCGCCCTTGAGCTGCAGCTCCATCGGGCCGGCGGGGCCGTTCAGTTCGCCGATGAGGATGGCGCGGCCGTCGCCCAGCTGGCCGGCCCAGACGCCGAACTGGTGGCCGGAATAGACGGCCGACAGCGGCTGCGAGCGGGCGGCGACACGGTTGCCGGTGAGCAGTTCGACATATTCTTCGGTAGCAAGCTTGGCCGGGTCGAGCCCGACCAGTGCAGCCGCGCTGGCGCTGGCTGCGACAAAATACGGCGCGGGCAGGGGCGTCGGCATCAGCCGGGTGTAGAACGCCGGCGGCAGGGCGGCAAAAGAATTGCTCAAAGGGAGATCTTCGGCGCGGATGGCAGGTCCAGTCATAAATAGTGGTAATGAAGTGATATCGCTATTTTACCGTGGACCGCCAGTGTAGGCGTGTCTGCGCGTGCGGCCCACCGGTGTTACATGCAGAAACGACTACGCCGGCGCCGCCTTGCGGCGCGCCGGCGCACAGGTCCGAGCTCAATCGTGCAAGCTCAGGGCTTCACGCTTACGCCAGCGTACGAACCAACGGCTCGCGTGCCCACTGGCGCGTCTTCGCCGCCGTAATGAACTTTGCGGTGTCGGCGGCGGTGACGATACCGTCATCCTTGACCACGCCGGCCTTGTCGAGCACCGGCTGGGCGCCGGCGTCGGCGGCGATCGCCTTCAGGTGGCCGAAGGCGTCGCGCACGAAATCGACCGCGCACGCTTCATTGGCCAGTTTGGCGCCGGCCTCAGCGCTGAGCACCAGGGCGACGGCGTCGAACATCACTGACGGCGTGCCGGCCAACTGGCCGTCGACCTTCAGGGCGGATTTGTCCGACAGCACCACTTCGCCGATGTGCGGGCCGATGATCTTGAAGCCGGCACCGGCGTTGGTGATCGCCGCGGTCAGGGCCTTGACCGTGGCGGCGTCGGAGCCGTCGGCCACCAGCACGCCGACGGCGCGCCCTTCCAGCGTGTCCTTCATCTTGCCGATGATTTGCAGCGCGGGCGAAGGCGGGCGGTCCTCGGCGGGCACGTTGGTGGGCGGCTTCTCGGGCAAGGCCGGCATGCCGAGGCCGGTGGCGACGCGCTGCGCCAGGCTCTCGTCGATGTGGCGCAGGTGGCCGACGACATTGGCGCGGATGTGCGGATGCTCGACCTTCGACAGTTCGAACACCAGCGCCGAGGCCATGTGCGCCTGCTCGATGTCGGTCTGGCTGACGAAGAACTGGCGCGCCTGGCTGTAATGGTCGCTGAAGGTTTCGGCGCGCACGCGGCCGCGCTCGCCCGATTCCTGCGCCGCCATGCTGCGAAAGCCCTTCGGCGTTTCGCGCGGGCCGTCGGCGGCCAGCGTGTTCGGCTCATAGTTGACGCGGCCGACCGGCTGGCTCATCTGCATCTGGCCGTCGCGCTGCTGGTTGGCGATCGGGCATTTCGGCGCATTGATCGGAATCTGGTGGAAGTTCGGCGAGCCGAGGCGCGACAGCTGGGTGTCGAGGTAAGAGAACAGGCGGCCTTGCAGCAGCGGATCGTTGGAGAAATCGATGCCGGGGACCACGTGCGACGGGCAGAACGCGACCTGTTCGGTCTCGGCGAAGAAATTGTTCGGCCAGCGGTTCAGCACCATGCGGCCAATCACCTTCAGCGGGATCAGTTCTTCCGGGATCAGCTTGGTGGCGTCGAGGTGGTCGAAGGGGAAGCTGTCGGCCTGCTGCTCGGTAAACAGCTGGACCGCCAGTTCCCATTCCGGGAAGTTGCCGGCGGTGATAGCTTCGAACATGTCGCGGCGGTGGAAATCGGGGTCCGCGCCGGCGATCTTGACCGCTTCGTCCCAGATGGTCGATTGCAGGCCGAGTTTCGGGCGCCAGTGGAACTTGACGAAGGTCGATGCGCCCTGGTCGTTAATCAGGCGGAAGGAGTGGACGCCGAAGCCTTCGATGGTGCGCAGCGAGCGCGGCAGGGTGCGGTCGGACATCGCCCACATGATCATGTGCATCGATTCGGGCGTCAGGGCGATGAAGTCCCAGAACGTGTCGTGGGCGGTGGCGGCCTGCGGGAAGCCGCGGTCCGGTTCCATCTTGACGGCGTGCACCAGGTCGGGGAACTTGATGGCGTCCTGGATGAAGAACACCGGGATGTTATTGCCCACCAGGTCCCAGTTGCCTTCCTTGGTGTACAGCTTGACGGCGAAACCGCGCACGTCGCGTGGTGTGTCGACCGAGCCGGAGCCGCCGGCGACGGTCGAGATGCGGGTAAATACCGGGGTCTGCTCGCCCACTTCGGTGAGTACCTTGGCGGTGGTGTACTGGGCGAGCGACTCGGTCAGCTCGAAAAAGCCGTGCACGCCGGTGCCGCGCGCGTGGACGATGCGCTCGGGAATGCGCTCATGGTCGAAATGGGTGATCTTCTCGCGCAGGATGAAGTCTTCCAGCAGCGTCGGGCCGCGCGGATTGGCGCGCAAGGAGTTCTGGTTGTCGGAGATCGGCAGGCCCTGGTTGGTGGTCAGGGCGTCGGCGGCAGCCCGCTGGTGCCATTCGCCGCCATTGCCGACCGTGGCCGAAGGCGCCGCAGCGCTGGTGGATATGGCGGCTTTCTCGCCGTTTGCTTGGGTCTTGGCCATAATTATTTCCCCAGGTAAATCTTGGTATTGCACGGCTAGCGCAGTCGTGTAGGGAGAGTATAGGGAGGACCGCCGCGCGCACGGCTGCAATTAAATTTATCGCAACCATACAAGTTCGCTATCGCAGCCATGCGTTGCAGCGAAAGAGCCAACGCTGGTGTCAGGTCTGACATTCGGACATTTCAAGAGCGAAATGTCCGAATGTCAGACCTGACACCAGAAATTGATGCGGCTTGGTGCGTCGCAGCATCGAAAAGTATTGACTGTTTTAGCACGGTCGTGCGAATGTCGATACCCATTGCCGTGAAGTACACAGGAGCTTAGATGACGCCATACCCACAGAGTCCGATGATGGGCCAGATGATGAACCAACCGCTGCTCATCTCCAGTATTATCGAGTTCGCCGCGCGCCATTACGGCCACGTCGAAATCGTGTCGCGCCGGATCGAAGGCGACCTGCACCGCTATACCTACCGCGAGTGCCACCAGCGCGCCAAGCGCATTGCCCACGCCATGCGCGTGCTGGGCGTGCAGATGGGCGACCGCGTCGCCACCCTGGCCTGGAACGGCTACCGCCACATGGAACTGTATTACGCGGTGTCGGGCTCCGGCGCCGTGCTGCACACGATTAATCCGCGCCTGCATCCCGAGCAGATCGCCTACATCGCCAACCACGCCGAAGACCAGTACCTGTTCTTCGACCTGACCTTCCTGCCGCTGATCGAGGCCGTGGCCGCCCACTGCAAGACGGTCAAGGCCTTCGTGCTGATGGCCGACCGCGAGCACATGCCGCAGGAAACCAAGATCGCCAACCTGCTGTGCTACGAAGACCTGATCGCCAGCACCTCGGACGAATTCGAGTGGCCGCTGTTCGACGAGAACTCGGCCGCCTCGCTGTGCTATACCTCCGGCACCACCGGCAACCCAAAAGGGGCGCTGTACTCGCACCGCTCGACCGTGCTGCACTCGTACGCGTCGTCGATGCCGAACGCGCTGAACGTGTCCGCCGCCGATACCGTGCTGCCGGTGGTGCCGATGTTCCACGTCAACGCGTGGGGCCTGCCATACTCGGTGCTGCTGTCGGGCGCCAAGATGGTGTTCCCGGGCGCCGCGCTGGACGGCAAGTCGCTCTACGACCTGTTCGAGTCCGAAGGCGTCACATTCTCCGCCGGCGTGCCGACCGTGTGGCTGGGCCTGGTCAACTACGTGCTGCAAAACAAGCTGGAATTTTCCACCTTCAAGCGCACCGTCATCGGCGGCTCGGCCTGCCCGCCGGCGATGATGGACACGCTCATCGACAAGCTCGGCGTGCAGGTCATCCACGCCTGGGGCATGACGGAGATGTCGCCGCTGGGCACCGCCGGCGGCCTGCAGGCCAAGCACCTGGCGCTGTCGAAGGAAGAGCAGCGCAAGATCATGCAAAAGCAGGGCCACGCCATCTACGGCGTCGACATGAAGATCGTCGACGACGACGGCAAGGAACTGCCGTGGGACGGCGCCACCTATGGCCACCTGCTGGTCAAGGGCCCGTGGATCATCGCCAGCTATTTCAAGAACGAGGGCGGCGACGTGCTGCAGGACGGCTGGTTCCCGACCGGCGACGTCGCCACCATCGACGCCGACGGCTACATGCAGATCACCGACCGCAGCAAGGACGTCATCAAGTCCGGCGGCGAATGGATCGGCACCATCGACCTCGAGAACATCGCCATGGCGCATCCTGCGGTGCTGCAGGCGGCCTGCATCGGCATGGCGCACCCGAAATGGGACGAGCGCCCGCTGCTGCTGGTGATCAAGCGCCCCGGCATGGACGTCACCCGCGACGAGCTGCTCAAATTCTTCGAAGGCAAGATCGCCAAATTCTGGATGCCGGACGACGTCGCCTTCCTCGAGGCCTTGCCGATGGGCGCCACCGGCAAGATCCAGAAGAACAAGCTGCGCGAGCAGTTCCGCGACTACAAACTACCGGGGGTTTGAGCCGACAACTATTTCGCCGCACCGCTTTTCCCACACCACCATAACTAAAAATGAAGGATGGAGACACATGAGCATGCATATTCGCCCACTGGCCGCCGCGGTTTCGTTCGCCCTGTTAGCCGCACCGTTCGCGGCGCAGGCCGACACCGTCAAGATCGCGTTCATCGACCCGCTGTCGGGGCCGTTCGCGCCGGTCGGCCAAAACCAGCTGCACAGCTTCCAGGCCATCGCCGACCTGGCCAGCAAGGAAAAGTGGGCGGGTGAGCACAAGATCGAAGTGGTGGGCTTCGACAACAAGGCCAGCCCGCAGGAATCGCTGACGCAGCTGAAGGCGGCGATCGACCAGGGCTACCGCTACATCACGCAAGGCAACGGCTCGGGCGTCGGCCTGGCGCTGCTCGACGCGGTCAACAAGCACAACGAGCGCAATCCGGGCAAGGAAGTGGTGTTCCTGAACTATGCGGCCATCGATCCCGACATGACCAACAGCAAGTGCAGCTTCTGGCACTTCCGCTTCGACGCCAATTCGGACATGAAGATGGAAGCGCTGACGAGCTACATGGCGGCCAACAAGGACATCAAGAGCGTCTACATCATCGGCCAGAACTACGCGTTCGGACACGCGGTGACGCGCGCGGCCAAGGAATACCTCAAGCGCAAGCGCCCGGACATCAAGATCGCCGGCGACGACCTGCACCCGATCGCGCAGGTCAAGGATTTCTCGCCGTACATCGCCAAGATCAAGGCTTCCGGCGCCGACACCGTCATCACCGGCAACTGGGGGGCCGACCTGGCGCTGCTGATCCGCGCCGCCAAGGATGCCGATCTGAAGGCCAACTTCTACACCTATTACGGCGCCACCAGCGGCGTGCCGACGGCAATGGGCGCGGCCGGCGCCGACCACGTCAAGATCGTCGGCAACTGGATGCTCAACAACGAGTCGTTCAAGGGCAAGGAAATCGCCGAGGCCTTCAAGAAGAAGTACAACGACGACTACTATTCGGCGCAGACGCACAGCGAAATCGGCGTGCTGGCGCAGGCCATCAAGGCGGCCAGGACGACCGATCCGGTCAAGGTGGCGTTCGCGATGGAGGGGGCCAAGTTCGCCAGTTTGAACGGCGAAGTGATGATGAACAAGGCCGACCACCAGCTGCAGCAGCCGCTCTACATCGGCACCTGGGCCAAGCTCGACGGCAAGACCGTGAAATACGACCAGGAAAACACCGGCTACGGCTGGAAGATGGACAAGAAGATCGATGCCTACATGGCAGGGCAGCCGACGTCGTGCCAGATGAAGCGGCCGGGGGCGTAACAGCGGCGCAACGGGTCTGAAACCGGGGTCTGACCCCGCGGGGTCAGACCCTACACGGCACCACCCTGAAGACCGTCATCCTCGCGCAAGCGGGGATCCATGCTGAGCCTGCAGGAACGGCGAAGCGGGCGCAGCATGGGTCCCCGCTTCGCGAGGATGACGTTCGTTTGTCAACACCACGTGCCACTTACCGGTTATCCCCATGGAATTCACGCTGTTCACCCTGCTGAACGGGGTCAGTTACGGACTGCTGCTGTTCATGCTGTCGTCCGGGCTGACGTTGATCTTCAGCATGATGGGCGTGCTCAATTTTGCGCACGCCAGTTTTTACATGCTGGGGGCCTACATCGCCTACACCATCAGCACCAAGCTCGGCTTCTGGCCGGCGCTGGTGCTGGCGCCCCTCGTCGTCGGCCTGGCCGGCTCCCTGGTCGAGCGCTACGGCCTGCGGCCCCTGCACAAGTTCGGCCACATCCCGGAATTGCTGTTTACCTTCGGCCTGTCCTACCTGATGATCGAACTGGTGCAGCTGGTGTGGGGCCGCGCCGCGGTGCCGTATCCGATCCCCGCAGAACTGGACCGGCCGCTGTTCACCCTGTTCGCCACCTCCTTCCCGATGTACCGCGGCTTCATGATGCTGGTCGCGCTGTCGATGCTCGCCGGTATCTGGCTGGTGCTCACGCGTACCCGCATCGGCCTGGTCATCCAGGCCGCGCTGACCCATCCGGACGCCGCCGAGGCGCTCGGCCACAACGTGCCGCGCATCTTCATGTGGGTGTTCGGCGGCGGCTGCGCGCTGGCGGGCCTGGCAGGCGTGATCGGCGGCAACGCCTTCGTCACCGAGCCCGGCATGGCCGCCACGGTCGGCTCGATCATCTTCGTGGTGGTGGTGGTCGGCGGCATGGGTTCGCTCGCCGGCGCCTTCGTCGCCTCGATCCTGATCGGCGTGCTGCAAACCTTCGCCGTCGCCCTCGACTACTCGATGATGAGCGTGCTCAACTGGGCTGGCGCCAACATCGGCCCGGACACTCCCGGCTACAGCCTGCTCAAAGTCACCATCGCGCAGAGCGCGGCGATCCTGCCGTTCCTGCTGCTGGTGCTGATCCTGATTTTCCGCCCCAAGGGCCTGATGGGGACACGCGAATGACCGTTACTTTCAAACCCCTCAAGATTGGCCGCCACCTGCTGTGGAGCGCCTTCGCCGTCATCCTGATGGTGGCGCCGCTGATCTTCACCAAGGGCGCAGCGCTGTCGATCCTGTCGCAGATCGGCACCATCATGATCTTCGGCCTGTCCTACAACATGCTGCTGGGGCAGGGCGGCATGCTCTCGTTCGGCCACGCGGTGTATTCCGGGCTCGGTGCGTTCTTCGCCATCCACACGATGAACAATACCGGCCTGCACGTGCCGACCACGCTGATCCCGCTGGTGGGCGGCCTGGCCGGCATGGGCTTCGGCGTGCTGTTCGGCTACGTCACGACCAAAAAATCCGGCACCACGTTCGCCATGATCACGCTGGGCCTGGTCGAACTGGTGTTTGCCAGCTCGCTGATGTTCCCGGCGTTCTTCGGCGGCGAAGGCGGCGTCACCACCAACCGCGTCAGCGGCCAGGCCTTCCTCGGCATTACCTACGGGCCGCAGATCCAGGTCTACTACCTGATCGCGTTCTGGCTGTTCATCAGCACGATCGCCATGTTTGCCTTCACGCAGACGCCGCTGGGCCGCATGCTCAACGCCGTGCGCGACAACCCCGAACGCGTCGAGTTCATCGGCTACGACACGCAGTGGGTGCGCTACCTGACGCTGATCCTGTCGGCCTTCTTTGCCGGCATCTCGGGCGCGCTGTCGGCGATCAACTTCGAGATCGTCACCGCGGAAAACGTCAGCGCCATCCGCTCCGGCGCGATCCTGCTGTTCGTCTTCATCGGCGGCATCGGCTTCTTCTTCGGGCCGCTGCTGGGCGCCGTGGTCGGCATCTTCTTTTCGGTGATGCTGTCGGACTTCACCGCGGCATGGCAGCTGTACCTGGGCCTGTTTTTCGTCGCGCTGGTGCGCTTCGCGCCGGCCGGCCTGGCCAGCCTGCTGATGCTGCTGCTGCGGATGGCGAAATTCGGCAAGTTCGGCCGCATCTGGAAGCCGCTGCTGGCGGTGAGCTCGGTGACGCTGGTCGGCCTGCTCGGCTTTGTGTTTGCCATCGAGCTGCTGTATCACATGACCCTGGACAACGCCAACGGCAGCATCACCCGCGTGTTCGGCATGCAGGTCGACACCCATACGGCGATGCCGTGGCTGGCGGCGGCGGTCGCGGTGCTGCTGTCGTGGTTCGCTTTCCGCCGCACAGCGCCCGCTTACAGTGCGGTGTGGAATGATGTCAACGCCGAAATCGTTGCCGCGATCAAGGGAGGACGGCCATGAACGCACTCGAACTGAAGGACGTGCGCAAGAGCTTTGGCAAGTCCGAAATCATCCGCGGCGCCAGCCTGGCCGTGGCCAGGGGCGAACGCTGCGCCATCATCGGGCCCAACGGCGCCGGCAAGTCGACGCTGTTCAACCTGGTGTCGGGCAGGTTCCCGATCAGCGGGGGCGACATCGCCCTCAACGGGCGCAGCGTGGCCGGCTTGCGGCCGTACGAGATCAACCGGCTCGGCCTGGCGCGCAGTTTTCAGATCAGCAACCTGTTCGAGAAACTGTCGGTCTACGAAAACCTGCGCTGCGCGGTGCTGTGGTCGCTCGGCTACAAGTACTCGTTCTGGCAGCGGCTGGGCGGCCTGCGCGACGCCCACGAACGCGCCCAGCAGGTGCTGGAAGAAATCGGCCTGCAGCGCCAGCGCGACGTGCCGGCCGGCGTGCTGACCTACGCCGAGCAGCGCGCGCTGGAAATCGGCATCACCATCGCCGGCGGCGCCGACGTCATCCTGCTGGACGAGCCGACCGCCGGCATGAGCCGTTCCGAGTCCGACGCCGCGGTCGAACTGATCCGCAAAGTCACGGTCGGCAAGACCCTCATCATGGTCGAGCACGACATGGGCGTCGTGTTCGGCCTGGCCGACAAGATCGCGGTGCTGGTGTATGGCGAGGTGATCGCCTGCGACAGCCCGGCCAACATCCGCGCCAACGCCGACGTGCAGGCCGCCTACCTGGGACATTCATGAGCGATATTCTCGACATCAAGCAGCTGCAGGCGTATTACGGCAAGAGCCACATCCTGCACGGCGTCGACCTTCGGATCGGCGAAGGCGAGATCGTCAGCCTGCTGGGGCGCAACGGCGTCGGCCGCTCGACGCTGGTGAAGGCGGTGATGGGGCAGGTCAGCGCCACCGGGTCGGTGCGCTTCAAGGGCGGCGAGCTGCTGGGCCTGAAAGCGTTCCAGATCGCCCACAAGGGCGTTGCCTACGTGCCCGAGAACCGGGATATCTTTCCGACGCTGACGGTCGAACAGAACCTGTTTCTGGGGCAAAAGAAAACTTCGGCGGGCGGGCGCTGGTCGATCGCGGACATGTACAAGATGTTTCCGCGGCTGGAGGAGCGCAGGAGCGTCGCTGCCGGCGTGCTGTCCGGCGGCGAGCAGCAGATGCTGACGCTGTGCCGCAGCCTGATGGGCGACCCGGACCTGATCATGATCGACGAGCCGACCGAGGGGCTGGCGCCGAAGATCGTGGCACTGGTGGCGGAGTATTTGCTGGCGCTCAAGGAGAAGGGCGTGTCGGTGCTGCTGGTGGAGCAGAAGCTGGCCATCGCGCTCGACATTTCTGCGCGGGTGTACGTGATGGGGCACGGCGCGATCGTGTTCGAGGGTACGCCGGAGCAGCTGCGGGCGGACGCCAACGTGCGCAAGGAGTGGCTGGAGGTGTGACGTTGGGTCTGGGGTCTGACCCCGCGGGGTCAGACCCCGGTGTGGCTGCAGGCGAACCGGCGAACGCCCCGCGGGACTCGGCGTCGCCGTCAGACCCCGGCGTGGCTGCAGCCGGATCACCATCAAAATAATAATACGACCGTACTATTATCGGTTATAGTTGGGAATTGCTGGTTCAACTGACAAAGGAATAAACATGAGCGCCGATTACGTGGTCAATGGCAGTGTCGCCGTCATCACCCTGAACAACCCACCGGTCAACGGACTTGGGCTGGCGACCCGCACCGCGGCCGTCGAAGGCCTGCGCAAGGCCCAGGCCGACGACGCCGTCAAGGCGATCGTGATCACCGGGGCCGGCAAGGCCTTCTCCGGCGGCGCCGACATCAAGGAATTCAATTCGCCCAAAGCGCTCACCGAGCCAAGCCTGCACACGCTGATCAATGTCGTCGAAAGCTCGGCCAAGCCGGTCGTGGCCGCCATCCACAGCGTCTGCATGGGCGGCGGGCTCGAACTGGCACTCGGCTGCAACTACCGCGTGGCCCTGCCGGGCGCGCAGATCGCGCTGCCGGAAGTCAAACTCGGCCTGCTGCCGGGCGCCGGCGGCACCCAGCGCCTGCCGCGCGTGCTGGGCCTGGAAAAGGCGCTCAACATGATCGTCTCCGGCACGCCGGTGCTGTCCGAAAAGCTGGCCGACACGGCGCTGTTCGACGAAGTCTTCGCCGCCGGTGCCGACCTGCTGGAATCTGCGATTGCGTTCGCCAACAAGGTCGCCGACGTGCGGCCCCTGCCGAAAGTGCGCGACCGCAAGGTCTTCTACCCGAACGCCGAAGCTTTCCTGCAATTTAGCCGCAACACCGTCAAGGCAATGTCGGGCGCGTTCCCGGCGCCGCTCGAGTGCGTCGAAACGGTAGCCGCATCGGTCACCCACAAGTTCGAAGACGGCCTCAAGTTCGAGCGCGAGCGTTTCCTGCACCTGATCCAGACGCCCGAATCGAAGGCGCTGCGCCATGCATTCTTTGCCGAGCGCATCGCCAGCAAGGTGCCCGACGTACCGGCCGACACCCCGACCCGCGAGATCCGCCAGGCTGCCGTGATCGGCGCCGGCACCATGGGCGGCGGCATCGCCATGAACTTCGTCAACGCCGGCATTCCCGTCATCCTGCTGGAAACGAAGCAGGAGGCGCTCGACAAGGGCATCGCCACGATCCGCAAGAACTACGAAAACACGATGAAGAAGGGCAAGCTGACGCAGGAGAAGTTCGACCAGCGCGTCGGCCTCATCAGTGGCACCTTGTCGTATGCCGACATCGCGCAGGCTGACATCGTCGTCGAAGCCGTGTTCGAGGAGATGGGCGTCAAAGAAAGCGTGTTCAAGCAATTGGACGCCGTCATGAAGCCGGGCGCGATCCTGGCGTCGAACACGTCGACGCTGGACGTCGACAAGATCGCCAGCTTCACCAGCCGGCCGCAGGACGTCATCGGCACCCACTTCTTCAGCCCGGCCAACGTCATGAAGCTGCTGGAGATCGTGCGCGGCAAGGCAACCGGCAAGGACGTGCTGGCGACCACGCTGGCGCTGTCGAAGAAGCTGAAGAAGACCGGCGTCGTCTCGGGCGTGTGCGACGGCTTCATCGGCAACCGCATGATCGAGCAGTACAGCCGCCAGGCCGGCTTCCTGCTGGAAGAAGGCTGCCTGCCGGAGCAGGTCGACAAGGCGGTCGAGAAATTCGGCTTTGCGATGGGGCCGTTCCGCATGGGCGACCTGGCCGGCAACGACATCGGCTGGGCCATCCGCAAGCGGCGCTACGTCGAGAAGCCGGAGATCTCCTACTCGAAGACGGCCGACCTGCTGTGCGAGATGGGCCGCTACGGCCAGAAGACGGGCGCCGGTTGGTACGACTACAAGGCGGGCGACCGCAAGGCGTATCCGAACCAGGCGGTCGACGAGATGATCGTCAAGCACTCGGCCGACATCGGCGTCGAGCGGCGCAAGATTTCCGACCAGGAGATCGTCGAGCGGCTGGTGTACTCGCTGGTGAACGAAGGCGCGCGCATCCTGGAAGAGGGCATCGCGATGCGCGCTTCCGACATCGACATGGTGTACCTGACAGGCTACGGCTTCCCGCTGTACCGTGGCGGCCCGATGTTCTATGCCGACACGGTGGGCCTGTTCAACGTGCTGATGGCGATGGAAAAGTATGCCAAGGGCCGCCACGGCGACGCCTGGACGCCGGCGCCGCTGCTGGTCAAGCTCGCTGCCGAAGGCAAGGGCTTCAACAGCTGATCCTTACGGGTTCCAAGAAAAATGCCGCTATCTCAGCGGCATTTTTTTATCACAGGTAAAGACCGTTGCTCACCTACCGTCGTCCGCGCGAAGCGGTGGCGGGGACCCATGCTGAGCCGGCCGCATCGTTCTGCTCGCTCAGAATGGATCCCCGCTGCGCGAGGACGACGCTGTAGATCCCCCCTCAGATGTGGCGTTCCTTGACGTGCTTGACGCACTCGGAGGCGCATTTTTCGCAGGCCATCTGGCAATCGGCATAGTGCCTGTGGATGTCGGCATGCACCGCGCACGCCGTCGCGCAGGCCCGGCACACGTGCGCGCAGACCGCGGCGAAGTCGCCATGGTGCAGCGAATTGCGGGCCATGACGTTCATCGTCGCGGTGCAAATGTCGGCGCAGTCCAGGTTGATCAGCGCGCACAGCGACGTGCCGGCGCGGATGTCTTCGGCCGCGCAGGCTTGGCAGGCGCGGATCGCTTCCTGGCAGGCGGCAATACAATTTTGCAGGTTGTGCATCTCACTGTCGAGCATGAGAAATCCTCTTGAGTTCGGTTAGGGCGAAGTGCCATTCTGCAAATAATACCCGCCGCCTTGGATTTCCTACGCGCGATACAGACCGTTACAAGCTGTTCTGGCGCAGGAAGGTTTCGCCCATGAAAAATGCCGCTATCGCTAGCGGCATTCGTGGGTATCAGCCAAACGCTGTCATCAGTCGGTAGCGTAGATGTCGTTGTCCTTGGTTTCGCGGACGAACAGCGCGCCGATCACGACCGTGATGAGGGCGATGATGATCGGATACCACAGGCCGTAGTAGATGTCGCCCTTGTAGGCCACCAGCGCGAACGCGGTGGTCGGCAGCAGGCCGCCGAACCAGCCGTTACCGATGTGGTACGGCAGCGACATCGAGGTGTAGCGGATGCGGGTCGGGAACATTTCCACCAGCATCGCCGCGATCGGCCCGTACACCATCGTCACGTACAGCACCAGCAGGAACAGCAGCGCGACGACCATCGGCTTGTTGATCTGCGCCGTATCAGCCTTGGCAGGATAGCCGGCAGCCTTGATGGCGCCGCTGATTTCCGTTTTCATCGCCGTTTCTTTGGTCTTGCTGTCGGCAACGAAGTTCAGGTTGGCCGCGTCCATGGTGGCATCGAAGGAGGTGTATTCCTTGTCACCGATCTTGACGTGGGCGACCGCACCTGGCGCCGCGTCGACCCTGGTGTAGCTGACCGAAGCGGCCGTCAACATGCCGGTGGCGATGTCGCAGGACGATGGGAACTTCTTCTGGCCGGTCGGGTTGAACTGGAAGTGGCAGGTGGCAGGATCGGCGACGACGACGACCGGCGAGTTTTTCAGTGCCGTTTCCAGCGCCGGATTGGCATAGTGCGTCAGGGCACCGAAGATCGGGAAGTAGGTCAGCGCGGCAATCAGGCAGCCGCCCAGGATGATCCACTTGCGGCCGATCTTGTCCGACAGGGTGCCGAAGAAGATGAAGAACGGCGTGGCCAGGAACAGCGCGACGGCAACCAGAATGTTGGCCAGCGCACCGTCAACCTTCAGCGTCTTCTCGAGGAAGAACAGGGCGTAGAACTGGCCGGTGTACCACACCACTGCCTGGCCCATGGTGAGGCCGATCAGCGCCAGCAGCACGATCTTGGCGTTTTTCCCTTTCAGGAAAGATTCGGTCAGCGGCGCCTTCGAGGTCTTGCCTTCCGCCTTCATTTTTGCAAATGCCGGCGACTCGTTCATCGACAGGCGGATCCACACGGAGACGGCCAGCAGCAGCACCGACACCAGGAACGGAATGCGCCAGCCCCAGGCCATGAATTGCTCTTCGCCCATGGCGGTGCGGGTGCCGAGGATGACCATCAGCGACAGGAACAGGCCCGCCGTTGCGGTGGTCTGGATCCACGACGTGAAGTAGCCACGCTTGCCTTCGGGGGCGTGCTCGGCGACGTAGGTCGCCGCGCCGCCGTATTCACCGCCCAGCGCCAGGCCCTGCAGGATGCGCAGGCTGACCAGGATGATCGGCGCGGCGATGCCGATTGTCGCGTAGCTCGGTAACAGGCCGACAACGAAGGTGGAGGCGCCCATGATCAGGATGGTGATCAGGAAGGTGTACTTGCGGCCGATCATGTCGCCGAGGCGGCCGAACACGAGCGCGCCGAACGGGCGCACGATGAAGCCGGCGGCGAAGGCGAGCAGGGCGAAGATGAACTTGGTGTTGGCGTCGCCGACGAAGAACTGGGTGCCGATAATCGAGGCGAGCGAGCCGTACAGGTAAAAATCGTACCATTCGAAAACGGTACCGAGGGACGAGGCGAAGATGACCTTGCGCTCCTCCTTTGTCAGGCCCGTGTTGGCGGGAACCGCCTTGCGGCCGTCGGCGGAAATGCCGGGTGTGATTGCCATGTGTGTCTCCGTGTATTTAATTGTGTAGATGTCATCGGAATTCAGCCGGGTATTTCCTCAGCTGCAACGCAGTGTGAACTGCCAAACTTACGACAAGCTTGCAATAAACTTACGCCAAACTGACTAATCAGCAACAAAGGACGTAACTGCACAGGTGCGAAGGCCCGATTCGGCGCACGAATAAATTTGCGAACGACCGTACTATATTGTGCTATTCTCGTATGCAATGCAGAGGGCGGCAGACGCCCGCGCACACCCACACAAACCTCAGGAGAACTCCATGTTAGATGCCGTGATCGTATCGACCGCCCGTACCGCCCTGGCCAAATCGTGGAAAGGCGCGTTCAACATGACGCACGGCGCCACCCTGGGCGGCCACGCGCTGCAGGCGGCGATCGCGCGCGCCGGCATCGTCGCCGGCGAAGTCGAGGACGTCATCATCGGCTGCGCCAATCCGGAAGGCGCCACCGGCGCCAACATCGCGCGCCAGATTGCGCTACGCGCAGGCTGCCCGGTCAGCACCGGCGGCATGACGATCAACCGCTTCTGTTCGTCCGGCCTGCAGACGATCGCCACCGCGGCGCAGCGCATCATTGCCGGCGAGGGCGATATCTATGCCGCCGGCGGCGTCGAGTCGATTTCGTGCGTGCAGCAGGAAATGAACCGCCACATGCTGGCCGATCCGTGGCTCAAGGAGCACAAGCCGGAAATCTACTGGCCGATGCTGCAGACGGCCGAAACGGTCGCCAAGCGCTACAACATCAGCCGCGAGCGCCAGGATGAATACGGCGTACAAAGCCAGCAGCGCGCCGCCGCGGCCCAGGCCGCCGGCCTGTTCGACGCCGAAATCGTGCCGATGACGACCATCATGGGCGTGGCCGACAAGGCCTCCGGCATGCTGCTGACGCGCGAAGTGACCATTTCGGCCGACGAAGGCATCCGCGCCGACACCACGCTCGAGGCGGTGTCGAAGATTCGTCCGGCGGTGCCGGGCGGCGTCATCACCGCCGGCAATGCCAGCCAGTTTTCCGACGGCGCCTCGGTGGCGATCGTGATGAGCGCGCAGACGGCGCAGGCCAAGGGCCTGACGCCGCTCGGCATCTTCCGCGGCTTCGCCGTGGCCGGCTGCGAGCCCGACGAGATGGGCATCGGCCCGGTGTACGCGGTGCCGAAACTGCTGAAGAAGGCTGGCCTGTCGGTACCCGACATCGGGCTGTGGGAGCTCAACGAGGCGTTCGCGGTGCAGGTGCTGTACTGCGCCGACACGCTCGGCATCCCGATGGACCGGTTGAACGTCAACGGCGGCGCGATTGCCGTCGGCCACCCGTACGGCGTATCGGGCGCGCGCCTGGTCGGCCACGCGCTGATCGAAGGCAAGCGCCGCGGCGTCAAGTACGTCGTCGTCACGATGTGCATCGGCGGCGGCCAGGGCGCCGCCGGCCTGTTCGAAGTCGTATAGGGTCAGACCCCGGTGTTTCAGTTGGGGGTCTGACCCGGGTGTGAAAGCACCCGGCGCATCCCCGCTCTTTAACCGCCAACACAACCGGGGTCAGACCCTCAACAGAAAAACCAGGGTCTGACCCCTTGAATGCGCCCCATGCAATCGAAAATACTCTCCCGCCGCGACCTCGATTTCCTGCTGTTCGAATGGCTCGACGTCGAATCGCTGACCGCCCGCAAGCGTTTCGAGGACCACAGCCGCGAAACCTTCGGCGCCGCCCTCGACACCGCCGAACAGGTCGCCACCGACCTGTTCGCGCCACATAACAAGAAGAGCGACAACAACGAGCCGCACTTCGACGGCGAGACCGTCACCATCGTCCCGGAAGTCAAGACCGCGCTCGACGCTTTCGCCGCCGCGGGCCTGCTCGCCGCCGGCCAGGACTATGAGTTCGACGGCATGCAGTTGCCCTCCGTGATGGAAAAGGCGGCCGTTGCCTGGTTCACCGCCGCCAACGTCTCCACCTCCGCCTACATCTTCCTCACCGTCGCCAACGCCAACACGCTGCTCAAGTGCGCCACCCCGCGCCAGGTCGAGCAATTCGTGCGGCCGATGTTCGCCGGCCAGTTCTTCGGCACCATGTGCCTGTCGGAGCCGCAGGCGGGATCGAGCTTGTCGGACATCACCACCCGTGCCGAGCCCGATCCCGTCGACGGTCTCGAGGGCGAGCGCCAGTATCGCCTGACCGGCAACAAGATGTGGATCTCGGCCGGCGAACACGACCTGGCCGGCAATATCGTGCACCTGGTGCTGGCCAAGATCCCCGGCCCCGACGGCCGGCTGATTCCCGGCGTCAAAGGCATTTCGCTGTTCATCGTGCCCAAATTCGTGCTCGACGAGAATGGCGCGCCGGGCGAGCGCAACGACGTCGTGCTGGCCGGACTGAACCACAAGATGGGCAACCGCGGCACCACCAACTGCCTGCTCAACTTCGGCGAAGGCAAGTACCAGCCGCAGGGCAAGGCAGGCGCCATCGGCTACCTGGTCGGCAACGCCCACCAGGGCCTGGCCAATATGTTCCACATGATGAACGAAGCGCGCATCGGCGTCGGCCTCGGCGCGGCGGTGCTGGGCGTGACAGGCTACCTGCACGCGCTCGACTACGCGCGCAACCGGCCGCAGGGCCGCCACCCGGCCGAGAAAGATCCGGCCAAGGCGCAGGTGGCCATCATCGGCCACACGGACGTGCGCCGCATGCTGCTGGCGCAAAAGGCGTACGCCGAGGGCGCCCTCGCACTCGTGCTGTACTGCGCGCGCCTGGTCGACGAGCAGCGCAGCGCCGAGTCGGACGAGGCGCGCCGCCACGCCGGCCGGCTGCTCGACTTCCTGACGCCGATCGCCAAGTCGTGGCCGTCGCAGTGGTGCGTGGAGGCCAACAGCCTGGCCATCCAGGTGCACGGCGGCTATGGCTACACGCGTGAATACAACGTCGAACAGTTCTACCGCGACAACCGCCTCAACGCGATCCACGAAGGCACCCACGGCATCCACGGACTCGACCTGCTGGGGCGCAAGGTGTCGATCCAGGAAGGCGCGCTGTTGCACGCCGTCAGCGCCGAGCTGGCGAAGACGGTCGCCAGGGGGCGCGCCGAGGGCGTGTCGGCCGAGCTGCGGCCCTACGCCGACGAGCTCGAAGCCGCCTGGCAACGGGCCGCCGAGGTAACGGCGGCGCTGTACGCGTCGGGCGACATGAACAAGACGCTGGCCAACGCCAGTGTCTACCTGGAAGCGGTGGGCCACATCGTGGTCGCCTGGATCTGGCTCGAGCAAGCCCTGCTGGCCGGACGCCAGATCGGCGCGGCAACGGCGGACGACCAGGATTTCTACCGCGGCAAGCTGCAAGCCTGCCGCTACTTCTTCAAATGGGAATTGCCGAAAGTCGGACCGCAGCTCGACTTGCTGGCCAGCATAGACACCACCACGCTCGACATGCAGGACGCGTGGTTCTAATCAGGGAGAACGAATGATCAAGCACATCGTCATGTGGAAACTGAAGGATTTCGCCGAGGGCGCCGACCGTGCCACCAACGCGGCGAAGATGAAGGAAAAGCTCGAATCGTGCGCCGCGCTGGTGCCGGGCACGCTCAAGTTCGAAGTCGCGCTGGCGCAGCCGGGCCTGGAAGCGACCTACGACGTCGTGCTGTATTCGGAATTCGACAGCAAGGGCGCGCTCGACGCCTATGGCGACCATCCGACCCATCAGGCCATCAAGGGCTTCATCGGCGCCGTGCGCGAGTCGCGCCAGTGCATGGATTACCACATTTAATACTAATAACCTGGAGACACACCGCATGCGTACTTCCCAAGAATTGTTTTCCCTCGCCGGCAAGACGGCACTGGTGACCGGCGGCTCGCGCGGGCTCGGCCTGCAGATGGCCGAGGCGCTCGGCGAGCAGGGCGCGCGCGTGGTGCTGTCGGCCCGCAAGCAGAACGAGCTGGACGAGGCCGTCGCCCACCTGCAAGCGCGTGGCATCGACGCCTCCGCCATCGCCGCCGACCTGTCGAAGGACGAGCAGGTGCAGCCGATGGTCGACGAAGCCATCCGCCGCCTCGGCCATATCGACATCCTCATCAACAACGCCGGCGCCAGCTGGGGCGCCCCGGCCGAAGACTATCCGGTCGAAGCGTGGGACAAGGTGATGAACCTGAACATCCGCAGCATCTTCCTGGTCAGCCAGGCGGTCGGCAAGGCGTCGATGATTCCGCGCAAATACGGCCGCATCATCAACATATCGTCGATCGCCGGCCTGGCCGGCAACCCGCCGGGACCGATGAAAACGCTGGCCTACAACACCTCCAAGGGCGCGGTCGTCAATTTCACCCGCACGCTGGCCGGCGAGTGGGGCGCCTACGGCATCACGGTCAACTCGATCGCGCCGGGTTTCTTTCCTTCGAAAATGACGCATGGCCTGCTGGCCGCAGTCGGCGCCGAGAACATGGCCAAGGAGGCGCCTTTGAATCGCCTGGGCGATGACGAAGACCTGAAAGGCGCGGCGGTGCTGTTCGCTTCCGACGCCGGCAAGCACATCACCGGCCAGACGCTGGCAGTCGACGGCGGCGTTTCCGCCGTCTGAACGAGGAACACACATGAAGAACTTCAACGACAAGGTCGCCGTGATCACCGGCGGCGCCAGCGGCCTGGGCCGTGAATTCGCCAACCGTGCCGCCGACCTCGGCATGAAACTGGTGCTGGCCGACGTCCAGCAGGACGCGCTCGACCAGGCGCAGGCGGAGCTGGAAGCGCGCGGCGTGCAGGTGCTGGCGATGCTGTGCGACGTACGCAAGGGCGAGCAGGTGCAGGCGCTGGCGGACGCGACGATGGCGAAGTTCGGCGCCGTCCACCTGCTGTTCAATAACGCCGGCGTCGGTTCGGGCGGCCTGATCTGGGAAAACTCGGAAGCGGACTGGGAGTGGGTCCTGGGCGTCAACGTCTGGGGCGTGATCCACGGCGTGCGCATTTTCACCCGCCTGATGCTCGACTGCGCCGCGCGCGATCCGGCGTTCGAAGGCCACATCGTCAACACGGCGTCGATGGCGGGGTTGCTGAACGCGCCGACGATGGGCGTCTACAACGTCTCCAAGCACGCGGTGGTGTCGCTGTCGGAAACCTTGTACCACGACCTGCAACTGGTGGAGGCGCCGATCGGCGCGTCGGTGCTGTGCCCGTATTTTGTGCCGACCGGCATCCACCAGTCTCACCGCAACCGGCCGCAGGACGTCAGGATGACGGCCGGGCCGACAGCCAGCCAGGTGGCGGCGCAGGCGATGACGGCCAAAGCGGTGGAGTCGGGCAAGGTGTCGGCGGCGGACGTGGCTGCGATCACTTTCGATGCGATTGCCGCCGGCCAGTTCTACATCTACTCGCACCCGGGCGCGCTGGGCAATGTCGCCGAGCGGATGGACGAGATCGTCCACCAGCGCAATCCGAGCGATCCGTACAAGGCAACACCGCACATCCGCGACATGCTGCGCGCCAAGATGAATCTGTGAGCTGTGCGTTCAAATGGTCAGGGCCGCAGTGCCGTTCGCATAGTGCGCGTCAAAGCAGCTATGACAGTCGGCGCAGAATAGATGGGCGGTGCGCACGTCCGCTTGGCGTGCTGTATTCGCCGCCGGAGCAATTGAATACGGCATCGGGGCTCAGTTCGGTCAATACCAGTGGGATGTGCGCATGCCTTCGGCCGGCGATGACGTTGGCTTCAAGGCTAGGTTGAGTTCCCGGGTTGGCCCGGCCGGACTTGAACGGATTCAACACCTTCAAATTGCGGCTCGCTCCCGCCCTGAATCCGCCTCCATTGTCCCTGGTTACCAGCGTCAGATCCCAAAGCAAAGCAATTGCGGCGATTTGTTTATCGATGGTATGCGGATCTTTTTTTCGCCGGAAAGAAGCGTGCCCCAGACCTGCGCGCAATCGGCATCAAACTGAATAATCCGGTCCTCATACTCTTGGAGTAAGGTGCCGAGCCACGCCTCATATATCCCTGCTTTACCACGGTCCCCGCTACGTTCGGCTTTTGCGATGCCGGCACGGATATCCCCAACTACCTGAACGGGCAAGAACAATTCGGAGTCAACTGTTTGATCGAAGAATTCACGGACGCCCCAATTGCAGCGATTGCCCTTTCGAATCTCCGAAATCACGTTCGTATCGAGAAGGAACGCCACCTGTCGGCCTAGCGCACGTCAAACAGATCGTCGTCGTCGAAATAGGGCATCGAGGCCAGCAAATCCTTCAATGGACGCTTGACCGGTTGTCCGAGAAGCGTGATTCGCAGGATTTCACGGTGTTCGGCCTCGGCGCTGCGGCCATGCGATGCCGCCCGCCGCTTGAGGGCGTCGACCAGATCCTGATCCAGTTCACGAACAAGAAGTTGTGACACAGCCGATCTCCGATCCTATCAACGATAGTCGATTATAGAATGACATCCGGCGAAGACAAGCACCATTTCGGATCTTCCTGTCAGTAAGTCGTGTGACGCAACATGAAAACCTACTGCAACACCCGCTCATGCAACTGCGGCGGCGCCTCCGCATACAGCGTCACCACCGTGGACGTGCGTGTGCCGTATCCCGGCGTCTCGATGCACACCGCCGACAGCACGCGCTCCAGGCCGATCTCGATGCCGGTATCGGGCAGCCGCAGGTCCGGCGCGCAGGTGGTGTCGGCCAGCATCTCGAAGTAGGCATCCTCCGGCGCGCCCTGGCACAGCAAACTGGCGAACTGCGCCTTGGTCCTCAGCACCTTCGGCCACGGCGAATCGAGCAGCCCGTTCGAAATGCCGTAAATCCCCGGCTCCAGCGCATGGCCGTTGCGCGCGTCGCCGTCGCCCCGGTTGGAAAACCAGTACAGACTGTTGCGGTCGCCCAGCACCAGGTTGAAGCCGTTGTACTGGCCGGCGCCGTCGGCGATGCTGGCAATATATTCCCGCGCCGTCAGCGTCCCCGCCAGGTAGTCTGCCACCAGCGCCCCGCGCGAGGGCGCATCAAGGCGGCGCTCCTGCGGGCCGCGGATGTTGGTCAGGGCGGCGAACTTCGGCCCGCCCGGGCTGTCTTCGGTCGTGATGCCCATCCAGCTGCCGCCGCCCTTGAGGTCGCGGCCGGCATATACCTGCGGATGCTCGGGCCAGTGACAGGCCGCGCTGGCCGGCCGGTCATAGAATTCGTCGCGGTTGGCCGCGGCGATCAGCGGCGCGCCAGGCATCACCTGCCACGCAAATACAATCAGGCACATGGGTGTAAATCCGTAAAAATTTCGATGTGGCGCGAACCGTCGGTCAGCTCGCCCAGCGCGGCATCCTGCACCGCGGCGGCCAGCGCGGCGTCAAAACCGGCCGGCGTCGTCGGATAGATCTCCATCCAGGTCTGCTTGCCATCGGCTGCATCGGGCCGCCGCTTGAGCTGGCCCGAGATGCCGCGCTCGCCCGCGAGCCGCGCCTGCATCGCGCGCACCCGCAGTTCCAGCGCGGCGGCGTTGCCTTCGCTCACCTGGTAGTAGATATACAGGTCGTGCATCGCTCAGACCTCGATGGCGTCGAGCGGGTAGGGCATCGGCTTGACCACCAGCGGCGCGCCTTCGGCCGAACCGAGGCGGATGTCGCCCTCGTCGATCGCCGCCAGCTTCATTTCGACCAGCGCGTCGACGCCGCCGGCGCCGTTGGCCGCCGCATTGACGACCATGCCGCATGGCTGCCCCGGATCGGCAACGGCAAACACTTCGTCGCCGGCTTGCGCGGTGGCGCCCTCGATCGTCACCAGCACGGTGCGCCGCTTGAGCTTGCCCAGATACTGGCTGCGCGCGACGATTTCCTGGCCCGGATAGCAGCCCTTCTTGAAATTGACGCCACCCAGCAGCTCGAAATTGACCATCTGCGGCACGAACTGCTCCTGCGTGCGCGTCGTAATTTGCGGCACACCCGCATGGATGGCGGACAGCTGCCACGCCTGGTTGCCGCCCAGCGCGAGCGTCGAGCGCAGTGCCGGCAGCACGGCGGCGGCATCGGCCTGGCTGAGCAGCCACTGGTAGCGCGGTGCGCCGAACGCGTCCGCCATGCGGATGATGGTGCCGAGCGGTCCGTCGACCTTGCCGTAGGGGACCTCGGGCAGCACGGCCACATGCTGGCGCAAGGCCGCCTGCGCCGCGGCGCCGCCCAGTCCCAGCGTCACCACGTCGGCGCCGGCATCGGCCAGCTTGGCCTTGGCGCGCAGCACGAACATCGACAGGCGCTTCTGCAGCGCGCCCTGCAGCTCGTGCGGCAGCTGCAAATACACCGAATCGGCATCGCGCCAGACCAGGAACGTCGCCTGCAGGCGGCCCTTCGGCGAGCAATAGCCGGCCAGCCGCGCTTCTCCGGCGCCGAGGTGTTCGACGTCGTTGGTGAGCTGGTTGTGCAGGAAGCTTGCCGCATCGGCACCGGTGACGGCAATCAGCCCGAGGTCGCCGACGACGGCGACAAAACCCCCGGCCAGCTCGGCGGTATTGAGAGGCCGGCCAAAATCTGCCGCCGTCAAGGTATCATCCGGGCTATGGCGCGCGCCTAGGGAGAGCAGATAGTCATTCCAGTTATCCATAAATCCCCAATATTTTTTGTTTAAAGCATTATCATTACGGGTTCATTATAGAGATGTCGAGAAATTCCCGCCGGACTCCCCGCAAAACCAAAAGAGTGAGAATGGGCTTCATAAAAAAAACAATCATCCTCGGCACCATCGTTTCCGTGGCCGCTGTGGCCGGCTTCGCGTGGTGGTCCAAGCAGCCGATCAGCAGCGGCGAACCAGCGATCCCGTTTACCGTGCTGCCCGGCAGCGGCGTTGGCGCGGTGTCGCAGCAGATGGCCGCGGCCGGCGTGCCGGTCAACCCCTTCCTGTTCTCGCTGCTCGCCCGCGTGACGCAGAAAAGTGCGCGCATCAAGGCCGGCAGCTACGAGCTCAAACCCGGCACTACGCCGCGCCGTCTGATCGACCAGCTGGTGCGCGGCGAGTTCGCGCAGGAGTCGCTCACCATCATCGAAGGCTGGACCTTCAGGCAGATGCGCCAGGCGATCGCCGGCAACAAAGGACTCAAGCACGATACCGCCGACCTGTCCGACGCCGACCTGATGGCGAAGATCTCGACCGAGTACAAGGCGCCGGAAGGATTGTTCTTCCCCGACACCTACCTGTTCGCCAAGGGCTCGAGCGACATCCAGATCTACAAGCAGGCGCACGCGATGCTGGTGTCGCACTTGACGTCGGCTTGGGAAAAGCGCGATCCGAGCCTGCCGTACGCCAATCCTTACCAGGCGCTGGTGATGGCCTCCATCGTCGAGAAGGAAACCGGACAGAAGTCCGAGCGCTCGATGATCGCCGGCGTCTTCGTCAACCGCCTGAAACTGGGCATGCTGTTGCAGACCGACCCGACCGTCATCTATGGCATGGGCGACAAATACGAAGGCAAGATCCGCAAGAAGGACCTGGAAACGGACACGCCTTACAATACCTATACGCGCCCGGGACTGCCGCCTACGCCGATCGCCTTGCCCGGCGTGGAGTCGCTGCAGGCGGCGCTCGGGCCGGCCAAGACCGAGGCGCTGTACTTCGTTTCGCGCGGCGACGGCACCAGCAAGTTTTCCGGCAACCTGACCGACCACAATCGGGCAGTGAACCAATACCAACGATGAGCGCGGCAGATTTCATGAGTCAAGACAGCACTGCAGACAGCACCGCGGTACCAGGCAAGTTCATCAGTTTCGAAGGCATCGACGGCGCCGGCAAGTCCACCCACATCTCTTTCGTCGCCGATTTCTTGCGCGCGCACGGCAAGTCGGTGGTGTCGTCGCGTGAACCTGGCGGCACCGCCGTCGGCGAAAAGCTGCGCGACATGCTGCTGCACGAAAAGATGCACCTCGAGACCGAGACCTTGCTGATGTTCGCCAGCCGGCGCGAGCACATGGCTCAGGTGATCGAACCGGCGCTGGCGCGCGGCGAGTGGGTCATCTCCGACCGTTTCACCGACGCCAGCTTCGCCTACCAGGGCGGCGGGCGCGGGCTCGACCGGGCCAAGATGGAAGCGCTGGAGCAGTGGGTGCACCCGCACCTGCAGCCGGCACTGACCTTGCTGTTCGACGTCCCGCTCGACGTCGCCCGCGCCCGGCTCGACGCCACCCGCACGCTCGACAAGTTCGAAACGGAAAAAGCCGACTTCTTCGCCGCCTGCCGCAACGAATACCTGCGCCGCGCCGCCCAGTTCCCGGAGCGCATCGTCGTGGTCGACTCGACAAGAAGCATCGACGACATCCGCGCGACCTTGACTGGCATACTTGAGAAACTGCTTTAAGTCAGCCCCGAAAGTAACCACTTTAACGATGAAGTGTAAGTGATTGAATTTGATGAGTAATACAATCTACCCCTGGCAATCGGACGCCTGGCGCCAGCTGCAGGAAATGCGCGAACGCTTGCCGCACGCAATCCTGTTCCATGGCGAAGCGGGCACCGGCAAGGCCGCCTTCATCGAAGCGTTCGCGCAATCGCTGCTGTGCGAAGACGTCCGAGCCGACGGCCACGCCTGCGGCGCCTGCGCCTCCTGCGGCTGGTTCACCCAGCACAACCACCCCGACTACCGCCGCGTGCGGCCGGAGGCGCTGGAAGAGGAACCGCCCGAGGGCGAGGAGGGCGTCGACGCCGACACCGGCAAAAAATCCAAGTCGACCAAGGCGCCGTCGAAAGAGATCAAGATCGAGCAGATCCGGCAGCTGGCCGACTTCATGAACATCTCCACCCACCGCCAGGGCCTGCGGGTAGTGGTGCTGTACCCGGCCGAGGCGCTCAACACGCCGGCCTCGAACGCGCTGCTGAAGACGCTCGAAGAGCCGCCGCCGGGCACCGTGTTCCTGCTGTCGTCGAACAGCCTGGACCGCCTGCTGCCGACCATCCTGTCGCGCTGCCGCAAGTTTGCGCTGCCGATGCCGGACCACGCCGCGGCGCTGGCCTGGCTCAAGGAGCAGGGCCTGCCGGACGCCGACAGCTGGCTGCGCGAGCAGGGCGGCGCTCCGCTGGCCGCGCTGGCGCAGTCGGAAACGGGCAACCGCGAGGACATGGAGGCGCTGCTGCAGCTGCTGGCGCGCCCAGGCGTGGAGGCCGCCCTGAAAACAGCGGAAAAGTTGAGCAAGGCCCCGCTGGCGTTGCTTGTTTCTTGGCAGCAACGCTGGCTTTACGACCTGTTTTCGTACAAACTGTCTGGCAGCATCAGATATTTCCCTCGCTACAAGAAGGAACTTGCGGCGCTGGCCGGCACGGTGCACACTGCCAGTCTGCTGCAGGCGATCAAGGGCACCAACGAGCGTCGGGCGATCGCCGACCACCCGCTGTCGGCAAAATTGTTTGTCGAAGCGATGCTGCTTGATTACACTGCGTGCTGCAGCTAGGCAGCCCGGCCCTGGCGGCCGTATGAAAGGACTTGAATGACTGGCAACCCAACCGACCCGAGCGCGACCGCGATACCGCGGCCATCGGTGCTGTCGCTTGCCATCAAGGAGAAGGCGGCACTGTATGCGGCCTACATGCCCTTCCTCAAGAACGGCGGCATGTTCGTGCCCACCGCCAAGCCGTACAAGATAGGCGACGAGATCTACCTGATCCTGGCGCTGATGGACGACCCCAACAAGTACCCGATCGCCGGCAAGGTGGCCTGGATCACGCCGCCGGCCGCCCACAACAACAAGGCGCAGGGCATCGGCGTGCATTTTCCGGACGACGAAACGGGCCAGCGCGCCAAGCTGCGCATCGAAGAAATCCTCGGCGCCGCGCTGCGCTCCTCGCGCGCCACCCATACCCTTTGATTCCTGTTCTTTAATTTTTTGAAATCAGCTGCATGCCTTCCTACGTCCACCGCCTGGCCCACCCCGCCGATCTGCCCGTCATTGTCGACATTTACAACTCCACCGTGGCCTCGCGCGAGGTAACCGCCGATACCGAGCCGGTCACCGTCGAATCCCGGGAACAATGGTTTTCCGACCATAATCCCGAGCGCCGGCCGCTGTGGGTGATCCATTCGGCTGACGACACCGCGGCTAGTCCCGCAGTGTTGGGCTGGATGTCGTACTCGAACTTCTATGGCCGGCCGGCGTATTCCGGCACCGCCGAGCTGTCGATTTACATCGCCGAGGCGTGGCGCGGCAAGGGCCTCGGCCGCTACTGCCTCGAGCAGGCGATCGCCTTCGCGCCGAGCATCAAGGTGCATACCTTGCTCGGCTTCATCTTCGGCCACAACCAGCCGAGCCTCGCCTTGTTCCGCAAATACGGCTTCGACACCTGGGCCAACCTGCCGCGCGTGGCCAACCTCGACGGCATCGAGCGCGACCTGATCATCCTGGGCAAACGGGTCGCCTAGCGCGTCTGCTGGCATTCCGGCTACAATCGCCGGATGTATATCGATTCCCACTGCCACATCAACTTCCCCGAGCTGGCCGCTCGCATGCCCGAGCTGCTGGCCAAGATGGCCGAAAACAAGGTCACCCACGCGCTGTGCGTCTCGGTCGACCTGCCGGACTTTCCGCAGGTGCTGGCCCTGGCCGAACAGTATCCGCACATCTACGCCTCGGTCGGCGTGCACCCCGATTACGAGGACACGCCGGAACCAACGGTCGAGCAGCTGGTCGAACTGTCGGACCATCCGAAGATCATCGCCATTGGCGAAACGGGGCTCGATTATTACCGCTTGCAGGGCGACCTCGAGTGGCAGCGCGAGCGCTTCCGCACCCACATAAGAGCTTCAAGAATCACGCGCAAGCCCTTGATTATTCACACAAGAGCGGCGAGCGAAGACACGATCCGCATCATGCAGGAGGAGGGCGCCGGCACCGACAAGGGTGGCGTGGCCGGGGTCATGCATTGCTTTACCGAATCGCTGGAAGTGGCCGAGGCGGCGCTGGCGATGGGCTTTTACATTTCGTTTTCGGGCATCGTCACCTTCAAGAGCGCCAAGGACTTGCAGGCGGTGGCGCGCGCGGTGCCGCTCGAGCGCACGCTGATCGAAACCGATTCGCCCTACCTGGCGCCGATGCCGCACCGTGGCAAGATGAACGAACCCGGCTTCGTGCGCCACGTTGCCGAGTACATTGCCTCGCTCAAGGATGTGCCGCTCGCTGAGGTCGCATCCCATACGACCAACAATTTCTTCAACCTTTTCAACGTGGTGCGATAAATACTTCATGTCAAAGTTCACCCGAAAAATTCGCCTGCTGCCGTCCATTGCGGTGGTGGCTTGCCTGAGCCTGGGCCATGCCGCCGCCGCAACCGCTGACGAACTGAGCAGCTATTTCCGCGCCGTGCAGATGGACAACGACAGCGCCGTCAGGAAACTGCTGGCGGCGGGCACGGTGAATCCGAACGCGATCGACCCCATCAGCGGCGAGAGCGGCCTGATCCTGGCACTGCGCGAGGGCTCGGCGCGCGTCGTCGACGTGCTGCTGGCCCAGCCGGCGCTGCAGCTGGAGCAAAATGCGCCCAACGGCAACACCGCGCTGATGATGGCCGCCTTCAAGCACAACAAGCCGGCGGTGCTCGCCTTGCTGGCGAAAGGCGCCATCGTCAACCGTCCAGGCTGGACCGCGCTGCATTTTGCCGCCGCCAGCGGCGACGACGACATCACCCGGATCCTGCTCGAACACCACGCCTACATCGACGCCGAGGCGCCGGCAAAGTTCACGCCGCTGATGATCGCCGCGCGCGAGGGCAAGGAGTCCACGGTCCAGCTGCTGCTCGACGAAGGCGCCGACGCCGGCCTCAAGAACAGCGAATCGCTGACGGCCGCGCAGATTGCCGAGCGCGCCGACAAGCCCCGCATCGCCGCCGCCATCGCGGCCCACGTCGCCGCCCACAAGCGTTGAGTCACCCGGAGCCGTCGTCCTCGCCCCCAAGAAGCTGAGACACCCGAAGCCGTCTTCCTCGCGAAAGCGGGGACCCATGCTGAGGGCGCAGAACTGCGTAGCACGCTCAGCATGGATCCCCGCTGCGAGAGGATGACACCTTGCGCTGCGCGAGGATGACACCTTGCGCTGCGCCGAGGATGACACCGTGCGCTGCGCGAGGATGACGAACACTTCCGCCGCGCAGCCATTGAACTGGCACGGAAAAGCAGCTGACCTCGCGGCATGGCACATGTGTTTTATTAACGATAATTACCCTGTCGCACTAATAAACCGCAGGCGCGGCCCGGGACAGGGCAGGGCGGCTGGCATACAAGGACTCCTATGTTGAACGAACGCGAAATCGAGAGCTGCTACCTGGGGCAATTTATCCCCGTCCACTATCACCACAATATGCTGATGGACCAGAACCGCATGCACGGGTTCAAGTCCGCCATCAACTATGCGGTGAAGCCCGGTGCCAAGGTGCTCGAGCTCGGCGGCGGCACCGGCGTGCTGTCCTGGTTTGCGGCGGCCAAGGCCGACAAGGTCTATTGCGTCGAGTTCAACCCGGACATGGTCAAGGAAGCGCGCAAGATGCTGGCCATGAACCCTAACGGGCACAAGGTCGACGTGGTCCATGCCGATGCGTTCGAGTATCTGCCGCCAGAGCCGGTCGACGTCGTCATCTGCGAGATGATCCACGTCGGCATGCTGCGCGAAAAACAGGTCGAAGTGATGGAATCGTTCAAGCGGCGCTACCTGGCGCGCTTCGGCGGCCCGCTGCCGATGTTCTTGCCGGAAGCGGTCATCATGGCGGTCCAGCCTCTGCAGCAGGAATACGACTTCGAAGGCTTTTACGCCCCGATCGTCCAGTTCCAGGAAACCACCGTCATCTACCCGGGTACCGTCGAACTGGCCCAGCCGGCCGTCTACAGCGTACTCGACTTCAGCCAGCCGACCGACACCCAGATCGCCTGGGAAGGCCAGTTCCAGATCGAGAAAGCCGGCACCCTGAACGCCATGCGCTTCGTCACCAAGAACATCCTCGCCGTGGTCGAGGAAGAGTCGAGCACCATCGACTGGCTCAATCACTACATGACGCTGCCGCTGGCGCAGCCGATCGCGGTGCGGCCGGGCGACCTGCTTCACGTGAGCTTCCACTACCGCGCCGGCGGTTCGATCCCGTCGCTGCAGGCTGCCATCCGCGCCGACCTGGTCGTGGCAACGGTCGCGCAGCCGGCACATCGTACCGTCGAGTTTGCCTGATCAGCGCTGAGATAGACCAGACCGGGCCCGCCTCGTGCCCGGCCCGGTTTTTTTTGGCTATGTACCCGTTAAGTCGGGGGATTTGGAACGCGCAGCTTTGCGCGCGCAGCCGGCATCATGCACCGCGCCGTCAACCTGTCGGCGGCAGTGCGGGTCGCCGGCGCCCTGCACGTGCAGAACGTCAACGCGTATCACAGCCGCTTCAAGCAATGGCCGCGCCGCTTCAACGGCGTCGCCAGCCGTTACCTGCCGAACCACCTGGGCTGGCGGTGGGGGCGCGACGACAATCGGATCGGCCGAGATGCTGCTGAGGTCGGCACTGGGCAAGGGCCCCCACTTAACGGTCACATAACCTTTTATTTCGGGCGCGCCGCGCGTCAAGGCCGTAAAATGCGGGTCTTGATTCCCACACTTGAACTTCTCCCATGGAAAACCTAGACCAGCGTTACCTCGTCCAGCAAAACAAACTCAGCGACGGCGAGTCCCGGCCGCCCGTGTTTGCAAAGGTGATGCGCAGCAAAGATGGCAAGTTCGAGGGCGTTTCCTTCATCAAGAACAAGGAAAAGGCGACCATCATGACCGTCACCGAGGCCCAGGAGGTGATCGACTGGGCGTCCAGCAAAAAGGCCAGCGCCCGCGACTACGCCACCAAGATCATCTGCGTAGGCCAGTAAGAGAGCAGGGCGGTCCCGCCCGTCGTCGCTTTTCACCCTTCAGCAGGCCCTGGGTGCGTTTGGTCGCATGGCATTTGCGCCACACCCGCTCCCGTCCTACAGTGATTCCACGTGAACGGCTTTGTTGAAAGGGGTGCGCGATGTTCGGTTTCCTGCTGTGGCTGCTGGTGTTATTCCTGTGCTGGCCGCTGGCCTTGCTTGCGCTGGTGCTGTATCCGGTGATCTGGCTGCTGTTGCTGCCGTTTCGGCTGATCGGCGTTGGCGTCGACGCGGTGTTCGAGCTGCTGCGCGCAGTCGTCATGCTGCCGGCCCGCATCCTGCGCGGCAGTCCGGGCCGTTAGGTAGTGTGCAGCACTTAACAGACGGCGCGGCGCTGCTGGCCTAAGGTGTGACGAGGACATGTTTTCACCCCGAAAGCATCAGTCCGTCTTCATTGATAGGAAAAACACCATGCGCCTGGACATTTACCGCAGAGCCGAACCCGAGCACGACGGCAAGTTCTCTTACCTTGCTGTACCGGAAGCACGGAATATCCCCGAAGAAGCCACCAACACCGACTGGCTGGTGGAAGCGCGGGCGTTTGAGATGGACGACGATGCCTCGGATCTGGCAGACTACTCGATCGAGAAAGTAAGCGAGCAGATCGCCGAAAAAGGCTATGCGGTGACTGCTCTGCACTGAGCCTGGCCACTGCCGGATGATGCGTGCCCAGCCGCCGGCAGGCTGCCGGGCACTGCCTTATGCAGATTCATGAACGGTGGCGACATGAAAACATCGACTGGCGGCGTACAGGACGGGGCGGGCGAACAGTCCGCCTCGTCATTGATCGATGCGCTGCCAGCCTGTTCAATGCCGGCCTCGACGGCAACACCCGGCGCGCCATCGATATTCATGAGGGCGAACAGCTCGATGAAAAGGCGCTGCAGGCGCTGGTGCTAGCCGCGGTTGCGCTCAACACGAGTACCAGGCGACGGTGATCGCAGACCAGGGCCGCGATGACAATCACCATCACTGCATTTGAACGGTCGCCCGATGGTGGCAAGGGGCTGGCCCGCGACACGCGCGTTCGCTGGGCGCTCGAAGAAGTCGGCCAGCCTTATGGGGTCCGCCTGGTTTCCTTTGCAGCCATGAAGGAGCCGCCACATCTGGCGCTGCATTCTTTTGGCCAGATTCCCACCTATGAAGAAGGCGATCTCGCCATTTTCGAGACCGGCGCGATCGTATTTCATATCGCCGGGCGCTACGCCGGTTTGCTTCCCGCCGATGCCGATGCGCGTGCGCGCGCGATCACCTGGATCTTCGCCGCGCTCAACACGGTCGAGCCACCGATCCTGGAATTTGGAACCGCCAGCTTCTTTGAACGCGACAAGCCGTGGTTCACCGAGCGGCTGCCGCTGGTCGTGGCACGCCTGCACCCGCGGCTTGCGCAGCTGTCCGCATCGCCTCGGCGATGCGGACTGGCTCGACGGCGCCTTCAGCGCGGGCGACCTGATGATGGTATCAGTGCTGCTGAGGTTGCGAGCGTCGGGTGTGTTGGACGAGTATCCGAAGCTGGCCGCGTACGTCGCACGCGGCGAAAGCCGGCCGGCCTACGGGCGGGCGTTCGAAGCGCAATTGGCCGTCAATACGGGCAAGGCAGCAGCCTGACAGGTTGGGGACAGCATTTTGCCAACGAGCGGCGTATCTTCGCCTTCTGCGGTTTTTCGCATAATTTATATTATGTCAAATGGAATGTTGAATGGTGCCCCCGGAGGCTCCTTCCGCGCACTTGCCCCTTGCCCGGTTCGCCCGAATGGATCGGGATTTCGAAGGCAATTCCACCTCGGCGGACCCTGCTATCGCGATGCTCTGGATACGAGCAAAGAAGCTGCTCTGGTCCAAGTTTTCCCGGCGTCATGACTAATTTTGCTTTCCCAGGTGAACCGATCTTTCGAGATGCTGAAGAAACGGATCTTATTTCTGATCGTGTCACCTTCTGGGTTCTTGCCGATCACTTCTATCAGCATTTCGCCATCTTTCCATTCGCCACGCCATAGCGCATTGGTGGCCGGTTGAAGCGCTGACAGACCGGTCATCTCCCAACAGTGCATTGCTTCTGAGTAGGTTCTCAATGTAACGTACGAGGAAATTTCTTGCCCTGTCGGCAAATACGCCTTGAAGTCGTCCATGACCATTCGTCCCTCGTGCAGATATCTGGCACTCCAGCTTGCTTTGTATTCAAAGAGCACTGTTCCGTCTTCGTGATACCTGGTAGCTGCGACATCCCAATCACCAATGAGAAAATCGAACTGCTCGCTTTCGGGAGGTGCACCCTTGAGGTACCTGACAACGTCTGGCGGCATTTGTGGTACATGGTTGTTCGATTCCTTCATTAATTTCCCCTCACGATTGGTTGATTGTTATCGTTTGCATCGTTCTTACTGTTTGTTCGCTCATGCGAAAGAACCAATCAGCTTGCCAACCGATGCGCAAAGAACGCCAGGATTTCGTCGCGGGCGGCGATCGTCGGCTGGCCCGCTTCATCGATCGTGTTCGTCCAAGCTTCGTTGTGCCATTCAAAAAATCCTTGTTGTGAATAGGTCGACCATGTCACCGATCTGCTGGACAGCATGGCCGTTCGATCTATCGAACGGAGAAAGTGGCATTGACCATCGCGACCAGTTGGTCATCGGAAAATACCTGGGCATTCGCAAATGCCATCGAGCGCCCGGATTTCAGCACACGAGGCCGGATTTCAAGCCATGCGTTCAGCGGCACCGCCCCCAGATAGTCAATGTGCAGCCCGATCGTGCGTGCGAACGTACCGGCCGGCAAATGACGTCCGCAGGCCATGCCCATGGCGGTGTCGGCCAACGCAGCGAGCACGCCGCCATGCAAAATTGCCTGATTATTGCAATGCGAGGGCCCCACCCACATAGCCAGGATCGACACGCCGCTGTCGTCGATCCGGGAAAAAATCGGCTCCCAGGCCTGGGTCACCTGGTTGATACGGTCGTGCGGCGCAAAGCCGGCCCTGGGGCCCTGGAGTGTCTTCATCGATTCACCCTGGCACCCCGATCCGGGATTGCGCATAGGCCATTGCGTCCTCCAGGCGATCATTACCCCAAAACATTTCCTCGCCGACGAAGAAGGTCGGTCCCCCGAAAATACCGCGACGGCGCGCTACTTCGGTCTGTTCCCGCAAACGCAGTTTGTTGACCTCGCTTTGCGCCAGTTCAATGATCAGGCCAGGATCTGGTACGACGCCGCTCAGGGCTTGCATGACCATATCGGTGGAGTTGATGTCGAGGTCGTTCACCCAGTTTTGCAGCATCACCTTCTTGCAAAAGACCCCGATCCACGGCTCGTCGGCGCCGAATATGGCCACGCGCATCGGCAACGTCGCAAGGCGCGGAAACTCGGAGGGCTTGTTGAACTTCAAGCCATATTTTTCAGCCTGCCGCGCCATGTCGCGCCACATGTATTGCATTTTTTGAGACTGCACCACGAAGGGAGAAGAATCCCATCCGAGATTTTTGAAAATCGGCCCGAGCAAAAACGGTTTCCACGCCACCGAAACGCCCGCTTTTCGCGCCAGCTCTTCAATGCGCATCACGCTCAGATAGCTATAGTTGCTGCCAAATTCAAACCACATTTCCAGCGTCGGCTGGGTGACGGCATTTGTCGAGTCTTTCATTTTTTCCCCTTTCAACCATATCAACGGTCACACCGGCACTCGCGGCTTGCCGCGCGCGGGCAGTTCACTACTTCAGTAACACCAGGCAGCGAATTTCCATGCTGCGCCGCAGGGGCGCGTCGGGTGGCGCTTGTGGGTCATTGAACGCGCAATGCGGCGTCATGCGCGCGGCATGATCCCGGCGTGAATCGAACGTCTTAAATACGAGTACTTCGTGCGGCTGCATGGCCGGATAGTAGTGCCAGCGATGTGCGTCGGAGTGCTTTGCCAGATATATCTGGCCCTTGCGAGTCGGATAGAGTATGTCGGTCTCGACCCAGTCCGCCGTCGATACGCTGCGTCCATCGCATAGCGCCAACGGCGCATCGATTGCCGGATGCAAGACCGGACGCCAGAAATTCAGTATCAGAAACGGCAACTGGGGCTCGACCTCCGGAAAGA
Organism: Burkholderiales bacterium; assembly: GCA_038248405.1. Lineage (GTDB taxonomy): Bacteria > Pseudomonadota > Gammaproteobacteria > Burkholderiales > Burkholderiaceae_D > JAFCUW01. Next base: position 87,232 of record JBBRXM010000001.1, read on the forward strand.
CCATATTCAGGCGCGCCATGCCGGAGGTTTCGGTGTAGTCGTTATGGACTCGTCCCACCGCCGAGGGTTTCGAGCCATCGCCCTGCCGGCCCATCGTCAGCGACGGCCTGCCCTGCTCCCGCTGGCGCAACAGATGATCGAAAACCTTGGCTTTCGCGCCACCGGTAAGGTCCAACGCGAGTTCCTCGATTTCGCGATAATAAAGACTGGTCACTTCCGCGTCGTCATTGAAATTCTTGACCGCCGACGGCGAGTCGAACAGTTCGAATCCATTGCCCTCGAGCGTGAGCGACGATCCGGCCTGGCGTGCGTTTTCAATTTTGCAGTTGCGCATGTCGTATGCGCAATTGGTGCCTGGTGTGCCATCCTGTGGTTCGTACATGGTTTGAAAGGCGCGCCCGGACACCGGTGCCACATACCCGAGTTCGCCCACGACAAAAGCATTCAATTTTCGAACATTCATTTGATTACCCTTATTTCAAAATCGTTCGGATGCGTCGCGGTGCGGCGTTCCCTGACTAATTTTCATTTCAAACAACCCTGCCGGTGCAGGTCCTGTCTGATAGGTTCAATCTTATAGACCGGCGAAGAATGCTCAACCGCATTTTCTGCACGCGTCGTATGATGAAAACGCATGCGACGTAGTCTGCTGCAGGCGGCAGCCATCCTGTCGCGGCCCGGCAGCATCCGGCGATGTCAGGCAGGCCACTTCGACTCCCGGATCATCCGAGAAAATCCCAGACCGATCAGGAAAGCCGCACGCGAATCGGGCCTGCTGCGTGCCTCGTCCTTCATCAGCGCCGCCATTTCGGTATTGAAACCGAGGCGTGGATAGTGGTCCAACACATGGCGCACGGCCTCCACATCGATTTCCTTGAGACGGGCGCCGATGACGTCCACCGATGCGCCCGCATGCAACAAGTGAGCTTCGGGACCGTGGGCCAGTCCGACGCGTATATTGAGGTGCAGCGAAATGGCTTCCGACAAACGGTCGCGCCGCTCGCCGGGCCAGCCGACGGTGTCGGCAAACTGCTCCGCGGCGCGCGCGCCCTCCACCGCAAAACACGCGGCGCATTTTGCGCCGCAACGATATTGTTCCGTCAGGCCCAGGTCATGGAGGGCGCTTGCCACATAGAACAGTTCTTCATCGAATTTGATTTGCCGCGTTTGCGCCAGCATCGCGCCCCACAGGTAAGTACGGATGCAATGGTTGAGTATCCAGGGCGGACTCAATGAGCCCGCCAGTTCGCCGGCCTGTCGCGCCGCGCTCGAATCCGGTATCCGGATCGCGTCGATATCGATCTTTGCCAGCACCGGATCGCTCAGTCCGATCCATGCACGGAGTCGCTTGGGCACCGCTGCCAGGCGCCCGAGCATGATCTGCGCCATCAGCCGTTTTCGATCGGCATTCTGCAGCGCTCCGTTGCTGGCGTTGGCCCACGACTTTGTTCCTATATTTTTTTTCAATTTTTCTCCCTTTTCAGTGGACCCGACACCCGCCCATGTCGGCGTCGTGCCACATACGGATGACGTTTTTCCGACATGCCGGGTGGCGCACACCGGAATAAGGTGGACCATCGCTGATTTTCAGGTCGTCTTGATGCGCGGAAAATCGATCTCCGTGCCGGCAATATGGTTGAAATAGTTGGTAAAAATGTTCATGCCCACATGTGCAATCATTTCGACGAGCTCGCCTTCGCCGTACCCGGCATTCCTGACGGCTGCAGCGCGTCGTCGCCCACAAAACCATTCTTGGTGAGAATCTGCCGGACAAAAATGAGCGCGGCCTGGGTCTTCGGGTCGTGCGATTTTCCGGCCAGGTTGTCCGCCAGTTCCGCCGCATCGAGGCCGCTGCGCTGGCCGGCCTGCGTATGCGCGGCGGCACAATAGTCACATTGATTGATGCCTGCGGCCACCAGCGCAATTTGTTCGCGTAATTGCACCTGAAGCTGTCCGCCGGACAAGGCCTCGGTTTGACTCAAGTAGCATTTCAGCGCCGCGGGCGAATGCGCCAGGGTTTGCATCAGGTTGGGCACCCGGCCCAATTTCCTTGCTACGGCATCGAGCATCGATTGGGAGCGCGCCGGAACGGCAAAGGGGCTGACAGCATTAATGCGGGGCATGGGCCGGTCCTTTCATGTCAGGTCCAACATTGGAAACAGATCGGTTTCCAGTGTTGAACAGATAAGAACACAGATCTGTTTCCTATGTCAAGCCATAAAGCCAAGTTTCTGTGCTATCGATTCAGCTTCGCGCAGGTAAAAATGCTATCATCGCCAAACCGTTCTGTTTACCAAGAGGCGACACCATGGTCGATATTTCTCGACGCGAACACCTGATCAACATCGCAATCGACATGTTTGCGCAACACGGTTTTCATGCCACCGGCGTCGATACGCTACTGGCCAAAGCGGGTATGTCCAAGCGCACGCTGTACACCTATTTCCGCTCCAAGGAAGAGCTGATCCTGGCCGTGCTGCGCCACAAGGACGGGCTTGCGCGCAATCGGTTGATGACCAACGTCGGCCGTGCCGGCAGTACGCCGGAAGCCCGCCTGCTGGCGGTCTATGACGCGGCGGAGGTATGGTTCAAGCAAAAAGATTTTTTCGGCTGCATGTTCATCAACGCCGTCGGCGAATATGGCGAAGCCGATTCGCCGATTCGCCAGGTGTGCATGGATTACAAAAAATTAACGCGGGCTTATCTGCTCGGTCTTTGCAGGCAACTGGAAGTTGTCGAACCTGAGGCATTGGCCGACGAACTTGCGTTGCTGCTGGAAGGCGCCATCGTGACGGCACAGGTGTCGAAAAATTCACAGGCGGCAACGACGGCGAAAAGGATGGCGAAGATTTTGATTGACGATGCGATCAAAAATGCGCAACAGAGAAGATCGGCAGGTGTGCGGGATTTTGCGTAAACGAGTCTTCGTTTAAACGGGGCGACGACGTCACCTCCGTTTTGGGCGCTATCTCTTGTTTACGATGCCGGGGCGACCTCGCGTCACCACGTCCACTGCAGCCTGGATGGCACTGTTCATGGCCGCGACCTGACTCATCGCGCTGCCGTGTGTTCGAGATCCATCGTGTCGGGATCGGTGTCAGTCTCAACCGGCGCCCCCATCGCCTTCAGCCACCCGAATCCGAGAACGCCTGCGATCAGCGACGCGGTCAGGATGGCCATCTTGGTGGCATTGATGAGTTCCGCCTGACCCGTGAAAGCCAGGTTTGTAATAAAAATCGACATGGTAAATCCGATTCCGCCCAGCAGCCCGGCACCGAGCACATGCCGCCAGGCCAGGTCGAGCGGCAAGCGGCACAGGCCGATGCTGACGGCAGCAAAAGTAAACAGGACGATACCGATCGGCTTGCCGACCGCAAGTCCGAGAATGATCCCGAGGCTGTTTGCCGCAAGCAGCTGCTCGCCCCAACCGGAACCGATGATGATGCCCGTATTCGCGAGCGCGAAAATTGGCAGGATCAGGAAGGCCACTGGCTTATGCAGCGCGTGTTCCAGACGATGCGACGGCGAATCGTCGTCGTCTTCCCGCGCCGAGAACGGGATGGCAAAAGCGAGCAGCACCCCGGCGATGGTTGCGTGTACGCCCGATTTGAGCATCAGGAACCACATCAGCGCCCCGCCCAGCAGGTAGGGCCAAAGGGCCAGTACCCGCATGCGGCGGTTCATCAGAAACAGGCCGGCCAATACCACTGCTGCCCCGGCAAGATAAGCGGCCTCCAGTTTTGCGGTGTAGAACACGGCGATAACGATGATGGCGCCCAGATCGTCCATCACCGCAAGGGCGGTAAGGAATATCTTGAGCGACGCCGGTACCCTGCTCCCGAGCAGCGCGAGCACGCCCAGCGCAAACGCGATGTCGGTGGCCATCGGAATTCCCATTCCCGGCTGGGTCGGCGTACCGCCATTGAGCGCGAAATGGATCAGCGCGGGCGCCGCGATCCCCCCTGCAGCGGCAACGATGGGGAGCAGTGCATTCTTCAGGTCCGACAGTTCACCGTTATACAGTTCGCGCTCGAGTTCAAGTCCGATGAGCAGAAAGAACACGGCCATCAGCGCGTCGTTGATCCATTGTTCGACGCTGAGGCCGGCGATGTGCAGGTGCCAGAAATGCAGATAAGACTCGCCCCACGGCGAATTCGCGATGGTCAGCGAAGCGATGGTACACAGGATCAGGACGGCGCCGCCGGCCTTGCCCGATTTGGCAAACGCCTTGAACGTCCTGGACAGCCGCCTTTCAATGCGCATGCTGACCCTCCGGAGAGGCACTGGCGTCGAGCGGCAGCATTTCCGCCTGGCTGAAGCGCGTGATAACGAGGCATTTGGAACAGGACGGTGGCGGTGTGGCGGGGCAAGGATGGTGGAGGAAGGCAGTCATTGAGGTCGCAATTGAGCCGCGTGGCGGCCCGACCATCGCAAATCCTGTCATGCATGAAATGCATGATCACCCTTGTCAAATTATACCTCAACGCGCTTGCCGGGCGTTTATGATCAGCATCTCACGAGGCCGATCCCCTCCCCGGCTCTTTCCATCGTCTCCGTGACGTCCGTGCTGTTGAGGCAGCTCGATCGCGCGTCTAATGCGCTGCGGGCGCCGGCAGGAATTTCTGCGCCAACGCATGGTAAAGAGGCTGTCGGCAGATCAGTTTCGAGACGGCGCTGGCGATCACCGATGCGCTCATCAATGGCAATAACATCTGATGGCTGTTGGTCATTTCCATCATGATGATGAAGGAGGTCACCGGTGCCCGTGTCACACCTGACAAGTAGCCGGCCATGACCAGCAAAATGACGGCGGCGTGCGGCGCCAGCGAAGGAAACAGACTGGCCAGGTTGTCGCCAACGCCGGCGCCGACCGCCAGCGACGGCGCAAACACGCCGCCGGCGATGCCGCTGACGGACGACAACAGGGTCGCCGCCATCTTCGTCACGCCAAAATACCATGGCAGGACGACGTCGTTTTGCAGCGTCAAACGGGTCGGCTCGTATCCGGTCCCGAACACCATGCCGGCGCTGAAGTACCCGATGACCGCGACCATCAGCCCGCACAGGGCGGCGAACAGCAGCGGGCGCTGCCTGATCCTGTCCGCGATCCGGGCCGGCAGCCCAAAGGTCACGGCGATAAAGAGGCGGCTGAAGACGCCGCCGGCCGCACCGCCGGCAACGCCACATACGATGATGGCAAATGCGCTCGATTGCCAGTCGAGGCTGACGCCTGTGGTGCCGAAGTAGGTGTAGTTTCCAAGCAGCGATAGCGATATCAGGCCGGACAGGATGACCGTGATCAGCGTCGAACTGTTGGCGTTAAAGACGTGCTTCTTGCTGAGTTCCTCGATAGCAAACATGATCCCCGCCAAGGGTGTATTGAACGCCGCCGCGATGCCCGCCGCCCCACCGGCGAGAATGAAAATGCGGCGCTGCGACGCCAACTGGAACGGCCCGCGACCGTAGAATACGTGCATGATGGAGGCGCCGATCTGCACCATTGGCCCTTCCCTGCCGATCGAGGCGCCGATCGTCACTCCAGCCAGGGTCAGGACGGCCTTGGCGATCGCGATGCGCAAGGAAAGCAGCTTGCTGTCTTTGATGACGACGGTGGCGTCGAGCGCGGCGATGGTTTGCGGAATGCCACTGCCCTGGGTGCCCGGGGCGAGGCGCGTCCCCAGATAGGCCAGCACGGAAAAGCCCGATGGCAGGACCAAAAAGGGAAGCAGCGGATAGGCACTGAACATCGCCTTGTTGAGCTCAGTGGCATACTCGCTGCCCTTGGCCAGCAGTACCGCAGCCAAACCGATCAGCAGGGGGCCAAGCCCCCAGGCAAGACCCCGATGCCACAGTTGACGTAACGCGGGGGACGATATCGCTCGCCTCACCCGGCAGATCGTCAGCGCAATCGCCATGTGGGTGTTGCCGTGTCGGTGGCGCTCATCTCTATCCTCGCATGGAATACATTTGTACAATTATAGTCTCATCGGCGCCCCGTGCATATCTGGAAATGCGAACCGCGTGGGCCATTGGCGACGGCATCGCCAATGCCTGTGCGTTCCGGGCTGCATTTCCGGTATCATTTGCCCATGCCACCATCAGAAATCACCGCCCGCCCTCCTCTTGACAGTGATGCCAACCCGACCGAGTCGGTCGCCGCGACGCGCGTATTGCGCCAGTTTCGCGTCGTCTTCAATTCTGTCAAGGCGCACTTCCGAAAAGTCGAGCTCGATGCCGGGATCGGCGGTGCGCAACTGTGGGCGCTCAGTGTGATCAGCGCTTCGCCGGGCATCGGGGTGACCGATCTGGCGCGTGCCATGGATGTCCACCAGTCCACCGCCAGCAACCTGGTCAAAGGCCTGCTGGAACGGCAGTTGATCGTCACTGAACGCAGCGGCAGTGACCGGCGCGCGGTATTCCTGCACACGTCGGCAACGGGAGAAAAGGTCCTCCTCTCCGCGCCAACGCCGTTCGCCGGGGTGCTCCCGGATGCCTTGGGTGCGCTCGATCCGGCGATCCTGGAGAGACTGGAGCAGGACCTGGCCAAACTCGTGGCGCTGCTCGAGGCTGACGAGAAGAACGGTCAAATACCGTTAGCGGATCTGTAGAAATGGCGCCGTGCTCAGCGGTGCCCTCTTTCGACGCAAATATCTGATAACATCCGTCGCACTTTAATTTGTACAAATACAAATGCCGTGATGTTCATTAAAACAGGCCCCAGGTCTAACCGGCCGACAGATACTCCAGCGCGCTGCCCGCATGGGCGAGCGCGGCGTCACGATGTGGCGAGCACGAGAAGTGAGTTTCCGGCTGCGCGGGGCCGTATCGGATGAGCCATACTGCGATACCGGACGACGTGCAGCGCTTTATCCTGCTGGCGGTTCCTTCCGTTCCGTACCTGGAGGCGCTGTTGCTCATGCGCAGCGCCCCGGAGCGTAGTTGGGATGCCGGGCAAATCGCGCAACGCCTCTACCTCAACGAAAAGGTCTGTGCCATGCTGCTGACCGAATTGACCGGCGCCGGCATCGCCAGTTCCGTTGCGCAGCAGCCGGGATGCTACAGCTACCTGCCGCAGTCTGAGCAACTGACGGCGATGATCGACCGGCTTTCTGATATCTACGCGAAAAATCTGGTCGGAGTCAGCAATTTGATTCACTCGAAAGTCAGCAGAAAAGCGCAACAGTTCGTCGATGCGTTCGTATTGAGAAGGGATATCTGACATGGCCGCGCTGGTATACTCCCTGTGCGCTTTGACGGCGTTCGTGTGCGCGGTACTGCTGTTGCGCAGTTACGCAAAGCAGCGCCATCGCCTGCTGTTCTGGAGCGGATTGTGCTTTTGCGGCATGTTCGCAAACAACGCACTGTTGATCCTTGATCGCCTGGTCTTCCCGGAATACAACCTCAGCATACTGCGCCTGCTGGTCGCGCTCGCGGCCTTGCTGCCGCTGCTTTATGGACTCATCTGGGAGGACGACCAATAATGCAGTTCGAAGCCCTGCTCTCTGGCGCCATTGCGTCTGCGTCGATGGTGGTGGCGCTATTCTTTCTCCGGTTCTGGCGCACAACCCGCGACCGGTTCTTCCTTTTTTTTGCGCTGTCCTTCTCGCTCGAAGCGGTCAACCGGGTCTTCCTTGGGACAATGGCGGGCGCGCGCGAAGAAATGCCGGTCTTTTACCTGATCCGGCTTCTCGCCTATGTCCTGATCTTGCTGGCCATCGTCGACAAGAACCGAAAGCGGCCTCCCGCAGTCCCCAAGTCGCCGGTGAAAGAACGACAGCGCGATGGGGGCTGAGCCGCTGCCGGTTCATTCACCTACACGACGCTGTTCCACGGCGCCGACAAGCGCACCGCACAATTGATCAGCCCGACCATCGAGTACGTCTGGGGGAAATTGCCCCACATCTCCCCGGTGTCCGGGTGCGTATCTTCCGACAACAGCCCGAGATGATTGCGCGCCTTCAGCATCGCCTGAAAAACCTCGCGCGCCTGCTCGACGCGCCCGATGCGCGCCAGCGCATCGATGCGCCAGAAGGTGCAAATATTGAATGCCGTTTCAGGCTTGCCAAAATCGTCGGGCGCTTCATAGCGCCGCATGTACGGACCATCGCATAACGATTGCTCCAGCGCGTCGACGGTGGCGACGAAGCGCGGGTCCATCGGGTCGATGAAGTTGATCTCGGCCATCAAGAGCACGCTTGCATCGAGATCGCGCCCGCCCAGGCTTTCGGCAAACGCCTGGCGTTCCTCGCTCCACGCCTCGCGCAGCAGGCGCTCGCGGATCAGGTGTGCCCGGCTCGCCCACAGCTGCGCACGCTCGGGCAGCTCCAGCGCCTGGGCAATCTTGCCGAGCCGGTCGCACGCGGCCCAGCTCATCAACACGGACGACGTATGAACACGGGCGCGGGTACGTAGCTCCCACATGCCGGCGTCGGGCTGATCGTAGACGCGGAAGGCCTGCTCGCCTACCGCTTCGAGCTGCACGAATTCGGCGCGGCCGGCGCGGCGGAACAGGCGATGGTCGAAGAACGCCTGGCTGGCGCCGAGAATGATGTTGCCGTACACATCATGCTGAAAATGCTCCTGCGCCTGGTTGCCCTTGCGAACCGGCCCGTGATTGCGGTAGCCGGGCAAATGGCCGACGAACGATTCCGGCAGACTTTCTTCGAGCCCGATCCCGTACAGCGGCTGGATGTGCCCGCCCTTGGCCCGCGCCACCACATTGCTGAGCCATCGCAGGTAGTCCTCCATCGTGCCCACTTCCGACAGGCTGTTGAGCGCGCGCACGACGAAGAAGGCATCGCGCAGCCAGCAGTAGCGATAATCCCAGTTGCGGCTGCTTCCTGGCGCCTCCGGAATGCTGGTCGTCATCGCTGCGATGATCGCGCCGGTGTCCTCGTACAAGGACAGCTTGAGCGTGATGGCGGCGCGCAGCACCACATCCTGCCATTCGAACGGCAGCGCCAGGCGCCGGCTCCAGGTACGCCAGTAGCTGATGGTCTCCTTTTCGAACAGGTGCGCCGTATCGGCGATGCCGTCGGCCAGCGTCTCGTCCGGTCCCAGCAAGAAATTGACGGTCTGGTCGAGCAGGAAAAACGACTCATCGAGGACGTAGTTGAGCGATGCGTCGGTGTTCAGGCGCAACGCCTGGTTGGGACCGACGTAGCGGATGTGATGGCTGCCCTGCGTGATGACGGGGGCGTCGCGGCCCCATTCGAAACGCGGCCGCAGCCGCACCTTGATGCGCACCGGGCTGCCCAGCAGGCGCACCCGGCGGATCAGCATCAGCGGCCGGAACATCCGGTCGCGGCTCTTGAAGCGCGGTGCAAAATCGGAAATCTCGATGCCGCGGCCCTCGCCATCGTACAGGCGCGTGCGTAACACCGCGGTGTTCGGTTCATACGTTTGCTCGGAACGGGCGAATGCTTCGATCTCGATGCGCCACATGCTGCCATTGTCGGTCGCATCGAGCAGGGCGTTGAATACCGGGTCGCCGTCGAAGCGCGGCAGGCAGCACCAGACGATCGATGCCATCGGATCGACCAGCGCGCTGAAAGCGCAATTGCCGATCACCCCGCAATCGAGCGATGCCGGCGTGTATGCGGCGCTGCCTTCCTGGTCCGCCCGCGTTGCTGTGCTTGTCATGTCAAATTCTCCTTCGTTGCCAGGTCGACCACCTGCGCCAGCGCCAGGCGCAAGGCGTCCGGCGACGATATCCAATGATGCGCGGTGCTTTGCCCCTGCCCTACTTTCACCCCCGCTCCGCCGGCGCGCTGGACGATGGCGAACCCTGCTTCGTCGGTCGTGTCGTCGCCGGCGAACAAGGGCATGTGCCCGGCAAACGGCGCCTCGGCGAGGAAGGCGGCAATCGCGGTGCCTTTGTCGACGCCGGCCGATTTGACCTCGACGACCATCTTGCCCTCCATCAGCGTCAGGCCTGAAGCTTGCCGGACCTCCTGCGCCAGCGTCGATTTGCACAGCGCGCCCAGTGCCGGCAACTGCCGATAATGCAGCGCCAGCGCGCCATATTTTTCTTCCACCAACAAGCCAGGATAGCGCGACGCCAGCGCCAGGGCGGCGGCGGCGGCACCAGCGAGCGACGGCGCCGGCGCGTAATGCATGGCCCCATCGGCGCTGCGGCGTTCCATGCCGTGCACCCCTGCCGCCGGCAGGCGCAACGGCCAGAACATGGCGTCGATCTGCGTGATCGGCCGGCCGGAGATGATCGCCAGCCGCCCGCCGAGGCGCCGGTGCAGCGCCGCCAGGGTCTGGATCAATTCGGGCCCGACGTCCACATCGTCCGGTTTTTGGGCGAGCTCGACGAGCGTGCCGTCGAAATCGAGGAACAGCGCATAGTCGAGCGAACTCAGAAGATGCAACGGCATCCCGGCGTCACGTCGCATCATCATTCAAAGCCCCCTGTCATGACCGCCAGCGCAGATGGGGCTGGCTGTGCGAATGGATCTTGGACATCACGCGCTCGCGCTGCCGCAGCCTGGCCGCGTCCTGCAGCATGTGTCCGGCCCAGCGATAGACGTTGAAATCCTTGACCCGGCGGCGCATGCTGCGCATGCGTTCGCGCTGCTCGACGACGGGCATGGCCAGCGCGCGCTGCAGGGCTCGTGCGCCTTGTTCAATATGGTAAGGGTTCACGATCAAGGCTTCGTGCAGTTCGCGCGCCGCGCCGGTGAACTGGCTGAGGATCAGCACGCCCTGTTCGTCGTCGCGCGCGGCGATGAATTCCTTGGCGACCAGGTTCATGCCGTCATGCAGGCTGGTGACCATGCAGACGTCGGCCGCCCGGAAATAGAGCGTCAGTTGTTCCTGTTCATGATGCTCGGCTTTCAGGATGATGGGCAGATAGCTGCCGCTCGAGAAGCGCTGGTTGATCCGTTGCGCCAGGCTACGCACGCGCCCTTCGAAATTCTGGTATTCCTCCAGCGACGAGCGGCTCGGCGCGGCAATTTGCACGAAGGAAAATTTCCCGACCATGGCGGGGTGCAGTTCCAGCATCCGTTCCACCGCCTGGAAACGCTCGATGATGCCCTTGGTGTAGTCGAGGCGATCGACGCCGATTCCAAGCAGATGGTCGGCCGGCAAGGCCAGCGCATGCCGGATTGCCAACCGGCAATCGGCAATCGGCGTGGCGTCGGCCGCCGTCTCAGGCCATGCAATCGAAATCGGATATTGCTCCACCTGTGTCAGCTGCCCGCCGTAACTGATTGTCGACGCTTCCTGTTCGATCCGCGTTTCCAGGTAGCGATCGACGGTGTCGACGAAGTTTTTCCGGTGAAACGGCGTGTGAAAGCCAAGGATAGTGCTGCCGAGCATGCCGTCGAGGATTTCTTCGCGCCACGGGCAAATGCCGAACGATTCCGAATTGGGCCACGGGATGTGCCAGAAAGTGATGATGGTCGCCTTCGGCAGGCCCGCGCGCACCATCCGCGGCAACAAGGCGAAATGGTAATCCTGCACCAGCACCACCGGATTGTCGGTGGTCGATTCGCGAATGACGGCATCGGCGAAGCGCTGGTTCACCTTGACGTACTGGTCCCAGTCGGACGAGCGAAATACCGGGCGCACGTGGGCGATATGGCACAGCGGCCACAAGCCTTCGTTGGCGAAACCATAATAATAGCCCTGCTCTTCTTCCTTCGACAGCCAGACCCGGCGCAAGGTATAGCTCGGATGGTCCGGCGGTACCCGCACATGGTCGTCGCGGTCGACCGTTTCGCGGTCCGCGCTGCCCGCCCCGTGGGCGATCCAGGTGCCGGAGCAGGCCCGCATCACCGCCTCCACCGCGGTGACCAGGCCGCTCGCGGGCCGCTGGACCTCGATGCCATGCGGCGTCGCCACGTGGATGTACGGTTCGCGGTTCGACACCACCAGCACCTGGTCGCCTGCCAGATCCTGCTGCAGCAGCAACTTGAGGGCGTCGGCGGTCCATTCTTGGGTGGCGCCGCCCGTGCCCTGCCGCTCGAGGTGATAGTCGCGCAGCAGTGCGCGCAGGTCGCCGGCCAGCGGCTGCATCTCCGGCGGCATGCTGTCCTTGGTGCGCGGCAACAGTTCCCCCCTCAGCATGTCGCGCACGCCGCTGACCCAGCCCCGCCAGCTCAGGTGGGCGACCAGCACGGTGATCAGCGAAATGGCCAGCGCAAGCAGCGCGAAGAAGGCAAAAATATACTTCTTCGTATCGGCGCTGCGGCGTTCGATAAAGCTCATGTCGTGGATCAGGATCAGGCGCCCGAGCGACGTGGTTCCCTGCATCAGGACACTTTCGGCGACATGCACCGGCCCTTGCGGCAAATGCACCAGCGACTGCCCGCCGCCCTCCTTCGGCCTGGCGTGCCAGCAGCCGAGCGACGCCGGATACGTCACCGTCTTGTACAGCAGCGTATCGGTGGGATCGCAAAAGCCGACCGCATACAGTCGCTCATCCTGGATCGCGCGGTCGAACAGCTGGTTGATCCGCTTGGCGGACTTTTGCGGCAGGTAGTCGAGCAGCGGTTCTTGCAGCGTGCTCGCCAGCAGTTGCGAACGGATGTCGAGGTCGCGCACGAACCAGCGCAGCGTGAAATTGTCCATCAACGGCACGACGATATAGCCAAACAAGGCAAATACCAGCGCCAGCGGCAGGATGAAGCGCAGCGATAGCCGGATCGAGCGTAATTGCATGGACTAGTCCTTCTTCAAATAGGTGGCCGGCGCGCCCGCAGGCAGCAGCGCCGCGGCGGCGTCGGGCGCCGCCGCGGGCGCCGGCGCCGGCATGCCGGCGATATACAAGGTCGTGGTCGGATAAGCGAAACCGATATTCTTCTCCCGAAATCGGCGCAGCAGCGCCAGATTGATTGTCTGCTGGCTGTCCATGTACTTGTTGAAGTCCGGGTCCAGCACGAAGTACACCACTTCGAACAGCAGCGCGCTGTCGCCATAGCCCTTGAAGTGGGCGCGGTCGAAGCGCACTGCCGCTTGTTGCGCTTCGATGATCGCCTTGACCATCTCGGGCACCTGCTCGACATCGTCGAGCGCCGTCTCGTAGGCGATGCCGAACTCAAACAACACGCGCCGCTCCTGCATGCGCTTGTAGTTGCGGATGCGGTTTTTCAGCAGTTCCGTATTCGAGAAGATGATCTGCTCGCCGCCAAGGCTGCGCAGGCGGGTCGTCTTCATGCCGACGTATTCGACCGTTCCCATATACGAATCGACGACAATGAAATCGCCGATGACGAACGGCTTGTCGAGCGCAATCGACACCGAGGAAAAGACATCGCCAAGGATATTCTGCACCGCCAGCGCGACGGCAATACCGCCAATACCGAGGCTGGCCATCAAGGTCGTGATATTAAAGCCCAGATTGTCGAGCATGATCAACACCGTGATCGACCACAGGACGATCCGCGCCACCAGCGCGCCCAGCATCAAGTGGGTCGCCGCCGACGGATTGTGGATGCGCTGGCGCTCGAACGCGCTGGCGGACGCCACCGAAATGATCCGCGCACCCCACAGCCCGACTTGCGTGAGCAGGATGACGATCCAGGCCGCTTGCAGCCATTTCTGCCTGCCCGCGGCAAGATCGAGCTGGCTGATTGCGACGAGCAGTGACAGTGCGAGCAAGAACGGCATCCTGGTCGCATCGACGACTTCGCGTACGTAGCTGAGGAAATGCATGCGCCCGCCCGCGGTGAGGCGGGCCAACTGGCGGGCGGCCACCAGCTTTAGCACCAGCAGCGCGGCCAGGACGACGCCAAAAATCGTCGCCGCTACTGTCATTTCGTATGAGGAATAGTCGAATTTCATCGTCACGTGCCTTTGCTGTTCGAGTTTCGCGATGGTCGGCACGTCTGGAGTGGCGGTGCTGCTGAGTGCATAGCAAGGTTAGCTGCGCTCCGGAAAGCGCGCCTACGCCCTTTCAGCGCTGGCAGACACCGATCCGACGCGCCATTGCCGCCAAAGATCGACAAGTATACCCTGAATCTACATTTGTGCAAATCCAGTTGAATCAAAGGCAAGTTTATGGCCTGGCCTTTGCCGCGGGGCGACACCGCGGCACGCTGCTGCTACGCGCCTGCCTTCGGCTTCAACAGCGTGCGCACCAGCATGCCCACGCTCAAACCCTGCACCAGGATCGAAAACACCACGACGCAATAGGTCAGGGTCAACACGACATTGCGCGCGGCGCCAGGCGGCAGCGACAAGGCCAGCGCCACCGAAATGCCGCCGCGTAAGCCTCCCCACACCAGCACCCGCGCCGAGCCGGCGGGCAGCTTGAACAGCCGGGCGCCGGCCTCGACCGGCAAGCCGACCGTGAGTGCGCGTGCGATCAGGGTCACCGCGATGGCGGCCGCGCCGCCCGCGAGCAAGGGGCCGGAGAATGCAATCAGCAGCACTTCCATCCCGAGCAGCACGAACAGCACGGCGTTGAGGATTTCGTCGGTGAGCTCCCAGAACATGTCGACGTAGCGCCTGGTGACATCCGACATGGCATACGCGCGCCCGCCATTGCCGATCATCAGGCCGGCCACCACCATTGCCAGCGGACCCGACACGTGCAGGTGGCGCGCCAATGAATAACCGCCGGTGACTGCGGCAAGGGTCAGCAGCACCTCGACCTGATACTGGTCGATGCTCTTGAGAAGCCGAAAGGTAGTGTAGCCGAGCAGCAGGCCCAGCACCAGGCCGCCGCCCGCTTCGCGCAACAGCAACTGCGACGCCGCCGCCACCGTCGGCGCGCCGCCCGACGTCAGCACGCCGAGCAGCAACGAAAACACCACCACCCCGACGCCATCGTTGAACAGCGACTCGCCGGCGATCACCAGTTCGAGCGGCTTCGGCGCATCGGCCGACTTCAGGATCCCCATCACGGCGATCGGGTCGGTGGGCGAGATCAGGGCGCCGAACAGCAGGCAATGGATCAGCGCCAAATGGATGCCCAGCAAAGGCAGCACCCACCACATGGCGAACCCGACCGCCGCGGTTGACAGCAAGGTGCCAACCACCGCCAGCGAGCCGACCTGCCAGCGATATTGGCGCAGCGAACTGAGGTCGATATGCATGGCGCCCGCGAACAGCAGGAACGACAGCATCCCTTGCATCAAGACATCGCTGAAATCGATCGAGCGCAGGAATGACTCTTCGTAGTGGCGCAGGCCGGAGGCCAAGCCCAGCAGGTCTAGAACCACGAAGGCCAGCGAGATGGCCATGGCGATTGCCATCACGCCGATGGTGGTGGGCAAGCCGAACCACCGATAGTTAAGGTAGGTCAGCAGCGCAGTGACAACCAGGCAGATGGCGGCGATATCGAGCATGGTGGGCGGTTCAGGTTGCGGTGGCTGCGGCGCGATGGATCGCCCCCAGCGCGCCGTGTTCGATGGTGGCCAAAAGCAGCTGCCGTCGCTGCAAAATCTTGTCCAGGTCGAAGTGGTTTGCGATCGTGCGTTCGGCGTCGAGGCGAATCAGCTCGGCATGCTGAAGCAGGATCGCGCACCGCTCCGGGTCGCGCTCCGCGCTGGCGACCTGGGTCAGCACGTCGAGCATGCGGATCAGGATCGCCGTGCTGCCGGCGCCATGCTGGCGTATCATGTGCAGCATCAGGTCGGCCAGGCGCTGGTAGGAAATGGTCGGCACTTCCAGCGTGATCCGTTCATCGCGTACCCACACCCCGCTTCGAAGCTGCTCGCCAGCAAGTTCGCACAAGGCCGCACCGATCCGATCGAGCACGCTCATCGCCGTGTTAGGGTCGTTGATGCCGGGCGACAGCGCCCGCACTGCCACCTCGACCAGCTGCCTGACGGCGTCTTCGACATCGTTGGCGCCGCCGCGGGTGGCGCCAAGCGCCGTGGCGGCATGGATCGCTTGCGCGGCCCCGGCCACCTCCACGCTCATGAGCGCGACCGGCGCGCCAGGAAAGATATAGTCGCCCTGACGCCTCAGCAACAGGATCGCGGTGCCGTTTTTGGCGGCCCAGTCAGCGAGTGCCCCGGTGTCGATCTGGTGCAGGTAGCCGCGCCGCGTGTCGACGATCGGTGTCGCGTGCAACCAGAAATGGCGTGCCGGCGCGGCGTTCTGCGCGCCGTCGGCGGTGATGCCCCGGATCGCCGCGTGGACGTCGTCGCTGACCAGATCGACGACGGTGTCGACGTTGATGCGGTTGGCCATGTGGCCGACAAAATATACCAGCGTTCCGACGCAGGCGAAGCCAAGCACCAGGCAGATAGTGAGCGACAGCTGCGGCGTAAACACCGATTCGTCTTCCGTGCGCACGCTGCGCAGGATCATCAGCGCGTAGCAGAAGGTGCCGAGGAAGGCGCCGAGGGTGACTTGATTGCCGCGGTCGCGCGTGAAGTTGCGCAGCAGGCGAGGCCCCATTTGCCCGGCCGCCAGCGACAGTGCCGCGATGGTGATGGAAAACACCGTTCCGGCCACCCCGATCATCGACGATGCGATCGCGCCCAACAGCGTGCGCGCGCCGACGCCGCCGCCGTTGTACACCCATTGCCCGGCGCTCACCCACGACGGCAGCCCGCCGCTGCGGTCGAGCGCGAGCATCATCACCGCCAGCCCGATGGCGCCTACGACCATCGCGCCAGGGACCAGCCAGAATGCGTCGCGCAGTCCCGCTAGTGCTTTTCGAATCCGTGCATTCAAGCTGGTCTCCTGGATCTGGAGCTACGCGTGCCCGCGCCGCCGCCCCTGGCGCCGCAGGTGAACGACAGACGCAAAAAAACGCCCCCGGCCGGGCCGGAGGCACAAGGAACCATGACGCCCCCCTACTCTACTGCTGTGCTACCGGACCTGCCCCGGCAGCAAGCTTATTATGCGCCAAAGTGTCGGGCGCGGCAAGAACATTTGTACAAATACATAACCTAGGAGTATTCGGCCAGACCGTGTTCGCCTGACCGCCGTCATGCCGCTGGTTGCGATTTACGGCTGCGCGCACTGGTCCGCTTCTGCGGCCGTGGGGGCGCGCTCTGCACGACCTCGACCGGATGATTGGGAAGCCTCACGCTCAACCCGGCCTCGATGCGCTGCACCTCGACCTCGCTGAGCAACGGGAGTGCTTTGATGGTCACCACCATCACCTCGCCGGTGGCGGTATCGCCGCGCGCGAGCCGGACCCCATCCGCTATCGCGATCCGGCCGATCGACGGATATTGCGCCATGACCTCGCGGATGATCTTGCTGCGGTCCGCTTTATCCTGCTCCAGCTTGCTTAGCTGCAGGTGCAGCTCGTCGAGCGCGCCATTGCGCTCTTGCACCTTGCCGTCGACGTTGGCGAGTAATTCAGTGCGCAGCTGTTCCCGAATGAGTGCGACGTCAACTTTGTCCGCACCGACATGGCGCAGCACCAGCTTCGCCTGGCGGAAGCCGTTCGCCTGCAGCCGTTGTTGAAGCTGCGCCTGCAAGGCATCGGGCAAGCGTTCGCCGCTCAGGGTCACCGACATCTGCCGCGCGCCCAGCGCGACATCCTTGCGCAGCACGATCGAGTTAGGCTGGCGTTCCAGTGCGCGCCCGACATCTTTACTGGCGGCGAGAAAAATCTGGTCTCGCACCAGGCCGTAGGCGAGATAGGCACTCGGCATCGCCAATGCCAGCACGCCGAGCACGATCAGCACATGGGCACGCCGTTGCAGGCGCGGATCGGATTCCTCGTGTTCGGGCAGGCGCAGCAGTTTGACGAAGATATAGGTCGCCAGCATGATAAAAAAAGCGTTGATGAGGAACAGGTAGGCGGCGCCAACGACGAATTCCCAGTTGCCGGTGGCGATCCCGTACCCTGCCGTGCACAGCGGCGGCATCAGCGCAGTGGCGATCGCGGCCCCTGGAATGATCGTCGAGCCCGCTTTTCTTGTCTGCGCAACGATGCCGGCGCAGCCGCCGAAGAATGCGATCAGGACATCCCACAGCGTCGGCGACGTGCGGGCCATCAGCTCGGTCTGCGCCTGTGACAAGGGGCTGATGAAGAAATACACGCTCGACGTAATGAGGCTGAGCGCAACGAAGATCGCCAGGCTGCGCGAGGCAGTGCGTATCAGCCGATAGTCGCTGATGCCTGCCCCATAGCCGAGCGCCAACAGCGGTCCCATTAATGGCGAGATCAGCATCGCCCCGATCACCACGGCGGTAGAGTTGACGTTCAGGCCCACGGACGCAATCAAGATCGCAAATATCAACACCCACAGGTTGGTGCCGCCGATGCGCGTGCCCGCGCGGATCGATGTATCGATGGCCTCGCTGTCATCCTGGTCATGCCTGAGGTCGAACAAGCTTTTCAGTTGCGCTAACATGCTCCGGTCCCTTATTTCGGCCCGCGCTGTATAGCAACGGTTGCGAAAATATAACATTTCCAACGAGCAGATGGCCAGTGTTCCCGTATCGTGGCGAGCATTGCGGCGCGGCGCGGCGCATGAACGGGGGCGCCGGCCGGCCGACTGCTTAGTGGCGCTGAAAGCGGGTCAGGCGCGCCGCATTGGCGATGACGCTGACGCTGCTGGCGAGCATCGCACAGGCCGCCGCCACCGGCGGCACGGTGCCGCTGGCGGCCAGTCCCAGTACCGCGACGTTGTAGACCATCGAGAACAGCAGGTTCTGGCGCACGATGTTCACCGTGCGGCGGGCATGGCGCCAGGCCAGCACCACGTTGTGCAGGCCGCCGCTGGCGATCACCACGCCGGCGGTGGCCACTGCCGCCGTACTGGCGCCCTGCACGGCGATGCCGCAGTGCGCGGCGGCCAGCGCCAGGGCGTCGTTGATGCCGTCGCCGACAAACACGCAGGGCGCGCGCGCCGCCGCCACCACGTCGGCCTTCTGCTCCGGCCCGCAGCCGGCGTGGACCCGCGCGGGCGCCAGGCCGACCGCTGCCGCCACCGGCGCGGCGGCGGCGGCGCTGTCGCCGGTGACCAGGCGCAGGCCCAGTCCCGCCTCGGCGAACGCCGCCAGCGCGTCGCCGGCGTCGGCGCGCACGCTGTCGCGCAGCAGCAAGGCGCCGATCCATTTGCCGTCGAGCGCGACCTCGATGCGCGTGCCCGGCGCGCCGTCGTCGACCGGGGTGCCGGCCACGCCGTGCTGCGCCAGCCACTGCCGGTTGCCGGCCAGCACGGTACGGGCGCCGTCGGCGCTGCGCCAGATGCTGCCCTGGCCGTGGCGCTCGGCCCGTCCCGGCGCGGGCGGCGCGGCGCCCTCCTGCGCCCGCGCCGCCTTGCGGATGGCCAGCGCGATGGGATGGGCGATGCCGGTTTCGGCCAGCGCCGCCCACGCCAGCAGCGCCGCCGGCCCAAGCTCGGGCGCGGCGACGACGGCGGCCACTTCCAGCGCGCCGTGCGTCAGCGTGCCGGTCTTGTCGAACAAGATCTCGTTGGCCTTCGCCAGCGCCTCGAGCGACGCGGGGTCGCGAAACAGGATGCCTTCGCGCGCCGCCGACGCCGCGGCTGCCGCATACGCCAGCGGCAACGCCAGCCCGACCGCGCAGGGACAGGCCGCCACCAGTACCGACAGGGCGCGCAGCGTGGCCTCGGTGGCGTCGCCGGTGGCCAGCCAGCCGGCCAGCAGCGCGATCACCGCAAGCGCGAGCGCGATCGGCAGCAGCCAGCGCGCAAAGCGCTCGGCCTGCAGGGCCACCGCGCTTTTTTCGCCGAACAGTTCGAGCATGCGCACGCCGATCCGGTCCAGGAAACGATCGCCATAGGCGCGCTCGACGCACACCACCAGCGCGCACGACAGGTTGACGCTGCCCGCCTCGACCCGGTCGCCGGGACGCACCGGCGCCGGCGCCGACTCGCCGTTGACCACCGCGCGGTCGACGGCGCTTTCGCCCTCGAGCACCACGCCGTCGACGGCGATCCGTTCGCCCGCAAACACCACGACGTGCGCGCCGGGCAGCACGTCGGCCGCGGCCATGTCGGCCATGGTACCGTCGGCGCCGCGCCGCCGGACCGTCTCCGGCACCGCCTGGCGCAGCGCATTTACCGCCGCCGAGTTGCGGCGCCGCGCGTACAGTTCGATCAGGCGGCCGCACAGCAGGAAGCCGACCAGCATCGTCGCGGTGTCGACATACACCTCGGCGCTGCCCTGCGCCAGGCGCCACGCCGACAGCGCGCTGGCGGTGACGATGCCGACCGACACCAGCGCGTCCATGCCCGGTACGCCCGCGCGCAGCGTGCGCCAGCCGGCGCGGTAGAATGCCGCCGCCGAATACGTCACCACCGGCAGCGCGGCGCAGCTGGCGGCGAACGCAATCCACCAGCCCGGCGCGCTGGCGGCCAGATCGGCGTCGAGGTACAGCGCGAGCGATCCGATCATGCTCCACATGCCGAAGAACGCCGCCACCGCCAGCCGCATCCAGACGGCGCGCGCCTGGACGTCGATCTGCCGCTCCATTTCGCCCGTCTCGACCAGCGGCACGATGCGGTAGCCGAGCCGCGTGACGCGCGCGAACAGCTGGTCGATGTCGAAGCACGCCGGGTCCCAGCGCACCAGCGCCGAGCCGCCGGCGAAGCTGGTGCTGGCCCAGGTCACGCCGGGCACTTTGGCGATGGTGCGCTCGACGGCGAGGGCGCAGCTGCCGCACCACATCCCCTCGATGCTGACCACCATCCGCCCGGCGCGCTGCAGGCAGGCGCGGTCGATCCCTTCGAACGGGCTGTCGGCCTGCATGGCCTCAGTGCGCCGCCGGTTGCGCGCGCTCTACGCCGGCGCCGAGCAGTTGCCCGTTGACGACCTTGCCGTAGTAATTGTCGCCCTTGTGGTGCTTGGCGGCCGCTTCCTCGACGGTGCCGGTCTGGCGCGGATCCTTCGGGCGCTCGTGGCCGTTGATGAAGGCGGCGGCGTCCCAGGCCTGCTGGTCCGTCAGGCTGTACGGCTTACCGAACGGCATGTTCGCCTTGATGAAGCCGGCGGCGGTGCCGATGCTGTGCATGCCGGCGCCCCAGTTGTACGATTCGGGACCCCACAGCGGCGGGAAGCGCAGCTTGCCGGAAGCGTCGTTGCGCCCTTCGCCGTTGGCGCCGTGGCACAGCGCGCAGTTCTGCGCGTAGACCTTGGCGCCGCGCGCGAAGTCGTAGCCGGCGGCCGGCTTCTTGACCTTGATGTAGCCGGTGCCGCGCATTTCCTCGCCGGTCGGCGCGCCGCTGGCCAGCCAGAACATGTAGGTCTGCAGCGACTTGTAGATCTCGTCGCCCGGCGGCGGCGCCTTGCCTGCGGGCGACGCCTGGGCGTTCATCGAGAAGCTGAAGCAACCGGCCAGGCGCTCTTCCATGGAGTTGACCTTGCCGTTCTTGGAGCGGAACTTCGGATACTGTACATAGGCCGCCCACATCGGCGCGGCGTTTTCGCGCCGGCCGGCATCGAGGTGGCACTGGGCACACGCCATGCTGTTGCCGACGTATTGCGGGGCGTGCTTGCCGGTGTCGACGAAGATGTCGCGCCCTCGCCTGATGGTGTCGCCCAGCGGTCCCTTCGGCATCTCCGCCTCGGACGGCGGCACAAAGTAGCCGTCGTGCCCGACCGGCACCGGTGCCGCCGGCGCCTTCGGATCCTTCTTCATCGCCGCGCGCCCATCGAGCATCGCCTGGCGCGCCGCGGCGCCGCCGGTGTCGGCCCGGCTGGCGACGGCGCCGCCGAACGCGGCGTCGAGCCGGCCGAGCGCGCCGGTCTGCTGCACCAGCGCGCCGAAGGCGAACAGCGCGATGCCGGCGGCGGCGCCGGCCATCAGGCGGCGCGCGGTGCGTCCCAGGCTGTACGGCGTTTGCTGCTTGTCGATTTTCTTCATGGTCGCTTTCTCATCGGGTAGGGACGCCGGCGGCAGGCAGCGCGCCGAGGTAGTCGGCGACGGCGCGCATGTCCTGCGGGCTCATGCCGCGCGCAATGCCATCCATTAAGCCCTGGGGGGAATTTCTGCGTTCGCCGGCGTGCCAGGCGGCGAGCTGGGCGAAGATGTAGTCGCTGGTCTGGCCGGCCAGCGCCGGAAAGCCCGGCGCCACGCCTTCGCCATTGCTGCCGTGGCAGGAGAAGCAGGCCGGCACTTCGTCTTTCCAGTCGCCGCGCCGCGCCAGCGCCTCGCCGCGCGCAAGGTCGCCGCCGAGTGTGGCGCGGCCCGGCGCCGACAGCGCCACCTGGGAGTAGTAGGCCGCCACGCGCGCGATCTCGCCTTCGCTCAGCGCGCGCGCCACCAGCGCCATCGATTCGTTGTCGCGCGCCCCGGAGGCGAAGTCGTGCAGCTGCTTTTGCAGGTAGGCGGCCGGCTGGCCGGCCAGCCGCGGCGTGCTCAGGTTGCCCTGCCCTGCCGCGCCATGGCAGGAGGCGCAGCTCCAGGCCGCTCCCTTGCCCACAGCGACCAGCGCCAGCGTGCCGGCGTCGCCGTTGGCCAGCCCTGCTGCGACCGGCGCGGCCGGCGGCGGCGGGCGCTGCGCCGCCCGCTGCGCCGTCTGCTGGTCGGCGCGCGTCTGCGCCATGTATTCGGCGACGTAGGTCAGCACGCCCCAGATCGCCAGCGCGAACACCACCGCGATGACTAACAGCGGAATCGGGCGCGTCTGCTCCCACGGTTCGAACGCCTCGTCTACCGGCGCCTTGGCGATCTTGTGTTTGTTCATCATTTGCTTGCTTTATGGGACAACGCGTAGCCTTCGTCGCGGATGTGCGCGCCGCCATTGACGTCGGGATAGGTCCGGTTCAGGCTTTGCAGATAGGCGACCAGGTCGAGCGCCGCCTGGCTTGCCACCACCACTTCGCCGTTCGGCTGGTCGGCAGCAGGCAGCCGCACCACCACGTCGCCGGGCGCGGCGACCCGCTTGCGCTCGAACAGGTAGGGGTAGGACGGCATGATGCTCCAGCTGAAGATCGCACGCGGCTGGTACAGGTGGGTCAGGTGCCAGTCCCGGCTGGGCAGGCGGGCGCCGACGTTGAGCAGGTCAGGGCCGGTACGCATCGTGCCGAGCTGGTGCGGGCGGTCGAAGGCGTAGTCGGCGGCGCCGGGGCCGGGGCCCCAGCCGCGCGCCAGGTCGGCCAGGGTCTGGCCGGCCGCGCGCGGCTGCTGGCTGTGGCAGTAGACGCAGCCCTGGTTGACGTACTGGGCGCGCCCGGCCAGCTGCTGCGCCGTGTAGTCGGCCAGCCCCGGCGCCGGCGCCTGCGCGCGGATCTGGGCGCCCGGCACGATCACCAGCATCAGGGTGGCGAACGCGAGGATCGCCAGCGCGCCGAGGAAAATGGGAAACAGGCGGTTCATGCCGATGCTCCCGCGGTGGCGGTGGCCGGGATGGCGGCCAGGTGCGGCCTGCCTTTACCCAGCAACAGCGCCGCGATGTGAAAGCCGAACACGAAATGGCCGAGCGTCATCAGGAGCCCGCCCAGCGAGCGCGCCTCCAGGTAAGGCATGGTGGCGCGGGTGATGGCGGCGAACGAGCGTCCCACCTCGAGCAGGCCGATGCCCTGCAGCATGCCGCCGACCGACAGGCTGACGAAGTAGATCGAAAAGCCCACCACGACCAGCCAGAAGTGCAGCTTGAGCAGTCGCGGCCACGGCCAGTCGCGCCCGGTCAGGTAGGGCAGCATGTAGTAGAAGGCACCGAACAGCACCATGGTGGTGAATGCATACGCGCCGAGGTGGGCGTGGCCCACCGTGTAATGGGTGAAGTGGGTGATCGAATTGACCGGGCGCAGCGCCTCGATCGAGCCCTGGAACGACGACAGCGTGTACATCAGCGCGCCGATGGCGACGAAGCGCAGCGCCACCGACTGCTTGAAAGCCCACAGGTTGCGCGCCACCGTGGTGTGCTGGTTGACCGCCACCGCGATGACGGGCACGAACATCATCACGCTGTGCACGATCGACAGCGTCACCAGCCAGGTCGGCACCGGCGCGCCGATCAGGTGGTGGATGCCGACCTGGCTGTAGAACAGCGCCAGGCCCCAGAAGCCCAGCAGCGACAGGCTGTACGAATAGACCGGCACGCCGATGATCTTCGGGATCAGGTAGTAGGCGGTGCCCACGCCGAGCGGCGTCAGCCACAGCCCCAGCACGTTGTGGGCGAACCACCAGTTGACGGTGGCCTGCTCCATGCCGAAGTGCACGCCGGGCAGGTTGGCGATCACGTACAGGATCGGGAACCAGACCAGCGCGCCGAGGAAGTACCAGCCCGAGACATAGATGTGGCGCGACTTGCGGTGCCGGGCGGTATTGACCAGCGAAAACGCCATGCAGGCGCCGCCGAATGCCAGCAGCAGGCCGATCTGCCAGGGAATCTCCAGCCATTCGATTCCTTGCGTGTAGCCGAGCCCGATCGCGCCGACGCCCAGCGTCACGCCGACGGTCCAGACCGTGGCGCCGAACATCGCCACGCGCGGGTTGCGCAGCGGCGTGTGGAAGATGCGCGGCACGATCCACAGCGCTACCGCGATGCCGGCCACCGACAGCCAGCCGTAGGCGATCAGGTTCAGGTGCATGGTGCGCACGCGCCCGAACGTCAGCGGCGCATAGCCGGCCAGCCAGTCGGGCAGGTGCAGCTTGAGCGAGGCGATCAGGCCGAACACGGAGCCGAGCAACAGCCAGAAGGTCGACACCGCCGCCATCAGCAGCACGGTGGGGCGGCCGGCGACGTCGATCCGCGCGCGGATGGCGTCGAAGCGGTGCGCCGCGCTGCCCGGCGCCGGGCGGCCGAACGCGGTGGTGTCGTCCGGCGCGCCCGTTTCGCCCGGCTCGAAGATGGCGGAAGCATCGTTGGCCGTGAGGGCGAACTGGCGGCGGGCGATGGCCCAGATCAGAAAGCCGAGCGCGCACAGCGACGCCAGAAAGCTCAGCGCCAGCAAGAGTCCGATAGTGGTTGGCATGGTTTGAATGTGAGTCGGTTACAGGTTGCGCGATGCCGCCACAAAGACGGATGAGTACTGCAGCGGCAACCTGGCTTCCTCCAAGCGCCGACTGCGATGCTAGCGCGCGCCGATTAAGGCAGCGTTAAGAAGCGATCGCCGTCCGGCCGAGCCTCACGGCGGGCGGGCGCGCGGCGCGGCGCGTGGCCAGGCGCGCCGCGCCGTCCTGCCGGGCCTCGGCGGGCGCCGCCGCCGCCGTCAGGTGCAGCTTGAAGCCGCTGACCACCACCTGCAGTTCGCCGGCCTGGTGCTGCATCGCCTCGGCCGCGGCCGCCGCCTCCTCCACCAGCGACGCGTTCTGCTGCGTCACCTGGTCCATCTGCATCACCGCCTGGTTGACCTGGTCGATGCCGGCGCTCTGTTCGGCGCTGGCCGCGCTGATCTCGGCCATGATGTCGGTCACCCGCGCCACGCTGCCGACGATCGCCTGGATCGTCACGCCCGCTTCGCCGACCAGCTTGCTTCCGGCCTGGACCTTGTCGACCGAGTCGCCGATCAAGGCCTTGATTTCCTTGGCCGCCGCCGCGCTGCGCTGGGCCAGGCTGCGCACTTCGCTTGCCACCACGGCGAAGCCCCTGCCCTGCTCGCCGGCGCGGGCCGCCTCGACGGCCGCGTTCAGCGCCAGGATGTTGGTCTGGAAGGCGATGCCGTCGATGACGCCGATGATGTCGCCGATGCGGTCGGCCGACTCGGCAATCGCACCCATGGTGTCGACCACGCCGGCGACCACCACGCCGCCGCGGGCGGCGGTGTCGGAGGCGGCTGCCGCCAGCACCCGCGCCTGCTGCGCATTGCCGGCGTTCTGGCGCACGGTGGCGGTCAGCTCCTCCATCGAGGCGGCGGTTTCCTCGAGCGAGCTGGCCTGTTCCTCGGTGCGGCTGGACAGGTCGAGGTTGCCCGCGGCGATCTGCACCGAGGCGCTGGCGATCGCCTCGGTGCTGGCACGCACTTTGGCCACCAGACCGCCCAGGCTCTGCTGCATGGACTGCATCGCGAACAGCAGGCTGTGCTGGTCGCCGGCGTCGAGCGCGATGGCGGCGGTAAGGTCGCCCGCGGCGATGCCGGCGGCGATCGCCACTGCGTAGTCGGGCTCGCCGCCGAGCTGGCGCATGACGCTGCGGGTCAGCCAGAAGGCGATGGCGGCGCTGGCAGCCAGCGCCGCGCCGGCCAGCGCCAGGCTCGTTACCATCCGTTCGTGCGTGGTGGCCGCCAGCGCCACCTTCGACGTCTCGATTGCCGCTTCCTTCGCCTGGATCATGGCCAACAGCGCGGCGCGGGTCTGCTTCCACAGCGGGATCTCGGCCCGGTTGATGAGGGCGATCGCCGCCGGCGTATCGGTCTTGACCAGCACCAGCACCTGTTGCTGGACCTGGCGGCGCCGCTCGGACAGCAGGCTTACCTTGTCCAGCGTCTGCAGCGCCGCAGGGTCGCCGCCGCTGAGCGCGCGCGCGCGCCGCGCCGAGGCGTCGAAGTCGCGCCCGGATTCGTCCAGGTTGCGGTAGGCCGCGGCGTTGCTGCTGTCGAGGACGATGTTGCGCAGCGACTGGCCCGTCTGCAGGCCCTGCGCATACATGTTGTGGCTGGCGCTGAGGAAGGCCTGATCGCGCCCGATGAAGGAGTCGAACTTTTCCGCCGTGTCTTGCATGCCGCTGAGCGCGACTGCCAGCGCGATCGAGAACATCAGGCAGACGGCGGCCATCGCGGCCGACATTTTGGTACGTAACTTCATGGTGGTTGGCTTTAATTCAATGAGTCGGTGAAGGGACGGCGCGGCGCGCCGACATGGAGGCACTTTCCGGGACCGGCATTAAGGCTGGATTAAGACGCGGCGCCAGCGTTGCCATGTGGCAACAGCCACCATCCATTGGCCGCATTTAACATTGCCTTAACAGTTGCCCCGCAGGATCACAACTTCCGATGGCGCAGCGAGCGAGCTTGCCGCCGCGCCCGGATGAACCTCCTTTGCCCCCGCTGGCGCGCTGCCGCCCGGGGACGTCCACCACCACCCGTCCGGACACACGTGAAAAAATTTCTCTATCCCCTGCTGCTGCCCCTGCTGTTCCCGTTCGCCTCGGCGTTCGCCTCGCCGCTGCCCGGCGCGCCGTCCGCGGCGCCGGCCGCGCCCGCCTGCGCCCAGCACTACAAGGTCGTCATCGGCGTCGGCGACAAGGCCAAGGTCGAGGGCGCGCTGGGTAACGCGTTCAACCTGCAAAAAGAATTCGGGGCCCACTGCGTCGACATCGAGATCGTCAATTTCAGCTCCGCGGTGACCCAGCTCACGCCGATGAGCCCGAAAGGCACGCTGATCAAGGATGCGCTCGGCGCCGGCATCAAGATCGTCGCCTGCCAGAACTCCTTGAACAAGTTCAAGCTCACGATCGACGACATGTTCCCCGGAATCACCGCGGTACCGTCCGGCGTCGGCGAACTGGTCAAGCGCCAGAAAGAGGGCTGGATCTACCTGCAGCCGTAAGCACCAGGGTGGCACGGCAGCGTACCGGCCACCCATTCCAACATACTGAAGAGACCAGCGACAATGAAAACGATTTTGCGTAGCACCGCCCTGCTCGGCGCAGCGGCGGCATCCCTGTCGATCGGCGCGGCGCATGCCACCGCCGGCAATGAAGTGACCCTGATCCACATGGGCGACATCCACGGCCACCTGGTCGAGCATCCGAACCTGCGTTCCGACGGCAAGGGCGCGATGATGGGCGGACTGGCCCGCATGTACACCAAGGTCAGGCAGATCCGCGCGGCGCACCCTGGCGCGACCATCACGGTGAACGGCGGCGATACGGTGCAAGGCTCGGCCGAGGCGCTGTTTACCAGCGGCCAGGCGGTCATCGACGTGCTCAACAAGTTCGACATCGACGTCGACAATCCCGGCAACTGGGACTACCTGTACGGCACCGAAGTGTTCCTGCGCCAGTTCGCCGGCGCCACGCCGCAGTTTCGCGCCAATGCGATCGCGGCCAACCTGTACTACGACGGCGCCCCCTACCAGGGCAAGACCGGCGAGCGCGTCCTCAATCCCTACTGGATCAAGCACATCAACGGCCTGAAGGTCGGGTTCATCGGCTACACCGCCGGCCGCGGTCCGCAGGCGGTGAAGACCGAGATCACGCGCGGCCTGCGCCTGACCGACGGCGAGAAGGAATTCCCCGAGTTTATCCATGTGCTGCGCAACATCCACAAGGTCGACATCGTCGTCGTCATTTCCGAACTCGGACTGGCGCCGAACGTCGACCTGGCCAACCGCTTCCCCGGCGTGGACGTCATCCTGTCGTCCGACATGCACGAGATGACGGCCAGGGTGATCCGCGCCGACAGCGGCACCCTGATCGTCGACGAAGGCCAGGACGGCCAGGTCCTCAACGAAATGACGCTGCGCAAGCGCAAGGGCAAGGTGTCGCTGGTCGCCTTCCGCCAGCACCGCATTACCGCCGACATCCGGCCCGACCCCGGCATCGCCGCGCTGGTGGCGCAGGTGCGCGCGCCGTTTGTCGCCGGCCCCGGCTTCGTCCCCGGCAAATGGGTCAATCCGCTCAACGGCATCAGGCTGATGCAGCCGATCGACACCGTCGTCGGGCGCACCGAGGTGCCGCTGCACCGGTCCAACTTCTCCGACGAGGAGATGCCGGCGGTAATCGAAGGCTCTTCGCACGACTTCCTCGCCGATGCCTTTCGCGCCGTCGCCAAGGCGGAGGTCGGCATCATTCGCGGCTTCCGCTACGGCACCCACGTGGCGGCCGGGCGGATCACCCGCGAGGATCTTTACCACTACATTCCGATCGGCCCGATGATCGCCAGTGGCACGATGACGGGACACCAGCTGCGCAAGGCGGTCGAAGATTCGACCTATGCCTGCCTGGCGACCGACGTCGGCCAGGGCTGGACCGGCGGCTGGGTCGCCGGCATGTCCGGCGCCACGCTGGACCTCAACCCGTTCGGCGGCAAGCTCAACTACACATCGAACTTCCGCGTCGGCGGCGCGCCGGTCGACGAAAAGAAGCGCTACAGCGTGGCCGGTTACTACTACCAGGAAGACCCTCAGGAGATCAACCGCATCCGCGCCCATGACGTCGAGGTGCTCAAGGACAAGGAGGGCAATCCGATGGATGCGGTGGAGGTGGTGGTCGCCTACCTGGACATGCTGCCGAACCGCACCGTGACGGCGGCGAGCCTGCCGCTGAACCGGTTCCGCCTGGTGCGCAAGCTGCCCGGCGCCGCCTACGGCAACCGGGAAATCCAGCCGCTCAACGGCGTGCCGTCCGAGCCGCTGGCGCCCGTCGGGCCATAGGGAGAACCGGCCGCGCCACGACGGGCACGGTCCAGTCGTGCGCGGCGAACCTGCCGTGCATCGACCCTGTCGGCAAGCTCACGCAGCGTATCAGCGACCGCCAGCGGATACTCCGCCGCCTGGCGCAACGACCGTAACGACGCCGGCAAGGCGGCGATCTGGCTGGCCGCATTGGCGCGGATCGCGGCCAGCGACGGCAGCGATGCCAGCAGGACGCCGCCGCGCATGACGGGCGTGAGCATTGCCATGCCCGGCAGCGATTCCGCCAGCGGCGACAGCGTGTCGCCGCTCATTACGCCATCCTCGCCGATGCGTCGAAATACCTGCTTCGCTCCCGGCCAGTACTGCTTGCCGGCAGAGCGCTTGCGAGTGGGACGCCCGGCGTATTCGACCAGCTTGTACGCACAGTCGAGATAAGGCGCGTCGTTGGACGTGTTCATGCGCGTGCCGACGCCAAAGCCATTGATCGGCGCGCCGGCCTCGACCAGCGCGCTGAGCGCGTATTCGTCCAGGTTGCTGCTGACAAAGATACCGACCTGCTCGCATTGCCCGGCATCGAGGATCTGGCGCACGCGCCGGCTCGTCGCATCCGGCTCGCCGCTGTCGATCCGCACTGCCCTGATCCGGATATCGCCCTGCTGCCGCAGACAACGCGCCAGTTGCACAACCTGGTGAGCCGCCGCTTCGGTGTCGTAGGTGTCGATGAGCAGCACGACATTGTCCGGAAACGCGCGCGCAAACGACTCGAATGCCGCGCTCTCGTCGTCATGCACTTGCACGAACGAATGCGCCATTGTCCCGAACACGGGAATGCCGAACAGCGGCGCCGCCATGGTCGTTGCCGTTCCGTCGAAACCGGCCAGGTAGCTGGCGCGGGCCGAAAGCACCGCCGCTTCCGCGCCGTGCGCCCGGCGCATGCCGAAATCGATCAGCTGCGCCTTCGGCGCCGCGATGCGCATCCGTGCCGCCTTCGATGCCACCAGGGTCTGGTAGTGCAACAGGTTCATCAGCCGGCTCTCGATGAACTGGGCCTCGCACAGCCGCGCGCGCACGCGCAGCACCGGTTCTTCGGCAAAGAAGACTGTCCCCTCCGGCAATGCATCGACATCGCCGGTAAAGCGCAATTGTGACAGCGAATCGACGAACGCCGCATCGAATCGGCCGCTCGCGCGCAGCCACGCGAGTTCGTCCTCATCGAAGCGCAGCTTCCCAAGGTAGTCGACGACCTGCTCGAGCCCTGCCGACATGAGGAAGTGGCGTTCAGGCGGCAATCGCCGCACGAAAAACTCGAACACCGCAGTCTCGTTCATGCTCCTTTGAAAATAGACCTGGAGCATGGCGATCTCGTAGAGGTCGGTCAGCAAGGCGCTTTCACTGCATGTCCGCATACATCACCGTGGGAAATGATCGACGTCATCTACGGTGGACGATCTCGCAAAATACGCCTTGAGTATTCGCAAAGGGGGCATGTCGATACTCTGCTAGTTTCCATTGCTACGGCAAACTTGGATACAGCAGTCGCCTTTTATGGATCGGAAAAGGAAACCCAGATGACAACCGCTATCCCGACAATCGGCGACGCACTGGTCATTGTCGACGTACAGAACGATTTTCTCCCTGGCGGCAGCCTGGCGGTTCCGGCCGGCGATGCGGTGATTGCGCCCCTGAACGCGGCGATCGATGCATTTGCGCGGCGCTCGTTGCCGGTGATTGCCACGCGCGACTGGCACCCCGCCAACCACTGCTCTTTCCAGCCGCAAGGCGGCAGATGGCCGCCGCATTGCGTCGCTGGCAGCAGCGGCGCCGAATTCGCCGCGGGCCTGCGGCTGCCCAGGAACGTGCTCATCGTGTCGAAAGCGACGCGGCCGGAGACGGACGCCTACTCCGCGTTCCAGGGCACGGATCTGGCGATGCGCCTGCCGCCGCTGGGCGTGAAGCGCCTCGTCGTCGGCGGCCTGGCGACCGACTACTGCGTGCTGGAGACGGTGGCCGACGCCCTGGCGCTCGGCTTTCACGTCGTCGTCCTGACCGACGCGATCCGGGCGGTCGACGTACGCGCCGGTGATGGCCTGGCGGCGATTGAAAAAATGGCAGCAGGCGGTGCACACTTGCGGACGACGCAGGATCTGCTGCGTACGCCGGCGGCGGCGGCCTGACATCGTTCAAGACGCCTGCGCATCCGGCAGTGCCTTGCCGATGAGCACCAGTAGTTCTTCCTGGCTGGGCGCGCTCCCTTGCGGGTTGTCGATCA
The DNA here is from genome assembly GCA_038248405.1 of Burkholderiales bacterium. Classification (GTDB taxonomy): domain Bacteria; phylum Pseudomonadota; class Gammaproteobacteria; order Burkholderiales; family Burkholderiaceae_D; genus JAFCUW01. The sequence continues at coordinate 118,638 of JBBRXM010000001.1, forward strand.
AGATCACGCCGTCGGTTTCATCTGCGCCCAGCGGCTCGGCCGAGCGATACTGCCGCAACAGCACGGGCAGGTCGGCGTCAGACGGATCGCCGCCGGCATGCGCGCGCGCGGCCACGCGGGCCGTCAGCACAGCCGGACTGGCTTGCACCGAAAGGATGCCGAACGGCACCGCCAGGCGCCGCGCGAGCCGGCGGAAGCGGCTGCGCTGGCGCCGCTCCAGGAAGGTGGCATCGACCAGGACCGGCAGGCCGGCGGCCAGTCCGCGCAGGGCGATGCGCGCCAGGCGCCGGTACGTGGCCAGCCCGGCGTCGCGCGCATAGATGCCGGCGCCGGGCGCCGCGCCGGCCCGCTCCAGTGCGTCCATCCCGAGCAGCCGCTTGCGTTCGATGTCGGAGCGGATGTGGAGCGCGCCGAGCGGCTCCACCAGCTGCTCGCACACGCTCGACTTGCCGCTGCCGGAAAAGCCGTGGGCGATCAGCATGGCTGGCGTGCCCGGCGCCTTACAACAGCTGGCGGCGAAGGCCAGGTAGCGGCCCGCCTCGTCCCGGGCGCCCGCGGCCGCGTCGGCCTCGCCGCCGGCAGCCCGGTGCAGCGCCACCTTGCAGCGCACCAGTGCGCGCTGGATGCGGTAGTACGGCAATACCGTCAGCGCCCCGTCGTCGCCGCTCAGTTGCAGATAGTCGCTCAGCAGTCGCGCCGCCAGGTCGGCGCGCCCGCCGCACTGCAAATCCATCCAGGCAAAAGCCAGATCCTGCGCCACGTCGATCCAGCGCATGCCGGGATCGAATTCGATGGCGTCGAACATCTGCACCCGTCCGTCGATGGTGAGGATATTGCCGCAATGCAGGTCACCATGGCACTCGCGGATCCGGCCTTCAGCCTTGCGCCGCTGGAACGGCGCGGCCAACCGGCATTGCTGGCGTTCATGCCAAACCGAAATCGGGGCCAGCAAGTCCTTGCCGCTTCCCAACAGGGCCGCCACCTCGACCAGGTCGGCATCGGTCTGTGCGAATACGGCCTGGGCGCTGCCCCAGGGCGTGTCCGCGGCGGCGCACGGCGCGCTGCGGTGGAACCGCGCCAGCAGCCGGGCCAGCTGGCGCGCTTCGCCGGAGTCGAGCTGCTCTTCGCGCAGGCGGTGCGACCAGAGTGCCGCCTGATCGAAGGCGCGCATCTTCACCGCGTACTCGAGGACGGGACCGGGCGCATCGAGCAGCGGCTGCACCGGCGTGCCGCCGATTGCCACCACCCCCAGGTAGAGCTCGGGCGCGAGCGGCCGGTTGAGCCTGATCTCTTCGTCACAGAAAAAGCGCCGCCCCGCAAGCGTGGAATAATCGACGAAAGGCAGGTGAAGTGCCTTTTTGATCTTGAAGGCAAGCGTCGGCAGCACGATGACCCAGGAGAGATGGGTTTCGAACAACTGCGCCGGCACGCCGGACGCGCCAAGTTGCGCCGCCAGGTTGTGCACCAGCAGCGCTTGCGTCTCGGGCTGGCTCGTGGCGCCGGCTGCTGGCATGGGTTCGGCACGATCCATGCTAATCGGGTCGCTGTTCGCCCCGGCGAATCCATACGCCGCGCCCCTCGCAATGGAGCAGCTCACTGCCACTCAGCACATACTGGCCGATCGGGTAAAGAAAGTTATTGAAATAGCAAGCGCCCGTTTCGAGCTCCAGGTCCAACGAGATGTCGTCATACTCGTCGATGATCGGGGACGTATTGAGTTCGGGATCCGGGGCGCCAACGTGGGGAAGATGAACGGTCATGTCTGGCTCCTGTCTGGACACTTGGATTCATTAATTCCCCAAAAGTGCCATCCCGCCAGTCGGACCGTATCAACCTGGAAGGAGGATCACCATGCAAACGGAACAGCCCTCCCGCGGCCTGACCCTGTTCTTGTGCGGCGACGTCATGACCGGACGCGGGATTGACCAGATCCTCCCGCACCCGGGCCACCCCCGCCTTTTCGAGAGTTACGTGCGCTCGGCACTGGACTACGTGACCCTGGCCGAAGCGCGAACCGGTCCGATCCCGCGTCCAGTCGACTTTGCCTACCTCTGGGGTGATGCCCTCGAGGCGATGCGGCGCGCGGGACCGGACCTGCGGATCGTTAACCTGGAGACCTCGGTGACGACCAGCGAACATGCCTGGCCCGACAAAGGGATCCATTACCGCATGCATCCCGATAACCTTCCCTGTATCACCGCGGCCGGCATCGACTGCTGCGTGCTGGCCAACAATCACGTCATGGACTGGGGACGCCAGGGCCTGATGGAGACGATCGCGTGCCTGCACCGGGCCGGCATCGCCACAGCCGGGGCGGGACGCGACGCCGCCGAAGCTGCGGCGCCAGCCATTCTGGATGTGCCCGGCAAGGGCCGGGTGCTGGTGGTCGCCGCCGCCACGGAGGACAGTGGGGTGTTGCCGGAATGGAGCGCAGGACCGTCGCGGCCGGGCGTGAATTTCCTGCCGGACCTGTCGGCGAACAGCGCCGCGCTCATGGCACGCAAGGTGAGCGCCGCCAGGCGCGCCGGCGACCTGGTGGTGGCCTCGCTTCACTGGGGTGGCAACTGGGGCTTCGGCATCTCGGCGCAACAACGCAGCTTCGCGCACCGTCTGATCGAATCGGCCGCGGTGGACGTGGTGCACGGCCATTCTTCCCACCACGTGAAAGGCGTCGAGGTCCATGGCGGCAAACCGATTTTTTACGGCTGCGGTGATTTTCTCAACGATTATGAAGGGATCGAAGGGCACGAGCCATTCCGTGGCGACCTGGCGCTGATGTATTTCCCCACCCTCGACTCAGGCATGCTCACCGGCTTGACGATGATCCCCACCCAGACCCGCCACTTCCGCGCGCAGTTCGCGCCGGAGGCGGGGGTGCGCTGGCTGATGACGACCCTGAACCGCGAGGGACGTCAATTCGGCACCCAGGTGTCCAGGCCGGCACAGCAGCTGTTGCGGCTCGACTGGCAAAGGGCGCGCCCGCCATGAAACGGCCGGCCTCAACCGGCGCCGCCCGCCGCTGTCTTCGCAATCGTCACATGCATCACGTTCGGCGACGCCACGTGGCTCACGCAACGATAGCCAAGTGCCGGCAGGTCCAGGCCCGCCAGCAGCGGCTCTCCGCGTCCCAGCAGCACCGGCACCACCGCCAGGTGCATTTCGTCGATCAGGCCAGCTTCGAGGAACTGGCGGATCGTGCAGGCGCCGCCGCCGATGCGGATGTCCTTGCCGCCGGCAGCATCCCGCGCCAGCCGCCATGCCTGCTTGATGCCGCCCGTAACAAAGTGAAAGGTCGTACCGCCTTCCATCGTCAGCGACGGACGGGGATGATGCGTCAGAATAAACACCGGCGTGTGATAGGGCGGATTGTCGCCCCACCAGCCTCGCCAGCTTTGGTCCGGCCAATCGCCGCGCAGCGGACTGAACATGTTGCGCCCCAGGATCCACGCACCGATGTTGTCGAAGCCGTGGGCGGCAAATTCGTCGTTGACGCCGGTGGAGCCACCCTCGCCGCCGAACATTGCCTGAAAGAAGCGGGTGTCGATCATCCACTTGGCCAACACCATCCCGCCCTCGCCGAACGGGTTCTCCAGGCTTTGCCCCGGCGCCGCTGCGAACCCGTCGAGGGACACCGAAAAGCACCGAACATGTGTTGTAGTCATTGGCTGGCCCCATCCGTACTCTGCAATTGGCTTTATGCTAATCAAACCCGCCGCGGTGTGCAAGTGCTATGCCTTCCCGATGAACTGTGCCGCACCGCTTTGATATAGCGCAAACCGCTGACGCGCGCGCGACGCGCGCGCAGCCCCCGACCGTATACTTTTGCGATAGGGTCTGATCGATTGCAACCGCCACAGGAGGCAACCATGAAACAAGTCTCGATCGAAATGCCGCTTGTCGCCCAGTGTTCCGTGCTCGAATGCGCGTACAACACCGACAGCTGCTGCCATGCGCGCGCCATCACCGTTGGCGACGGCGTGCATCCCGGCTGCGATACCTTCCTGTCCTCGCCGGACCATTCCAAGGCAAATCAGCGCACGGCCGGCGTCGGCGCCTGCAAAGTCTCGGCATGCAAGTTCAACGACGACTACGAGTGCGTCACCGAGCAGATCACGATCGGCCACGCCAGCAGCTCGGTCTGCTGCCTCACTTATCAGCATCGTTGAGGGTCGCCCCTGGCGCGCTGATCGCATCCGAGATGGGAGTGCTTGCAGAATGGACACGCGCTCCCCGCCCTCGCCCACCCGCGCTGCCGAAGCGGGCGGCACGCCGACGCCTGCAGCACCGCCCCCACCCCGCCGCCGCTGGCGCGTGCTGCTGTTGGTGGCCATCGCAGTTGCCGCGGCAATATTGCTCGCTTATCTCTGGGGGCAGCGCGGCGCAGCGCCGAAGTCCTACGTCACCACTCCCGTCGATCGCGGTGCGGTGACGCCCACCGTGATTGCCAGCGGCACCGTCAATCCCGTCAACACGATCCAGGTCGGCACCTACGTCTCGGGCGTCATCAAGACCTTGTCGTGCGATTTCAATACCCGCGTGCGCGCCGGGCAGCTGTGCGCCAAGCTCGACCCGCGCGCTTACCAGAGCGTGGTCGACCAGGAAACGGCCAACCTGGCCACCGCCAACGCCCAGCTGCAAAAAGACCTCGCCAACCTGGCCTTCGCAAAAATCATCTACGAGCGCGACCAGGAACTGTTCAAGCGCAGCATCGTGTCGCAGGAAACGGTCGATACGGCGCGCAACGCCTACGCACAGGCGAGCAGCCAGATCGCCCTCGACCGCGCCGCCATCGAGCAGCGCCGCGCCGCCTTGAATGCCGCGCGCGTCAACCTGGGCTACACCAACATCGTCTCGCCGGTCGACGGCACTGTCGTTTCGCGCAACGTCACCCAGGGGCAGACGGTCGCCGCCAGCTTCCAGACGCCGACGCTGTTCCTGATCGCCACCGACCTGACCAAGATGCAGGTCGACACCAACGTCAGCGAATCCGATATCGGCCGCGTTGCCGTCGGCAATGCCGCCACCTTCACGGTCGAGTCCTATCCCGGCCGCACTTTCAGCGGCCTCGTCAACCAGGTGCGCCAGGCGCCGCAAACGGTGCAGAACGTCATCACCTACGATGTCGTCGTCGGCGTCGACAACGGCGCGCGCCTGCTGATGCCGGGCATGACCGCCGCCGCCCGCATCATCACCGAGCGTCGCGACAACGTGCTGCGCGTGCCGGCGCCCGCCCTGCGCTACGTGCCGACGACCGAAACACCGGCCGCCGGCGGCCGGCAGCGCCCTCCCGGCCCGCATGCCGCGGGCGGCCATGGCGGCCAGGTCTGGGTGCTGCGCGACGGCCAGCCGCAACGGATCCCGATCGTCACCGGCCTCGACGATGACGCCTGGGCCGAGGTGCTCGAAGGCGACCTGCGCGTCGGCGACGCCGTCATCGTGGCCGAACGGGGCAGCGCGCCGCGCGAAGGCGGCGGCGGCGCAACGCCGCGCATGCCACGCCTATGAACGACAGCGCCCGGCCCGACGATCGCGCCATCGTCATCGAGGTCACCGGCCTCACCCGCACCTACCAGGTCGGCGACACCGAGGTGCGCGCCCTCGACGGCGTCGACCTGCAAATCCGGCGCGGCGAGTTCGTCGCCATCATGGGCTCGTCCGGATCGGGCAAGTCGACGCTGATGGCGGTGCTCGGCTGCCTCGACCGGCCCAGCGGCGGCCAGTACCTGTTCGAAGGGCGCGACGTCGCCAGGCTGGCCGAACCGGACCTGGCGCGCATTCGCAACGGCCGCATCGGCTTCGTGTTCCAGAGCTTCAACCTGCTGGCGCGCACCAGCGCGATCGAAAACGTCGCCTTGCCGCTCTTTTACGCACCCGACGGCGCCCGCGACAAGGGCAAGCGCCTCGCCCGCGCACGCTCGGCGCTCTCCTTGCTCGGCCTGACGGAGCGCGCCGCCAACACTCCCGCCCAGTTGTCCGGCGGCCAGCAGCAACGCGTGGCGATCGCTCGCGCCCTGATCAACCGTCCCGGCGTCCTGCTGGCCGACGAGCCCACCGGCAACCTCGATACGCGCACCTCGCATGAGATCATGGAGACGCTGGTCAGGCTCAACCGGGACCAGGGCGTGACGATCATCCTGGTCACGCACGAGCGCGACATTGCCGACTACACCGACCGCGTCGTCACCATGCGCGACGGCCGCATCGTCTCGGACGAGCGCAACCCGGCGCGGCAGCAACCGCCCCGGGACGGCGCGGCCGCGGCGGGCAGCGAACTGTTCCAGCCCGCCGCCGCGAACGCCGCCGCCGGTCCCGCCTTCGCGCTGGCGCAGATGATTCTGGCCGCCGCCGCCCAGTCGCTGGTGCGCAACAAGATGCGCTCGGCGCTGACCATGCTCGGCGTCTTCATCGGCGTCGCCGCCCTGATCGCGATGGTGGCGGTCGGCCAGGGCGCCAACGAGGCGGTGCGCAAGCAGATCGCCAGCCTCGGCACCAACCTGTTCGTGGTGGTGCCGGGCGCCACCAGCGTCGGCGGCGTGCGCGCCGGCTTCGGCAGCGCGTCGACGCTCACCGTCGCCGATGCCGAGGCCATCCGCCGCGAAGCGAACGACGTCGCCAGCGTCAGCTACCTGATCCGGCAGTCCGGCCAGGTCCAGCACGCCGACCAGAACTGGACTACCAGCATCCAGGGCGTCAGCCCCGCTTACCCTGCCACCACCAACTGGCGCGTGCGCACCGGCCGCGCCTTTACGGCGGAAGACGACGGCGCCACCGCGCTCGTCGCCGTCATCGGCGAGACGGTCCGCCGCCAGCTCTTCAACGATTACGAGAACCCGGTCGGCAGCACCATCATGGTGCGCGGCCTGCCGCTGCGCATCGTCGGCATCTACGAGCCGAAGGGGCAGACCCCATGGGGCCAGGACCAGGACGACCTCGTCATGATTCCGTTCTCCACCGCCGAGCACAAGGTGCTGGGCGTGGCCGCGCCGAACCCGCAGGCGCTGACGTCCACCGCCTATCCGCAGGCGCCCAATCCCTTCGGCGTCCAGCCGCGCCTCACCGGTTACGTCAACCAGATTTTCGTGCAGGCCGTCTCGCCCCAGCAGATCCACGCCGCGATCGACGAAACCACCGCCATCCTCAACCGGCGCCACCGCATCCGCGCCGGCGATACCCCGAATTTCAACGTGCGCAACCTGAGCCAGATCGCCGACGCCGCCGAGGGCAGCAGCAAGATCATGGCCGCCCTGCTCGCCGTGGTGGCCTCGATCTCGCTGCTGGTGGGCGGCATCGGCATCATGAACATCCTGCTGGTGTCGGTCACCGAGCGCACCCGCGAGATCGGGCTGCGTATGGCGATCGGCGCGCAGCGCATGCACGTGCTGCTGCAGTTCCTCGCCGAAGCGGTGTTTCTCAGCGTCGTAGGCGGCGTTGCCGGCATCGCCGCCGGGATGGCCGTCACCGAGGCGATCTCGCTGGTGGCGCAGTGGCCGACCATCATTTCGCCCGCGGCGATCGGCGCCGGCTTTGTCTTTTCGGCGGCCGTCGGCATCTTTTTCGGCTTTTATCCTGCCCGCAAGGCGGCCCGCCTCAACCCCATCGAGGCGCTGCGCTATGAGTAGGGCGATGGCGGCGCTGTTCGCCGCACTGCTGCTGGCCGGCTGCGCCGCCGTCGGCCCGGACTACGTTCGCCCCGCCGTCGACGCGCCGGCGCACTACGGCGTCAGCGACCCGGCCGGCGCCGACGCCGGATCGCCGGAACTGGCCCAGGCATTCGCGGCCGGCACGGCGCCGTCGCCCGCCTGGTGGCGCGCCTTTGGGTCGGCCCGGCTCGACGCCCTGGTCGACCTGGCGCTCAAGGCCAGCCCCACCCTGGCCAGCGCCGAGGCGACGCTGGAGCAGACGCGCGCGGCCGTGCGCGCGGCGCGTGGCAGCCGCCTGCCGCAGCTCAGCCTCGGCGCCGGCGCCGACCGCGCCGACCGCGCCGACGGCGCGCTCTACAGCGCATCGCTCGGCCCCGCCCTCGTCTTCGATGCCGACCTGGCCGGCGCCGGCGCCCGCCGCGTCGAGCAGGCGCGCGCGCTCGAGCAGGCCCAGCAGGCGCAATGGCGCGCCACCCGGCTGGCGCTGATCGGCAATATCGTGTCGCAGGCCATCGCGCTGGCGTCCGCCGTCGAGCAGGGCAGCGCCGCGCAGGACATCCTCGCCGCCGACCAGCGCAACCTGGAACTGGTGCGGGTGTCGGTGGCGGCCGGCAAAACCGCCGGGCTCGACGCCCTCACCGCCGAAAGCGTGCTCGCCAGCGATCGCGCGCTGGTGCCGCCGCTGCTGCAGCAGGCCAGCGCCGCCCGCCACGCGCTGGCCATCCTGGCCGGCCAGCATCCTGCCGGCGCCGGCGACGTCGGCGCCGGCTTCGACTTCAGCTCCCTGGCGCTGCCGCGCCAGATCCCGCTGATGCTGCCGTCCGAACTGCTGCGCCGGCGCCCCGACATCCTCGCCAGCGAAGCGCAACTGCACGCCACCAGCGCCGCCATCGGCATCGCCGCCGCCCAGCTCTACCCGGCCGTCACGCTCAGCGCGGCGTGGACCCGGACCGCGGTGGGCGACTCCTTGTTCGCCCACCCGGCCAGCGCCTGGCGCATCGCCGCCGACGCGGTGGCGCCGCTGTTTAACGGCGGCACGCTGCGCGCCCAGCGCGACGCCGCCGTCCACGCCTATGCCGCCCAGCTCGGCGCCTACCGGCAAACCGTGCTGCAGGCCTTCGCCCAGGTGGCCGACGCCTTGCAGGCCCTGGTCAACGACGCCGCCCTGCTCGACGCCCAGCGCAAGGCGCTCGCCGCGGCGCAGGCCACGCTGGAGCTGACCCAGCAAAGCTACCAGGCAGGCCAGGTCAGTTTCCTGCAGGTGATCGAGGCCCAGCGCCTGTTCCAGCTCGCCAGGCTCGGCCATGTCCGCGCCACCGCCCAGCGCTACAACGACACCCTGCAACTGTTCGTTGCGTTGGGTGGCGCCGAGCCCTGAAGTGCTGCCACACGCACATAAATTTGATGCACGTCAAATCGAACCGAATCCCCCCTTGATGCGGCTGGTTTTCACTGGACTGAAGACCTGCCGGGGAATACGCTGGTGCTAATGTCACAACGAGGTGCCCGCAATGTCCTACAAGACGATTATTGTCCACGTGGATGATTCGATCCACGCCGCCGAACGTATCCGCATCGCCGCCGCGCTCGCGGCCGAACATGGCGCCCACCTGACCGGCGTGGCGGCCACGGGCGTCTCTCGCTTCGCCACCGGCAACTGGCCAGGATCACAAGCCGGTTCGCCGCACGCCAAACAAGACGAGCTGCGCGAGCGCGCCCGCGCCGCCCTGGCCGCGTTCGACAAGCAGGCCGCCGGCGCCGGCGTCGCCGCCTTCGAATCGGTGCTCATCGATGACGAGGCGACCGGCGCGCTCGAGCTGCGGGCGCGCTACGCGGACCTGACCGTCGTCAGCCAGACCGACCTCGACATTCCCGACGCGCACACCGGCACCGGCCTGCCCGAATACCTCATGCTCAACACCGGCCGCCCGGTCCTGATCGTGCCCTACGCCGGCACCTTCCCCACGGTCGGCACCCGGCCGCTGGTCGCCTGGGACGACAGCGTCGAAGCGAGCCGGGCCGTTTCCGGCGCGCTGCCGCTCCTCGAGCGCGCGCGCAACGTCACCGTCGCTGTCCTGCAGGCCGGTTCACCGACCGAAACCGAGCCGGGCGAAGACATCGCCCTGTTCCTGGCGCGCCACGGCGTACCCTGCGAAGTCACCACCCAGTGCAGCCCGCTCGCCGTCGGCCCCTGCCTGCTGTCGATGGCCTGCGATCTCGGTGCCGACCTGATCGTCATGGGCGGCTATGGCCATTCGCGGCTGCGCGAAATGCTGCTGGGCGGCGCCACCGCCGCCATCCTCGAATCGATGACGGTGCCGGTGCTGATGGCGCACTGAGCGAACTGGGGGGCACATGAAACCGATCGGACATGCCGCCCTCGGCACCATCCTGGCGGTGCTCGACGAGTCTGCCGAAATGAGCCTGGCGACCTGCCGCCCGGACGGCTTTCCGCAAGTTACCACCGTCAACTTCGTCCACGACCAGCTGATGCTGTACTGCGCGGTCGGGCTCGACAGCCAGAAGGCGCACAATATCCGCGCCAACGACAAGGTGTCGGCCACCATCAACCGCCCCAGGCGGGGGTGGCGCGACCTGCAGGGCGTATCGCTCGCCGGCACCGCGCGCATCATCGCCGACCCGGCCCAGATGCGGCTGGTGGCCGACCGCCTGCTGGGGCGCTATCCCCATCTTCGCCAGTACATCAAAGGCACCGATTCCCTGCCCTGGTCCGGCATGCTGTTCCTCGAAATCGACCCGACAGTGTTTTCCATCCTCGACTACCGCGAGCGCTTCGGCCACACCGAACTCGTCGAGGTCCTCTAGCGGGAGGCCAATGGCAATCTATGGATTCGACGCGTTCTCTCCGCCGGAAATCTTCGCCAGGGTCGAAACGGTCGGCGTGACCAAGGCGCGCCTGCCGCTGGCATCGATGCTGATGCTGTCGATGCTGGCCGGCGCCTACATTGGCCTGGGCGCGCTGTACTACGTGCTGGTGCGCTCCGACCCCACGCTCGGCTTCGCGGCGCGCCAGGTGCTCGGCGGCGCCGTCTTCTCGCTCGGCCTGCTGATGGTGGTCGTGGCCGGCGCCGAGCTGTTTACTGGCAACAACCTGCTCGTCATGGCCTGGGCCGCCGCCAGGATCAGCACCGCCGAACTGCTGCGCAGCTGGCTGATCGTCTTTTGCGGCAATTTCATCGGCGCGCTCGGCCTCGCCGTGATGGTGGTGCTGTCGAACCATCCGGCCGCCAACCATGGCGCGGTGGCGGCGCAGTACCTGCAGATCGCCGCGACCAAGACGCAACTGCCCTTCCTGCCTGCTTTTTTCAGCGGCGTGCTGTGCAACGCGCTGGTGTGCGTGGCAATCTGGATGGCGATCGCCGGGCGCAGCGTGGTCGACAAGGCGGTCGCCATCCTGTTTCCCATCTCCGCTTTTGTGGCCGCCGGCTTCGAACACTGCGTCGCCAATATGTACCTGATCCCGATGGCGATGCTCATCCAGGCCGGCGGCGGCGGCGGCGCCCCGCCCATCCTGTGGAGCGGCCTGCTCGCCAACATGCTCCCAGTCGTATTGGGCAATCTTGCCGGCGGCGCCATCTTCGTCGGCGTGGTCTTCCACGTCATTTACGGGCGCGCTCCTCCACCCGGATAGCTGCCGAACGATCCGGCCCCGGTCGCGTCTAATTTTTAACATCGTCCGCAACCCATTTCACACTTCATGGCCCTCGACTCCACCTGTTCCAGCGCGCGCGTCATGTTCGAGGCGCACGCGCTCACCAAGGTCTACCAGATGGGCGCTCTATGACGGCGAACTGGTCGTGCTGCTGGGACCCTCGGGCAGCGGCAAGTCGACGCTCAAGGCCTTCGGCTACTCCAACGGCGCCCTGATGTGGCATTACCTGAAACTGGTGGCGCTGATCGCCGCCGCCGGCACGGTCAGCGGCACCCTGCTGGGGGCCTGGCTGGGCGCCCTGCTGTCCGGCGTCTACCGCACCTTCTACCACTTTCCCTACCTCGACTTCACGCTGCCGCCGATGACCGTGCTGGCGGCGGCCGCCATCAGCCTGGCCGCCGCCGCCGGCGGCACCGCGCTGGCGGTGCACCGTACCGCCATGCTGCGCCCGGCGCAGGCGATGCGCCCGGAGGCGCCGGCGCGCTACCGCGTCTCGTGGATCGAGCGGATGGGCGCCCGCCGCTGGCTGTCGCAGCCGGCGCGCATGATCCTGCGCCACCTGCAGCGCGAACGCTGGCATTCGCTGCTGACGCTGGTCGGCGTGGCCCTGGGCGGCGGCATCATTCTTACCGGCCTGTTCCAGCACGACACCGTCAACTACATGCTCGACGTGCAGTTCCGCCACGCCCAGCGCGACGACCTGGCGGTGCTGTTTACCGATCCGGCCGCCGGCCGCGCGCGCAGCGAACTGGCCGCTCTGCCGGGCGTGCGCCGGGTGGAAGTGTTCCGCTCGGTGCCGGTGCGCCTGCGCTTTGGCGCCGCCAGCTACCGCACGGCGATTCGCGGCATGGAAAACGGCGGCGACCTGCAGCGCCTGCTCGACACCGACCTGCGCCCGGTGCCGCTGCCGGCCCAGGGCATCATGCTGACCGACTTCCTGGCCGACACGCTCGGCGTGCGCGCCGGCGACACGCTGCAGGTCGAGGTGCTCGAGGGGCTGCGCCCGCTGCGCCAGGTCGTCGTCGCCGGCGTGGTCAGGGAATACATCGGGGTGTCGGCCTACATGCAGCTGCCTGCCCTCAACGCCCTGCTGCACGAGGGGCCGGCCATCTCCGGCGCCTGGCTGGCCGTCGACAGCGCCGCGCTGCCCACCCTGTACGCGCGCCTGTCGGGCATGCCGCGGGTGGCCGGCATGGCCAGGCGCGAACAGGAGATCATCAACTTCAACCGCATGATGGAGCAGACCATGCTGTTCTTCAGCACGATCGCCACCGTGATGGCCGTCATCATCGCCTTCGGGGTCATCTACAACAGTGCCCGCATCGCCCTCACCGAGCGCGGCCATGAGCTGGCCAGCCTGCGCGTGCTCGGTTTCACCCGCGCCGAGATCGCCTACATCCTGCTCGGCGAACTGGGCCTGCTGACGCTGGCGGCGCTGCCCACGGGCCTGCTGCTGGGACGTGCCATGTACCACTACATTGCGCGTGCGCTGCAAAACGACCTGTTCCGCGTGCCGGTGGTGCTCGAGACGCGCACCTATGCTTTTGCCGTGGCGGCGGTGATCGCCTCGGCGATCCTCTCCGGCCTGGCGGTGCGGCGCCAGCTCGACCAGCTCGACCTGGTCGCCGTGCTGAAAACGGCGGAGTAGCCATGGAACAGCGACTCCAGTGGCGCCGGCGCATCGTGGTGGGGGCTGTCGCGCTCGCGCTGGCCGCCGGCCTGGCCTACGGGTTCTACCCGAAGCCGCTGGAACTGGACACGGCCGCCGCCGTGCGGGCGCCATTGCGGGTGACCATCGAGCAGGAGGGGCGCACCCGCGTGGTCGACCGCTACGTCGTCGCCGCGCCCGTGGCCGGCTACGCGCGCCGCATCCGTTTCGACGTCGGCAGCACCATCGAGGCCGGCGCCACCGTGGCTGAACTGGAGCCGGTGCGCCCGCAGGCGCCGGACGCGCGCAGCCGCGCCGAGGCCAGCGCGCGCGTGCGCGCCGCGGCCAGCAACGCCGCCGCCGCGCGCCAGCGCAACGAGGCCGCGCGCGCCGATTCGGCGCTGGCGCAGCAGGAGCTGGCGCGCATTCGCGCCCTGCGCAACAGCGGCTACGCCACCGTCGCCGATCTTGACCGCGCCGCCGGCAACGCCGAGCGCAGCCTCGCCCAGCTGCACACGGCCGAATTTTCCGCCGCCGCCGCCGAGCACGAGCTCGACGCCGCGCGTACCGCGCTGATGTACGCCGCCACGCCCGGCACCGCCGGCGTGGTGGCGGTGCGCGCGCCGGTGGCCGGGAGCGTGCTGAAAATCCCCCGCAAGAGCGAAGGGCCGGTCGGCGCCGGCGAAGCCCTGATCGAGCTGGGCGACCCGCGCGAACTCGAAGTCGAGGTCGACCTGCTGTCGGCCGATGCGGTGCGCGTTCATCCCGGCACCGTCGTGCTGTTCGAGCGCTGGGGCGGCGACGGCGCGCTGCAAGGGGTGGTCAAGCGGATCGAACCGGCCGGCTTTACCAAGGTGTCGGCGCTCGGCGTCGAGGAACAGCGGGTATGGGCGATCGTCGGCTTCACCTCGCCGCGCGCGGTGTGGGAGCGGCTCGGCGACGGCTACCGGGTAGAAGCGAAGTTCATCGTGTGGGAGGGACGCGACGTGCTGCAGGTGCCGGCCAGCGCGCTGTTTCGCGATAACGGCAAGTGGGCTGCGTACGTGGTGGCGTCCGGGCGCGCGCACCGGCGGCAGCTGCGCCCTGGCGCCAGCGACGGCCTGCAGACCCAGGTGCTGGACGGCATCGCCGCCGGCGAGCGCGTCATCGTCCATCCCGACGAACGCGTGCGCGACGGCGTGCGGGTGGCCGAGCGCCGCTAGGCGCGCAATATTAGCCGCGCGTCCGCCTGTAGTGCATGGCGACCGCGCCGTTGCTGAGTCGCTTCGCCGATACCAGCTCAAGCCGTCGCGTGTGGGGCAGCCCGCTCTGGTACAGGGTCGGGCCGTGGCCGGCGATCCTGGGGTGAACGAGGAACTTGTACTCGTCGATCAGTTCCAGCCGATCCAGCGCGGTCGCGAGCTTGCCGCTACCGAGGAGTACGCCGGTCGGGGTCGCGTCCTTGAGCGTTTGCACGCCCGAGCGCAAGTCGCCGGCAATGTGGTGGGTGTTCGTCCACGGGAAGTCCGTTCGCGTTGACGACACGACGTACTTCGGCTTGATCTCCAACTTGAGCGCCCATTCGCGCACCGTCGGCGGCGCCTCCACATCGCCGCGGGCCACCGCCGGCCAGTAGCTCTCCATCATCTCGTAGGTGGTGCGGCCCCAGAGCATCGCCCCACCCTCGTCCATGAGGCGGGTAAAGAAGGCGTGCGTCTCGTCGTCGGCGATTCCCTCCTGGTGGTCGACGCAGCCGTCGAGGGTGACGTTGAGGCTGAAGGTTAGAATTCCCATGTGAGTCTCCTCCCAGTTGGGCGTTCCGCTGGAATATCGCGTGTCGACAAATACTTCGCGGCGACTAACGTAGCAAGGTCCGTACGGCGATGGGTCTGGGCCGAACGTGGCCTGCCGGCGAGCCGCTGCGTGACATACTCGTTGTCGGTACGGGCGGCGCCGGCCTCGCCGCGCCATTCACGTCAGCACGTCGGCCCAGATCTGCCGCGCCCACGCATCCGCGTCCGTTCCTTCGTCGGTCGAAGGCCGGGCCGACAGGAAGCCGTCTGCTTGCGCCTGCATGCTTTTTTTCACCGCGTCGTAGTGGTACAAGGTCGATATGTGCATCGCCTGCCGGTCGTCGACAAAGCTGTAGCAGGTGTTGGCAAACGCCGGCGCCGGGTCGGGTGCCTGGCCCTGCATCAGGGCATAGATGGCGCGCGCGCAAATCTTGGCCTGGGCGTTGGCCATGTGGGCCGACTTGGGCAAGCCGGCATCGATGGCGTCGCCGATCACGTGTACATTCGGCAGTACTTGCGATGCGTAACTGAGAAAGTCGACCTCGCACCAGCGGCCGTCGACGTTGGCCAGGCCGGCAGCTTGCGCCGGCTGGCCGGCCCGCTGCGGTGGAATGATATTCAAAACGTCCGACGCGACGCGATCGAACGCGGTCTTCACAGTCCTGGTCGCGACATCGACGTGTTGCACCTCGCTGCCCGGCACGTACTCGATCAAGCCCGGATACAAATCTCGCCAGGCGCGCTCGAACAGGGGGCGTTTCGAGGTGATGACGGGATTGGCATCGAGCACCATGACCTTGGAACGCGGCTTGTGCGTTTTCAGGTAGAACGCTACTTGGCAGGCGCGCTCGTATGGCGCCGGCGGACAACGGTAAGGCAGCAATGGCACTGTGATGGTGAACACGCCGCCGTCGGGCATATTCAACAATTGCCGGTGCAAATTGCGCGTTTGCGGGCCCGCTTTCCAAGCATGGGGAATCGTTTCCTGTGCGCCGGCCAGCGCCGGCCACGCGTCGTACATGAAATCGATGCCGGGGGCGACAATGAGGCGGTCATACGACAAGGGTTTGCCGGCCACGATGATGCGCGACTTGTCCGCATCGATCGCCGTCACGCTGCCGGTCATGCGCTTGACGCCATGGTGGTTCGCAAGAGAACCGTAGCCGAACGTGAGTTGCTCCAGGGTCTTTTGGCCGCCCAGCACGCGGTTGCTGACCGGGCAGGAAATAAAATCGGCACGCAGGTCGACCAGAATGACGTCGATGCGCCCACCGCTCAACAGCCGCAGATACTTGGCTGCCGTCGCCCCGCCGAAGCCCGCGCCGACCACGACGACGCGCCCCAGGCTGGCATCGCGTGCAATGTCCCTGCCAGGTGCTGCCAGCGCGGGCCAGACAGGTCCGCTCAAGGCCAATTCGAGAAAGGTCCGCCTGCGCACCCTTACTCCCATTCCAGAAGTGGAAAAAGCACATTCACATTGCGCCGGTTGACGACTTCGAACAGCTGCCAGCGCGTACGTTCGCTGGCGGCCGCCGTCGTCATGGTCGCCGTCATGTTGTCGCCGCGGCGAATGCTCGCACGCACATCGCGCAGGAGGGTGGCCAGATAGTCCGCCTGCCGGTCCAGCGCCTGATTTTTATCCCGGGTGACGGGACCATGCCCAGGGATGACCACGGCGGCAGGCAGCTTTTTCAATTGTTCGGTGACAGCGAGCCATCCCTTGACGTCGCCGTCAATGGCCGGGGTGCGCTCGATAAACAGCAAATCACCGCTCCACAGCGTACCGGTTGCACCGTCGAATACAGTGAGATCGTTGTCGGTATGCGCGCTTGGCCAGGCGGTCAGTTCCAGCTTGCGGTGGCCGAGATCGAGGGTCAGGTGGTCTTGCACGGTCTGGCGAGGCGCAATCAGCACGCTTTTTTCGGCGCCCTCTCCCAGCTGCTTAGTCAGGTTGCGCATATAAGCGTCGCGGCGCGCGGCCAGCGCGCGCGGCAGCCGGGCGTGACCGATCAATTGCGGCTCACTGCCGGCGCCATCGCCCTCGGCATTGGTACGCAAAAAAGCGGCATTGCCGAACATATGATCAGGATGCCCATGTGTGTTGATGACATAGCGAACGGGAAGCTGCGTGAGGCCGCGCAGTGCTTCTTTCAGTGCCATGCCCACCGCGTAGGAGCCGCCCGTGTCGATGATGGCGACCGCCTCTGTGCCAATGATAAAACCGATATTGGCGATATCGCCATCGTAGCCGTCCTCGAAATCCTTGTGCTGGCCGATATGCACATATACGCCCGGCGCCACCTTGTCGACATGCAGGGGCGCTGCGGCCAGGGGCACGCAAACGGTCGCGGCCAGCAAGAGCGACAACCCGGTCAGGCGCCGCATTCAGCCACCAACATCGATCGACTGGCGGAAGGTCGCGCCGGTATTGTCCTGCAAGACCACTGCCAGCGCGCCGGGCCGGTCGGCGACGAAGCCGAATTCGAGGATTGGATTTTCGCTGATTCCAATCGAGGTATCCGCCACCATGACCGGCTGGCCGTTGTAGGTCACGGCGACATGTTGAATGAAATACGCAGGCCGAAAACCGTTGGTGTTGAGGTTGCGCTGCAAGCCGGTATACATCGGATGTCTGATCAACAGTCTGGCCTTGTTGATCCCGCCAACGTTCAAAGGCCCGCCCAGCGCCATCTTCATTTTGCCCGCCGCCGCCATGACGACCGGATCGTCGCCCGCCACGCTGCCGCCGCAACCGCCCGATGCCTTGACGGTCACCGTACTGACATACAATCTGCCGTCATTCGCTTCGGCGACGACGTGTACCGGGGAATCCGCATCGAAGCGGATTCTGGTGGAAACTTCCGCCTTGCCGCTTTCTGGCCTGAAGTGGAACACCGCGGTCAAAGGCACCGGGTTGGCATCGACCAGCACGGTAACCGATTTGATGTAATTGTTTCCCGTCATCGGATGATCGATGCTGAAAGCAAACGGCACCTGGTCGCCGCTGGCTGCGCGCGCGGGTGCGGTGACATGGATAAAGGGTGCGGGTTCCAGCTGTTTGCCGGAAAAGTAAGACTTTTGCAATGCCGGCCATGGGTCGGCGACGGCCTGTGCCGTTGCCGCGATCGGGCAAGCCGACAGGGCCAGCGCTGCCAGGCCGGCGAAAAAACACACGCAGCGCGAACCGGGCAGGCGTTTTTTCATCAGATCTACCTCAATTTTTCATGCCAAAAAATCACGACCTTCAAAAAGAATAGTCTCGCTGTCTTAGGTCCCTGTCAAGCTGATTCAGGATGGACAGTTACCAATCAGTCCGGTTGATACCGGTCTGTTCACCCAGCTCGCGCGGATCGTCACAGACCTTGCGATAGCCGTCTGTGCTGCCGCTTTCAAGCGTTGTAGCCTTCATTCCGCCCAGTTGATCACCGCGAAGCTGAGCGGCACGAACCCGCGTGGGGCGTTGCTTTCGCAGTCGCCACGCGCGCGTGAAACCGGTGACGCTGCTATAGCTGCGACGAACGAGGGCATGCTGGTTCTAAGCAGGGGCATGACATATATCATGCCCACTTTTGCGCCGGATGCTGCTGGACGTCCGGGGACGCCAGCAAACGAAAAAGCCGCTGTAGCACAGGGCTGGAGCGGCCTTTCTGGACGTTGCTGGACTTCTGCGGACGTCCCAATGTGAATCCTTGGCGGAGAGATGGTCAGCCGAACTCTCCTATGAAAAATAGCGCTGGTCGACAGGTGCCACCATGTTTCTACCATGTGGTGGTAGCCTAAGAGAATTGAAGCTAGAAGGCAATATAGCGCCACACAACGTCTGTAAAGCAGCGAAGGACTAAACCGCTCGCGCGGTAATTGGGCTTCGACCCAGCCGGTGGCGTCCCCTCCGCCGCGGGTTTCTGATGCAAAGCTGTAGCTGTTTCCTATGTTGAGTAATGAGGCAATCCGCCTCGTGCCAACAGGAGCAGCATCATGAACGAAGCTATCACCCCGTTGCGCCAACGCATGATCGACGACATGCGGATG
>JBBRXM010000002.1:0-134774 GCA_038248405.1 Burkholderiales bacterium
GGCGCCTATCGCAGTTTTGCGCGCAAGGCCGGCATCGCCCATCGCGCCGTCAACCTGTCGGCCGGGGTGCGGGTCGCCGGCGCGCTGCACGTGCAGACCGTCAATGCGTATCACAGCCGCTTCAAGCAATGGCTGCGCGGATTCAATGGCGTCGCCAGCCGCTACCTGCCGAATTACCTGGGCTGGCGCTGGGCGCTCGACAACAAACGGATCAGCTTGCCCGAAGCGCTGCTGAGATCGGCACTGGGCGTCTCCCCCGACTTACCGGTGACATAGCCCCAAAAAAAACCCGCCGCGGTCGATGCGACCGGGCGGGTTTGCTGATGCGTGCTTCGGCGTTACGCCAGCGTCGCCAGCGCGTCGTTGAAGGTGGCGCTAGGACGCATTGCCGCCGTCACCTTCGCTTCGTCGAGCTTGTAGTAGCCGCCGACGTCAACCGGTTTGCCCTGCACTGCCAGCATCTCGGCGACGATCTTCGCCTCGTTGTCGGTCAGCGACTTGGCCAGCGGCGCGAAATGCGCTGCCAGTTCGGCGTCTTCGGTCTGCGCGGCCAGTTCCTGCGACCAGAACAGCGACAGGTAGAACTGGCTGCCGCGGTTGTCGAGTTCGCCCGTTTTCGGCGACGGCGACTTGCGGTTGTCGAGCAGCTTGCCGGTGGCGGCATCGAGCGTCTTGGCGAGGATCTTGGCGCGGGCGTTGCCGGTCTTGATGCCGAGGTCTTCGAAGGACACTGCCAGCGCCAGGAACTCGCCGAGCGAATCCCAGCGCAGGTGGTTTTCTTCCACCAGTTGCTGGACATGCTTAGGCGCCGAACCGCCGGCGCCGGTTTCGTACATGCCGCCGCCGGCCATCAGGGGCACGATCGACAGCATCTTGGCGCTGGTGCCCAGTTCCATGATCGGGAACAGGTCGGTCAGGTAGTCGCGCAGGATGTTGCCGGTCACCGAGATGGTGTCGAGGCCGCGGATCAGGCGCTCGAGCGTGTAACGCATGGCGCGCACTTGCGACATGATCTGGATCTCCAGGCCGCTCGTATCGTGATCCTTCAGGTAAGTCTTGACCTTCTTGATCAGCTCGTTCTCATGCGGGCGGTACGGGTCGAGCCAGAACACGGTCGGCATGCCGGAATTGCGCGCACGCGTGACGGCCAGCTTGACCCAGTCGCGGATCGGCGCGTCCTTGACCTGACACATGCGCCAGATGTCGCCCTGCTCGACGTTTTGCGACAGCAGTACTTCGCCCGTCGCCAGGTCGGTGATGTTGGCGACGCCGTCTTCCGGGATCTCGAAGGTCTTGTCGTGCGAACCGTATTCTTCGGCCTGCTGGGCCATCAGGCCGACGTTGGGCACCGTGCCCATGGTCTTCGGATCGAAGGCGCCGTGCCATTTGCAGAAATTCAGGATTTCCTGGTAGATGCGGGCGAAGGTGCTTTCCGGGATGACTGCCTTGACTTCCTTCAGGCGGCCATCGGCGCCGTACATCTTGCCGCCGGCGCGGATCATGGCCGGCATCGAAGCGTCGACGATGACGTCGTTAGGCGAGTGGAAGTTGGTGATGCCCTTGGCCGAGTCGACCATGGCCAGCGCCGGGCGGTGTTCCTGGCAGGCGTGAATGTCGCGCACGATCTCGTCGCGCTGCGATACGGGCAGGTCGGCAATCTTGTTGTACAGGTCGGCCATGCCGTTGTTGACGTTGACGCCGAGGCTGTCGAACAGGGCGCCGTGCTTGTCGAACGCTTCCTTGTAGAACATGCGCACGCAGTGGCCGAAGACGATCGGGTGCGACACCTTCATCATGGTCGCCTTGACGTGCAGCGAGAACATCACGCCGGTGTTCTTGGCGTCCTCGATCTGCTTTTCATAGAAGTCCAGCAGCGACTTGCGGCTCATGAACATCGAATCGATGATTTCGCCTTCGAGCAGGGACACCTTTTGCTTGAGGACGATGGCCTTGCCGGTCTTGGTGACCAGTTCCATCTTGACGTCGCGCGCGGCGCCCAGCGTCATCGACTTTTCGCCGTGGTAGAAGTCGCCTTCGGTCATGTGCGAGACGTGGGTGCGCGAGGCAGCCGACCATTCGCCCATCGAGTGCGGGTTCTTGCGGGCATATTCCTTGACGGCGCGCGGGGCGCGGCGGTCGGAGTTGCCTTCACGCAGAACCGGGTTCACGGCCGAACCGATGCACTTGCCGTAGCGCGCCTTGATCTCTTTTTCTTCGTCCGTCCTCGGCTGCGCCGGGTAGGCGGGAATATCGTAGCCCTTGGCCTGCAGTTCCTCGATGGCCGTTTCCAGCTGCGACACCGAGGCGCTGATGTTAGGCAGCTTGATGATGTTCGCTTCCGGCTGCAAGGTCAGCTTGCCCAGCTCGGCGAGTGCGTCGGTCACGCGCTGCCCTGGCTGGAGGCGCTCCGGAAAGGCCGCCAGGATGCGGGCCGCAACGGAGATATCGCTCTTCTCGACGGTGATGCCGGCGGCTTTGGCGAAGGTGGTGACGACTGGCAAGAAGGCGTGGGTCGCCAGCAGCGGCGCCTCGTCGGTCAGGGTGTAGATGATGGTCTGATCACTGCTCATGCGCTTTTCCTCGGTGTTCGCGAACGGTGCCGCGATGGGTGAAACTCAAAATGCCAGGCAAGGTCTGGAATCTGAAACTGGTTACAATATCAGGAATGGACCTGAAGGTCTTCTATAAGACATAAGAGGCGCATTTCACATTATGCACTAGTATTTTACTAGGTGCCACCGTTTTAGAACACCAACACTTGCCTTTCGAGCAGTCAACGTTACCGTACACCCCATGCCGCTGATCCTATTTAACAAGCCATTCCAGGTCCTGTGCCAGTTTTCGCCGCAGGACGGGCGCCAGTCGCTGGCCGATTACCTCGCCACGCCGAACATCTATCCGGCCGGCCGCCTCGACGCCGACAGCGAGGGACTGATGCTGCTGACCGACGACGGCCGCCTGCAACACAGCATTGCCCATCCGGACCACAAGGAGGCGAAGACTTACCTGGTACAGGTCGACGGCGACATCGATGCGGCGGCGCTGGCGCGGCTGCGCGCGCCGCTCGACCTGGGCGACTTCACCACCAAGCCGTGCCGGGCGGTCAAGATCGCCGAGCCGGAGTGGCTGTGGCCGCGCGAGCCGCCGATCCGGGTGCGTGCCGACAAGCCGACCAGCTGGGTGGCGATCACTTTGCAGGAAGGGAAGAACCGCCAGGTGCGGCGGATGACGGCGGCGGTCGGCTTCCCTACCCTGCGGCTGGTGCGCAGCAGTATCGGGCCGTTTTCGCTGGAGACGCATCCCTTGATGCCGGGAGAGTCGGTGGAGGTGCCGGCGGGTGAGCTCAAGAAAATCTAAGTGCTGGTGTCAGGTCTGACATCAGTACATGAGGCTGCCAGATCAGGCGGGCTCTTGTACTAATGTCAGACCTGACACCAGCACTCGGAAGGCACGAATTTGATTGCCGACATGTGACACATGTCGTACGATCGCGTCATGCGTCGCAGACGATCTACCGATCAGTTCTGCGCGCCCGCCCTTCGACCAGGACTCTCCATGACGCTTCCGACGTTTACGCCCGCGCTCTCGCAGCCGCATTCCACTTCGCGCAACTTCGGCATCGATTGCCTGCGTGGCTTGGCGATCGTGCTGGTGATCGTCCATCACCTCGCCCTGCCCTTTCGTTTGCCGCTGGCGCCGAGCCTGCTCGGGGCATGGCTGCCCAGGCGCCTGATCGACGCGATCAGTTTCAACGGCTACGAGGCCGTCTTCATTTTCTTCGTCATCTCCGGGTTTCTCATCACCATAGGGATCATCGACGCGATGGCGATACCGGCCGCGTCGACCTGCGCCGTTTCTACAGGGCGCGCGCAATGCGGATCCTGCCCTTGCTTGGCGTGGTACTGATGCTGTTGACCGTGCTGGGCCTGATGCGGGTGCCGGGATTCGCCCCTGAAAATGGCGAGCAAAGCGTCGCCGGTTTGCTGGGCTCTGCGCTGACATTCACGTTTAACTGGTACGAGGGCCGCACTGGCTGGGCGCCGGCCGGCTGGGATGTGCTGTGGTCGCTGTCGATCGAAGAGGTTTTCTACCTGGGTTTTCCCTTGCTTTGCCTGTGGCTGCCACGCCGGCTACTCGTCGGCCTGCTGCTGGCCTGGGCGCTGTGCCTGTTGCCCTTGCGCGCACTGGTTCTCGCCAATAATGAAGTGTGGTGGGAAAAAGCCTATCTGCCTGGCATGGCGGCGATTGGCTGGGGAGTGCTGACGGCCATGCTCGCTCGCCGCTGGCGCCCCGGCAGGCGCGACCTGCGCGCGCTCGGCCTGTTCGGCGCCTTCTGCATCGTGTTCGTGCTCGGCTGGTCCGACCTCGTGCATCGCCACCTGTTCAAGTCTGGCCTGTATGGACTATGCCTCGGGACCTGCTTCCTGCTGTTTGCTTTCCACGGCGATCCGCCCACTCCACGGTTGCCGCTACGCTGGCTTGCGCGGATGGGAAGCTTGAGCTACGAGCTCTATCTTTCCCATATGTTTATCGTGCTCGCCACGGTCGCGCTGCACAAAGCGCTGCTCGACACGAAAACCTGGAATTTCGTCGTCTACCTGCCGGTGCTGCTGTGCTGCTATGCGGTGGCACGGCGGCTCGAAAGCGCGACGGCGCGGCTGGGATTACAGCGTGTCACGGCGAGCACGCAAGCAAGCGGGCAGCTCCAGCGCGAAGACGAAGCTGCACGGGACCGAGAGATCAGGCGGACTCTTGTACGAATGTCAGACCTGACACCAGTTTCCGGGTGCGCGCCGGGAACGCAAAAACCCGCCGGACCAGGGTCAGGCGGGTTTTTTTACCACGGGTACTTCCCTGCGACCGCCCAAGCGGCCGCCAACGCAGCTGTTAAGCCAGCGCTTTCAGGGCAGCAGCCAGACGGCTCTTGTGACGAGCGGCCTTGTTCTTGTGGATGATTTTCTTGTCGGCGATGCTGTCGATCTTCGAGACCGATGCCTGGAAGATGGTGGTCGCAGCTGCCTTGTCGCCAGCCTGGATCGCTTTGCGCACAGCCTTGATTGCTGTACGCAGGGTCGAACGCTGCGACGAGTTGTGTGCGTTCTGCTTAACTGCTTGACGAGCGCGTTTGCGCGCTTGTGCGGTATTTGCCATGGAATTTCCTAAATCGGGGTCAAGTTGCGTTTGCAAACACAAGCGTCTGGCAAACCGGTAAGTCCATCTTTTCTGAACGACCTTGCTGTCAAACCAGTGCCTGTCAAACAAGTGTGTCTGCGTAACAGAATTCTGTACAGCCTTCGATTATAGCGAATTAATCCGCTCCGGGCAATTCAAAAATCAACATTGTTGGGCGTCGGCGTTGGCGCGCCTGTTGCCGGGCTATAATCTCGCGCCATGAACTTGCTCAGAACCCTCGCCGCTATTTCCAGCATGACCATGCTGTCCCGAGTCACCGGATTGCTGCGCGAGAGCCTGTTCGCGCGCGCCTTCGGCGCCTCCGCTTACACCGATGCCTTCATCATCGCCTTCCGCCTGCCCAACCTGCTGCGCCGCCTGTTTGCCGAGGGCGCCTTCTCGCAGGCCTTCGTGCCGATCCTGTCCGAATACAAAACCAGGAACGGCGACGCCGACACCAAGTCGCTGGTCAACCATGCCGCCACGGTGCTGCTGTGGTCGACCATCCTGGTGGCCGGCGCCGGCATCGTCGCCAGCCCTTTCATCCTGCTGTGGCTGGGCGGCGCGCTGACCGAGAAGCCGGACGCCTTCGAGGCCGGCGTGTGGATGACGCGCATGATGTTCCCCTATATCGCCTGCATGTCCTTCGTGGCGCTGTCCGGCGGCATCCTCAACACCTGGGGGCAGTTCAAGATTCCCGCCTTCACCCCGGTGCTGCTTAACCTGTGCTCGATCTTCGCCGCGCTGGTGCTGGTGCATTACCTGGAAACGCCGATCTACGCGATGGCGATCGCCGTCTGCGTCGGCGGCCTGCTGCAGGTCGCCATCCAGATTCCGGCGCTGATGAAGATCGGCATGCTGCCGCGCATCGGCATCAACCCGTTCAGCGCCCTGCACGACCCCGGGGTGCGCCGCATCCTGAAGAAAATGGGACCGGCGGTGTTCGCCGTCTCCGCCGCCCAGATCAGCCTGCTCATCAATACCAGCTGGGCCACCAGCCTCGGCACCGGCAGCGTGTCGGCCCTGCAATACGCCGACCGCCTGATGGAGTTTCCGACAGCGATGCTGGGCGTGGCGCTGGGCACCATACTGCTGCCCAGCCTGTCGAAAGCGAATTCCGCCCAGGACAGCGAAGAATACTCGTCGCTGCTGGACTGGGGCCTGCGCCTGACTTTCCTGCTGGCCCTGCCGGCCGCGGTCGGCATGGCGGCGCTGGCCGAGCCGCTGATCGCCACGCTCTTCCATTATGGAAAATTCACCACCAGTGCCATCCACGCGTCGGCGCTGCCGCTGATGGCCTACAGCGCGGGCCTGGTCGGCATCATCCTGGTCAAGACGCTGGCGCCGGCCTTTTATGCGCGCCAGGACATCCGCACACCGGTGCGCATTGCGCTCGGCGTGCTGGTGGCCACCCAGCTGATGAACCTGCTGTTCGTGCCGCGCATGCAGGTCGCCGGGCTGGCGCTGTCGATCGGCGCCGGCGCCTGCCTGAACGCATTGGCACTGTACGTGATCATGCGGCGGCGCCAGATCTTCGTGCCAAAAGCGGGCTGGGAAAGTTTCTTCGCCAAGCTGGTGGTGGCCGTGTGCGTGATGGGCGCGGTGGCCTGGTTCGCGCAGGCGCGGCTGGACTGGGCCGCGATGCAGGCGCACGCGTGGCTGCGCGCCGGCGCCCTGTTCGCCATCATCGGCGCCAGCGCCGCCAGCTATTTCGCGGTGCTGTTCGCGCTCGGCTTCCGGCCGGGCGACTTCAAGCGGCGCGGCCGCTAGGTTTTCGGTTCGGGCGGCGTGGCGTCGCCCTCCTCCTCTTCTTCCTCTTTCTTTTCCTCCGGTGTCGCCTCGGCCTTTTC
Source organism: Burkholderiales bacterium (assembly GCA_038248405.1). Taxonomy (GTDB): domain Bacteria; phylum Pseudomonadota; class Gammaproteobacteria; order Burkholderiales; family Burkholderiaceae_D; genus JAFCUW01. The sequence continues at coordinate 7,023 of JBBRXM010000002.1, forward strand.
TTCGGCAGGCGGTGGCGGCGCCACGGCCGCCGGCACCAGGGGCGGCGGCGCTGGCGCGGCCGGCGCCACCAGCGGCGCCTGGGCCGTGGCCAGCACGGGCACGCTGACGCCGGCGGTAAATTTCCAGTCCGACAAATGCTGCTTGTTCTCGAAGCCGCTGAAGCGCGCGCTGAAATTGCCGATTTTGAGCGGCTGCGCCGGCGACAGGCTGTACACCGCCACCACGCCGGACTGGCCGGCCTGGTAGACGATGCCCCATTCGGTCGAGCCGGTCGCAGGATCGACGAAAATCTTGCGCAGGTGGCGGCGCAGGCCCGGGGTGCGCGGATCCTTGAGCAGCTCCTGCAGGCTGGGCGGGACGGTCGGCTGGCCCCTGGGGGTGGCAGCGGCGTAGCTTGCCAGCGCGGCGCCGAAGGCGGCACCGACCGAGAGCAGCTCCTCTTCGGCGGCGGCGCGCCGCAGCAGCGCGTCGATCTTCAGCGTGGCCGCGCCGACCAGGCCGATGACGGTCACCAGGATGACCAGGCCAAGATAAGTGAAGCCGGCCTGCCGGCGGATGCGCATGGCCATCCTACCAGTCGAGGTAAGGCTTGCCGTTGCGGTCGTTGCCGGGCGCGCCGCTCTTGATGTTGTAGACGCCGCCCTTGGCGCCGTCTTCCGGCGGCACCACGATCCAGCTGGTGCTGCTTTCGGCCACCGGGTCGAGCGGCAGGCTGCGCAGGTATTTCTTCTCCACCAGCTGGTCGAGCGACTCCGGATAGCGGCCCGTGTCGCTGTAGAACTGGTCGATGACGGCGCGCGTGTTGCGCAGGTTGTCGGCGAGGATGGTCTCCTTGGCGCTGTCGATGCTGGGGAAAAAGCGCGGCACTGCCAGCGTCAGCAGCAGCGCGACGATGCCGAGCACCACCAGCAGCTCGATCAAGGTGAAGCCGCGTGTGCGGGCGCGGATCACCATTTGCGGTACGGGATGCCGTTCAGGCCGAGCCGCTCCGAGGTGGAATAGACGTCGTAGACGTCGTCGCCTTCGCGCGGATCGGAGGCCTCGCTGGCGTAGCTGCGCTTGCCCCAGGTCTGGGCTTCGGCCTGCTCCGGCTCGGGATTGAAAGGGTCGCGCGGCAGGCGGCGCATGAAGAAGATCCTGGCGTGCTTGGGGTGGCGCAGGTCGGCCACGCCGTCGACCAGCAGCTCCAGCTTGGGCGGATAGCCGGTGGCGCCGGCCGCCTTGGCGATGCGGCCCTCGTCGCTGGCCTGCTTGTAGGCGTCGATGCCGGCGCGGATCTCGCGCAGCGCGCGGCGCAGCTCCTGCTCGTGGCGGCGCTGCACCGTCACCTGCGCGGCCGGCGCGACGATCGTGCCGAGCAGCGCCAGGATCGCCAGCGTCACCAGCAGCTCGATCAGCGTGAAGCCGCGCATGGTCATTGCTGGGGCGGGAGCGGCGTCGCCGGCGCGGGCGCCGGCACCGGCATGACGATGACGCCGGTGCCCGACGACGGGATCGGCGAGGTCGGCACGGTGACGTTCAGCGGCACCGGCGCGGCGGCAGGCGCAGGCGCAGGGACGCTGGCCGGCAGCACCACCGGCGCCCTTACGGCGTTGTCTGGACGGCGGCGGAAGCTGGTCTCGGTGCCGGCGCTGAACTCGGATGCGCCCAGCGCCGGACGCTGGATGTTGCGCACCAGGTGAGGCGTGATCGACAGGACGATCTCGGTCTTGTCGTTGGAGTCGCGCGTGCTGCCGAACAGCCGCCCAAGGATCGGCAGGCTGCCAAAGCCCGGCACCTTGCTGCCGCTGGTGCGGTCTTCGTTGTTGATGAGGCCGGCGAGCACCTGGTTTTCTCCGTCTTTCAACTGCAGCATGGTGGAGGCCGAGCGGGTGCCGATGCGGTATGCCACCGAGCCGGACTTGGTGGTGATCGAGTCGACCAGGTTCGATACTTCCAGCGAAATGCGGATCGCCACCTCGTTATTGAGGTAGATGGTCGGCTCGACGTTGAGGGTCAGGCCGACGTCGACGTAGGCGATCGCCTCGGAGGCGAAGCCGCCGCTGGTGCCGGGCGTGATGATGGTGGTGATGTTGGGGACCTTGTCGCCGATGACGACCTTGGCCTTCTCGCGGTTGCGCACGCGGATGCGCGGGTTGGCCAGCGTGTTGGAGTCGCCGTCGGTCTTGTTGGCGTTGATGACCGCGGCGACGCCGGTGACGCCGATGTTACGGGAGTTGAGGTTACGCAGCGCGTCGATGGTCAGCGCGCCGCCGGTGGCCGCCTGCAACGGAGCGAAGCCCAGGCTCGATGGCCAGGCGATGCCCAGGTCCATCAGGCGGCTGCGCTTGATTTCGAGGATCTCGACGTCGAGCATGACTTCCGGTTCGGCGACGTCCTGCAACGCGACCAGGCGGCTGGCCAGCTTGATCGCTTCCGGGCTGTCGCGCACGATCACGAGGTTGAGCTTTTCGTCAACCACGACGTCGCGCGACTTGAGGATGGTCTTGAGGGTATTGGCGACGACCTTGGCGTCGGCATTGGCCAGGAAGTAGGTCTTGACCGTCATCTCCTGGTATTCCTTGAGCTTGGCGGCGTTGTTCGGGTAAACCAGGATGGTATTGCCGTCCATGATCTGCTGCTCGAGCTGGTTGCTCACCAACAGATAATAGATCGCCGCTTCGACGGTGCTGTTCTTCAGGAAGATCGAGGTGCGCTGGTCGGTCTTGACGTCCTTATCGAACAGGAAGTTCAGGCCCGAGCGGCGCGAGATGACCTCGAACACCTGCTTGAGCGAGGCGTCGCGAAACTCGATATTGAGCGGCAGCTTGTAGGCGGCCGACAGCCCCCCCTCGGCGGCCGGCGCGGCGGTCTTTTCGGTGACCTGCGCCAGCAGCAGTCGCGCGGCCTCGTGGTTCGGCCGCTCGGACAGGATCGCGGTGGTCTTCTGGCGCGCCAGCTCGTAGTCCTTCCTGTCGAAGGCGGCGGCGGCATCGGCCAGCAGCACGGCATGGCGGGCGTCGGCTTCGCCCAGGCGCAGGCCGGCGCGGGCGCGCTCGTTGGCCGGGTCGATCGCCAGCGCGCGCTGGTAGCTGCGCATCGCCAGGCCGGCGTCGCCGGCGGCCAGGTCGCGCTCGGCCTGTTCGACCAGGCCGGTGGTGGCGCGGTCGCGCGCCAGCAGCCACGAGGCCTTGTAGCGCGCGTTGCCGGGATCGGCGGCGATCGCCTCGCGGTATCTGGCCAGGCCTGCTTCGACCTTGTCTTCGGCGACCAGGCGTTCGCCGTCGCGCCAGGCCATTTGCGCGGCGCAGCCGGCCAGCGCGAAGGCGGCGCAGGAAAGTGCCAGCAGGCGCCGCAGGCGGCGGTTGCCAATAAGACGGTGAGCCATCAGTCGCGTACTCCAATATTAAGCTGTTGAACCTGATTCATGGGCAGGTAGGTGATCGTCATGCCCGGCGGCGCAATCGCGTCGATCCGGTACACGCCATCGATCACGGTTTTATTCCGGACGATCAAAGTCTCGTTGCCGCGCGCGAGGAACACTTCCCACTCGCCCTTTTCGACGGCCTTGCCGAGGAAGGTGAAGGGCAACGGCGGCGCGGTGGGCGGCGGCGGCGGCGGCGCGGGCGGCGGCGGAGGAGGAGGAGGCGTCCAGTTCTGGGTGGCGAAGGCGCCGGCGCCCTCGCCCGCCAGCAGGTTGTCGCGCGGCTCCAGGCGCAGGATCGTGACCGCGGCGGCAGCCGGCGGTGCGGACGCGGCGACTCGCGTTGGAGCCGACTGCGTAGTGGCGGTGCGCGCGACCGGTTCGACGACCTCGCCGCCGGGCGTCTTGTCGCCGAAGACGGCAAAGCCGGCGGCCACCAGCAGCGCGGCGCCCATGACCATGTGGCGCGGCTTCATCGCAGCGCTCCCGGGGCCTGGTCGGCCAGATAGAGCGTCAGGCGCACGCGCGCTTCGACCGCGGGGTCGCCGATGGCGTCGCGGCGGAAGCTGATTTCGTCGAGCGAGGCGAACGGAATGGCGCGCAGCGCGAGCATGCCGAACTTCCAGATGGCGCCGTAACTGCCCTTGACCGGCAGGTTGACCTGGTAGGTGTGGAAGCGGCCGTTCTGGTCGTAGGCGCTCTTGTATTCACCCTGGCTGAGCACCAGGCCGGTCTTGGCGGCCAGCGCGAACAGCGTGCGTACCTGCTGCTCGGCGTAGCGGCGTTCGCCGAGCGTGTCGTAAAACAGCGCCAGGTTTTCGTTGGGTCCGTCCGGCGCCAGCACCGGCGCCGGACGCGCCTGCGGCATCATCGCCTGGCTGAGGGCGACGGCGTTGCGGCGGCCCTGCAGCGCGCGTTCGGGGACCACCCAGGCCAGCGCCAGCACGGCGGCCAGGCTGACCAGCAGGCCGGCGCCGGCCACGGGCCCGAGCGCGGCAAGCGCCAGGCGCAGTCGCAGCGCCAGGTGCGCCAGCGGCGTCGAGAGGGATCCGGCGTTCATCGCGCGCTCCATTGGGCGTCGAGCTGGAAGCGGATCGGCTTGTTCGGGTCGACCTCGTTGATCTCGTGGCGCAGCAGCGCGACGGCGCCGAACAGCTCCTGCGCCTTGAGTTTTTCGATGTAGCCGATCATGTCGTCGCTGTTTTTGGCCTCGGCGGTGATCTTCATGCTGCGCCGGCGCGGATCCGGTTCGAGCGCGAGCAAGGCGACCGTGGCCGGCGTGGCGGCGGCGATGGCGTCTTGCAGCGCGTGCCACGGCAGGTTCAGTTGCAGCACGGCGGCATTGACGGCGGCCGCCTGCGGCGCACCGACCACCGGCGCCGGCGCCGAAGGGGCCAGCACCACCACCGGCGCGGCCGACTGTGCGCGCACCAGCGCCAGCTGGGTGTCGAGCACGCGCTGGCGCGCCACGGTCTGCCAGCCGAGGATGGCGGCCCCCACGCACAGCGCCAGCGCCACCACGGCCAGCGTCCAGCCCAGCGGCCCGGTGCGGTGCAGCGTGCGCGCCAGGCTTGGCGGCGCGAAATCGATGCGGACCGGCTTCATGCGGCGCTCCCGCTGGCGGCCAGCAGCGCGGCGGCGGGCCAGTCGGCCTGCGCCGGCGCGCCGAGCCGGGTGCAGCCGTCGGCGGCGAGCCAGCCGGCCGGCACGCTGCCCCACAGTTGCAACCGTTCCGGCTCCGGCAGGTTCAGGCGCAGCGCTTCGCGCGCGACGTGGGCGGCCAGCCAGTCGGCGCCTGCAGCATGCGGCAACGCGGCCGCGCGCACCGCGACGATCGCGTGGCCGTCGCCAGCGCCGAGCGTGAGCACATTGTCGTGCACCACGCCGAACCAGGCGCCCGGACGCACGGCGCCGCGGAAGCGGTTGAGCACGGCGACGAACTGCGGCACGATTTCGACGGCCTTCATGCCATGCTCGCCGGCGCCGCGCGCCAGCGCCGCCAGCAGCGTGCGCGGCATCGCGGCAGCAAGGAAGGGGCGCACCGGATCGTAGGCGGCGCAGAGCTCCCAGCCGGCGGCCGGTTCGCCATACAGCGTCTGGAAGCGCAGCGCGGCGACCGCTTCGAGGTCGGCCATGCGGGTGGTGTTGTCGGGCGGGGTGACCTGCCACAGCCGGACCAGGTCGTCGGCCAGCACGATGGCGACGGGCCAGCCGGCGACGCCGGCGCCGTCCAGCAGCGCGGCCAGCGCGGCGCGTACGCCGTCGGCGCTGTCGACGGCGTCGGGTTCGATCGCCTGTTCGGCCAGCAGGACGGCGGACGCGCCGCCCCAGCCGCCGGTGCGCACCAGCGCCACGCCGCCGCGCGCGACGCCGAGCCGCAGCGCCTGTCCGAAGCGCCTACGCATGCAGGGTCACCCGCTTGATTTCGGCGATGGTGGTGGCGCCGCGCTTGACCAGGTCCAGCGCGGCCAGGCGCAGGCTGCGGGTGCCGTTGTCGTAGGCGGCGGCCTTGATTCTCCGGATCGGCTGCTTGTCGACGATCATCTCGCGGATCTCGTCGTTGAGGGTGAGGATCTCGGCGATCGAGCGGCGGCCCTTGTAGCCGGTGCCGCGGCAGTCGCCGCAGCCCTTGCCCTGCTTGAAAAGCCAGTCGTGGACGTCGACGCGGGCCAGGTTGACGCCGGCCAGTTCGGCGTCGTCGGGCCGGTAGGCCACCGCGCAGTGCGGGCAGTTGGTGCGCACCAGGCGCTGCGCCCAGATGCCGTTGAGCGCCGAGACGAAGGCGTACGGGTCGATGCCCATGTGGGTGAAGCGGCCGAAGACGTCGAACACGTTGTTGGCGTGGACGGTCGTGAGCACCAGGTGGCCGGTGAGCGCCGACTGCACCGCGATTTCGGCGGTCTCGCGGTCGCGGATTTCGCCCACCATGATCTTGTCGGGGTCGTGGCGCAGGATAGAGCGCAGGCCCTTGGCAAAGGTCAGGCCCTTCTTCTCGTTGACCGGGATCTGCAGGATGCCGGGCAGCTGGTATTCGACCGGGTCTTCGATGGTGATGATCTTTTCGCGGCCGTTGTTAATTTCGGTCAGCGCCGCATACAGCGTGGTGGTCTTGCCGGACCCGGTGGGGCCGGTCACCAGCAGCATGCCGTAGGCTTCCTGCGCCAGACTGCGCAGCGACACCAGCGAGGCGGCGTCGAAGCCGAGCGCTTCGAGCGTGAGCGCGCCGTAGGCTTCGATCATGGCGCGCTTGTCGAGGATACGGATGACCGCGTCCTCGCCGTGAATGCTCGGCATGATCGACACGCGCAGGTCGATCTCGCGGCCGGCCGATTCGACGCGGAAGCTGCCGTCCTGCGGGATGCGGCGCTCGGAGATATCGAGTTCGGCCAGCACCTTCAGGCGCGAGATGACCTGCTCGGCCACTTCGACGCCGTTGACCGAGGTGGCGTGATCGAGCACGCCGTCGATGCGGTACTTCACCGCCAGGCCGACGGCGGTGCTCTCCAGGTGGATGTCGGAGGCGCTCGCCTTGAGGGCGTCGTACAAGGTGGAGTTGACCAGCCGGACCGCGGGGCTGGCCGCTTCGCTGACGGAGGCGAACGACAGCACCGCGGTGGCCTTGCCGTCGCGCTTGGCGTCGGCCACGCCGGGCGAGAGGCTGTCGACCGCGCGCGCCGATTCCTCGTGCTTGCCGAGGTAGGCCTGGATGTCGGAAGCCAGCGCCAGCCGGGTTTGCAGCGGCTGCTGCGGCGTCGCCTTCGCGCGCGCGCCCAGCCATGTCTGCAGGTCGAGGTCGAACGGGTCGGCCAGCACGCCGATCAGTTCGCGGGCGGGGCTCCTGAGCAGCACGCAGCGGCGCGCCAGCGCTTCGGACAGCGGCAGCAGGTCGAAGGCTGGCGTGAAGGCGAGCATGTCGGCCGTCTCGGCCACCGCCAGGCCGAACGGCGCGGCCAGCGCGCGCACCAGGGCGCGCGGGTCGGCGCCGGTTTCGGCCTCGATCTCGTCGACGAGGGAGCGCTGCGACTGCCTGCTGCGCGCACGGGCACGCGCCAGCAGCGCCGGATCGAGGACGGGCACCGGCGCAGCCATCATCGGCGCGCTCACGACATGTCTCCGGCCAGATCAAAAATCGGCATATATAAAAGCACCACGATGGCGCCGACCACCAGCCCGATCGCGGCCATCAGCAGCGGTTCGAAGGTGCGCGTGAAGCGGTCGATCCAGCGGCTGATTTCGCCGTCGTAGAAGGCGGCCGACTGGGTCAGCATCGGGCCCATGTCGCCGGTGCGCTCGCCGACCCGCAGCATGCGCAGCGAAATCGGCGTGGTCAGGCCGTTGTCGGCGAAGGCGTTCGACAGCGGCTGGCCCGATTCGATCGCCAGGCGCGCCTGCCGCAGGCCGGCGCGCACGACCGGCGACACCATCGACTGCACCGTGTCGATCGCGTGCACGATCGGGATGCCGCCTTCGCTGAGCATGCCGAGCGTGAGGTAGAGGCGCGACAGTTCGTAAATGCGCACCCGCTCGCGCAGGCCCGGCAGGCGCGCGAGCAGGCCGGCGACGCCGCCGGCGGCCAGCATGTGGCGCACGCCCAGCACCACCAGCGCGGCGAGCGCGCCGATGCCGGCCAACAGCAGCACGGTGTGGTTGGCGGCGAACTGGCCCCACGACAGCAACAGACGCGACATGAACGGCAGGTCGCGCCCGGCGCCCTGGTAGACCTCGGCGAACTTCGGCACCACGTAGGTAATGAGGAAGCCGCTGACGCCGCCGCCGACGGCCAGCAGGATCATCGGATAGATGGCCGCGCTGACGATCTTTGCGCGCACGGTGTCGATGCGCTGCTGATAGTCGATGTAGCGCGCGAGCGATCGCGGCAGGTCGCTGGTGCCTTCGGCGGCCTTGACGATGCCGATGTAGAGCGGCGGGAAGCGGTCGCCCTGCTCGGCCAGCACGCTGGAAAAGCGCTTGCCTTCGCGCAGCCCGGCGAGCAGGCGCCCGAGCACGTTGGCCAGCGCCGGATTGGCTTCCTTCTCGAGCAGCGCTTCGAGCGCCTCGACCACGCCGAGGCCGGCCGACAGCAGCGCCAGCAGCTCCTGGCTGAACAGCACCAGCGAGATGCCGCCCTTGCTGCGGGCGCCGCCGCGGCGCTTCAGGCTGGAGACGAACAGGCCGCGTGCCTCGACCTGGCGGCGGGCGTCGGCCTCGTCGAGCGCATCGATGCTCAGTTGTTCAACGACGGCGTTGGGCGTCAGGGCGCGCACCTCGTACTGCATGGTGGACGATTCCCGCTAGTTGGTGATGTCGGCGTCTTCGCCGCTGCCGCCGGGCTGGCCGTCGCGGCCCAGCGAGAGGATCTCGAACTCGCCCTTGGCGCCGGGCGCGCGGTACTGGAAGGGGTGACCCCACGGGTCGAGCGGCACCGCTTTCTTCAGGTAGGGTCCGTTCCACTTGCCGGCGCCGCTGGCGGGCGCGGCCAGCAGCGCGGCCAGGCCTTCCTCGGTGTTCGGGTAGCGGCCGACGTCGAGGCGGTAGGTGTCGAGCGACTTTTCGAACGCGCCGATCTGGGCCTTGGCAATCGTCACTTCCGACTTGCCCAGCTGGGAAAAATATTTTGGTCCGACGTAGGCCGCCAGCAAGCCGATGATCACGATCACCACCAGCAGCTCGAGCAGCGTGAAACCGGTGGCGAACTGGCGGCGGGGGGCGCACTGCTCGAATGGGGAAGACATCAGACCGACTCCAGGGTTGCGCTGCATTGTGGCGGCGCCCCACCCGAGTGGCAAAGCGCAATTTTCGCGTGAAGGCTACCATGCCGCCGATATTTTCGACAACTCTTCTTTATGCATGTTTGCTATTGGGCATAGCTGCCCGGCGTTGTCGAATTGCTCAAGAATTGGCCATTGATGCATTGACAACCATATTGCCACTCTCGCCATGTTTGCCGGCACCCCGTCGAAGTCGATGCCACCGATCCGCTGCCGGTGGCCACTTTCGAACGCGCGCCGTCGGCACGGGCGCAAGCCGAATAGCCGGGCCCGCAATGGCAGCACGGCTTCAACCACTCTTTAAAGTGGCAAACGCGGTGCCGCATCCCAGCAACGCTTTCGCACCCGCCTTATCACGCCTCCGGCCAACAAAGAAACCAAAATTTACACGTGTCGCAAATTTGCTGCATAAAAGCAAATTTTCTTCAACGAGCATAAGTGAAATTTCACAGCAGCGTCGAAACAAAATTTTGTGCAGATCGACGCCCTCAAAATTATGTTTATTAACTTTCTTTACAGCTTAATTATTCTCTTTGCTATATTCGATGGCAACCTGAAACATTCGGGTAAACAACAATAATCGCGATCCATGCGCGAAAAAATTGGCATCCAATCCATTCCAAAACCAGAGGAAGACCCATGCTCCGGAAGACATTTCTGAACGCCACCACGGCAGCGTTGCTCGGCGCTGCTGCCCTGACCATGCCGGCCCAAGCGACCGAGATCGTCAAGATCAATTTCGAAGGCGCCTCCGGCCTGGTCGGCGGCGACGACTTCATCCAGCAAAACGGCATGACGATCGGCTTTTACGACCCGTACGGCGCCAGCGGCTCGTTCGTCGGCTTGTTCGCCGACGGCACCGACCCGCAGTCATGCTTTGCCGGCGCCTGCCCGGTCAACAACGCCAGCACCTACTACGCGGCGCTGAACGACAGCTACGTCGACATCACCAACTCCAATAACTTCTCGTTCCGCGTCAATTCGTTCGACGCCAGCTTCATCGGCGGCTCGTCCGTGCTGAGCAGCTACCCTGCGCTGCCGGGTTTCCTGCGCATCCAGGGATTCTTCGCCAGCGGCGGCTCGGCCTACGAGGACTATGCCTTGTACGCCCCGGGTCCCGGCGGGTTCGAGTTCGGCAGCTACAACACCAGCGCCGCGTTCGCCAAGAACATGTTTGTGGAAGTGGCGATCTTCGGTTTCGCCTGCAACGCTGTCGGCAGCTGCAACGCCTTCACCACCGACCGCGGCCAGTTCGCCCTCGACAACATCTCGCTCACCGTGCCGGAGCCGTCGACGCAGATGATGTTCGGCCTTGGCCTGCTGGCAATGCTGACCAGCGTGCGCCGCCGCCAAGCGTAACTCCCCACTCCATCAGGAAAAAAAATGACAATGAAACTGCGCCCTGTTTCCGCTGCCGTCGTGCTGCTGCTGTCGAGCATGTCACTCGCCTACGCCGACGACATCCGCCGCCCCTACATCATCCAGCTGACCGACAAGCCGGTCGCCTCCTACACCGGCGAAGTGGCCGGCATGCCGGCCACCAAGCCGGCCGCCGGCCAGCGCCTCAACACCGACTCGGGCGACGCCCAGCTCTACAGCCAGTACCTGGTGCAGAAACAGGGCACCGTGCAGGCAGCGGTGCCGAGTGCGCCGATCATGTACAACTACAGCGTCGTGCTCAATGGTTTTGCAGCCATGCTGACCGACGCCGAAGTGACGCTGCTGCGCTCGCGCAGCGACGTCTCCTCGATCGAGGCCGATATCCCGCGCCAGCTGCTCACCACCTACACCCCGGCCTTCCTCGGCCTGGACAAGGCCGACGGCCTGTGGAACAAGCTCGGCGGCAAGAGCAATGCCGGTGAAGACGTCATCATCGGCGTCGTCGACAACGGCATCTGGCCGGAAAATCCGGCGTTTGCCGACCGCGTCGACAGCAACGGCGTGCCGACCTTCGACGCCAGCGGCACCCTCGCCTACAGCGCGCCGCCGGCCAGCTGGAAAGGCATCTGCCAGACCGGCGACGGCTTCACCATCGCCAATTGCAACCGCAAGCTGATCGGCGCGCGCTACTACGACACGACCTACCTGTTACAGCACAAGACGACCGACTGGACCGAATTCCAATCGCCGCGCGACTCGCTCGGCAATGCGGGCTGGGGCGGCCACGGCACCCACACCGCTTCCACCGCCGCCGGCAACAGCGGCGTCACCGCGCGCCTGTCGGGCGTGGCGGTCGGCACCGTGTCGGGGATGGCGCCGCGCGCCCGCGTGGCTATGTACAAGGTGTGCTGGTCGTATGAAGACCCGGCCGGCACCAAGAACAGCTGCTTCGGCGGCGACAGCGCCGCCGCCATCGAACAGGCCGTCAAGGACGGCGTCAACGTCATCAACTTCTCGATCGGCGGCGGCGGCACGCTGACCGATCCGGTGTCGGAGGCGTTCCGCAACGCCGCCAACTCCGGCGTGTTCGTCGCCGCCGCGGCCGGCAACTCCGGTCCGGGCGCGTCGGTATCGCACATCAGCCCATGGCTGACGACGGTGGCGGCATCGACCCACAACCGCGTCATCCACTCCGAGCTCACGCTCGGCAACGGCGCCGTCTACACCGGCGCCTCGCTCAACAACGTGGCGCTGCCGGCAACGCCGATGATCCGCTCGGTCGACGCCGGCGTCGCCGGCGCCAGCACCGCGCCCGATTCGCCGCTGGACCGCTGCTACGCGGCGTCCAGCAACGGCGGCGTCGCCGTGCTCGATCCGGCCAAGGTGGCCGGCAAGATCGTGCTGTGCACACGCGGCGTCATCGCCCGCCTGGAAAAAGGCCAGGCAGTGGCCGCGGCCGGCGGCGCCGGCATGGTGCTGATCAACTCGGCCACCGATACCGGCCTGTACGCCGATCCGCAGGCCATTCCGGCGGTGCACGTGAGCGCCGCCGACGGCGCCCTGATCTCGGCGTACGCCGTCACCGCCAACCCGACCGGCGCGCTGTCGCGCTTCACGGTGTCGGCCGGCAGTGTCGCCGCGCCAGTGGTGGCGTCGTTCTCCTCGCGCGGGCCGAACGCGTTCGATCAGAACATCCTGAAGCCGGACGTCGCCGCCCCTGGCGTGGACGTGGTGGCGGGCCACTCGCCGAACATGACGGCCGCCCAGCGCGCCGACATCATCAACGGCACCCTGGTGCCGCAAGGCGACTGGCTGTCGCTGGACGGCACCTCGATGGCCAGCCCGCACATCGCCGGCCTGGCCGCGCTCTTGCACCAGCAGCATCCGGGCTGGTCGCCCGCGGCCATCAAGTCGGCAATGATGACCACCGGCACCAACACCTTTCCCGACGCCATCGTCAGCGGCGATACCAGAGGCACGCTGCCATTCGGCCAGGGCGCCGGCCAGGTCAACCCGAACGGCGCTTCCGATCCGGGCCTGTTGTACGACGCCACCGAAACGGACTTCAAGAAGTACATGTGCGGCGCCGGTGTCGCGGCCCAGTGCACTGCCGGCACCATGCTCGGCTATAACCTGAACACGCCGTCGATCGCCATCAGCAACGTACTCGGCACCACCGTCGTCAACCGCGCCGTCACCAACGTCGGCGCCACCACGGCCACCTACACCGGCACCGCCGCCGTGTCCGGCTACAACGCGGTGGTCAGCCCGGCTCAGCTCACGATCGAACCGGGCCAGACCAAGCCGTTCACGGTCACCGTGACGCGCCTGACGGGCGCCGGCGCCAGGCCGGACAACGCCTGGCAGTACGGCGCGCTGACCTGGACCGAAACCGGCGGCAGCCGCGTGGTGCGCAGCCCGATCGTGGCCCGTTCCGGCAAGGCGATCAGTGCGCCGGGCCTGGTCAAGAGCGACCGCGTCAGCGGCACCAAGATGGTCAGCATCACCACCGGCTACAACGGTGCGATCGCCACCAACTACGGCGGCCTGAAGGAAATCAGCCGCACCGCGCTGACGGTAAACCAGGCGGCGGCGAACACCATCGAAGACACCGCCCAGCTGCGCGCGGCCTGCCTGGCCAGCGCGCCTGGCGTGACGGTGGTGCCGGTGACGATCCCGGTCGGCACCTTGGTGGCCCAGTTCGAACTGTTCGACCGCGATACCAGCAGCGGCGACGGCCACGACGACCTCGACCTGCTGCTGCTCAACAGCGCAGGCACGGCGGTGGCCGGCTCCTTGCATGGCGGCTCGAACGAGTCGATGATCCTGCCGTCGCCGGCATCGGGCAACTACCGCGTCTGCATCGGCGGCTATGCCTCGGCCGATGGCCAGTCGACCAACTTCACGCTGTCGTCGGCAGTGGTGACCGCGGCTGATCGCAACGGCAACTTCAAGGTGATGGTGCCGGCCCGGGTGTATGCGGGCAGCACGGCGTCGGTCGGCGTCAGCTGGTCGGGCCTGCCGACGGGCAAGCGCTTTGCCGGCGCCATGCAGCTGTACAACCCAGCCACCGGCGTGCTCGGCAGCACCACCGTGTTCCAGGTCGAGACCAACAACCCGGTACCGCTGGGTGAACCGGCCGAGCGCACGCCAAAGCTCGACTCGGCGCGCTGATCGCGGCGCCGGCCTGGCGCCGGCTCCCAAAAAAAGCTGCGGACCCGCACGGGTTCGCAGCTTTTTTCTTGTCCGCCGCTTCTTAAGGCGTAGCGAACAGCGTCTCGGCGCGCTGGTACAGGATCCAGCTGGTGGCGATGTACTTGTCGCCGCCGACCGGGCGGTTGCCGCGGTGGGTGTGGGTGAACGCGGCGGGCGCGATCAGCATGCTGCCGGTGGTCGGGCGCACCTTGACCTGCTGGTAGAGGAATTCGGTCTCGCCGGCCTCGAAGCCGTCGTTGAGGTAGGCCGTCCACAGCAGCGCGCGGTGCAGCGCCTCGCCCTGGTCCTGCTTGGGATACTGCTCGCAGTGCCAGTACGGGTAGCCGCCCTGGTCGGCGACATATTTCTGGATGTTGATGCCGCCCAGCCTGAATACCTTGGCGATCAGGCCGGTCAGCATGTGGTCCGACAGCGCGGCGACGCCGCCGGCGTCGAGCAGGATCAGCTTGCCGGTGGCCGGGTCCTGCATCTTCAGCTGCAGCGGCGCCAGCGCGACGTAGGCATAGCGGCGCAGATACCGCTTGAAGCAGTCGAGCACGGCGTCGTTGAGCGCCTGCCGCACGTCGGCCCAGCCGGCGGCGCGGTCGAGCTGGATGTCCCAGCTATCCTTCAGCGAAACGTCGACGCCGTTGCCGGTCTGGCCGCGCTGCGCCTGGCCGCTGGCGTCGAAGCGCGCCAGCCAGCTGCGGCAGGCGGCGCCGTCGATGGCGCCGTCGTAGAGTTCGATGAAGTCAGCCGATGCCATAGGTCGAGTTCAAGTAATTGCGAATTGGCATCATGTCGCAGCATGGCGCGGCGGTCAAGCGATCAGCGCGCCTCAGGCCCCGTGGTGCCCAGCACGCAGGCGCCGGCGCGGCACTGGGCGCCGGGGTCGGCAATGAACTGGCAGGTCGACGCCATGCCCGACCTGGCGTTGGCCTCGCGTTGCTGCTGGGCGTAGCGCTCGGCCAGCGCCTGCAAGGGCGCCGCCTGGGTGACGCTGGTGGAATAGGCCAGGTAGCCTTCCGGGCCGCCGCATGCACGCGCGCCCAGCGGCACGGTCTTGCATTGGGCCGAATCGGTACAGGCGGCAGTGCCGACCAGGGCGCGCATCTGCGCCGGCAGGCCAGGCGGCGGCGCGGTTACGGCAAGCGGCGCGGAAGCGGCAGGCGGCGCTTCGGGGCCGGCGGCGCTGCAGGCGGTGCAGGCCAGCAGCAGGATCAGGGAAAGTTGTCTCATCGGCACATCATCGCGTGGGCATGGGCGGCGGTCAAGGGCGATTCGATTGCGGCAGGCCCCTTGAAACCGTTATCTGTACAAAAACTCGGCGACGACGCCGCCGGCAACGGTAACGATTCGATGCGATTTTCGTGGCAATTTCTTTAACCAGTATCAAATTATTTTCGTTATTTCCGTAAAACTATTTCGACGAACAAGTCGATATCTTCGGCTAAGATGACGATATCTTCTGTTCAACATCCCTCTATTTCTTTCTGACATCGAAAAAAATATTGGCGGTGGGAAAATTCTTCCATACAATAGTTCCCCATTACGGATGAGCTTGGAAAGAACCCACATGAAATCTTTTGACCTTCGATCAGTAGTTGCCGTCGCCGCCCTGGCCATGCTCACCGCGTGCGGCGGCTCCGCCCCCGAACAGGGCGGCGCCGCCGTCAGCACCGCCGCCGTGATGGGCTACGCCGCGGGGCCGGTGGCCGACTGCGACGCCGAAGGCGGCTGCAACGGTCCGCGCATCATCGACGGCATGGCCGAGCAATACCGTGCCGGCGCCATCGCCTTGCAACAGGCCGAAGAGCAACAGGCACTGCAGCCGGCAGCGGCAGCGCCGGCGCCGACCCAGAATGGCGACAGCGCTAGCGAGGCGCCGGCCGCCGCGGGCGCACCGGCGCAGTAAGCGGCGCGGCCGCGCGTGGCTCGAACAGCTGCAGCGACAGGCAGCGCGACAGCGCGTGGGTGCGGTTGCTCACCCCCAGCGTGCGGTAGATGCGCTGCAGGTGGTTCTTCACCGTCAGCGCGCTGATGCCGAGGATGCAGCCCACCTCGTAGTTGCTCTTGCCTTCCCTCACCCAGCCGAGGATCTCGGTTTCGCGCGCGCTCAGGGGCCGCGCGATGGTGTCGGCGGCATCCGCCGCCGCCGCCCGCACCCCCGACTCGGCCAGCCGCAGCAGCGCCATGTGCAGGTGCGGCAGCAGCAGCGCCAGGAAATAGGCGTGGCGCGCCGCGGGCGGCGCGCTCCAGCCGCACAGGGCGAACAGGGTGGCACTGCCTCCCAGCCGGCCGCTGCCGTGCACGACGATGTGGTCGAAGCCGGCCTGCTGCAACTCGCGGCGCAACAACTCGAGCGTGGCGTCGCCGGCGCGCCCGCCCCCGGACAGGGCCGGCAGGCGGTCGCTGGCGCGGCAGTGGCGCGCCAGCCGCGCCGCCAGGCCATCGACCGGGTCGCACAGCTGGCGCTGCACGGCCTCGCCCAGCACGCCGGCATGCAGGCATTCGAGGCGCACCAGCGCGTCGGCGCCGTCGAACTGCATGCACAGCATCAGCTGGTGCGGCAACAGCGCCTGCAATTGTCCCTGGGTCCACAGATAGAACTGGCGCAGGTCGCGCACCTGCACCGACGCTTCGATTACCCGCAGCAAGTACTCCTGCTCGCGCTTGTCGAGGATGACGACCGGTTCCAAGCTGGCCGAGCTCAGGCGGCGCTTTGCCAGCCGAGCTTGACGCGGGCGTCCCAAGCGACGAAGCGGTAGCCGCTGCCGCGCACCGTCTCGATATGCTCCTGGTGGCCGCTCGGCTCGAGCGCGCTGCGCAGGCGGCCGACGTGGGCGTCGACGGTGCGCTCGCCCAGGAACACGTGATTTCCCCACACCTTGTCGAGCAGCTGCGAACGGGTGTGCACGCGCTCCGGGTGGTGCATCAGGAAATTAAGCAGCCGAAATTCGACCCCGCCGAGCGCGAGCTGGCGGGCGCCGGCGGTGACGCGGCGGGTGCCGGGATCGAGCCGCAGGCCGGCCATCTGCACCGTGCCGGCGTCGGCGTGCGGCGCGCGCCGGCGCAGCAAGGCATGGATGCGGGCAATCATTTCGCGCGGGCTGAACGGCTTGGTGATGTAGTCGTCGGCGCCCGATTCGAGCGCCAGCACCTTGTCCTGCTCGCCGTCGCGCGCCGACACCATGATGATCGGCACGTCGCGCGCGCGCGGATGGGCCCGCAGGCGCCGGATCAGCGCGATGCCCGACTGCCCGGCCAGGTCCCATTCGAGCAGCACCATGTCCGGCAGCGTCGCGGCGAGCGCGTCCAGCGCCGCCTCGGCGTCGGGCACGCAGCGCACGCAATGACCGGCGCGCGCCAGATTCTGGCAGATCAGTTGCTGGAAGGCGGGCTCGGCTTCGACGACGAGGATCTGTGCTGACATGGGCAAACCTTGGGCTGAGCGTATATTTTTGATAATATTGTGTTCGTTTGGACAACTATAATTCACTATGCCCCAAGTATGCATGATTTGACAATACGATTTTATTTGCGGATTCAGAGCTTTACCGAATAATTGCTTGCCGATCGCCCGGTATCATTGCGGGCGCGCCCCGCGCCGCCGTCCCAACCCTGATAAAAATTGGACAAAAAAAAGACACATGTGTCGTTTCCGAGCACATGTGTCTGCTTTGATGCGGGCGCGCGGCCCGCGCGGCGAGTTACGCGGTGGCGACAGCCTTTGCCGGCGTCTTGCGGCGGCGGGCGGTGAAGCCGACCAGGCCCAGGCCCGTCGCCATCATCAGCATCGACGACGGTTCCGGTACCGCGGTGGCGCCGATCAAGGCGGCACTACT
Source organism: Burkholderiales bacterium (assembly GCA_038248405.1). Taxonomy (GTDB): domain Bacteria; phylum Pseudomonadota; class Gammaproteobacteria; order Burkholderiales; family Burkholderiaceae_D; genus JAFCUW01. The sequence continues at coordinate 24,615 of JBBRXM010000002.1, forward strand.
GCCAGGCAATGCAGCCGGGGCGATGCCGCTGGCGGCCAGCTCGAACTGCACCAGGACGTCGCCCACCGGTGCGAAGTCGAGGTCGAGAACCGACACCGAAAACGTGCTGCCGGCGTCGGCGGCGTCGCCGAGGAAGCTGTCGCTGAACGTCACGTCGAAGTTGAATACGCCGCCCAAAGTGGCGAAGAAGTCGACGTAGTTGAGTGCATCAGGGCCGTTTCCAATCGTAAAACTGCCATCGGCGTTGACGCTGGCGTTGCCGCCGGAGCCGCCGAGGGCGCCAGTGGCACCGGTCAGATTCGTCACCGTCGCCGTCGCCGGCACGGCGTTGATCTGGGTGAACATGAAGTCGAGGAAAGTCCCGCTTTCAAGTCCCGCCGTGTTCACTTTGACGTGGTAGCTGATCGGGTCCGCAGCGGCGCCGAGCGCGGTGCCGGCCAGGGCGATTGCCAGCAAACACTGGCGCAGCAAAGAGGTGAAGGTATTCATGGGTCGGTTCTCCTTAGTATGTTCCGGAATTGATCGTGTAGGTGTAGTTAATGACGGCCTTGTTCGGATTGGCGAACGAGGTGCTCGTCGTCACCGAGGCGTTCGGCGCAATCGAGGCGCCGCCGTTGACGGTGATATAAGGCACGCCGGTGTGCAGGCCGGTGCGGTTGCTCAACACCACGCCTGCGGGCAGGCCGGACAGGTCGATGTTGATCGGGCCGTTGATGGCCGCGCCGGTCTTGTTGGTGATCGTGATGGTGCCGGTGAACTGGTTGGTTGCACGGTTGACCGTGAAGCCCGAACGCGCCACCGTGAAGCTCGACGTGACGTCGGTGAAGGTGATTACCGGCGCCAGGTTCATGGTGACGACGACCGGGTCATGGTCCGACGCGCGGTACTGGTTCTTCACGTACAGGCTCGAGAAGCCGCCTTCGGTGTTGTAATCGATGAAGGTCGGCTCGTCGGCGTTGTTATGCCATTCGGTGGCGTCGACCATCTGTGCGTCGAGCGACGGCGTGGCCAGCGCGTGGTCCAGGTACGCGCTCAGTCCGTTGAACAGGTAGGAGTAGACCATGGTGCCCTTCTCGTTGCGCACGAAGCGCTCGAGCTGGTTGATCACTGGCACGCCGGCGGTGTAGTCGGTCAGCAGGTTGATCGGGTCTTCCTTGCCCTGGGAGTTGAAGTCGCCGATCAGCAGCACGTCGGTATCGTTCGACGCCGTGATCACCTTCGGCACGAAGCTGCCGATCAGTTGCGTCGCCTGTGCTTTGCGCAACACGTTCCAGCACGACTGGCCGTCGCCGCTGTCATTGTTGCCGGCATAGTCGGAGTCTCCCACGGCCGGGCAGCCGCCTTTCGACTTCAGGTGATTGACGATGACGGAGAACTTGCCGCCGTTTGGCGCCTTGAAGGTCTGCGCCAGCGGCGGACGGTTGTTGACCGGGTCGGCGTCCGACATGGCATTGCCCACCAGGCTCAGCTTGGCCGGCTTGTAGATCATCGCCACCCGGATCGCGTCGGTGCCGCTGTCGGGCGCGTTCGGCACGTAGGCGTAGGTGTCGAAGCCGACTGCGCCGTTGAGCTGCCTGACCAGGTAGTCGACCGCGAGGTCGCCGTTGTTCTGGATCTCCATCAGGCCGACCACGTCGGCGTCCAGCGCCACCAGTTCGGCAACGATCTTGTCGCGCTGGCGTTCGAATTCGGCCAGGTTGTCGGCACCGCGGCAATTGGTCCGGGTCGTCTCCAGCGTGGCGCCGCGGCCGATATCGCAACCGGCCGTGTTCATCTGGCCGGTCAGGATGTTGTGGCCGTTGCCAAAGGTGGTGAAAAAGTTCAGCACGTTGGCGCTGGCGACCTTGACGTTGCCTGGGCGCAGCTCAGGGGCGGTAGTGCGCGGATTGGCGGGCGTCACCGTCGGCAGCGTCAGCGGCTGCACCTTGTAGCCATACTTGCCGCCGCCAATGTTGGCGAAGTCGATGGCGCCGACGATGCCGTCGACGGTGTCGCCGACGCGGACGGTCTTGTCGGTATAGTCGAAATACGGCAAGGTCGAGGCGGTCGGCACGATATTCGAGGATTCGGTCAGCACGACCTGATCGGCCGCGTTGGCGGCAGCCTGGGCAATCGCTTCGGACGAGCCGGCGCGATACAGGTTGGTCGGCGCTTCGCGCCGCTTCGAGGACAGCGTCAGCTCGCCGAAGCCGGTCAGCGACGAAGTGGCGTTAATGACCAGCGGGCTCGGGAAGCGCACCAGCATGCCCTGGTAGCGCGCCAGGTCGTAGCGTGGGAAGTCGACCGTCGTCGGCGGCACCTGATGGTTGCCCGAAATCTTGACGGCGGAGTTGCCCACGCCGGTCAGTTCGGTGTAGGTGACTGCGCCGCCGGCCGGGTATTCGGTGACGGTGCCGGTGACGCGCACCAGGTCGCCCGGCACGTAGTCGGTGGTGGCGCCGAACACGAGAATGCCGCGCGAGGCCTCCGGATCGACGTCGGCGCCGATGTCCTGGATGAAGTAGCCGCCCGCGAACTTCATCGTGATGACGCCTTCGGTGGTCTGCGTGGTGCCGACAAACGGCGACTGCGCACCGGTGCCCTGAATCATCGGGATGCGGTTGGTGACGGCGGCATTGCCCTGGACCGTGACGCTGACGGTGCAACTGGCCGATTGCGGCGCGGCGTCGGCGTTGCCAAAAGTGACCTTGGCCGAGTACGAACCGGGCGCGGTGCCGGCGGCGACGGCGAGGCTGACGTTGGCGGTGCCGCCGGTGGCGCCGGCAGCGGAGAAGCCAGTCAGCGAGATGCCGGTGGTGCCGCCGCTCAGATCGGCAGAGTTGACGACGCCGTCGGGGTCGGTTGCAGACAGCGCCGTGCTGCCGCTACCGCCCGGGGTGATCACCAGCGGCGCCGGGCAGGAAGGCACGATCGCCAGGTTGTTGGTGCGGCCACAGCTGTTTACCGGACTGCCAGAATTGCGCGGGGTCGGTCCCGTGATGGTGAAATCGCTGCTATTGGCGTCCGTATCGGTACAGCCGCCGGCCAGGCGCAGCGCTGCGGTCGCATTGCCTGTCCCGCCCGCCGCAGCGGTGCCCTCGTAACCGCCGCTGTTGGTGCTGCCCCATCCGACCAGGTCGACGTAGGTGCCGGCAGCTTGCACCGGGCCACTGAGTGGCGTCGTGCTCGCGACCAGGGCGACCTTGCCGCCGGACCCGCCCATGGAGATCGTGCCGGTCGTATCGAAGGCAACGGTATCGGTGCCGCCCGCGCCAGCAGCCTCTTTCACCAGGAAGTATTTGCCGGCGCCCAGCGTGGTGCCTGCAGGAATCGGCGTCACCGCCCAGTTCAAGTTCGTGCCGGTCGGTCCTGTTGCCGATGCATACTGCACACTCCAGCCGGAGATATCGATGGCGGTGCCGCTGCGGTTGAACAGCTCAATGAAATCGGACTTCAGGGTCGCGCCGGAATTGCCGCCGCCGCCGTACACCTGGCTGATGACAACATCGGATGCAGCCAGCGCCGGGCTGCACAGGCCTGCCAGCAAGGCGGCCAGCACGGTCAGCTGGCCGGGGGATTGAATCGAAGCAACGGGCTTTTTCATTGAACATTCCTGGTCGGAGTATGGGAATAAATCTTGGTGCGAATCACGCATGCCAATAACAAACTATTGGCATTTAGCAACGCCGATAGTAAAGGTGGACGGTGACGACTTGATGACTAGTGCTTAGTCCGTTCGGATCAATGAGCGGGTAATGCAATATATTGCAGAACCGGGCGCAAAAAAAGGAGGCCGCGGCCTCCTTTTTGCAGCGCCCGCCCGATCAGGCGCGCTGGTAGATATCCTCGAAGCGGACGATGTCGTCTTCGCCGAGGTAGCTGCCGGACTGCACCTCGATGATGTGCAGCGGCAGCTTTCCCGGGTTTTCCAGCCGGTGGTTCATGCCGATCGGGATGTAGGTCGATTCGTTCTCCGACAGCAGCTTGATCGACTCGCCGCAGGTGACGCGGGCGGTGCCGCTGACCACCACCCAGTGCTCGGCGCGGTGATGGTGCATCTGCAGCGACAGTTTTTCGCCCGGCTTGACGGTGATGCGCTTGACCTGGAAACGGTCGCCGGCGTCGATGCCCTCGTAGTGGCCCCACGGCCGGTACACCTTGGTGTGGTGCAGGTGTTCGGTGCGCTCGTTGAGCTTGAGGTGGTCGACCACCTGCTTGACGCGCTGCACGTGGTCCTTGTGCACCACCAGCACGGCGTCGGGCGTCTCCACCACGATCAGGTCCTGCACGCCGACCACGGCGACGATGCGGCTCTGGGCGCGTACCAGCGAATTGGTGACGCCGTCGAGATAGACGTCGCCGCGCTGGGTGTTGCCGTCGCCGTCGTGCTGCTGCACTTCCCACAGCGCCGACCAGGAGCCGACGTCGCTCCAGCCGATGTCGGCCGGCACCACCACCGCCTGCGCCGTGTGTTCCATCACCGCGTAGTCGATCGAGTCGGCGGCGCAGGCGGTAAACGAGTCTTCATGCAGGCGGCAGAAATCGAGGTCGCTGTAGCCGAGGCGCACCGAGGCCTCGCTGGCGGCGGCGATTTCGGGACGGAACTGTTCCAGCTCGGCCAGGTAGCGCTCGGCGCGGAACATGAACATGCCGCTGTTCCAGTAATAGCCGCCGTCGCGCAGGAAGTCCTGGGCGGTGGCGCGGTCCGGCTTTTCGACGAAGCGGTCGACCTGGTAGCAGCCGTCGGAGCCGTCGACGGCGGCGCCGCGGTGGATGTAGCCGTAGCCCGTTTCCGGTCCCTGCGGCACGATGCCGAAGGTGGCCAGCGCGCCCTCCTCGACCATGGCGGCGGCGCGGGCGACGGCGGCGGCGAAGGCTTCGCGGTCGTTGATGACGTGGTCGGCCGGCAGCACCAGCATCACCGCCTGCGGGTCGATCTGCATCAGGTAGTTGGCGGCGGCGGCCACCGCCGGCGCCGTGTTGCGCCCGACCGGCTCGAGCAGGATGCCGAGCGGGGCGACGCCGATCTCGCGCATCTGTTCGGCCACCAGGAAGCGGTGCTCGTTGCCGCATACCACCACCGGCGCCATCAGTTCAGGCCAGTCCGCCACGCGCAGGGCGGTTTCCTGCAGCATGGTCTTGTCCGACACCAGCGGCAGCAGCTGCTTGGGCAGTACCGCGCGCGACAGGGGCCACAGGCGGGTGCCCGCGCCGCCGGACAGGATGACTGGATATATCTTCATTGACGTTCTTTCTCTTGTTCACTGGTGGCGGGCACGCCTTCCTTGCGCCGCTTGTTGCGGCGGTCACGCGCGTTGACCCATTCTTCCGACGCATACTCGGACACGTGCTTCATTTCCCCGGTGCGGTCGACGCTGTAGTCCTTGAACACGATCATTTCATGCAGGCTGACGTCCGGTAGCAGCCGAGTATACTCAAACAATACGCTGCGCACCACCTCGGCACCTTCGCAGATGTGGCTGCCGTGGCCGATCCAGGTCGGACCGACGATGTGGACGCCCGCTTCGATCTTGCAGCCCGAGCCGATGTAGACCGGTCCCTCGATGGTGGTGCCGTGCCAGTCGATGCTGGTGTTCAGGCCCACCCACAGGCCGTCCTCGATGCGGGTGCCGGGCATGTCCATGTGCGCCACTTCGCCCATCAGCACGTTTTGCAGCACTTCCCAGTAGTCGGACACGCTGCCGATGTCGAGCCAGTTGAACGGCCGGCGCTGGGCGTAGAACGGCAGGCCGCGCTCGGCCAGCAGCGGGAACAGCTCGGAGCCGATGTCGAACGGCACGCCGGGCGGAATCAGGTCGATCACTTCCGGCTCGAAAATGTAGATGCCGGTGCTGATGAAGTTCGACCTGGCCTCTTCCTGGCTTGGCTTTTCCTGGAACTGGGTGATGCGGCCGTCGGCGTCGCTGACCACGACGCCGTAGCTGGAGACCTTGTCCCACGGGACTTCGCGGGTGACGACCGAGGCCAGCGCGCCCTTGCGCTTGTGCTCGAACAGCGCCGACTTGATGTCGAGGTCGATCAGGGCGTCGCCGCACAGCACGATCGTGGTCTGGTCGAAGAAGCCGCCGAACTCCTGGATCTTCTTCATGCCGCCGGCCGAGCCGATGGGCATCGGCACCACTTCGCCGTCGTCCTTGGTGTAGCCTTCGAACGAGTAGCCGATCTGCACGCCGAACTGCTCGCCCTCGCCAAAGTATTCCTCGATCTTTTCGTGCAGGTGGCTGACGTTGACCATGATCTGGGTAACGCCGTACTTGGCCAGGTGCTCGATCAGGTAAGCCATGACCGGCTTGCCCAGCAGGGGAATCATCGGTTTCGGCAAGTCGTAAGTAAGCGGCCGCACGCGCGTGCCCTTGCCTGCCGCCAGAATCATGGCTTTCATAGTCGTCCTTTATGCATTCTTGTTGATGGCGCGCTCACTTCGGCGTGTTCTGGTAGCGCCACGAATCGGCGCACATCTGCGCGATGTCACGCGTGGCCGTCCAGCCCAGTTCTTCGCGGGCGCGCGACGGGTCGGCGTAGCACTTGGCGATGTCGCCCGGCCGGCGCGCGACGATCTGGTAAGGGATGGTCTTGCCGCTGGCCTGCTCGAATGCGCGCACCATTTCCAGCACGCTGTTGCCGCGGCCAGTGCCAAGATTGTAAGTAACAACCCCGTTTGATGTCGCCAGCTTGTCGAGCGTCTTGACGTGGCCGATGGCCAGGTCGACGACGTGGATGTAGTCGCGCATGCCGGTGCCGTCCGGCGTCGGCCAGTCGCCGCCGTACACCGACAGCTGGGCACGCTGGCCGCTGGCGACCTGGGCGATGTAGGGCACCAGGTTGTTGGGGATGCCCCGCGGCTCTTCGCCGATCAGGCCGCTCTCGTGGGCGCCGACCGGGTTGAAGTAGCGCAGCAGCGCGATGTGCCAGGACGGCTCGGCGCGCGCCAGGTCGCGCAGCATGTCCTCGATCATCAGCTTGCTGCGCCCGTAGGCGTTGGTCGCCGACAGCGGGAAGTCTTCCGTGATCGGCACCGAGGCGGGGTCGCCGTATACCGTCGCCGACGAACTGAACACGAGCGTCCTGACGTCGAATTTCTGCATCGTTTCGAACAGCACGATGCTGCCGGTAACGTTGTTGTCGTAGTAGCGCAGCGGCTGCGCCACCGATTCGCCGACCGCCTTCAGGCCGGCGAAGTGGATCACGGCGTCGGTCTTGTGGGCATCGAAGGCCGCTTCGACGGCGGCGCGGTCGCGGATGTCGGCGTTGACGAAGCCGACCGGCTTGCCGGTGATTCTTTCGATGCGCGCCTGCACGCCGGCGTCGCTGTTGCACAGATTGTCGAGGATGACGACGTTGTGGCCCGCACCCAGCAGTTCGACGCAGGTGTGGGAGCCGATGTAGCCCATGCCGCCCGTAACGAGAATATTCATTGGGAAAATCGCTTATAAAATGTGAGTGAAGGTGGCGCCTAGCGCCGCGCCGCTTCCTTGATCAGCAGCCAGATGAACGCCATGTCGTCGATGAAATAGCGGCGGAACATGCGGCGCGGCTCCTGCAGGAAACGGAAAAACCATTCCAGGCCCGCCTTCTGCATCCACAGCGGCGCCCGTTTTACCTTGCCGATCGCGACGTCGAAAGTGCCGCCGACGCCCATCGCGAACGGGATCCGCATGGCCGCCTGATAGCGGCCGAGAAACTGTTCCTTCTTCGGCGAACTGATCGCCACGAACAGCAGGTCGGCGCCGCTGGCGCGGATCTGCTCGACCACGGCGGCCTCCTCCTGCTCGCCGTTCCAGTAGCCGTTGCGACAGCCGGCGATGGCCAGCTGCGGATATTTTCGCAGGTAAGTCTCGCGCACGGCGGCCACGACCTCCTCGCGCGCGCCGAGCAGGAACACGCGCCAGCCCTTGCCGGCCGCGCGCCCCATCAACGCCTCGAACAGGTCGACGCCGGCGACTCGTTCCTTGAGCGGTTTGCCGAGCAGGCGCGAGGCCCACACCACCGGCATGCCGTCGGCGTTGATCAGCGCGCACTCGTTGATGATGCGGCGCAGCTGCTCGTCGCGGCTGGCCTTGACCAGCTTGTCGACGTTGACCACCACGTGCTGGTGCGGCTGGCCGGAGCGGATGAAGCCTTCGATCTTTGCCAGCGTGTCCTCCATCGACAGATTGTCGATCTGGCAGCCCATCATGGTGATCCGCTCGCTCATGGCCGCCTCCGCCGTCGTCCGTGGTTGGGTTCGTCGCTTAGGCCAGTTCGCGCGTCAGGATCTCGACGATGCGCTCGGCCGCCTTGCCGTCCCACAGGTGCGGACGCTTGCCCTGCTTGCCTTCGCCGCGCAGCACCTTGCGCGCCTCTTCCACGATTTTCACCGGATCGGTGCCGGCCAGCACGTTCGAGCCTTCGTCGACCGTGACCGGGCGCTCGGTGTTTTCGCGGATCGTCACGCACGGCACGCCCAGCGCCGTGGTTTCTTCCTGCAGGCCGCCGCTGTCGGTGAGCACCACCGCCGCGTCTTTCCACAGGTTCAGGAAAGCCATGTAGGCCTGCGGGCCGGCCAGCGTGATGTTCGGCCCCAGGTCGATACCGAACTTTTCCAGGTTGGCGCGGGTGCGCGGGTGCACCGGGAAGATCAGCGGCAGGTCGGCGGCGATATCCTTGAGGGCGCCGGCGATTTTGGTGAAGTTGGCGGCATCGTCGACGTTGCTTGGACGATGCAGCGTGACGACGCCGTAGCGTCCGCCGTTTTCGGTGGCGGCGGCCTTGAAGGCGGCGGTCTCGAAGCCGGAGGTGTCGGCGCGGGTGAGCTTGTCGGCCTGGAACAGGACGTTGTCGACCATGACGTGGCCGACGTAATGGATGGCCGAGTCAGGCTCGCCTTCGCGCTTGAGGTGGCCCACCGCGGCCGGCTCGGTGACGAAGAACCAGTCGGAGATGCTGTCGGTGACGAGGCGGTTGATTTCTTCTGGCATCGTCATGTCGCCGCTGCGCAGGCCTGCTTCGACGTGGGCGACAGGAATGTTGAGCTTCTTGGCGACGATCGAGCAGGCCAGCGTCGAGTTGACGTCGCCTACCACCAGTACCGCGGCCGGCCGCTCGGCCACGCACAGGTCCTCGAAGCCGATCATGATCTTGGCCGTCTGCTGGGCATGGCTGCCGCCGCCGGCGGCCATGAACAGGTCGGGCTGGGGAATGCCGAGTTCTTCGAAGAAGACGTCATTCATGTCGCGGTCGTAATGCTGGCCGGTGTGGATGATCTTGAACGACAGCGCCGATTGCGCCTGCAGCGCGCGCACGATCGGCGCGATTTTCATGAAATTGGGCCGGGCGCCCGCTACCAGATAGATAAGCATTCTTGAACCTTCAGAATCGTCATTCGTTAAAAAAACATTATTGTAATCCGGCACTCGACCGGACCCCCGCCCGATAGTGTTGTTATTTTGAGAACATCACACGGTTCGCGCGTTTCGTAGCTGCGCGAGTACCACCCCAGCGGCGGATTCTCGCGTCCGCGCACCAGTTCCAGCGCCAGGCCGGCGCCGCAGGCTTCGAGGTGCAGGGCGAAGCCTTTGCCGCGCGCGCACAGGCGGTTTCCGCTTAACACCAGCTCCAGCCCCGGGGCAAAGTGCCAGAACAGTTCTCCCACATGGGCCTTGCGGGCCAGGAGCTCGTCGCGCACCACCAGCGTGGCGCTGGCGGCATCAAATAGTACGCTACGCGCGTGCCGCACAGGGTCGGGCAGGCGCAAGTAGCCGTCGTGGGAGCCGCGGAAATCGAACTGGCCGGGCGAGTCGGGCATGCGCTCGATGCTGACGGCCGCCTTGCGCATCCACATGAAGCGCCCGCCGCTGACCGACTGGTCGAGACCATCGACGCGCACGGTGTTGTGCGCCGCGGTGCCGCGGAAGTAGTCGCGCCACTTCAGGTGCTGCCAGTAGGAGTAGGTGCCGGGATCGACCAGGCACGGTTCGCCCGCCACCGACAGCGTCAGCGCGAGGGCGTCGGCGTGGCCGTGGGCGGCGATGCCGAGGTAGCCGAGCGGGCCGCAGTCGAGCATGCCGAGGATTTCGCGCTGCTGGCCGAAGCGCTCGCCGAACAGCAGGTAGCCGCCTTCGTGGAAATCCCAGCCGGTTTCCGGCAGCGGCGCCAGCTGCGGCGGCTCGCCCGGCAGCGCGTGCAGCAGCCAGCGCGCGCCGGCGCTGCGGCACTGCCCTCCCTTGAACAGCGCCGTGCCCAGCGCCAGCAGCTGGGCCACGCGGTCTTCGCCGTCGGCGCCCACGCAAAACACGCGGCCGTCGTCGGCGTCGCCGACCATCGGCACGTTGCCGCCGGCGTCGCGCACCGAGCGCAGGAAGCGCAGCGCCTTCTGCAGCACCAGCCAGTACGCCGGCGACAGCGCCGGCCCGCACAGCGCGGCGACGAACAGGAATTCGGCGCTGAAGACGTGGTAGGCGAACGCCTGCTCGCGGTTGACGCCGTCGGGCGAATACTGCAGCTGTGCTTCGCGCTCGAGGCCGGCCACCGCCAGCGCGCGCCAACGCCTGGACGCGCGCCAGCAAGGCCAGGTGGTGGCGCCGGCCAACAGGCCCGCCAGTTCGCCGATCAGGTGGTTGTTGGCCGACGAGTGGCGCGACAGGTGGCGCTCGATGTAGGCGCAGTGGGCGTGGATGCTGTGCAGCCAGTCGGTGCGCAGGCGCCGGCCGGCGGTGCCGGCGAAGACGGCGCTGGCGTCGCCGCCCAGCAGCTGCCACAACAGGCTCCAGTTGACCAGCCGGATGCCCAGCTCCAGCGCGCTGGTCCAGTTCGGGCCCACCAGCGGCGGGCACTGGTCCAGCCAGCCGCGCAGCTGGCCCGCCAGCGCGTGCAGCCAGGCCGGATCGCCGTCGACCAGCCACGCCTGGGCCAGGCGCACCAGCTGCAGGTGGCGGTTCAGCTCCCACACGTGCTTGATGTCGCCCACCCGCGCGCGGTCGGTGACGGCGATGTCGCCGCTGAAGACGGCGGGGCCGGCGACGCCGGTGGCCGGGTCGCGGTTCCATTCGGGCTGCGCGCCGAGAGCGAAGCGGCGCCCGAACAGGACCAGGTCGCCGGCGCGCACGCGCGAGCCCGCCAGCAGCAGCGCTTCGGCTTCGCCGGGATCGAGCGGCGGCAAGCCGCGCAGGGCGGGCCTGGCGGGACCTGCGTGCGGATCGGCGCGCGCGGCGCCGACCAGGCCGCGCTTTTCCAGCAGGCCGACGCCGGCCTGGCGCAGGCGATAGCCGATTTCGGCCGGCGGCATGCAGCGCAGCCGGTTGACCATCCACTGCGCGCGCGCGGTACTCATCGACGTTCTCCCAATTCGCGATACAGCGCCGACAGCGCGGCGACGGCGGCGTCGGTGGAAAAGCGGCGGCGCACGGTTTCGCGCGCGGCGTCGCCGATGCGATTGCGCAGCGCGGCGTCGTCCAGCACGCGGCCGAGCGCCGCGCCCAGCGCCGGCATGTCGCCGCGGGCGACCAGCAGGCCGTCGACGCCGTCGGCAACGGCTTCCGGGATGCCGCCGACGGTGGTGGCCACCACCGCCTTCGCCGCCGCCATCGCTTCGAGCAGCGCCATCGGCAGGCCCTCGGCGTGCGACGGCAGGCAGAAGACCTGGGCGCGTGCCAGTTCGCGCGCCCTGCCCGCGCCATCGAGCCAGCCGGCCAGCGTCACGTGCCGGCCGACGCCGAGCGCGCCGGCGCGCGCGCGCACGGCATCGAGTTCGCCGACGCCGCCGATCACCAGGTGGATGCACGGGTGCGCCGGCGCCAGCGCCGCCACCGCGCCGAGCAGCTCGTAGACGCCCTTGCCGGCGTCGACGCGGCCGAGGAAGAGGATGCGGCCCGCTTCCTCGCCGGCGCGCTCGGGCGGCGGCGGCAGCGGCACCGTGTTGGGCACCACCACCACGCGCGCGCCTGGCGCGTAGCCGCGCACGAACGCGGCCCAGCTGTCGGAGAGCGCGATGACGACCGAGCTGCTGGCCAGCGTGCGGCGGATCCACCAGCGCAGCAGCGCGCCCGCCTCGGCGCCGGCGAAGCGGTCGAACTCGGCGCCGTGCAGGTGGAAGATGGTGCGGCAGCCGGCCGCGCGGGCAATCGCCAGCAGCAGCGACTTGCGCGCGAAACTGCCGCGCGAGGCCGAGTGCACGTGCACGATGGCGGGGCGCGCCAGCAGGCAGGCGGCGGCGGTGCGCCAGAACGCGGCCAGCGCGGCGCCGGCCTTGGCAGCGCCCGAGCCTTCGCGATGCGAGGCCAGGTAGCGCACCGATTCGCGCTCGAACAGGCCGCCGGCGCGCAGCACTTCGACCACCGAGGCGACGCCGCCGCGCCCGTCCGCGGCGGTACCGATCATCAGCACCCGTGGCGCATTGGACTTCATGGCGGTTCTCCCAGGTCGTGTGGCGGCAGGATGCGCCGGTAGGCCTGCGCCACTGCGCGGCCGAGAATGTCGTAGCTGCGGTTGGCGCCGACCCAGGCCGGCCCCAGCGAAGCGAAGCGCGCGCGCAGCGCGGCGTCGTCCAGCAGCGTGCGCACCGCGGCGGCGAACGGCGCCGCCTGCATCGGCGCCGACAGCGCCGCCCCGCTCTGCACGGCGACCAGCTGCTGGTCGGGGATGTCGTTGGCAACGCAGGGGATGCCAAGCGCGAGGTATTCGACCAGCTTGGTCGGCGAGGAGACGTCGAACAGCACGCCGCGCGGAATCGGCGAGAGCCCCACCTCGGCGCGCACCGCGTAGCCGAGCGCGCGCTGCTGCGGCAGCCAGCCGGTCAGCAGCACGTGGTGCTCGAGCGCGCGCGCGGCGATCTGGGTGCGCATCCACGCCATCTCGTCGGCCGAGGCGGCGTCGCCGGCGATCACCAGCAGCACGTCCGGCACGCTCGCGCGCAGCAGCGCGACGACGTCGAGCAGGAAATCGGACTGGCGCGCCTGGCCGATGCGCCCGAGGTAGACGATGACGCGGCGGCCATCGAGGCGCTCGTCGTCGGCCGGCGCCACCTGCGCGCGGTCGAACAGCGCGGCGTCCACCCCCATCGGCACCGCCGTCATGCGCGACGGCGCCACGCCCTTTTCGGCCAGCCAGCCGGCCATGGCGTCGCTTTGCACGAAGATGTGGCGCGCACCCGGCAGCACCAGCCGGTAGATCACCTGGCGCGACAGCGCCGCCCGCAGCGCATGCGCGGCCCAGCGCAGGCCGCGCCCGCCGCGGCCGATCTGGTCGCGCCGCACTTCGAAGCCTTCGACGATCGGGAACGACATCCAGTAGACGAACGGCACGCCGAGCCAGGCGGCGGCGAGGCGCCCGAGCAGGCCGCTGGCGATCTTGTCGCGCACCTGGATACAGTCGACCGGGCCGGCGCGCCACAGGCCGAGGGCATCCCAGAACGGGCTCATGACGGCGGCGAGCAGCCCGTCGGCGCGGCCGATCACGTGCATGCGGCCCCCCTTCCACGCCGCGGGTGGGCCGCCGCGCTGGCCCACCAGTTCGCTGGCGATGCCGTAGCGCGGCATCTCGGTGCCGAACAGGGTCAAGACGTCGGCGCGCGCCGGCGGCAGCGGGTCGCGCAGGATGAAGCCGATGCGCATGCTAGGGCCCCTCGCGGCTGGCGCGCAGCTGGTCGAGCAGCGGCAGCAAGGCGGCGCTGGCCTGCGGCTCGAGCTTGCGGCAGAAGTGGGCCGGCGCCGCGGCGATCTGGCCGAAGTCCGATTCGTCGAGCACCTGCGGGCTGCGCGTCGAGCCGGTGGTCCACTGGATATGGCGGAAGTTTTTATGCAGCACGCGCTGGCGGAACGGCGAATTCATCACCACCGTCTGGAAGAACATTTCGTCAGGACAATCGACGGTGCGGAAGAAGCGCAGCAGCGCGGCATCGGCGGCGGCGCGGGCGACGATCGCGGCCACGCAGCCGCGCGACAGCGCCCACCAGGACGAGCCGGCCCACGGCTGCCAGCCGTTGACCATGGCGCGCCGCAGGCCGCACGCGCGCATCGCGCGGTTGAGCACGCGACAGGCCGGCGCCAGCGCGCCGCCGGCGTGGAAATACTGGTAGCGCTCGGCGCAGTCCCAGCCGCCGGGGCCGGCCGGCACGCAATCGATCAGTTCGCCCGCGGCCAGCGCCGCCAGTTCCTGCTTGAGGCGCAGGTTCGGCAGCAGCGGCGCGTCCTGCGCGCTGATGAACAGCAGCTTGTCGAACTGGCCGGCGTCGGCCAGCACGTGGCGCATCGAATGCAGCGTCGCCTCGACCTGGCTGAAGCGGCCCCAGTGGATGTCGATGCGGGGATGCACCAGGCGCGCCGCGCGATGCACGGCGCCGACGTCGATGGCCGACTTGCCATCGATGTTGACGTAGATCAGGAAGTCATCGTCGAGCAGCTGCGCCACCAGTGCGTTGAGCTGTGCGAGGTCCCTGTGTGCGTGGATCAAGATTACCTGCCGCATGCGCGCCCATGGTGAAAGAGGAAGCGAAAACGACAAAGTCCTCCGCCACCGGCAGTGACGAAGGACTTCGTCGCGCCGAGTGTAGCACCGGGCGCGCGCGCAGATATTGATCAGTCCAGCGCGACCGTCTGAGTTCCTACCGTCACTGTACGACCGCCGTTGAGGGTGCCGGTGGTCACTACCGGACGCTTGCAGCCGATGTCGAGCAACACCAGGAATTCGGCCGTGGACTTGCCGTCGTTGGCCTGCTCGAAGGCGCCGTGGTCTTCCACCGTGCCCGGCTTGACGATGGCGCCGGTGCGCACCGCCCAGCTGCCGGCGCCGAGCGAACGCACGCACACCGACTGGCCGTTGACGGCGATTTTCACGTTGCTGGCGTTCTCGGCGACGATGGCGGTAGGCGCGTGCAGGTTGAATTCGTAGACGTGCGGCACCGCCGCCGCCACGCGGTCGCGCACCAGCACGGCGTTGGCGGTGCGCAAGTACCACATCTGCCGCTTCGCCATCGACAGCTGCCCGCCGTAGGACGGAGTGGCGTCGCCTTCGGTGTAGTCGTAGGTCGGCTGCGCCGAGAACGCGGTGATCCTGCCGTTGCGCTGCAGCGTTTCGCGGTAGCCGTCGATCAGCTGCCCCTTGCCGCCGTCGAAGGTGATGGCGTTCTGCGACCTGGTCTGGCGGTACCAGCCGAGCCAGTTGGGCGAGCCGTACCAGTCGTACCAGCCGGACTTGATCAGCAGCGGCTGGCCGGCCACCGTCAGCAGCAGGCCGTTCTGGTCGCCGTGGCTGTGGTTGAACGAGCCGTACGGGCTGGACTTGAAATACACCGAGGTGCGGCCGGGCGAACCCAAGTCGCTGTGCATCGCCACCCAGCCGATGCTGGGGTAGTAGGCCGAGTTCGACGGCGGCGACAGGAAGGTGGTGCTGGCCACCGGCAGCGGGTACGGCGCCTGCAGCAGCGACAGCGTGTCCTCGGTGCCGCCCAGGTTCTTGACGTACCAGGCCGCGCGCGGCGACCACTGGCGCGAGGCAAAGGCGTTGAACACGCGCGTGTCGGGCCGCGTTTCGGAAGCGTCGCCGAAGACGTGGGTGCGCGCCCCGGGCGGGGTGAACTCGGTGGCGAAGTCGGTCAGGCCGATCGCCCACGGCTTGCCGTAAAAATTGATGCCGGTGGCCTGCACCAGCGGATCCCACAGGCTCACCAGGTAGCCGGCGGTGTATTCGGCATAGGCGGTGCCGTTGGCGTAGCCGCCTTCCGGGCCGCTCCACGGCGACGGGCTGTTGGCGTAAGCGCGGAAGGAAAAATCGAACCACTTCTGCGCGTCCGGGATGTCGCCCAGGGTAAGGCTCGAAATGAGCACCACGAACAGCATGCTGGTGTTGGCGTGCGAGTCGAACGGGAACTGGTCGAGGCGGCCGTTGTCGCCGGCCAGGTTGGCGTAGATCTCGTTGGTGCGCACGCGGATCGCATTCATCCAGGCGGCGCGGCGGCCGGCGTCCAGGCTGGAACCGAGCACGTCGGCGGCCCTGGCCAGCGCCATCGCGATCTCGCGCGTGGCCTGGTCCTGGTTGACATAGCTGGTCGGCCCGGTCGGGCTCAGCGCCGCGAGCTGGTCGCCCATGCGCAGCGCCTCGGTCAGGTACAGCTGCTCGCCCTTGAGGCGCCACATCACGGCGGACGCCTGCAGCTGTCGGCTCGCTTCGTTGACGCGGTTGCGCACGTCGGTCTGCTGGTCGTTCATGGCCGCGGTCATGGCGCCGGCGATCGTCAGCGACCAGCGCGCGTCCGTCAGCGGCGGGATGGCGGTGATCTGGGCCTTGATTTCATTGGCCATGCGGCTGATGTAGGGCACCAGCGCGGTGGTGCGGGCGGCGCTCCACTGCGACACCGGCACGAACGACGGCGGCAGCGAACGCGGGTGGCCGCGGGCGACGATGCGGCTCTTGAGGGTGGCGTTGTCGGCCACCTCGAACAGGGTCGAGCGGGCGGCGATGACGAAGGTGCGCAAGGCCGACCAGTCGGACGAGCCAAGCGGGCGCACGCGCCAGCTGTAGCTGCCGTTGGCCATCGCCGCGGTCGGCAGGTACCAGTTGCGCTCGACGACGGCGCTGACGGGCGCGGCGCCCTGCAGCGTGATTTCGATTTCGTACCGGGCCGGTCCGGTCGGGTGGCGCGACCAGGTAAAGCCGGGCGGATTTTGTGCCTGCACCTGGCCGTTGGCGGGGCCGGGCTTGACGACCAGCACGTCGCTGGACTGGGCCCAGTCGGCGCGCGCATTCATACTCAACAAGAGCGCAGACAGGACGAGCAGGCGAGCGCGCTGTTGGCGTTGACATTTCATGGACGACTCCGAAAATATTGAACAGAACTGCGTGCGTGGCCGAGCTTGGCGCAGCATCGCGAGTTCCAGACGCGGCACTGCTGAACACGAAATTATGTTACCGCAGTTCACACTTGCCGCAGGGCAATTTTCAGCGAGAAACTAACGCTTTTTTTGTCGTCAGTACCGAATTGCAACACATCGGAATCAAGGAAATAATGAACGTTTTCGGCGGCGCCTGGCGGGCCGCAACGGCGCGGGATCGGTGTGCGATATCTATCCGAACACAGTGCTGGCAAGCTTGCCAACACCCTTGTGGCGGCTGGCGCCGTTCAGGATTGGCGCCGCAGCGCGCGCATGCGCTTGTAGTAGCGCAGGCAGTAGATGGCGAAGGCGAGCGGCGACTTGGCGCGGTGCGTTTTGCGCACGCGAAATTCCTCCTCGCGCGCCTTGATCTTGTTGGCCGATGAAACGCTGCCGGGATGGTCGCGAAACACCGCCAGCGGGCGGTCGAGGGTGGCCGGCGCCGACAGCGCGGCCAGGCGCAGCCACAGGTCGATGTCCATCGCGTACGCGAGCTGCGGATCGAACATGCCGGCCTGCCTGAACAGCGACCTGCGCGCGAACACGGCCGGGTGCGGGATGAAGGCCTTGCCGGACGCCAGCGCGAAGTAGCTGAAAGGCTTCAGTGGCGGCGGCGGCGTCACCACGCCCTCCTTGAGCACGGCGATGCTGCCGAACAGCCAGTCGCGCCGGCTCGCGGCCAGCTGCGCCGCCACCCGCGCCAGCACTTCTTCGCTGGCGTAATAGTCGTCCGAGTGCAGGTGGGCGACGAACTCGCCGCTGGCCGCCTCGATGCCGGCGTTCATCGCGCGGCTGATGCCTCCCTTGACGTCGCGCAGCAGCCGCTTGTTGCCGGGATAGGCGGCGATCATGTCGAGGGTGGCGTCGGTCGAGCCGCCGTCGACGAAGATGTGTTCGACGTCCTGGCAGGTCTGCGCGCGCACCGACGCCAGCGTGTCGCCCAGCGTGGCGGCGCTGTTCCAGGTGCAGGTGACGATCGAAAAGGTCGGCGGTTTATTCGGCATGGCGCGGTGCTCGTTCAGTCGGTATAGCAGTCGATGATCCGGGGGATCGCCTGGAACACGTCCATTGGCGAAGTTGCCGGCAGCGCCGGCATGACCGGCGCGCGCGCCAGCGCATCGCCCAGCAGTGCCACCAGCTGCGGCATGCTCTGCGCCAGCAGCAGCTGGCCGTCGTAGTGCTGGTAGGCCGCCAGCTCGGGGGTGCCGCCGCGCGCCAGCGCGAGGCACTGGCGGCCCAGCGCCAGCGCCTCGAGCACGGTGGTGCCGCACGGTTCCTCCCACACGGACGGCACCACGCAGACATGGCTGCCGGCGGCGAGCGCCAGCACTGCCGGGTAGGGTTGCCAGCCGAGGAAGGCAACCTGGGCGCCGGCGAACTCGCGCTCGAGGCCGGCGCGCTCGGGGCCATCGCCGACCACGCTGATGGTGGCGCCGGGCGGCAGGCGGCCCTGCGCGGCCGCCAGGAACTCGCGAAACCCCTTGCCGGTGTCGATGCGCCCGGCCAGCAGCACGTGGCCGGCGCGCACCTGCGCCTGCCCGGCCAGGCGCCGCAGCAAGGGATACTGAATGAAGTTGTGAATCACGCGGCAACGCGACAGGTCGGCGCCTGCCACCTGCTGCTGGAAGCGGCGGCGCAGGAAGTCGGACACGAAAATGGTCTTGTGGCGGCCGAACGCGGCGGCGGCGTCGCGCCGGTAGCGCGCGACCGCGTGGGCCGACACTTGCTGGCGCAGCATTCCGGGCGCCGGGTGGATGCAGCCGGCACAGTCGCGCGCCTGGGTGCTGGCGCATGGCGCGCCATCCCGAAAGCGCAGGTGGGTAACGCACTCGCTGCCCTGGTCGTGGCGGGTCTGGACGAAATTGAGCGCGGGGTCGACGTACAGCCCGGCCATCGGCAGATGGCCGTGATAGTGCACGACGTCGAAGCCGGCGGCGTGGCGGGCGATCGCCTGGCCGATCCGGCGCGCGAACCAGGGGCGCTTGTAGGGGTTGAACACGCCCATCTGCAATTCCTTCCAGCCCAGGTGGCGTAGGTCGAAAGCGCCGATGAAGCGCCCGTGGAAGCCGACCTGGGCGGCCGGGTCCGGGGCGGCGGCGGCGCCATCGTCGCGGCCCAGCAGCACCACTTCGTGGCCGAGCGAGAGCAAGGCGTTCGCCAGCGTCACCACGTGCTTGCCGAGGCCGCCGATGCGCTCGCCCGGGAGATCTTCCGATGCCATCAGTATCTTCATGCTAGCTCCCCTGCACCGGGCGCCAGCAGGCCTTGACGCGCGCCCAGGCGTCCGTGCGGTCGTCCTTGTCGATGACGAACAGCATGCCGTGCACGAACAGCATCACCGTGGTGGCAGCGAGGACGAAGGCGAAGTCGAAGGCGGACTTGTCGAACAGGCGGTCGGCCAGGCCCGCGCACAGCGACACCGCCAGCACGCCGTACAGGCTGGGCGCGTAGCCGCGCCGCAGCAGTTCACCCAGCCCGGTCGGCACCGTGCGGCCGTGCACGAAGCCGATGAAGAGCACGGCAAACAGCAGCGACACCGCCAGGTGCGCCCAGGCGGCGCCATCGATGCCCCAGCCGGCCACGCCGAGATAGACGATGGCCAGGCCGGCGCAGGCACGCGCCAGCGCGAACAGGCCGGACACGCGCGGATGGCCCATGCCGTCGTTGACCAGCGACGGCAGGCTGGTGAGCGAATCGAGGAACTGCGACACCGCCATCACCGCCAGCACCAGTGCGCCGTGGTGGGCGAAGTCGGGATTCATCCAGTAGCGCAGGATCTTGTCGGCGAACACCGCCACCAGCACCATGATGGCGGCGTTGAGGAACACCACGTAGCGGGTCGCCTTCAGGTAGAGCACGTCGAGCCGGGCCAGTTCGCCGCTGGCCGACAGCGCGCTGGCGGCGGGAAAGAACACGCCGGACAAGCGGTACGTGAGGCCGAGCAGGCGGTTGGCCAGCGTCGAGGCGACCGTGAACCAGGCCAGCGCGGTGACGCCGGCCAGGGCGCCGATGATGAGCTTGTCGGCGTGGGTGTAGGACAGCGAGGCGAAGCGGCTGAGGAAGGAATAGGCCGAAAAACCGACCAGGTCGCGCCGCACCGCGCGGCCCGGCCAGCGCAGCGCCAGCTGTGGCAGCAGCCGCCGGATCCAGCGCGCCAGCACCAGGCAGTGCGCCGCGCTGGCCACCACCCGCAGCAGCACCACTTCGAACAGGCCGAAGCCGAGCATCAGCACGGCAACGGTGAGCACGGGCACGACGGTGCCAAACAGCATTTCGATGCGGCTGGCGACGTCGTAGCGCATCAGCGCCTGCGGCACGCTCTGCAAATAATTTTGCAGCTGGCCGATGAAAAAACCCAGCGCCGCCAGCTTGAGCGTGGCGACCGCTTCGGCCACCAGCGCCGGCGGCACGCTGAACACGCTGGTGACGAGATAGTGGGCACTGCCGTACAGGCACAGCGCGCCGGCCAGGCCGAGCAGTGCGTAGACGATGACGCCGAAACACACCGTCTCGTTGATGCCGTCATTGTCGCCGCGCGCGCCGAAGCCGGCGATGAACTTGACCGAACCGGCGGTGACGTTGATGTCGATCACCGCGAAATAGCCGACGATGGCCGTCACCAGCGAATACAGGCCATAGTTGGCGTCGCCCAGCCCGCGCACCACCAGCGGCACCGTGGCCAGCGCCGCTACCGCCGGCACCACCGCGCCGAGCAGGTTCGACAATGCGTTTCTCGCCAGTTGCAGCTTCATGATGCAGGCGCCAGCGGGTAAGGCGCAGCCGGGGCCACGGCGGGCCGCGGCACGCTGCGCGCGCCATTCGCGACGGCCGCGGCCAGGTAGGGCAGCGCCAGGCAGATGGCCAGCATCTGGCTGGTGCGCACCTGGGCGAACGGCGTGCCGATCAGTAAGTCGGGCAGCATGAAGGCGAGACCGGCGGCGCCGGCGGCGCCCAGCCCGACCAGCTCGGGAGGCAGTTGGCGCAGCGTGCGCCGCGCGAAGTGGACGAAGGCCCAGGCCAGGCCGGCCAGCAGCACCAGCCCGACCAGACCGCTCTTGAGGCCGATGTGGAGCACGCCGCTGTGGATGAACAGGCCGCCGTCCAGGCCGGTCTGCCACGAGATGCGCTGATAGCCGCTGTAGCGGCCCCATGAGCCGATGCCGGTGACGGGGTTGGACAGGAAGTCGGCCAGCGCCAGCTTCAGTTCGAGCACGCGCTCGCTCTCGGCGCCGAAGCGGCGCGACTGCATGTCGTAAAGCAGGCCGGACAGCCCGCTGCCGGCGCCCTTGGTCTGCGACAGGCGCTTCCAGGCAACGTAGGCGAGCGCCGGCGCCACCAGCGGCAGCCCGAGGGCGACCAGCTGCAGCCGGCGCCGCCACGGAAAGCGCCACATCACCACCGCCAGCGCCAGCAGGAAGCCGATCCATGCGCTGCGCCGGTACGACAGTGCAATGCACAGCGGCGTGGCCAGCAGCGTCATCCATTCGATGGCCACCCAGAAGCGCGCGCGCGCCGCCGGGGCCGACTGAAACAGGTGCACCGCGGCAATGGCGAACGCCAGCGCGCACAGCAGGCTGTCGTTGATGTCGAAGAACGTCAGCTTGATCTTGATGTCGTTCATGTTGGCGTACACGTTGTTGGGGTCGCCCTCCCCGATGGCCCAGCGCGCCAGCCCGTACAGCGCACGCCCGAGCCCGGCGAGCATGATGAAGCGCGCCAGCTCGATGGCGTGGTCGCGGGTGCGAAAGCTCAGCAGCATCACCGAAACGAGCGGGCCGATCCAGACGATGTTGGCGAAGCCGTTCGGCGTCAGTGCCTCCGACACTTTTTTGCCGAGAAAAACGGCGACGACGACGTGAACCAGCAGCAGCGCGCTCCAGGCAAACAGCCATGGCCGCAGGTTGCATGGCGGCGCCGGCTGGTGGCGAAAACTCGCGCTGAGGCGGGCGCACAGCCAGGCGCCCAGCATCAGCCACAGCAGCAAAGGGAAATACAGCAGCCCGGAGCCGCGGCTGTAGACGCCGGAGTCGGCCGACACGATCGCCAGGCTGCCGTAGCGGGTCGAATTGAACAGGAAAAAAATTGCCAGGTAGGGGTACACCAGCAGCCGCGGCGCCACCATGCCCACGCCGATGCCCACCACCGATGCCGCCGCCAGCGCCAGCACGGCGGCGAACGGGATCGAAGCGTAGATGTAGGGAAGCAGTTCGTCCATCGCGGCCTTCCATGCTAAAGCAGTTGTGCGGAGAAACGCCGCCGGTCAGCCGTTCTTCCCGACGGAGCCGAGCAGGCGGACGCGGTCCTTGCGCTCGAGCGCGTCGAGCATCTGGCCGACGAAGCGGTCTTGCAGGCGGTAGGCGGCGCTGTCGTCGGGCCCGATGGTCGACACGCGTACCAGCATGCCGTCCGGAATCTTGCCCGAAAGGCCGTAGGCGAGGCGCTGGATCTTCTGCTCGAAGCTCGACTTGATGGCCTTGTCGCCGACCGTGATCCAGTAGGTGATCGGTTCATGGCGGCTGTTCTGGCGCGCCACCAGCCGCTTGACGGGCACCTCTCCGTAGCGCGTCTGCAGGGCGCCCTCGCCCACCTTCAGCATGTCGAAGCCCTGCGCCACGTAGCACACCTCGGGCAGGTGCACCTGCAGCGCGCGGCTCTGGTCGCCGCCGTAGGCGATCGACAGCATCACCCGCTCGCCGGCCTTGTTGACGTAGGTGCGCGACAGCGTCTGGTCGTAGATCTTCTCGAGCTCGGACTGGCGCTCGGGATCGGCCTTGAGCGGGACGACCGAGGTGTCCACCGCCCAGTCGGCAAACGCGGCCGGGATCATCTGCTCCAGGCTGAACGAGGCCTGCAGCTGCGCCAGCTTGACGGTGGGCGTCAGCGCCCCCGTCAGCGCCGAGGTGGCCGCCATCGCCACGCCCAGCACCACGCTGGCGGCCAGGCGGCCGTTCATGGCGCCGCCGTCCGCGGCTGGCGGCGCCGCACCGCCCATTGCAGCGCCGAGTCGACCGCCAGGATCAGCACCAGCGCGGTGATGAACAGCACCATGCCGGCGAAACCGTGCAGGAAGCCCTGGCCGGCGGCGTCGCCGAAGTAGTAGGTCACCAGCGTCAGCGTCACCACCCGCACCACGTTGGCCGAGAACGAGATCGGGATGATCAGCAGCGCCAGGGCGACATTGCGCACCGCCGACGTGTGGCGCACCACATTGAGGTAGAACAGCCCCAGCGCCTCGAGCGTGAGCAGGGTCTGCAGGCCGGCGCAGGCGTCGGCCACCAGCAGCTGGTACTGGCCGATCTGCAGCACCACGCCGGAGCGCCCGATCGGGTAGCCGGCCTCGAACAGCAGGTGCTCGGTGACCCAGGACACCGCCATCTTCATCGGCAGCGTGACGGCGGCGACCAGTTCGGCCGGCAGCGGCACCATGAACAGCATGAAAAAGAACGGGAACCACAGCATCCGGAAGGCCGCCGCGCCGCGCTTGACGAGGATGACGGCGGCCATCACGACGATGATCGAACTGACTTCGAACATCAATATGTGCTGCGAGCGGCCCAGCAGGTGCAGCGCCAGCCCGACCGCCAGCAGCGGCCAGCCGCTCCAGCTCGGGCGCGAGGGCGCGGCCGCCAGCGTGGCCGGCCAGGTGCGCCAGATCAGCCACAGCGACAGGGCGAAGATGATCGGGCCGTGGCCCTGTTCCTCGCTGATCCAGGCGCCGGTGAACAGGTCGTGGAAAGTGGGCGCGAACAGCAGCGCCAGGCCGGCCAGCACCGGCCACCATTCGGGCAGCGCCGCGCGCACCAGCGCCTGCTGGCCGGGACCGCTGCGCGCCTGGGCGACCATCAGAAATCCACCACGATCGAGCCGACCACCTGGGCGCCGGCCTCGCCCAGCTGCTCGGCCATGCTGGCCAGCCTGGCCATGCGGGTGCGGTCCTTGCGCACCACCAGCAGCACGCCGCCGGCGCGGGCGGCCACCGCGATGGCGTCGGCGCCGCTGGCGAACGGCGGCACGTCGTACAGCACCACGTCGTAGCGGCCCGCCAGCTGGGTATTGAGGTGGCGAAAGCCGTCGCGGCTGAGCAGCTCCTGCGGATTGGGCGGCAGCGTGCCCGACGGCATGACCGACAGGTCGGCGAAGGCTGGCACCCGGCCGATGACGTCGAGGTCGGCGCGCCCGGCCAGCACGTCCGACAGGCCGTGGCGCGGCGCCAGCGCGAACAGCTCCTGCTGACGCGGGCTGCGCAGGTTGGCGTCGACCAGCAGCGTCTGCTCGCCGAGCTGCGAAAACACCACCGCCAGGTTGGCCGCGCACAGGCTGGCGCCATCGTCCGGATCGATGCCGGCGATCACCAGCGCCTTGTGGCCGTGGGCGAACCAGCGCAGCATCAGCTGGCTGCGGATGGCGCGCAGCGACTCGACCTGGGCGCTGAACGGCTCGAAGGCGGCCACCAGCCTGGGCGACAGCGCGGACTGCCCCTGTTGCAGATAGGGATAGGCGAACTGGCGCGCCAGCGCCTGCTGCACGTCGTCCTCGCTGACGAGGCCCAGGCGCACCGCGGCCTCGCCGAAGCGAATGCCGAGATCGGTCTGGCTGCGCAGCACGCGCTCGGCGCCTTCGGCGGTGATCTTGCCGGCGCCCTGCAACAGCATGCCCATCGACGAGTCGGGCGGCGTATGGTCGGCCGCCACGGCGGCGCTCAGCACGGGAGAGTTCATCGCGGTATCCATGGTCTAGTTCAATCTCAGGCGGCGCGGCGCCCACAGCGCGCGCAAGCCGGTCGCGCGCCGGCGCGGGTGGCGCCATTCGACCGTGCCCAGCACCGGGATGCCGAGCAGGTCCTTCATGTCGCTGGCCGAGCGGATCGGGCGGTTCAGCATTTCCACCAGCAGGCTGACACCCACGCCGAGCACGGTGCCAAGCAGCACCGACACGAGCGTATTGAGCAGCACGCGCGGGCCGGACGGCTCGATCGGCGCCACCGCCGGGTTCAGGATCGAGATGTCGGACTGCTCGGAGGACGCCTCGATCTTGGTCTGCGACAGCCGCTGCGAGGCGGCGTCGAAGGCGCGCTGGGCGCTGTCCATGTCTTTCAGCAGCACGCCGAGCTCGTCGCGCGCGCGGTTCAGTTCGAGCACCCTCGCCTTCTGCGCCGCCAGCGCGTTGCGCAGCTCGCTTTCGCGCTGGCGCAGCACGGTGGCATTGTTGCCGACACTGCGCGACACCGACCCCAGCGCCGCATTCAGTTCCGCGCGCATCTTCGCCGCCTCGGCCTTGGCGGCCAGGAATTGCGGATGGTTGTGGCCGAGCCGCTGCGCCATTTCAGCCAGCTTGGCGTCGGCGCCGCTGACGGCCACCCGCAGGTTCTGCACCAGTGCGTTGGCGGCGACGTCGGGCGAATCGGCCGCCGCGCCGCTGGCCATGTGCTGGCGCGAACTGGCCTCGATGGTCTGGTTCTGCGCCGCCACCAGCTGCGCCGACAGGTCGTTCAGGCGCGCCAGCTCGACGTCGACGCGGTTGAAGTCGAGGCTGACGATGCCCTTCTCCTGCTGGTATTTCGACAGCCGCGCCTGCGCATTCTCGACGTTGTCGCGCAGCAGCTTGGTCTGCTCGTTGAAGTACAGCGAGGCTTTCTTCATCGGCTCGGTCTTGAGCTGCACGCTGATGCGCTGGTACTCGTCGGCGAAGGCATTCGCCACCGCCGCCACGAATTGCGGATCGACGCCCTTGAAGCTGATCTCGACGACGCTGCTCTCGCGCGAGGGCATGATTTCCAGCTTTTTCAGCAGCAGGTCGGCGAGCCAGTCGCGCACGCTGCCGCGCCCGTCCGCGGCGGCCGTGAACTGCGCCAGCACCGCCGGGCTGCTGGCCAGCTTGAGCGAGTCGATCACGCGCAGCGCCACGTTCTTGCTGCTGATGATGTCGATCTGGGTGGCCATGTAGCCGGGCAAGAGCTGGCCGGGCATGGTCAGGCCGGTCAGCGGATCGACGCCCTTGTAGTTCAGCAGCACGGACGCGGTGGCCTTGTAGGTCTTCTGCTGGACCAGGCTGAACGCCAGCGTCAGCAGCACGGTGGCGGCCAGGATGGACAGGATGATCTTCTTCCTGGCCAGCACGATCAGCAGGAATTGGTGGACGTTCATGGCGCGCTTTCGAAGGTGACAACAGGTGGCGGCGCGAGTCAGAACCAGCTCTCGCGCACGGTGATGACGTCGTCCACCTGTACCAGGTCGCTGTGCTTGACCTCGAAGGTGACCGGTTTGCCGCTGGCGTCGCGGCGGGTGATGCGCAGGCCGTTGTTGCTGCCGCGCGCGGTCAGGCCGCCGCCGGCCGACAGCGCCTGCAGCACCGTCATGCCGCGCTCGACGCGGAAGGCGCCGGGGCGCTGCACTTCGCCGACGATGTAGAAGCGCGGCGCCCGCTCGACGTAGATCATGTCGCTGCCGGCCACCTCGAGGTCGCCATCGAGCGCGCCGCTGCGCACCATCTGCACCACGTCGATGGTGGCGCGGGTGGTCTTGCCGCCGCGGGTGCGCACCAGGCTGACGGTGTCGGCGCCGTCGGCCGAGATGCCGCCGGCCAGCGCCAGCATGTCGAGCACGCTGCGCTTGCCGTCCACCGGGTAGCGGCCCGGGCGGTTGACCTGGCCGAGCACCGAGACCTGCTGGCTGGCCAGCAGCGACACCATGATGTTGACCTGGGCCTTTTTGAGGTAGCCGCCGGACTCGAGCAGGCCGGCGATTTTCTTTTCGGCCGCCGCCACCGTCAGGCCGCCGACGGCAACCGGGCCGAGCAGCGGAAAGGTGATGCTGCCCGCTTCGCTGACCCGCGTTTCCAGCCCCAGGTCAGGATTGCCGTGCACCGACACGCGCAGCACGTCGCCGGCGCCCAGCGGCACTTCAGCCGCACCCGCCGCCGCCCCGGTCAGCGAGCACGCCAGCACCAGCGCCGCCGCCGTCATCCACTGCATCAATCGCTTCATGATGGTTCCCCTTTATATACGTCTGATAATGCTATTTGAGGCCGGCAACCCCACGGTCGAGGGCGTCCTTGGCGGCGCCAGGGGCCGCCGGCGCGGCGCCGGGCAGCACGGCCGGCGCCGCCTTGGCGTCCAACGCCATCGACTTGTTCAGGTATTCGATCCTGGCGCCGGCGCGCAGGCGCGCCATCTCGGCTGCGGCGCGCTCCTTGCTGCGCTTGTTCATCAGGAACTGTTCGATCTGCTGGGCGGCAACGTCGAGCGTCACCGGCGCCTCGCGCACGTCGGCGATCGAGATCAGCAGGCTGCGCTCGCCCTCCCTGACGACAAACAGCTGGCCCTTCTGCATGGCCAGCAGCCGCGACGACATTTCCGGGCTGAGGTCGGTGGTGCTGCGGGTGACCTGGGTGCGCCCGAACTTGACCTTGTGTTCCTGCAGCCAGGCGGCGACCTCGTCGAGCGACTTGGCGGCCTCCGCGGCGGCCTTCAGCTCGGGCGTCAGGTCGCTGCTGGCGATCACCAGTTCCTGCAGGCTGAACTGCTTGCGCTGCGCGAAGAATTGCGGATTCTTCTGGAAATAATCTTCCACCTCGGCGCGGGTTGGCCGCGTCGGCGTGCCGATCCGCCTCTGCATGTATTGCTGGGCCACGATCAGGGCCTTGGCGCGCTCGATGGCCTGCATTACGTTCGGCTCGCGGTCGAGCTTTTCGTTGGCAGCGGCGCTTTGCAGCAGCTGGCGGTCGATCAGCGCCTGCAGCAGCTGCTTGCTGGCCGCCTCCTGCTGGGCGGGGCCGACGCCGGCGCGCTGCAGTTCCTCGTTGAGCTGCAAAACGGTGATTTCGACGCCGTTGACGCTCGCCAGCGCCTGGCCGGGCTTGCTTTCCCTGGCCTTGTTGCCGCACGCGGCCAGCGCGGCCGCAGCGATGATAAGAGCGGCGCACAACAGGCGCCGGCCGGTTCCGGGGTAAGTGTGTCGGTTCATGACTGTTAGGGTGGTCGCGTTCAAGATAGGTTCCTCGGCTGTACGGTCGTATGCAAAGTTCGCCGTCCGGGTTTGGGGGCCATCAATACAACTTGTTTGTGTCGAGGAAGGAATGGTAGGCATGTTGCAGACCTACATCGAGCGGCATGTGCGCCGACCAGCCCAGCGCGGTCAGTTTCGAGATGTCGAGCAACTTGCGCGGCGTGCCGTCGGGCTTGCTGGTATCGAACACGATCTTGCCGTCGTAGCCGACGATGCGGCCGACCAGCCTGGCCAGTTCGCCGATGGTGGTGTCGCGGCCGGTGCCGACGTTGATGTGCGAATGCATGGGGCCGGTGTTGGCGCAATAGGTGTCGTGGTCGAGCTGCATGACGTAGACGCTGGCGGCGGCCATGTCGTCGACGTACAGGAATTCGCGCATCGCCTTGCCGCTGCCCCAGATCACCACTTCGGGGGCGTCGACGATCTTCGCTTCGTGGAAGCGGCGGATCAGGGCCGGGATCACGTGGCTGTTTTGCGGGTGGTAGTTGTCGCCCGGGCCGTACAGGTTGGTCGGCATCACGCTGCGGTAATCGGTGCCGTACTGGCGGTTGTAGCTTTCGCACAGCTTGATGCCGGCGATCTTGGCCATCGCATATGGTTCGTTGGTCGGCTCGAGGATGCCGTTCATCAGGTATTCCTCGCGGATGGGCTGCTCGGCCATGCGCGGATAGATGCACGACGAGCCGAGGAACAACAGCTTGTGCACGCCATTGCGCCAGGCTTCGTGGACGACGTTGGCCTGCACCATCGTGTTGTCGTAGATGAACTCGGCCGGATAGGTGTTGTTGGCGTGGATGCCGCCCACCCTGGCCGCCGCCAGGTAGACCTGGTCGATGTGCTCGGACTCGAAGAAGGCGCGCACCTGCGCCTGGTCGGTCAGTTCCAGTTCGGCGTGGGTGCGGGTGACGATGTTGGTCAGCCCCTGCGCGTGCAGCACGCGGACGATGGCCGACCCGACCAGCCCGCGGTGGCCGGCGACGAAGATGCGCGGTTGTGCGTTTTTCACAGCATCACTCCAGCGAAATTGCGACGTTGTAGCCGTGCGACTTGAGCAGCTTGTGGCGGCGGGCGCAGTCGAGGTCATGCGCGACCATCTCCTGCACCATCGATTCGAAACTGGTCTGCGGCGTCCAGCCGAGCCGGTCGCGCGCCTTGGCGGGGTCGCCGAGCAAGGTCTCGACCTCGGCCGGCCGGAAATACTGAGGATCGATCGCGACGATGGACTGCCCTACTCTTGCGCCACTGCACTTGTCACCAATGATAGAAGAAATCACACCACGTTCATTGACGCCGCTCCCGTGCCAGGCGATTTCGATGCCGAGTTCACGGGCCGCCGTTTCGATGAAATGCCGAACCGAATATTGGCGCCCGGTGGCGATGACAAAATCTTCGGCGTGATCCTGCTGCAGCATCAGCCATTGCATCTCGACGTAGTCGCGGGCATGGCCCCAGTCGCGCAGCGCATCGATATTGCCGAGGAACAGAGTCGGCTCGAGGCCCTGCGCGATGTTGGCCAGCGCCCGCGTGATCTTGCGGGTGACAAAGGTTTCGCCGCGGCGCGGCGACTCGTGGTTGAACAGGATGCCGTTGCAGGCGTACATTCCGTAGGCTTCGCGATAATTGACGGTAATCCAGTAGGCGTACAGCTTGGCCACCGCGTACGGGCTGCGCGGATAAAACGGCGTGCTTTCGCGCTGCGGCGTTTCCTGCACCAGGCCGTACAGTTCGGAGGTCGAGGCCTGGTAGAAGCGGGTGCGCCGCTCCATGCCGAGGAAGCGGATCGCTTCGAGCAGGCGCAAGGTGCCGATGCCGTCGACGTCGGCGGTGTACTCGGGCGACTCGAACGACACCGCCACGTGGCTCATGGCGCCCAGGTTGTAGACCTCGTCGGGCTGGACCTGGTGCAGGATGCGGGTCAGGTTGGAAGTGTCGGTCAGGTCGCCGTAGTGGAGGAAGAAGTTCGGCGCCTGCGCCGGGTCCTGGCAGAGATGGTCGATGCGCTCGGTGTTGAACAGGGAAGCGCGGCGCTTGATGCCGTGCACCTCGTAGCCCTTTGCCAGCAGCAGCTCGGCAAGGTAGGAACCGTCCTGCCCGGTGACGCCTGTGATGAGTGCTTTTTTCATGCGCTTGACCCCGAAAATGTGCGGCCGTGCCGGCCCGCCTTACATACCGAATCGAAAAACGTCAGTGCGCGTTGTCGCGCGCCAGCACGACCTTGACGGTCTTTAAAATGATCCACAGGTCCAGCCACACCGACCAGCTGCGCAGGTAGTCGAGGTCGTACTGGATGCGCGCCTGCATCTTGTCGAGGGTGGCCGTCTCGCCGCGCATGCCGTTGACCTGGGCCCAGCCGGTGATGCCGGGCTTGACCTTGTGGCGCAGCATGTATCCCTTGATCAGCTTGCGGTATTGCTCGTTGTGGGCGACGGCGTGCGGGCGCGGTCCGACGATGCTCATGCGCCCTTGCAGGACGTTGACAAACTGCGGCAATTCGTCGAGCGAGCTGCGCCGGAGAAAAGCGCCGATCGGGGTGAAGCGCTGGTCGTTGCGGCTGGCCTGGACGATGGTGGCGCCGTCGTCGGTGACGGTCATCGAGCGGAACTTGTAGACGATGATTTCCTCGCCGTACAGGCCGTAGCGGCGCTGGCGGAAGATCACCGGCCCCGGCGAGGTCAGCCGCACCGCCAGCGCGATGGCCAGCATCAGCGGCGCGATCAGCAGCAGGATCGCCAGCGCCAGCACGATGTCGCTGGCGCGCTTGATGGCGCTGTTCAAGCCCATGAACGGCGTTTCGCAGATGGCGATGACGGGCATGCCGCCGACGTTGTCGAAGCGTGCCTGCATCAGGTCGAAGATGTAGATGTCGGGCAGAAAGTAGACCGAGGCGGTGGTGTCCTGCAATTCGTCGAGCAGCTTGCGAATGCGCGGCTGGGCCGAAATCGGCTGGCTGATGAAGATCAGCTTGATGTTCTGCTCGCGCACGAAGGTGGCGATGTCGCTCATCTTGCCCAGTATCGGGTGGCGCATGCCGGCCGGGTGGCGGTCGTCGGTGCGGTCATCGAAAAAGCCGCGCATGTGCATGAACAGGTTGGAGTGCTTTTCGCAGATGGTGGCGAACTTGATGCCGACGTCGTTGGCGCCGATCACCACTACCGAACGCACTTCGCTCTTCTTGTCGGGCCCGCCGGAGACGCGCCGCACGACGATGTGGCTGACCAGCATGGTGACCGGCGTGGCGATGAACCAGGCCAGCATCACGCGCTCGTCATAGTAATAGTACAGGCCGCTCGCCGAGCCGAGGAACAGCAGCACCGCGATCGTCAGGCACCAGCCGAACACGGTGTCGCGGGCGTAGGCGAGCATGCGGCCGCTGCGCCAGGTGCGGTAGGGGTCGATGTGCTGGTACACCGCCGACGAGATGAAGAACGCCAGGATCATCAGCACCAGCGAGTAGCCGGTGAAGGTCTCGTGGTACAACATCGAGGCGAAGTACAGCGTGCCCATGATGATCAGCGGATCGAGCACGCGCTGGAAGAAGGAGATGAGCGGGATGTCGTTGACGGTCATGTGCTGTCTCAGAACTGTGCCGTGGCATTGATCTGGATACTGTTCGACGAAAACTTGCCGGTGCCCAGCGCGGCCGAGCCGGACCGGGCCTGGTGCGCCAGCGCCGCGCTCAGCTGCAGCGTCGGGCGCGGCGACCAGGTGGCGCGCATGTTGGCCGAGCGCACGGTGTCCTCGAGGCCGCCGCGGCTGGCCACCTGCAGCAGTCGGGCGTTGTAGGCGCGCCGCTCGTAGAGCGCATTCGCCTCGAGCTTGAGCTTGGCGCTGGCGTCCCAGGCCACGCCGGCGCTGACGCCCTTGTTCTGCGTGGTGCTCACCAGCGGGCTTTCGATCGGGGCGAAATCGCGCCACAGCGCGGCGTTGTAGCTGAGCGAGCCGCTGCGCTTGTAAGTGGCGTTGACCTTGCCGTAAAAACCGCTGGTGTCGTCGCCCAGCGCCGGCTGGCGCCGCTTGACCCAGCCGGCCAGCGCCTGCACCGTGGTGGTGCCGGTGGCCACCCACAGCACCCGCGCCTTGAACTCGTCCTGGTCGTAATCGTCGTTGAGCACTTGCTGGCCGAGCAGGCGCCGGTTCGGGTACTTGCCCTTGACCTTGCGCGCGACCAGCCCGATCTCGCTGCCGCTGGCAGGCAGGTAGTCGGCGCCGGCTTCCCAGGTGTCTTCGGTACGGTCGTTAAAGCTTTGTTCCTTGAGCTCGTAGCTGAATTTTTCGCGCTCCGCCGCCGCCCGCACGCGGTAGCTGGGATGGAAGCGCCAGGCGCCGTCGGCAAAGGTGCGGCGCTGTTGGCGCAGGTTGCGCTGGTCGCTGCGAAAGTCGGTGTACGGCGCCAGCGTCTGGTCGTACGTCGTGCCCAGCACACCCTCCCAGTGGTTGCCGACCTGCCAGTTCCATTTGGCCTCGACGTCCTTGCCGTCGTAGTCGAGCTGGCGGAAATGGTCGAACTTGACCTTCGACAGCCTGGCGTGCCCGCTCAGGCGCTGGCGGCTGTAGGTATGGTCGAACAGCACGCCGGCGTCGGCCTGGTACCAGGAATCGGCGTAGCGGTTGTCGAAGGCGGGAAAGCCGTCGGGCACCCGCAGCAGGTTATCGTCGTGGCCGTAGCCGAGACCGGCGAAGACGCGCAGCGCGTCGCTCGGCGCGGCGATCGACGCGGCACTGGCGAGCGCGGCCACGAGCAGGCACAGCGGCCGGACGCAGGCAGCGCGCGGGGGGAAACAGGAGGATTTTTCTGGAAGGTGACTCAGCATATTTTGTCATCGCTAAAATGAACAATCTGCTGGTCACCTAACCTCTACCAATAGGACCAGCTACCCGTGCAGACCACCCACACCCCGAGCAAACCGTTGGTCACAGCATGGGCCAGGATGGGCGACCAGATCGTGCGATGGCGCATAAAAAGTGCAATATATGCAAGACCGGCGACGATCCCCGCGAGCCACAGGTTATGCTCGAAACCGAACAGCACGGAAGTGATTAAGACGCTTTTTGCGCTCACTTGAGATGGCTCAACTGTGCGGAAGTCGGCGGCATCGATCCAGCGCAGCAGGAAGGAGCGCCAGAACAATTCTTCCATGACGGGAACGACGAGCGCGGCGCCGGCGATGCGCACCGCCACCAGCAGCCAGTCGATGCGTCCGCCGTTGGTGGGATCGAAGCCGGCGGCGCTGCCGATGCTCATCCAGTCGGCGCTAAGGCTGATCCACAGCGCCAGCACCGCCACGCCCATGCCGACGGCGACGAGGGCGATGCGCAGCGGCAGCGGCCCGCTTCTCAGTTCGTCGTAGTCGCGCCAGAAGTAAGCGAGTACCAGCACGACGGCGCCGACCTTGACGGCATACAGCCAGCGCAGCTCGGCCGCGCTCCAGCCGAGCCGCACCAGCAGCTCGGCCACGCCGATGAACAGCATATAGGTAAGGAACGGCAGGATCCGCGCCCAGGCGGCGCGGCTGAACATCGGGGCCGCCGCGCGCGATGCGGCCAGGCCTGGGGCGTCTTGCTCGGACATGGTGCTCCATTTCAAGGCCACAGGCCCGGGTCGATCAGCTTGCTGCGCGGCTTATTCGCCCTTGGAACGGGCCTCGATCAATTCCCATTTTTCCAGAGCGACCATCAGCTGGTCGTCGATTTCCGCAAACCGGGCGTTGATGCGCTTGGCGTCGGCAGGATTGGTCTTGTAGAAGTCGGGCGCGTTCAGCTGCAGCGTGATGGCGCTCTGCTCGTCTTCCAGGCTGGCAATGAGCAGCGGCAGCTCTTCCAGCTCGCGCTGTTCCTTGTAGCTCAGCTTGACCTTCTTGGCCGCTTCCTTCGGCGCCACCGCCGCGGCGGCCTTGACGGCAACCGGCCTGGCCGCAGGCGTCTGCGACTTGACGCGTTCCCAGTCGGTATAGCCGCCGACGAATTCGCGCCACATGCCCTCGCCTTCGGCGACGATCACTTGCGTGACGACATTGTCGAGGAAGGTACGGTCGTGGCTGACCAGGAACACCGTGCCGGTATAGTCTTCCAGCAATTCTTCCAGCAGTTCCAGGGTGTCGATGTCGAGGTCGTTGGTCGGCTCGTCGAGCACCAGGCAGTTGGCCGGCTTGGCGAACAGGCGCGCCAGCAGCAGGCGGTTGCGTTCGCCGCCGGAGAGCGACTTGACGGGCGAGCGCGCGCGTTCCGGCGCGAACAGGAAGTCGTTCAGGTAGCTCATCACGTGCTTCTTGGCGCCGTTGATCTCGACCCAGTCGCTGCCCGGCGCGATGGTTTCCATCAGGCTGTCTTCCTCGTTGAGCTGGGCACGCATCTGGTCGAAGTACGCCACCTGCAGCTTGGTGCCGAGCTTGACCTTGCCGCTGTCGGCCGCTTCCTCGCCGAGGATCATCTTGAGCAAGGTGGTCTTGCCGGCGCCGTTGGCGCCGATCAGGCCGACCTTGTCGCCGCGCAGGATGGTGCCGGTGAAGTTATTGACGATCACCTTGTCGCCGTAGCTCTTCGATACGTTCTCGAGGTCCGCCACGATCTTGCCGGAACGGTCGCCCGCGGTGACGGTCAGGTTGACCTGGCCCTGCTGGTCGCGGCGCACGGCGCGCTGGGCGCGCAATGCTTCGAGGCGGCGCACGCGGCCTTCGTCGCGCACGCGGCGCGCCTTGACGCCCTTGCGGATCCACACTTCTTCCTGCGCCAGGAACTTGTCGAACTTGGCCGATTCGACCTCTTCGATTTCGAGCAGCTCGGCTTTCCTGGTCTGGTAGGCGCTGAAGTTGCCCGGATACGACAGCAGCTTGCCGCGGTCCAGTTCGATGATGCGGGTGGCGACGTTGTCGAGGAAGGAGCGATCGTGGGTGATGAACAGCACCGAGCCCTTGAAGTCGCGCAGCAGGCCTTCCAGCCACATGATCGACTTGAAGTCGAGGTGGTTGGTCGGCTCGTCGAGCAGCAGCACGTCCGGCGCCGACACCAGTGCCACCGCCAGCGCCACGCGCTTCTGCATACCGCCCGACAGCGTGCCCATCAGGGAGGCGCCGGCCAGGTTGAGGCGGTCGAGCGTGGTGTCGACCTTGTTCTGCATGCTCCAGCCGTCGGTCGCGTCGAGCTTGACCTGCAGGTCGTGCATGCGGTCCATCAGCGCGTCGTCGTCGCCCTGGCCGAACTGGCCCGTCAGTTCCTCGTACTCGGCCAGCATGGCGGCCTGCTCGCCCATGCCGGCGGCCACCGCGTCGAACACCGACATGGCCGGGTCGAACGTCGGTTCCTGCTCGACGTAGGCGATCTTGATGCCCTGCTGCATGACCAGCAGGCCGTCGTCGAGCTTGAACTTGCCCGAAATGGTTTTCAGCAGCGACGACTTGCCGGTGCCGTTGCGGCCGATGAGGCCGACGCGTTCGGTCGTTTCGAGGGAGAATTCAGCGTGATCGAGCAACGCGACGTGGCCGAACGCGAGTTGCGCCGACGAAAGAGAGATAACAGCCATATGAGTGCAGAGTGCCCGGCGCCGGGGCTTTTCGGGAGGAAAAGCGGGGCCGGAAAAATGAAAGAAGCGTGCATTGTACCGACTGTTGGCGCCATAGTCGCAAATGATGCCGAAAGGTCGGCTATAATTGCGCTCGATTCACGACACCGCCATGGCATCATGCCATCGCGATCGCCGAATTGCAGGCCTGCCCTGCGACAGCGGCGCCGGGCCAACCGGCACCGCCAGCGTCCTCTCCGTAGCACAATGGATAGTGCACATGCCTCCTAAGCGTGGGATACTGGTTCGATTCCAGTCGGAGGGACCAACCTTTTTTCCGTCCGCAAAGCTTGTGAACGCTCATCCTCCTGCGTGAACTTCGTCGATATCGTAAAGCCCGGTGCGCATTCGCGTGTCTTAACGATGAGTATGAGGACAACGGCCAGCAGGATGGAACCGACAAGACCCAAAGCGACCCCGATGAATCCCGTAACGGCAGCCGTTGCCGGTGGCGACGAACCGCCCTATGATGGCAGCATGGAGCATCGCATGACTGCCCTGGAAACGCGCCTGGATTTGATACTACCGACTTTGACTAACAAGGCGGACTACGAGAGTTTGCGCCTGGAAATCGAGAAGTCGACCTTAGCGAACAAGGCGGACATCGAGAAGTTGCGCGGAGAAATCGAGAAGTCGACTTTACGCACGGATGTGAAGTTCGCTGAGCTTCGCTCCGATATGCACAGGATGAACACCGAGAACAGGTCCTGGATGCTTGCAACCATGATCACCATTGTCGGCACCATGCTGGTGGCCGTTTTTGGCATCAGCCAAGTGTACAAAGGCGCCGCGTTGTTGGCGCCAGCCCCACAGGCGGCGCCGTCCGCGCCCGCCAAATAAGCGCGGCTGCTGCCTAGCGCGCGCGCTGCAAAGAAGTACCTACCTGCCGGAAGCCGACGGCCTCCCCCGGCTCCGACGCCGCCAGCGCGGCGCCGTCCGCCTCGCGCTCGAGCACCAGGTGCTGCGCCGACGTCCCGGTCGACACGCCCATGTCCTCGAACGCTTCCATCGCTTCGAGCAGCACGGCTTGCTGCATATCCATGAACTTGACATAAGAAGGGTCCAGCACGAAGAACACCAGTTCGAACTCGAGCGCCCCCTGCGTCACCTTCTTCAGGTGCACGCGCTCGAAACGCACCTCCGGCTGGCGTTCGATAATCCCGCGCAAGACATCGGGCAACTGGCGCGCCAGCGCGGGCGAGGTCGCCGGGCTGACCATCAGCGAAAACTGCACGCGCCGGTTCGACATGCGCTTGAAATTGCGCACCGTGTTCTTCAGCAGCTCGGCGTTTCCGATGACGATCTGCTCGCCGCTGTCGGCGCGGATGCGGGTCGTCTTCAGGCCCACGTGCTCGACCTTGCCCGACAGGCCCACCACGCTGATCGAGTCGCCCACCTCGAACGGCTTGTCGACCGCGATCGACAGCGACGCGAACAGGTCGCCGAGGATGTTCTGCGCCGCCAGCGCGACGGCAATGCCGCCGATGCCGAGGCTGGCGATGAAGGCGGACACGTTGATGCCCAGGTTGGTCAGCAGTGCCAGGCCGAACATGACCCACAGCGCCGTCTTGATCGCCCATACCACCAGCGTGTGCGCGACGGTGGCGGGCGAATCCGGGCCTTCCGAACGGCGCTGGAAATAGCGGCGCGCGCCGACGCTGATGGCGCGATCGAGGTACAGCGCGAACTGGGCGCCCAGGGCGATGAACCACAGGTGGCGCAGGCGCTCGTCCCATGGCGCCGCCAGGTCGAGCACGGTCAGGCCGATCAGCAGCGAGGTGACGGCCACGGCGACGTTGCTGGTGCGCGCCAGCGTCGCCTTCAGCAGTTCGGCGGCCGGGCGATCGGCGGTGGAATCTTCGCTCAGCTTGCACAGGTGGCGGCGAAACAGCGCCACCGCGCTGTGGATGGCGATGAAGCTGACCACCGCGACGGCCAGGGCCATCATCCAGTTGGCGGCCTCGATGCCGGTGAAGGGGGAGATTATTTTTTGCAGGTCCAAATCGGCCTCCTTGTAACTAGCGCTCTCGGGCGTAGCGTACATGGCTGAGCTGATCTCCGCAGGACTGTTCCGCGCTGCAACGTCTGCCCATCGCGGTCGCTCCCGGCCTCGCCGGCCTCATCTCAAAAGGTTTTCACTGGCTCTAGCGCAAGCGCTCGCGCTGCCGGCGCACCGCCGCCGACGTGGCGGCCAGCGCGCGGTCGATCCGATCCCCGTCGAGCGCACCCAGTCCGAGAGCGTCGAGGCGCGCGGCGGCGCCGCCCAGGCCAAGGGTAACGCAGCCGGCGTGCAGCCGCTCGATGCGTGCGCGCGCGCCATCGGCGTCGTCCGCGGCCAGCAGCGCGGCCAGTACCGGGACGGCATCGGCCAGCTGGCTTTCGAATCCGGCCAGGTACAGCAGCAGCCGCGCGGCATCGATGCCGAGCCGCTGCATCGTCGAGAGCGGATGCTCGGCGTCATCGGCCAGGCCGGTGGCATGCGGCCCCAGGCCGGCCAGTTGCGCCAGCACCTGGTCGCGCTCGAACGGCTTGACGATGTAGCCGCCGGCGCCAAGGCCGCTTGCCTCGGCCATGGTGGCATGGTCGCTGGCAGAGGACGCGAGCACGAAACGCATCGACTCCAGATCGGGATCTGCCTTCACGCGCGCCAGCAGATCCATGCCGGACAGGCGCGGCATGCGCAGGTCGCAAAAGCAGATCGCCGGCCGCAGCCCCTGCTGCAACTGGTTCCAGGCGTCCTCGCCGTCCTCCGCCTCCAGCACTTCGTGCAGACCGCAGCTGTCGACCAGGTGCATCATCACCATCCGCGAGACGACGTCGTCGTCAACTATCAATACCTGCATCGTTGCCTCCCATTGATGTCATGCCGTCCGCGCGCAGGCGCCGCGGGAATCATCGCCGCGCTCATCCCGCGCCGCCCTCGAAGCCGTCCAACAGCCGGCGCAGGCGCGGCAGCGCGGCCGCGATCACCGCCCACTGGCCCTGGTCGGCGGCCAGTTCGAGTTCGCCGCACAGCAGGTGCAGCTCGGTCGCATCCAGATAGGCGGCGCTGCCCCTGATCCCGTGCAGCAGCCGCGCCGCGGTGGCGTTGTCTTCGCTCGCGAGCGCCGCTTCGAGCTCCGCGCGCCGGCCCGGCAGGTCGCCGGCAAAGGCGCTGCGCATCTTCGCCTTCAGGTCGCTGGTGCGGCGCCCGGCGTTTTGCGAAACCGCCACCGCCAGCGGCGTCGGGCCGCTCAAGACGCCGAACATCGCATCGAGTTCGGCAGATCCGGGCGTGCGCACCCTGGCCGACGGCGTCATCGGCGCCAGCGGGATGCCGCGCCGCAGCTGGCGTTCGATGGCGCGGCTAAGCTGGTGGTGCAGCGCCGCTTCGTCGACCGGCTTGGTCAGGAAGTCGTCCATGCCGGCCCCCAGGTAGCGCGCGCGGTCTTCCTCGCTGGCGTTGGCGGTGAGCGCCACGATCATCAGTTCGCGGTCCTGCACCGGCGCCTCGGCCGGCCCGCCGGCGCGGATGATGCGGGTGGCGCTGGCGCCATCGAGTTCGGGCATGCGCCCGTCCATCAGGATCAGGTCGTAACGGGTGCGCGCGCACGCGGCCAGCGCCAGGCGGCCATTGTCGGCGATGTCGACATGATGGCCGAAGTCCTCCAGCATCATGCGGATGATGATCTGGTTGGTGGGGAAGTCCTCCGCGCACAGCACCTTGAGCCTGTGGCTGTGCGGCGCGCGCGCCACCTGCGGCGCCAGCACCGGCGCCACGCCGTCGGCCAGCGGCAGCACGAAGGCGAAGCAGCTGCCGGCGCCCTCCTCGCTGACCACGCTGATGCGCCCGCCCATCAGCTCGACGAGCTGGCGGCAGATCGCCAGTCCCAGCCCGGTGCCGCCGTAGCGCCGGGTGGTGGTGCTGTCGGCCTGTTCGAACTTCTGGAACAGCCGCGCCAGCGCCTGCGGGGCGATGCCGATGCCGGTGTCGTGCACCGAGAACTGCACCATGTTGATGTGCGGCTGGCCAGGCTCCGGCGAGAGCCGCTCGACCTGCACCCTGACGGTGCCGCGGTTGGTGAACTTGAAGGCGTTGCCGACCAGGTTGACCAGTACCTGGCGCAGGCGGGTCGGGTCGCCGACGACGAAGTGCGGCAGGTCGCGCGCCAGGTCGAGCTCGAAGCCGACGCTGTGCGCCGCCGCCTGTTCCTCGAACAGGCTGACCACGTTCTCCAGCGTGCCGGCAAGCGCGAAATCGATGTTCTCGATGGTCAGCTTGCCGGCCTCGATCTTGGAGAAGTCGAGCAGGTCGTTGATGATCGTCAGCAGCGACTGGGCGTTGGCCTGGCCGCGCAGGATCTGCTCGCGGGTGGCGTCATGCAGGCGGGCGTCGCGCAGCGCGAAGCCGAGCATGCCGATGACGCCGGCCAAGGGCGTACGCATCTCGTGGCTCATGTTGGCGAGGAATTCGGACTTCTGGCGCGTGGCGTCCTCCGCCTTCTGCTTGGCCAGCCGCAGCCGCTCGTCGTTGTCCTGCAAGGCGCGGTTGGCCAGCGCCAGCTCGGCCGTGTTGAGGCGCACCTGCTTTTCCATCTCCTCGAGCTGGCGGTAGGCGCGCGCGTTGTCGAGCGCCACCGCGGCGTGCGCGGCGAGCGTCTGCAGCATGTCGAGGTGGACGCGGCGATAGGCGTTCTTCTCGCCGCTTTGCACGCACAGCACGCCCATCACGCGTTCCTTGACGATCAGCGGCACGTACATCGCCGACGCCGACATCGAGACGGCGCTGCCGTCGATGCGCGGCACCGACGCCATCGGGTCGGCGATGCCGGCGCTGACGTAGTTGTCGTATTCGGCCTCGAAGTCGTTGATGAACACTTCGCGCCGGTGCGTCAGGCACCACACCGCCAGCTGGTTCGGCTGGCTCACCGGCCGGCTGTAGCGCATCGTGCGCACGCCCTGGTCGACGGCGAACGGGAACTCGATCTGGCCGAGGTCCTCGCGGTAGATGCCGATGCCGAACGAACGGGCATCCATCAGCTGGTCGACGTGGCGGTAGACCGTGCCCATGATGGTTTCCATGTCGAGCGTGGCGGTCATCTCGCGGCCGATTTCGGACAGGATCGAGATGTTGCGGTGCGCCAGTTCGACGTTCTCCTTCTGCAGTTCGACTTCTTCCTTCTGGCGTTCGGCGTCGAAGCGGCGCTGCTCGGCTTCGGCGCGCTGCGATTCGGCCTCGCCGCGGCGCGCCTCGAGCTCGAGCTTCTGGCGTTCCAGCAGGTGGTTCTGCTGGCCGATTTCGGCGGTGCGCGCGTGCACCTGGCGCTCGAGCAGTTCCTTCTGGCGCCGCAGTCCGCTCATGCGGAAGCGGAAGGCGCCGTAGCCGCTGCCGAGCACCAGCAGCGCCACCAGCGTGCGGAACCACCAGGTCTTCCAGAACGGCGGCAGGATGGTGATGGCGAGGCTGGCGCCGGCGCCGCCCCAGACGCCGTCCTTGTTGGCGGCCTTGACGCGGAAGGTGTAGGTGCCGGGATCGAGGTTGGTGTAGGTCGCAAAGCGCTTGCTGGCGTCGGTGCTGACCCAGTTCTGGTCGAACCCTACCAGCTGGTAGGCGAAGCGATTGCGCTGCGGGGCGGCGTAATGCAGGGCCGAAAATTCGAGCGAGAACACCGAGTCGTCGGCCGTCAGCGTGATCTGCGAAGCATGCTCGATCGGTCCTTTCAGCAGACCCGGATGGACCTGGGCGACCGGCTTGTTAAAGACCTGGAAGCCGGTGATGACGGCGCGCGGCGCGATCAGGTTGTCGCTGATGGCGCGCGGATTGAAGGCGGTGATGCCGTTGAAGCCGCCGAAGTACAGCGTGCCGTCGCGCCCCTTGAACGCGGAGCCGTCGAAGTAGGCCCCTTCGATGGTGCCGTCGCCGGCGCTGTAGGTGCGCCAGCGCCCGGTGGCCGGCGCATAGCGCGACAGGCCGGTGGTGGAACTGATCCACAGGTTGCCCTCGTCGTCCTCGAGCATGGCGGCGACGGCGTCGTCGGCCAGGCCGTCGGCGGCCGTGAAGCGCTTGAACGTGACGCGCCCGCCGGCGCCGACGATCATCTTGTTCAGGCCGACCGCGGTGCCGACCCAGATGGCGCCGCTGCGGTCTTCCAGCAGGTAGTGCACCTCGTCGTGGCTGATGCTGGCGGGGTCGGCGGGGTCGTGGCGGAAATGGCGGAACTTGCCGGTGGCGCGGTCGAGC
The DNA here is from genome assembly GCA_038248405.1 of Burkholderiales bacterium. Taxonomy (GTDB): domain Bacteria; phylum Pseudomonadota; class Gammaproteobacteria; order Burkholderiales; family Burkholderiaceae_D; genus JAFCUW01. The sequence goes on from JBBRXM010000002.1 coordinate 66,234, forward strand.
AGATCGAGGCCGTTGAAGGTGCCGATCCACAGCTGGCCGCGGCGGTCTTCCATGATCGGGCGCACGATGTTGTCGGCCAGGCTGGCACTGTCGCCCGGCTCGTGGCGGTAGGTCTTCAGTTCGCGGCTGGCCAGGTCGATCCGGTGCAGGCCGCCGCGCGAGGCGACCCACAGCACGTCGGCGCTGTCGACCAGCATGCCGCGAATGAGCTCGCTATCGGGGCTGCCGCTGCCGAGCGCGATGCGCGCCACGCGGCCGCTGGCGGGATCGAAGCCGGACACGCCGCCCGAGCGCCCGCCGCTCCAGATCGTGCCGCGACGGTCGCGCGCCATCGCGTTGACCGAAAAGTCGCTCGGCCCGTCCGGATTGCCTGCCTGGTGCCGGTACACCTGCACCAGGCCGGTCGCCGGGTCGAAGTGATCGAGGCCGTCGTTGGTGCCCAGCCACAGCTTGCCGGCGCCGTCGCCGACGATGGCGCGTACCTTGTTGTCGGACAGCGTGGCCGGGCCGTCGGAGAGCTTGACGATGCGGGCGAAGCCGCCGCTGCCCAGGTCGACCCGGGAAACGCCGGCGTACCAGGTGCCGACCCAGAAGGTGCCGACGCGGTCGCGGTACAGCGCCGACACGAAGTTGTCGCCCAGGCTGTGGTTGTCCGCCTGCTGATGGCGGAAGTTGGCGAAGCGCTGGGTTTGCGGCAGCCAGCGATACAGGCCGTCGTCGCGGGTGCCGGCCCAGATGGTCGCATCGGCGTCCTGGAACAGTACCGTCACTTCGCCGCGCGCCATGCCCTCGGCCGGTCCCTGCAGGCGACGCGCGGCGGCGCCGCCGGCCAGCTTCCAGGTTTCGAGCCCCGCCTGGCTGCCGATCCACAGGGTCTGGCCGGCGTCCACCAGCAGCGCGCCGATGTTGTTGCGCTTGGCGCTGGCGCCGTCGGCGGCGTGGTGCTCGAACGTGCCCGCGCCGGGCGCCATGCTGTCGAGGCCCTTGCCGGTGCCCACCCACAGCCGGCCGCCGGCGTCGAGCGCGAGCGCATTGACGCGGTCGTCGGCCAAGCTGGCGGCGGCGGCATCGTGGTGCCATACCTTGAACGCGCCGGTCTTCATGTCGAAATGCTGCAGGCCGTCGCTGGTGCCGACCCACAGGCCGTCCTTGCCGTCGTCGGCCAGCGCCTGGATGTGGCGGTTGCCGTTGCCGCGCTTTTGCGGCTCGTCCGGCTGGTAGTGGACAAAGCTCTGCGACGCCGGGTCGAAGCGGTCGAGGCCGCCGTCGGTGCCGATCCAGAGCCGGCCGCTGCGGTCGAGGTAGAGCACGCGTACCCAGTTGTTGGCCAGGCTGCGCAGGTTGCCCACTTCATTGCGGTAAGTGATGACGCGGTAGCCGTCGAAGCGCGACAGGCCGGACTGGCTGCCGAGCCACATGAAGCCGTCGCCGTCCTGCACGATCGATAGGATCGATTCCTGCGCCAGCCCGTGCTCGACGCTGAGCTGCTCGAAGCGCAGGCTGCGCGCCGGCGCGGCCAGCGCGGCGCCCAGTGCGCAGCACAGCAGCAGGCAGAGCGCCGCCAGCGAGCGGAGTGGGGAAAGCGTCAAGGTCAATCTCCGAAAAAGGCCAGCACGTCGGCCCTGCGGGCCTGCGTGTCGCGCGCGCCGAGGCGAATCAGTTCGCAGGTGTAGCTCGATTCGAACAGCAGGTAGGACGCCAGCGCGGAGCCGCGCGCCTCGGTGGCGCCGATCCCCGAGAGCATCGCGCGGATCGGCCGCGGCAGGCTGTCGACGTGGCGCGCGGCGATGGCGTCGAGCCGTTCGGACGGCGCGATCACCAGCAGTTCGACCGGTTTGAGCCTGGTGCGGGCGTGGTGGTCCGGCGGCATGGTCGAGAGGGTGGCGTTGATGCGGTTGAGGCGCTCGACGTCGACGGCCAGGCTGTCGAGGAAGATCGAGGACAGCGCGTGGCCGGCGATCTGCGCCAGGCTGGGATAGCGGGCCGCCTTCGGCGCATGGTGCAGCGGTTCGTTCATGCGGCCGGCGCCCACCACCAGTACCTTGGTGGCGCCAAGGTGGATGGCCGGCGAAATGGGCGCCAGCTGGCGCATCGAGCCGTCGCCGCAGTACTCGAGGCGCCCGGACAGGTACAGCGGCACCGCCGGGAAGATGAACGGGATCGCCGACGACGCCAGCAGGTGCTCGACGCCGATCTGGTCGGCCAGCGCGATGCGGTGCATGCGCACCCACGGCTCGACGTGGGCGGCGCTCTGGTAGAACGTGATGTGGTGGCCGACCGTGTACGACGAGGCGGTGACGGCCAGCGCGTGCAGCAGGCCGTCGGCGAGCGCGGCGTCGAGGCGCGGCAGGTCGAGCATGCGGTGCAGCAGGCCGGCCAGCGGAGTGTTGTCGAGCAGGGAGCTGGGCGGCGCGGCGCGCCACTTGCGCAGCAGCCAGCCGAACGACAGCAGCGACAGCCAGCGCGCGCCGGAGCGCAGCACGCCGATCGAATCGGCGCGGTAGACCTGGTCGGCCGAGAAGTGCTCCCAGACGTCGAGCAGCTTTTGCACGCCTTCGCCGAAATTGTCGGCGCGGCAGGCCAGCGCGGTGGCGTTCATCGCGCCGGCCGAGGTGCCGCAGATGATGTCGAAGGGATTGCGCGCCGGCGGCCAGCCTTCTTCCCACAGGATTTGCGAAATCGCCTGCAGCACCCCGACCTGGTAGGCGGCGCGCGCGCCTCCCCCGGTCAGGATCAGCCCGGTTTTCTCTTTTATTCCCATACGCCAAGATTAGCAGGGAGACGGCTGCTTGAGCTAGTAAAAGTTACGGTTTGTACAAAACGAGTGGCGGTGGCTGCTTCGACAGCGGGCCTGCGCGGGAATGACGGTTTTAAGATTGGTGGTGAAAGGGAATGTGGACGGCCTTAATCGCCCTTGGCCACGCCCTCGCGGCGCGGGTCGGCGCCGCCGAACCACAGGTCCTGGCCGTGCACCGACAGCCGCTGGATGCCGTGCAGGCCGGAGTTCTGCTCGGTCAGGCGCACGCTGTGGCCGCGCGCCTTGAGGGCGTCGACCGTCGACTGCGGAAAGCGCCGCTCTTCGAGCTCGGTGGGGCCGTTGCGGCTGCCGAAGTTGGGCAGCGCGATCGCCTGCTGCACGTTCAGGCCCCAGTCCATGGTCCCCACCAGCACCTTGGCGACGTAGTTGATGATGGCCGGCCCGCCGGGCGAACCGACCGTCAGCGCCAGCTTGCCGGTGGCCTTGTCGAACACGATCGTCGGCGACATCGCGCTGCGCGGGCGCTTGCCGGCCTGGACCCGGTTGGCGATCGGGCCGTCCTTGTCGACCGAATCGAAGGAAAAATCGGTCAGCTGGTTGTTGAGGATGAAGCCGTCGACCATCAGGCGGGCGCCGAAGGCGTCTTCCACGGTGGTGGTCATCGACAGGCCGGCGCCGTGGCCGTCGACCACCGCCATGTGCGAGGTCGACGGCATGTCGATGGCGGTGTCGGTGCCCCATGCCACGTTCACGCCGAGCGGATTGCCCGGTTCGGCCACGCCGAGCGACTTCTCGCCGATCAGCGCGGCGCGCTGCGCCAGGTAGTTCTTGTCGATCAGCCCGGCGATGCCGCGGCCCGGCAGCGGCACGAAATCGGTATCGGCGGCGTAGCGGTTGCGGTCCGCGTAGGCCAGGCGCCCCGCTTCGGTAAACAGGTGCAGCGCGTCGACGCCGGGCACGCCGTCGGCCGGCGCGTACTGCGCCATGTCGCGCGTTTCGAGGATGCCGAGCATCTGCGCCACGGCGATGCCGCCCGAGGACGGCGGCGGCATGCCGCACACGGTCCAGGCGCGGTAGTCGCTGCAGACCGGCGTGCGCACCTTGGGCCGGTAGCCGGCGATGTCCTGCGCGGTGAGCTTGCCCGGATTGGTCGGGTGGCCCGCCACCTTGGCGGCGATGTCGCGCGCGATGCGCCCTTGGTAGAAGGCGTCGGCGCCGCCGGCGGCGATCTCGCGCAGCGACCTGGCCAGCGCCGGGTTTTTCAGCACGTGCCCGATCGGCCACGGCTTGCCGGCGGCGTCGTAGAAGTATTTGGCGGCGACCGGATCCTTGCGGATGTGCCGGTCCCACGTGAGCAGGCCGTTCAGGCGCTGGCTGACCGGAAAGCCCTTGTCGGAGAGCGCGATGGCCGGCTCGAACAGCGCTTTCCACGCCAGCTTGCCGTGCTGCTTGTGCGCCATCTCGAGCATGCGCAGCACGCCAGGGGCGCCGACCGAGCGGCCGCCCACCACGCCGGCCACGCGCGAGAGCGGCGTGCCGTCCGGATTCTGGAACAGGTGCTCGTCGGCGGACGCCGGCGCGGTTTCGCGGCCGTCGAAGGCCTGCACCACCTTGCCGTCGTAGTACATCAGGAAGGCGCCGCCGCCGATGCCGGACGATTGCGGCTCGACCAGGCCGAGCACCAGCTGGGTGGCGATGGCGGCGTCGATGGCGCTGCCGCCCTTTTTCAGCATGCGGTAGCCGGCCTCGACCGCCAGCGGGTTGGCCGCCGCCACCATATACTTCCTGGCGGCCCAGCCCGGCTTGTCGGCATAGGCGGTGGCAACTTCGGGCGCCTTCTGCGGCGCTTCCTGCACCACCTGGGCGCCGGCATGGGCAAATACGCCGGCCAGCATGGCGGCGGCCAACAACCTTAACTTCTTCATCAATTCTCCAACTGGGCAGCGAAAGGGAAAGCAGGCATCCTACCTCAATTCAACATTGCTCAACTATTCCAGTGGCGACACTCGCAAGCAAATTATTGTAAAAATGTAATTTATTTGGGTTAGTATAAAAACATCTGGAAGTGCCGGGCCGGGAGGCTGTCAGTTTCGGGAGAACAGACCATCATGGGACACATTGCAGCGGTAGCGACCAACCGTTCAGGCAGCCTGGTCGTTTTGTTACACGCATATAACAGTAGCGCGAACAGCCTGGCGTCGCTGGCCAACCTGATCCGCACGGAGCTGCCCGGCGCCGAGATTTACTGTCCCGAGCTGCCGATATCTCTGCTGTCGATGGCCAATCCGAACAGCATCGTCGCCGGCCTGCTGGACGAGGTCGACAGGAAGGTGGGCGCGGCCGCAGCGGCAGGCGTGCCGATCGAGGAGATCGTGCTCATCGGGCACAGTTTCGGTGCGCTGCTCGCGCGCAAGATGTACGTGGTGGCATGTGGCGAAGTGGCCGGCGCGCCGCTCGAGCCGGAATACAAGCGCGATGCCGCCCGGAGCGTGCCTGCCCGGCCATGGGCGGCGAAGGTGTCGCGCATCGTCCTGTTGGCGGGCATGAACCGCGGCTGGCGCAGTTCCCATCACCTCAGTCCGAAGAACGCTGTCCTGTGGAGCATCGGCAGCGCAGTATGCCGCCTGATTGAGCTGGTCAGCCGGCGCACGCCGGTGGTGTTGCGGCTGCGCCGCGGGTGCGAATTCATCACCCACTTGCGCATCCAGTCGCTGTTCATGCGCCGGCGCGCGCAGTCGGCGGCGGTGGCGGGCAACGCGACCATCGTCCAGCTTCTCGGTTCGCGCGACGATATCGTATCGCCGGAGGACAATGTCGACCTCGTCTCCGGGGGCGACTTCATCTATCTCGACGTGCCCTACTCGGGCCACGCCGACATCGTCGACATGGACGACACGGCGGCCGCACCAGGGCGGCGTGCGGCGCTGCTGCTGGCATTGTCGGGCACGGCGGCGGAACTGGAGGCGGCCTCGGTGGTCCCGTCCGACGACCGCTTCGCCGCCGCGGACGAACGCGTCAAGAACGTCGTCTTCGTCATTCACGGCATACGCGATACCGGACACTGGACGCACAAGATCGCGCGCCGGATCAAGAAGCACGCCACCACGCCCTTGTCGGAGTGGGCCACGGAAACGTCGAGCTACGGCTATTTCCCGATGCTGCCGTTCCTGCTGCCCGGCTACCGGCGCCAGAAGGTCGAATGGCTCATGGACCAATACACCGAAGCGCTGGCGCGTTATCCGCGCGCATCGTTTTCTTTCGTTGGCCACAGCAACGGCACCTACCTGCTGGCCAAGGCACTCGAGCTGTATCCATGCTGCGTGTTCGAAAACGTGATCTTTGCCGGCAGCGTGGTGCGGCAATCGTACGACTGGAGCCGTTTCATCCAGGCCGAGCCGCGCCGCATCAATGCGGTGCTGAACTTCGTGGCGACCAGCGACTGGGTGGTCGCTTACTTCCCCAAGCTGTTCCAGGTCCTGGGCCTGCAGGACATCGGCAGCGCGGGGCACGACGGTTTTGCCGTCACGCCGGGGGCGCCCAACATCTACCAGGTCACTTACGTCAAGGGCGGGCACAGCGCTGCGATCCAGGAGCCGTTATGGGATGCCATCGCCGATTTCGTGGTGACAGGCAAAGCCGATGTGGCGTCGCTGCCGTCGATCGAAAAGAAGCACACGTTCTGGATAGGCGCGTTCGGATGGTTTCCGCCGGTGATCTGGGGCATCATCATCGCCATCCTGTACGGACTGTGGAAAGGGATCGAATGGTCGATCGGCGGCATGGCAGCCGATCCCGCCACGCGCGGCTTTGTGACCGGCGCGGCGGCGGTGGCTTACCTGCTGCTGATCTGGCTGACCATCACGCGCGTCTGACCGCAGGGCGGCCAGAGTCGGCATTGCATTACTTCGGCTGCATGCGGATGGCGCCGTCGAGGCGGATGGTTTCGCCGTTGAGCATGCTGTTTTCGATGATCGCGCGCGCCAGGTGGGCGTATTCGTTGGGGCGTCCCAGGCGCGACGGGAACGGCACCATCTTGCCGAGGGCGTCGCGCACTTCTTCCGGCATGCCCATCAGCATCGGCGTCTCGAAGATGCCGGGGGCGATCGTCATCACGCGGATGCCGCTGCGGGCCAGGTCGCGCGCCATCGGCAAGGTCAGGCCTACCACTGCTGCCTTCGAGGAACCGTAGGCGGCCTGGCCGATCTGGCCGTCGTAGGCGGCGACCGAGGCCGTGTTGATGATGACGCCGCGTTCGCCCGAGTCGAGCGCTTCGGTCTTGCCGATCGCCTCGGCAGCCAGGCGCGCCATGTTGAAGGTGCCGACCAGGTTGACGTTGATGGTGCGCTGGAACACGTCGAGCGGGTGCGGACCGTCCTTGCCGACGGTTTTGATGGCCGGCGCCACGCCGGCGCAGTTGATCAGCCCGCGCAGCGTGCCCATTTCCTCGGCGGCGGCGACGACGGCCTGGCCGTCGGCCTCGGAGGTGACGTCGCACTTGAGGAAGCGGCCCTTCAGTTCGGCCGCGAGCGCGGTGCCGGCTTCGACCTGCACGTCAGCGAGCAGCACCTTGCCGCCGGCCTCGGCGATCATGCGCGCGGTGGCCGCGCCGAGTCCCGATGCGCCGCCGGTGATGATGAAGACATTGTCCTGAATTTGCATGGTTTTTCCTATGAGGGTTCTTTTGCCGTTTACGTAAACGTCAACCTGTCAATTGTAGCCAATTTTGGCCCGAAAGAACCGCCAGCGCGGCATTAAAAGCACTGCGCCGTGACGGGCCCCCTGGTGCACAGCTGGCCCTGGGGGCCGGTCAGGGTGTTGCCGACGCCGCTGTTGTAGCGGGCGCCGCCGGTGTCGTTGCAGCCGCCGGCGTCGCAGCTGTTCATGCGCGGCGCCGCTGGCGGCCGGGCTGGCCCGGGCAGCGGCGCCGGCGGCCGGATCACCAGCGTCGGCCGATAGCCCTCGGTGACGATCGGCATGGTCGGCTCGATGACCTGCTGCACCGAGCGGCGCTTGATGGGCTTGCCCTTGGGCGGCGGGACGGGTTTGAGCGGCAGGTCGGCGGTAGGCTTTTCCACCGGCAATTGCGGCTGGGCGCACAGGGAGGCCGAGGCCAGCAAAAAGATGGCTGCCGCCAATGCGGTCGTGGTCGTTTTCAGGTTGGCCATGGAGGCAACATTATCACCAATGCCCGATCCGCCGCGCGCGACGCGCGCGATCGAGCAATCGGCACGACCGGAGATCGCCTATCGCCAGAGCTTGAACGGCGCGCCCACAAACACGGACAGCACGCCTTTCCGGTCGAGGCTGTTCCAGCCCAGCCGGACGCCGCCATTCACAACGGCGTCACCATCGCCCAAAAAGTAGATCGGCACCTGCACTTCCGTTTTACCCGCCGATGTATCGCGCGAAACGATCAGGGAAGCCGCATATTTGCCATCGCTGAACAGCTGCCGGTACTCTATCTCGGCAATGTTGCCGACACTGCGCTGCGGCGCCTTCATCGCGCCGTTCGCGCACGTCAAGACGACGCTGGCCGAGGCAAGGCAGCGGATGACGGCGTCATCATCCTTGTAACTGGTCTTGCGCTCCAGCTTTAACAGCAGGAACGCGCCCTCGGCCGGATTGAGTCCGCCGACGATACCCACGGCATGCGGTTTGTTGCGCTGCTTGATTTCCGCGAGCGTCGTCGCCTCGTGGTATGTCGAGTCCTGGAAACCGTAATTGGCGGTCACGCCCCACAGCCAGGTCGTGCCGGTGGCGCCCCCGAACAGCGCAGCGGCTTCCTTGGCTCGCTCCGGCAACAGGGGATCGAACTGCTCCAGTTTGCACTCGAACGCATCATCGGCCACGCCCTTCTTCTTGGCCGCCGCTTTCAATTCATCGCACAGCCTCGCCCGCGCAGCAACGCTCTTGCTGCTGGTCTTGGTATGGCTCCACGGCGTGACGTAGCGGATGTAGCTAAGTCCCAGCACCGTCGCATTGCCCCATCCGGTAGAGGAAGCGAGCGCGTGGTCCGATTCGCCTTTCTTCAGCGGCGCCTCGGCCGACAAGCTGAAGGTGGAAAATGTGGCGCTGGTTCCGTCCGCCGAGGTGGGCGGTATGTAGTCGGTCGTCTTGCTGAGTTTTATGGCGACGACTGCTGCTTCTTTCGATGCCCGGATTTCCGCGCCCGGTGCCGAAACGAGCGCCGACGCGGGCGCCCCCTGGATGACGTCGCGCGTGTCGGTCGCCATCGCCCGCGGCACCCAAAGCGCAATGCCGCAGACTATACTGACGTTCGCCAGTCCCGCTTTCATTGCGCAGCGACCACAAAAGTCTTCCAGCCGCTGCTCGACGAGTGACCCTTGACGATCTGATCGGAGACCTTGGCGATTTCTTTGTCGCCGATGCGAAGGCTGAATTCGAGCTTGTCGCTTGGCGATCCCTGGAATTGCCAGAACAGTTCGTAATTTCCGGGGATGAGCGTCACTTCGCGATTCGTGAGATTTATGGTGGGCAAATTGTCGGCATCGTTGTGCACGTCCGGCGGCTGGATCGTCCAGTAATGATAAGGCCCATCTGGTTGTTTCGACGTCTTCCCTGTAATCACTGGCATCATATTCCCCTCGTATGGTGGTGTTGTGACGGATCGTGAAATCAGAAATCGTTGCTGACAGACAGCTAAAAAACGATACGTCTACGGCCATATTGCGTCAATACAATTATGTTTTTTTCTACACTTTTTACCAACGGCGCAACACCAGAGGCCTGCGGCGAATTCGCCCGCGCGCGTCTGTCCCGGCCTGGCGTTTTCTGGCGTCAGCGAGAGGTCAGTTTGCCGGAGTACTATTGCTGCAAAATGAGGAGACTATGATGCAAACCGCATACCAGCTTTACCAGGACAGGCGGATGACCGCGGCCGACGCGCTCGACTTCCTGCGCGACGGCGACATGATCATCGTGCCGACCGGCGTCGGCGAGCCGCCCACCCTGCTGACGGCGCTGTCGGAACAGCGGCGCCGCTTCCACGACGTCAAGGTGGCGCAGATCCTGGCGATGCGCAAGTTCGGCTATTTCGACAGCGACACGGCCAGCCACGTGCGCCACGCCGCCCTGTTCCTCGGCGGCGCCTCGCGCGCGGCCGGCCAGGCCGGCTGGTGCGATTTCATCCCGAACTATTTTTCCGAGATCCCGACCCTGATCGAGCGCGAATTCATGGCCTCGGACGTCGTCTTCGCGATGGCCTCGAGCATGAACGAACAGGGCTTCTTTTCCCTCAGCCTGGGCACCGACTACACGATGGCCGCCATCGCCAAGGCGCGCGCGGTGGTGCTGGAAGTCAATCCCAACGTGCCGTTCGCCCACGGCCAGTGCCACGTCCACGTGTCGCAGGTGGCCGCCCTGGTCGAGAACGACGAGCCGATCATGGAGGTGGGCCTGCCGAAGATCGGCCCGGTGCAGGAAGCGATCGGCAAGTACGTCGCCGACATGATCGACGACGGCTCGACCCTGCAGATCGGCTACGGCGGCATCCCCGACGCGGTGGTGATGCAGCTGACCGCCAAGCACGACCTGGGCATCCACACCGAAATGATCGGCGACGGCATCCTCACGCTGGTCGAGTGCGGCGCCGTCACCAACCGCAAGAAGACGCTGCTGCCGGGGAAAATGGTGGCTACCTTCGCGCTCGGCTCGCGCAAGCTGTACCAGTACATGCACCACAACCCGGCGCTGGAAATGCACCCGTCCGACTTCACCAACGACCCTTACAACGCGGCGCGCAACGACAACCTGGTGTCGATCAACGCCAGCCTGCAGGTAGACCTGCTGGGGCAGTGCGGATCGGAAAGCATCGCCCACCTGCCCTATTCCGGCACCGGCGGCCAGGTCGATTTCGTGCGGGCGGCGAACCGTTCGCGCGGCGGCAAGTCCTTCATCGTGCTGCCGTCGACGGCCAAGGACAACACCATCTCGCGCATCGTGCCCACGCTCTCGCCCGGCACCCATGCCACCACCAGCAAGAACGACGTCAACTATGTGGTCACCGAGTTCGGCGTGGCGCAGTTGCGCGGCAAGTCGGCCAAGCAGCGCGCGCAGGCACTGATCGGCATCGCCCATCCCGACTTTCGCGCGTCGCTGCGCGAGGCGGCCAACAAGATGTGCGTGTTCTAGGTTGCCATCAGGCCGGCGGCGCGCCGGTCTTGATTGCTTCCTTCAGCTGCGCGCGAAACTGCGGCGTGTCCTGGTGACCATGCGTCTTCACGGCGTGCTGGACCGCCACCTCCATCAATTCCTGCTCGGTGTCGGCGGAAATGGTGACCGTGCAGTTGCTGTCGCTGGGAATCTGGCGGCAGTCGATATATTTGCGTTCCATGACAAACCTCCAAAAATTGCCGGTTCGGGCTTAAAGTATAGGCATACCGAAATCCTGACTTCAAGGAGAGCAAGACATGAGTCCGACTGTTTCCATTCACCATGACGACCACATGATAGGCAGCAAGGATGCCGGCATCGTGCTGGTCGAATACGGCGACTACCAGTGTCCCTACTGCCGCCAGGCGCACGCGGCGGTCAAAGACCTGCAGCGGCGGCTGGGCGACCAGCTGTGTTTCGTGTACCGGCACTTTCCGCTGACGGGCAAGCATCCGTACGCCGAACTGGCGGCGGAGACGGCCGAGGCGGCCGGCGACCAGGGCCGGTTCTGGTAGATGCACGATGCACTGTTCGAGATGCAGTCGCAATTCTGCCCGGAGCGGATCGCGGAATTGGCGCAGCAGTTGGGCCTGTCGGCCGACGCCCTGTGCGAGGACATCCGCGAGCGGCGCTTCCAGCAGCGCGTGGAGGCGATTGCCGCCGGCGGCACCCGCATCGGCGTGACCGAGACGCCCACCTTCTTCATCAATGGGGAACGGCACGCGGGCGACTCGGACGAGCTGTCGCTGGTGTCGGCGATCATGCGCTTCGTCGCGTAAAAAAATACGTCGTTCCCGCGCCGGCGGGAACCTATACCGAGCGTGAAGAGCTAACTCAGCATGGAGTCCCGCTTGCGCGGGAACGACGGAAATAAAGTTGACGGGAAGGCTTACTTCAGCGGCTTCGGCTCTGCCGTCTCGCTCGTCGGCATCGGCGTGGTCAGCGACGGATCGGCCGGCCGCGTCGCTTCAGGCGCGGCTGGCGTCAGCGCCACCGGTTCGGCCGTCTCGCTGGTCGCCATCGGCTTGACCAGCATCGGATCGGCGGCCGGCGCCGCCGGAGCGGGCGCCATGTGCGCCGCCACCGGCGCCGACACGGCGATCCAGCCCGTCATCGGCAGCAGCGGCACCATCAGCAGCGCCACGATGTTGATGATCTTGATCAGCGGGTTGACCGCCGGGCCGGCCGTGTCCTTGTACGGGTCGCCGACAGTGTCGCCGGTGACCGCGGCCTTGTGCGCCTCGGATCCCTTGCCGCCGAAATTGCCGTCTTCGATGTACTTCTTGGCGTTGTCCCAGGCGCCACCGCCGGTGGTCATCGAGATCGCCACGAACAGGCCGGTGACGATGGTCCCCATCAACAGGCCGCCCAGCGCGGCAGGTCCGAGCAGCATGCCGACCACGATCGGCACCACCACCGGCAGCAGCGACGGCAGGATCATTTCCTTGATCGCCGACGCAGTCAGCATGTCGACCGCCTTGTCGTACTCCGGCTTGCCGGTGCCGTCCATGATGCCCTTGATGTCGCGGAACTGGCGGCGTACTTCGACCACCACGGCGCCGGCCGCGCGCCCCACCGCTTCCATCGCCATCGCGCCGAACAGGTAGGGAATCAGGCCGCCGATGAACAGGCCGACGATCACCATCGGATTGGACAGGTCGAACGAGGCCGACTTGCCGACCGATTCGAGCGCGTGGGTGTAATCGGCAAACAGCACCAGCGCGGCGAGGCCGGCCGAACCGATCGCGTAACCCTTGGTGACCGCCTTGGTGGTGTTGCCGACGGCGTCGAGCGGATCGGTGATGGCGCGCACCGAGTCGGGCATGTGGCTCATCTCGGCGATGCCGCCGGCGTTGTCGGTGATCGGGCCGTAGGCGTCGAGGGCGACGATGATGCCGGCCATCGACAGCATCGAGGTGGCGGCAATGGCGATGCCGTACAGCTGCCCCATCTGGTACGAGGCGAGGATCGCGGCGCACACCGCCAGCACGGGATACGCCGTCGACTTCATCGACACGCCCAGGCCGGCGATGATGTTGGTGCCGTGGCCGGTGGTCGATGCCTCGGCGATGTGGCGCACCGGCTTGAAGTCGGTGCCGGTGTAGTACTCGGTGATGTAGACCATCAGGCCGGTGAGGACGATGCCGACCACCGAGCAGCCCAGCATCTTCATGCGCATGTCCGGCCCCCAGACGTGCCAGGTGACGAGCGCGAAGCCGATCAGCGACAGGCCGGCGGCCCACCACAGGCCGGTGTACAGCGCCGACATGATCTTGCGGCCGGCCTTGTGCTTGACCAGCGAGCAGCCGACGATCGAGCCGATGATCGACACCGCGCCCAGCAGCAGCGGGTAGACGATGGCGGTGGTGTCGGCGCCGGCGAACAGCAAGGCGCCCAGCAGCATGGTGGCGATCAGCGTGACGACGTAGGTTTCGAACAGGTCGGCGGCCATGCCGGCGCAGTCGCCGACGTTGTCGCCGACGTTATCGGCAATCACCGCCGGGTTGCGCGGGTCGTCCTCGGGGATGCCGGCTTCGACCTTGCCGACCAGGTCGGCGCCGACGTCGGCGCCCTTGGTGAAGATGCCGCCGCCGAGACGGGCGAAGATGGAGATCAGCGAGGCGCCGAACGCCAGCCCGATCAGGGGCTTGATGATGTCGTGCTGCGACAGCGTGCTGCCGGCCGCCTGCACCGTGAGCATCCAGTAGAACAGCGTGACGCCGAGCAGGCCCAGGCCGACCACCAGCATGCCGGTGATGGCGCCGCCCTTGAAGGCGACGTCGAGGGCGTCATTCATGCCGCGCGTGGCTGCCTGCGCGGTGCGCACGTTGGCGCGCACCGACACGTTCATGCCGATGAAGCCGCAGGCGCCCGACAGCACGGCGCCGATCAGGAAGCCGAGCGCGGTCTGCCACCCGAGCAGCGCATAGATGGCGATGAACAGCACCACGCCGACCATGGCGATGGTGCGGTACTGGCGCGCGAGGTAAGCCGCGGCCCCTTCCTGGATCGCCTGCGCGATCTCCTGCATCCTGGCGTTGCCAGCGTCCTGCCTTAAAATCCAGCTGCGTGACCACAAGCCGTACACCACGGCGATGACGCCACACACCACTGCAAATACCAGTAAATTTGCTGCCATTTCGTCCCCTCGGTTTTATTATCAAGTAACACAACAACACACTTCGAAAGACCACCCGGATCGGGCGGCCAACTCTTACTGCGTACTGCAAAACATTGAATCGAAAACGGGTGCCGACGGCAGCCTGGTGGGGCCCGGAAAAAAAATAGCGGACACAAAGTCCGCTGGTTCAATCTTAGTCGTTCAGGGCGGCAAACGCCGCTTCACGGATCTGGTCGACAGGTCCCACACCGGAAATGCGGCGGTATTTCGGCGCGCCCGGCAGGCCGGACTGCGCCCACTTGTTGTAGTAGCCGAGCAGCACTTCGGTCTGGTTGTGATAGACGCCGAGGCGCTTCATGACCGTTTCGGCCTTGTCGTCGTCGCGCTGCACCAGCGGTTCGCCGGTGACGTCGTCGACGTTGTCCACTTTTGGCGGATTGAATTTGATGTGGTACACGCGGCCCGAGCCAGGGTGCGAACGGCGCCCGCTCATGCGCTCGACGATCGACTCGTCGGGCACGTCGATTTCCAGCACGTAGTCGACGTTGATGCCGGCGTCCTTCATGGCGTCGGCCTGCGCGATGGTGCGCGGAAAACCGTCGAACAGGTAGCCGTTGGCGCAGTCGGGTTCTTTCAGGCGGTCCTTGACCAGGCCGATCATGATGTCGTCCGACACCAGGCCGCCCGCATCCATGACTTTCTTCGCCGCCATGCCAAGGTCGCTACCGGCCTTGATGGCAGCGCGCAACATGTCGCCCGTCGAAATCTGCGGGATGTTGTACTTCTCTTTGATGAAATTGGCTTGGGTGCCCTTGCCGGCACCGGGTGCCCCTAACAGAATAAGACGCATGAAAAATTCCTAAGACAGATGTTGAAAATTTTTTGTGATGCAATCAGCCGGTGTTGATGCATATATGACTACCCTTGGTACGAAACTTACCACAAAAATAAGCTCCAACGCCAATATGAAATGGCTTGTCGATTTTTTGCTTGATCCCCGACAGGGGCGCTCTTCACATTGGGAAATGCAGTCGCACACGGGCCAGGTCTGCCGGCGTGTCGACGCCGGCAGCCGGCGCGGCGCCGGTGACATGGACGGCGATCGGATAGCCGTGCCACAGCACCCGCAACTGCTCGAGCGCTTCGACCGCTTCCAGCGGCGCAGGTTCCAGGCCAGGGTAGACCTGCAGGAAGGCGTTGCTGTACGCGTACAGGCCGATGTGGCGCATCGGCGCGTAGCCGGCCGGCAGCGCCTGCTGGTCCTGGGCGAAGCCGTCGCGGTGCCACGGAATTGCCGCACGCGAAAAGTAAAGTGCGCGGCCGCTCTTGTCGAGCACCACCTTCACCACGTTGGGATTGAACACATCGGCGGCGTCAGCGATCGGGTGGGCGCAGGTGGCCATCGGCACGTCGCGCGAAATGAGGCTGGCGCAGGCGGCCAGCAATTGCGGATCGATCAGCGGTTCGTCGCCTTGCAGGTTGACCACCACTTCATCGGCGGCCAGGTTCAGCGCGCGCGCCACCTCGGCGATGCGGTCGGTGCCGGACGGATGGCCGGCGTGCGTCATGCCCACTTCGATGCCGTGTGCGGCGCAGGCGGCGGCAATGTCGGCATGGTCGGTGGCAACGACGATGCGGCTGGCGCCCGATTCGGCGGCCCGTTCGGCGACCCGCACCACCATCGGTTTGCCGCCCAGGTCGGCGAGCGGTTTACCCGGCAGCCGCGTGGAAGCCAGGCGCGCCGGGATGATGACGGTGAATTTCAAGCCTGCCGTCACGCCGGCTCGACCTTGCGCGCCTCGTCGGCCCACATGATCGGGATGCCGTCGCGGATGGGATAGGCCAGGCGGTCCGGCTTGCAGATCAGTTCCTGCGCCTTCTTGTCGTATTCGAGCGGTCCCTTGCACAGCGGGCAGACCAGGATATCAAGCAGGCGAGCTTCCACGACATTTCTCCACAATTTGTTCGGCCAGCGCGGCATCGAGCTGCGCCGTTACCGGCACGACCCACAGTCTCGGGTCGTCTTTGAGATTTTCAATTTGCCCACATTTTACTGCATCCTTCTCGGTCATCAGGATGATGTCGGCATCCACGCGCGCAAAAGGGTCGTCGAGGAAATCGTGGTGGTCCGGCAGCGGCAGCTCGGCGAAGTCCAGTCCCTGCGCGCGCAGCATCGAAAAGAAGCGGCCGGGGTTGCCGATGCCGGCGGCGGCGGCGATGCGCCGGCCGGCCAGCTGCGACAGCGGCAGGCGCTCGGCGCGCGCCGACAGGCGTTCGGCATGCGTGCCGGCCAGCTGCATGCGAAACGGCTTGCCGCCGACGCTGGCGGCCAGTTCGGGCGTCAGCTGCGGCGCGTTGACGACGGTAAAATCGCGCCGGCGCGACACCGGCTCGCGCAGGGGCCCGGCCGGCAGCAGCCAGCCGTTGCCGGCGCCGCGGCCGTCGAACAGGACGACTTCGACATCGCGCTGCAAGGCGTAATGCTGCAGGCCGTCGTCGCTGATGATCACGTCGACCCGCGGATGCGCCGCCAGCAGCGCCCTGCCGGCCGCCGGCCGGTCGCGCCCGACCATCACCGGGCAGCCGGTGCGACGCGCCATCAGCAGCGGTTCGTCGCCGGCCTCACGCGCCAGCGAAGCGGACGTCACCGCGCGCGGTGCGCCGTCGCCGCCGTGTCCGCGCGAAATGATTCCGGGTGTGAAGCCGGCATCGCGCAAGGTTTCAGCCAGCCAGATCGTCAGCGGCGTCTTGCCGGTGCCGCCGATAAAGATGTTGCCGACGACGAGCACCGGCACGGGCAGCTTGTGGGAGCGCAGCACGCCGGCGCGAAACAGCGCCGCGCGCAGGCTCGATACCCCGCGAAACGCCAGCGAGAGCGGCCACAGCGCGCACGCGAGCGGGCCGCGCCGCAGCCAGGCGCGCGTCAGCGTCGATTCGAGGGAGGCGGCGGGCAAGCGCGTTCGCCTGCGGCGGCTACTTCTTGCCGGCGGTTTGCGCCGCGAAGGTCAGCTTGTCGTAGCCGGCCACGCGCGCCGCCTCCAGCACGTTGATGACCATCTGGTGCATCGCGAACTGGTCGGCGTTGACGATGACGACCGGGCTGGTGGTGGCGCCTGCCGGCTGGCCGGCCTTGGCGGCGGCCTTCATGTCGTCGGCCAGGCCGGCGACGGTGTGGAAAGCGACCGGCACGTTGTTGACGGTGTAGTTGCCCTTGGCGTCGACGGTGACGTTGATCTCGAACGGCCGGTCGAGCGCCTTTTCGGCGTCGGCGGTCGGCAGCGTGATCTGCAGTTCGGTAAACTTGCTGTAGGTGGTGGTGACCATCAGGAAGATCAGCACCACCAGCAGCACGTCGATGAACGGGATCAGGTTAATTTCCGGATCCTCGCGTTTGCGGCCGCGCCTGAAATCCATCATTTGCGGGCACCGTGGACAACGTCGACGAATTTCACCGCCTGCCCTTCCATGTCGATGATGAAGCTGTCGACCAGCGCGCGGAAGTGGCGGTAGAACACCAGTGCCGGCATCGCGATCGCCAGGCCGAAGCCGGTGTTATACAGCGCCACCGAAATGCCGTGCGCCAGCTGGGCCGGGTTGGTGCCGGTGGAATTTTGCGCGCCGAAGATCTCGATCATGCCGACCACGGTGCCGAACAGGCCCATCAGTGGCGCCAGCGAGGCGATGGTGCCGAGCGTGGTGAGGAAGCGCTCGAGCACGTGGGCGACGCCGCGGCCCGCTTCCTCGATCGACTCCTTCATGATCTCGCGCGGGGCATCGATGTTGCGCAGCGCGGCAGCCAGCACGGCGCCCAGCGGCGAACTGTGCTCGAGCTTGTCGATGATGTCAGGCGTGACCTGGCCGTTGTGGTAGACGCGGATGACCTCGGCCAGCAAGGGCTTCGGCAGGATCCTGGAGCGGCGCAGGTAGATCAGGCGTTCGATAATCAGTGCCAGGGCGACGACGGAGGCGATCAGCAACAGCCAGATAGGCCAGCCGGCAGCTTGAAGTATGGCGAGCAAGGGAACTCCTGAATTAAGGTAAGAAAGGTCGTACAGCGAATGCGGCAATGTACCCCGTTGCCAGCTGATCGGCAAGTCCAGTTCTGCACACCTTCTGTGGATAAGATTGTGAGCAAGAACATTGACGAACGGAAAGCTCGTTGATTCTTATAGGAAAATTCCTACTGCACAAAAACAAGGCAGCTGAACAAATTGCGCCGAAAGCAGAGCGAAACCAATGCCATCGCGGCAAAATCATGCCAAGTAAGCAACCCTCACCCCATCACTCGTCCGTCATCTTCGCGAAAGCGGGGATCCATACTGAACAAGCCACATCCACGCGCCCACAACACGCCCAAAACGTTCTGCACGCTTTTTGTGGATAAGACTGTGCGCAAGCCTTTTGACACTAGGAAAGATCGTTGATTTCAAAGAGATTATTGTCGCTGCATAAAAACAAAGCACTTGGGAAATTCGTGTCGCCACCGACACGACTCCTGTCAGCGCGATGTTCTGCACACCTTTTGTGGATAAGATTGTGCGCAAGAACTTTGACTGTGCCAAAGACCCTTGATTCGTATACCTATTTTGTCCTTGCGCAAAAACAAGGCATTGCGCCCGATTGTGGCGGAAAGCGCCCGTTTGCCGATTGTGTCATGCTCTTTTGCTGAGCAATTTTCCACAGGCGCGCTCTTCTGCACACCTTTTGTGGATAAGATTGTGCGCAAGCGCGTTGACACTATCGAAGAGCCTTGATTCCATTAGGAAAATTCCTGCCGCGTAAAAAAGTGGCAACCGAATTCGTTCCCGCGTCCGCGGCCTTTCGCACAGAAACTGTGGATAACTTTGTGAGCAAGTATGAAGAGTTTCGCCAAAGTCCTTGATCCATAAGGCTTTTTGTGGTTTGCGAGAAATTAAGGCAGGCCGATTTCCCGTTTAAAATCAGGCACTTAATAAAAAATGCTTGAAGTGTCCAGCAATTTATGACATAAGCATAGCCGCCCCGGAATTTTGTGGACAGTTCACCCGAGCCCAGCCCTATGCAGACCAGTTTCGACCCTGATTCCAGCTACGCCGCCCCGCCGGTGCTGACCGTCACCGCGCTCAACCAGCAGGTCGCGCGCCTGCTCGAGCGCAGTTTTCCGCTGACCTGGATCGGCGGCGAGATCTCCAACTTTACCCGCGCCAGCTCCGGCCACTGGTACTTCACGCTCAAGGACGATGCCGCCCAGGTGCGCGCGGTGATGTTCCGCGGGCGCGCCCAGTTCGCCGGCTTCATCCCGCGCGAAGGCGACAAGGTCGAGGTGCGCGCGCTCGTGACGCTGTACGGCGCCCGCGGCGACTACCAGATCAACGTCGAGTCGATCCGCCGCGCCGGCGTCGGCGCCCTGTTCGAGGCCTTCCTGCGCCTGAAGGAAAAGCTGGGCGCGCAGGGGCTGTTCGACGAGGAGCGCAAGCGCCCCCTGCCCTTATTTACCCGCAGCATCGGCATCGTCACCAGCCCGCAGGCGGCGGCGCTGCGCGACATCCTGATCGCCCTCAAGCGGCGCGCGCCACACATCGGCATCGTGCTGTACCCGACGCCGGTGCAGGGCCAGGGCGCCGCCGACAAGATTGCCGACGCCATCAACAACGCTTCCCGGCGCGCCGAAGTCGACGTGCTGCTGGTGTGCCGCGGCGGCGGCTCGATCGAAGACCTGTGGAGCTTTAACGAGGAAGTGGTGGCGCGCGCCATTGCCGCCTGCAGCATGCCGGTCATTGCCGGCGTCGGCCACGAGACCGACTTCACCATCGCCGACTTCAGCGCCGACGTGCGCGCGGCCACGCCGACCGCCGCCGCCGAGCTGGCCGCCACCGCGCGCGCGGACTGGATGGCCTCGCTGTCGGCCGACTGCATCGACCTGCGGCGGGCGATGCGGCGCACGCTGTCGGAAGCGAACCTGAACCTGGACAGCCATGCGCGCCGCCTGATCAGCCCGTCTGCGCGGATCGGCCACCAGCGCCTGCAGGTGCTGGCGCTGTCGACGGCGATGACGCACGCGGTGCGCGCGCCGATCAACCGCCACAGCTTCACCCTGGCGCAGCTGCGCGCGCGCTGGTCGCGCCATCGGCCGGACGTGCGCGGCTGGCGCGCCGAGATCGCTTCCCAGCAACGCCATTTCGCCGCCAGCCTGGCCAGCCAGATGGGCGCGCGGCGCCACGCGCTCGCGGCGCTGGCGGCGCAGCTGGAGTTGCTCAACCCGCAGCGCACGCTCGAGCGCGGCTACGCCATCGTCAGCGACACCAGGGGCCACGTGCTGCGCTCGCCGGCCGAGATCGGCGTCGGCGCGCAGCTGGTGGTGCGGCTGGCCGAGGGGAGCGCCGAGGTCGGCGTGGCAAGCGTGCAGGGACGGCTGGAATAGCCTGCAAGAAGCAAAAATGCAACGAAACCGCATCCGAATTACAATGGGTGTCGTTTCAAGATGATCAACGCGCTTCCCAATCAATAAAAGGACACAACATGGAACATATCTTGCCACCCCTGCCGTACGCCATGGATGCATTGGCTCCGCACATCTCCAAAGAGACGCTGGAATACCACTACGGCAAGCACCACGCCACTTATGTCACCAACCTGAACAACCTGATCAAGGGCACCGAGTTCGAGAACATGTCCCTGGAAGAGATCGTCAAGAAATCGTCCGGCGGCATCTTCAACAATGCGGCCCAGGTCTGGAACCACACCTTCTACTGGAACGGCATGAAGCCGGCCGGCGGCGGCGCGCCGAGCGGCAAGGCGCTTGAGGCGATCAACGCCAAGTGGGGTTCGTTCGACAAGTTCAAGGAAGAATTCACCAAGTCGTGCCTGGGCAACTTCGGTTCCGGCTGGACCTGGCTGGTACAGAAGGCCGACGGCGGCGTCGACATCGTCAACACCTCCAACGCCGGCACCCCGCTGACCACCAGCGACAAGGCGCTGCTGACCTGCGACGTCTGGGAGCACGCTTACTACATCGACTACCGCAACGCCCGCGCCAAGTACGTCGAATCGTTCTGGGGCCTGGTCAACTGGGACGCGGTCAACAACAACGCTGCCTGAGTTTTCCCCGCTTGATAAAAAAATCCGCTTCGGCGGATTTTTTTTCGCCCGCCGACTTTTGCCCGCGCGGACTGCGCCGCACACCCGTCCAAGCAAACACAACATTTTCGTCAGGAAAGGTAAAATCTTTTTTTTCACGCCCGCCGCCATCCGCATGTCCGCTGCCACCCGATCCCCATTCCGCCGCACCGTGCTCGCCGGCCTCGCCGCGCTGGCGCTGGCGCCTGCCCTGCCGTTCGCCGCCGAACCCGCCAGACCGGTGCGGATCGGCATCGACGCCGAGTTCGGCCTGGATAACAGCACCTCGGCGCAGGCGGTGGAACTGGGCATCCGCACGGCGATCGCCGAAATCAACGCCGGCGGCGGCGTGCTGGGCGGCCGGCCACTGGAAGTGGTGACCCGCGACCACCGCTCGATTCCGGCGCGCGGCATTCGCAACATCGAGGAATTTGCCGCCATGCCGGACCTGGTGGCGGTGTTCGGCGGGCGCTTCAGCCCCGTCATCATCGAAGAACTGCCTGTCATCAAGGCAACCCACACGCTGTTCATGGCGCCCTGGTCGTCCGCCGACGCCATCGTCGACAACGGCATGCAGCCGAACTATGTCTTTCGCCTGTCGCTGCGCGATTCGCTGGCGATGCCGAAATTGCTCGAAAGTGCCAGACGACGCGGGCTGAAGCGGGTCGGCCTGCTGCTCACCAACACCTCGTGGGGCCGCAGCAACCGCGCCGCCGCCGAGCAGTTCTTCACCCGCAACAGGGACATGGTGTTGGCCGCGACTGCCTGGTACAACTGGCGCGACACCAGCCTGGTCGACAAGTACCAGGCGCTGCGCGCTGCCGGCGCCGATGCGGTGGTGCTGGTGGCCAACGACGACGAGGCCGCCACGCTGGTGCGCGAAATGGCCGCCCTGCCGGCCGCCCAGCGCCTGCCGATCCTGAGTCACTGGGGCATCACCGGCGGCGAATTCGTCAAGCAGGCCGGCCCCGCGCTGCAGCAGGTGGACCTCTGCGTGATCCAGACCTTCAATTTCTTCGACGCCGACAAGGCCCAGCGCGAGCGCTTCCTGCGCTGGGCCGCCGGCGTGTCAAGCGTGCGCCGCATCGAGGACATCAAGGCGCCGGTCGGCGCCGCCCACGCCTACGACCTGATGCACATCCTGGCGCGCGCGATCGGGCTGGCCGGCAGCACCGACCGCGCGCGCGTGCGCGCCGCCCTCGAGAAGGTGCGCAATTACCGCGGCCTGATCAAGTTCTACGCGCAGCCGTTTGGCGCCGGCCGCCACGAGGCGCTGGGCGAGGCCGAACTGGTGATCGCACGCTACCGCGCCGACGGCGTGCTGGTGCCGGCGACGCGATGAGCCCGGCGGCGCCCTCCCCCGCCGGCCTGTCGCGGCGCTTCGCGATCGCCGCGGCGATCCTGACTGCCGCCGCGGTGCTGCTCATTGCACTGGCCTCGCTGTGGCTGGTGAGCCAGCAGCGCGCACAGACCAGCGCGCTGCTGCATCAGCAAGAACTGGCGTTCTACGCCAAGAGCGCCGCGGCCAACCTCGACCTGCTGGTCACACGCATGAGCGAAGTGGCGAACAACCCCATCCTCGCCACCGGCCTGGTCGACAGCGCCGGCCGCGACACCTACCTCGCCCCCTACCTGCAGGGCGTGCGCCAGATTAACGGCATCCCGGTGCAGGTATTGTTCACCGATTTCGAAGGCAAGGCGATCGCCGGCAACGGCAGCGAGCGCTTCAGCGCGGGCGACCTCGACTGGCTCAAGCAGCAGCTGGCGCGCGACACCGAAGGCGTCGCCATCCGCGGCGGCGTCGACGCAGCAGAGCTGGTCAGCGTCAAACTGCTGCGTTACTCGCGCACCAGCACCGCCGAGGGCGCGCTGATGTACAAGGTGCGGCTGGCCGACCTGCGGCCGGCGCCGTGGGTGCACCTGGCCTGGTCCGGCGCCAGCGCGCACGGCGGCACGGCGCCGGCGATCATGCTGGCCGCGCCGCCCGAGTTCGCCGCGCTGGGCCTGCGCCTCGAAGTGGACCCGCGCGCCATGTCGACCATGAAGGGCGCCGCCGCGCCGCAGGTGGGCATGATCATCGGCATGGCGCTGGCGCTGGCCGTGCTGGTATTCCTGTTCGGCTCGCGCCTGGCGCATGGCCTGACCGCCGACCTGCGCCGCCTCGAGGCGTTTTCGAGCAGCCTCGGCGACGACGGCGGCGGCCAGCGCTTCGCCGAACCGAGTGGCAGCGCCGAGGTGGCCAGCCTGGCGCGCTCGATCAACCGCATGCTCGAGCGGCTGTACCGGCAGCAGGCACGGCTGGAAGACGAACGGCAGAGTTTTTACCAGCTGGCCAACACGATTCCCCAGCTGGCGTGGATTGCCGACCCGGACGGACGCGTCCGCTGGTACAACGACCGCTGGCATGCCTACGCCGGCACCACCGCCGCCCAGATGGAAGAGCTGGGCCTGGCTTCCTTCCTCGACCCGGCGTGCGCCAGCGACCTGTCGGCCCAGTGGCGCGACGCGCTGGCGAGCGGCCAGATGAGCCAGACCTCGCTGCCGCTGCGCGGCGAGGACGGCCTCCACCGCCGCTTCTACAGCTCGGTGGCGCCGCTGCGCGACCAGGACGGCAACATCGTGCGCTGGTTCGGCACCGGCACCGACCTGTCGGCGATCGACCAGGCCGAGCAGGCGGTGCGGCGCAGCGAGGAGCGCCTCCAGCAGGGGCTGGTGGCGGCGCGCATGGCGGTATGGGACTGGACGCCCGCCAGCGGCCAGGTCGGCTTCGCGGCCAACCTGCACAGCGTGTTCGGCGTCGCGTGGGACAACATGGACGCCGCCTGGGAACTGGTGCTGCCGCAAGACCGCGCCGGCTTGCGCGCGACGATCGCGGCGGCGCTGGCGGCCGGCGGCCACTACCACGCGGTGCTGCGCGTGCATCGCACCGGCGAAGCGCTGCCGGCGTGGATCGACATGCGCGGCAGCGTCGCCGTCGACGCCGCCGGCCGGGCCGAGCTTGTCCACGCGATCGCCATCGACGTCACCGAGCGCAAGCGCGCCGAGGAAGCCTTGCGCGAGGCGGACCGCGCCAAGGACGAATTCCTGGCGATGCTGGCCCACGAGCTGCGCAATCCGCTGGCGCCGATCAGCAGCGCGGCGAGCATGCTCAAGCTGGCCTACGCGGGCGATCCGCGCGTGCTCGGCATCGGCGACGTCATCGCGCGCCAGGTGGCGCACATGACGCGGCTGGTCGACGACCTGCTCGACGTCTCGCGCGTCACGCGCGGGCTGGTGACGATCCGCGGCGAGCGGATGGACCTGCGGGCGATCGCCACCGAAGCGGTCGAGCAGGCGCGCAGCCTGATCGACGCCAAGCAGCACCGCCTCGACGTCGATTTGCCGGCCACGCCGGTGTGGGTCGAATGCGATCGCACGCGGATGGTGCAGGTGGTGACGAATTTGCTCAACAACGCGGCGAAATTTACCTCGGCCGGCGGCCAGATCTGGCTGGCGCTGGCCCAGCACGGCGATGAAGCGCACCTGTCCGTGCGCGACGACGGCGCCGGCATCGGCCCGGACCTGCTGCCGCGCGTGTTCGAGCTGTTCACCCAGGACAAGCGCACGCTCGACCGCGCCCAGGGTGGCCTGGGCCTGGGGCTGGCGCTGGTCAAGCGCCTCGTCGAGCTGCACGGCGGGCGCGTCGAAGCGGCCAGCGAAGGCTCCGGCAAGGGCAGCACGTTCTCGCTGGCATTGCCGCTAGACACGGATGCCCCACAACCGGGGTCAGACCAGTTGGTCTGACCAGCTGGTCTGACCCCGGTGTTGGAAATGTCGTGAAACTGTAGGATTGTGTCAGCGTCTGTCGTCAAATAAGATTTTTGGCAATAGCTCCACTACAATGGCCGGCGAGGAGAATTGCCATGTATCGAGTGATGTTGGTCGAAGACGACGCCAGGCTCGCCGAGCTGGTGACCGAGTACCTGAGCGGCTACGAGTTCGAGGTGTCGCTGGTCGCCCGCGGCGACCAGGCGCTGGCGCGCTTCGACGACATCGCCCCCGACGTCGTCGTGCTCGACCTGATGCTGCCCGGCCTGGACGGCATGGTCGTGTGCAGCCAGCTGCGCGCCGTCAGCGCCGTGCCGATCCTGATCCTGACGGCGCGCGAAGACTCCTACGACGAAGTGTCCGGACTGGAACAGGGCGCCGACGATTTCCTCAACAAGCCGGTGCAGCCGCGCGTGCTGCTGGCACGCTTGCGCGCGCTGCTGCGCCGCGCCAGCATCCGCCCCGCTGCCGACAACCAGCCGCTGGTGTTCGGCGCGCTGGCGATCACCCCGAGCGAGCGCAGCGTGACGTGGCGCGGCCAACCATGCGTGCTCAGTAATACCGAGTACAAGCTGCTGCTGGTGCTGGCCGGTGCGGCCGGCCAGGTGCTGTCGCGCGACGCCCTGCTCAAGAAGATGCGCGGCATCGAATTCGACGGGCTCGACCGCAGCGTCGACAATTGCATCGCCAAGCTGCGGCGCCGCTTCGACGACGCCAACGCCGAAAAGATCAAGACCGTGTGGGGCGAAGGCTACCTGTTCTCGCCCTCCGCCTGGACCTGACGGTTCATTCGAACACCGGCGCGATCGCCAGCGGCGCTTCCTGCGTCACCACCTGGGTGCGCGCAGACGGCTCGCCGAAGCGGTACAGCACCGTCCTGAAACCGTCGTCGGGATCATCGGAGAAAATCGCGCCCTCGCCCACCGGCAAGGCCGCAGCGGCGTCGCCATGGCGCACCCGCACCACCGGCGCCGCACCCCTGCGGGCAAAGCCGAAGCGCACGCCGGCGCAGCTCAGGCTGCGCGCCGATGCATCGGCGTAACGGGCGAAATCGAGCGCCTGGTGGCAGGCGGCGCGCAGCTCGGCCGCCTCGTAGACGCCATCGGGGCGCACCAGCACCGACACCCGCGGGCGCAGCACGTACTGGCTGAGCTTGCGGTTGAGTACCAGCGCGGCGTTCTCGTCGTAGGCCACCTTGAGGAGCGGAAAGACGGCGCGGCCGGTGGCGTCCAGCGGCAGGTTGAGCTGGGTCGACTTGCCCACCAGCGACAGTTGCAGGCCGTCGACCGTCACTCCTTTTTCGCGCGGCATCACCTGGAAATGGTTCTGGATCAGGTGCTTGGGGCCGCCGTATTTCTCGAAGACCACCATCGCCCGGTAGGCGTTCCGGTAGCTCGCCCATTCGCCGTCCGGCGCCGCGGCGGCGGCAATGCCGGCCATCAGCGCCAGGCCGGCAAATACGCGAAGATGTCGGAACGGGGCCATTTGTCAGAACCGGTAGGCAAGCGCGGTCGAAACCGTGAAGTTGGCGGGCCGCTGCACCAGCGGGCTGTCCTTGGCGCAGCCGACCAGCCGCTGCCCCTTCAGGGCCGAGCTGATCATCCACGCCGGCGCCAGCGCCCAGTTCCAGCGCGCGCCCAGGTACACGTCCTTGACGCCGCCGGCTGCCTGGTAGGCGCGATTGCCGCTGCGCTGGGCCTCGGCCGGCGAGACGCCGAAGAAGGCCTGGTTGTACTCGCGGTTGCCCAGCGTCAACCCGGCCGTGAGCGAGACCGCGTGCTGCAGCGCCGGCTCGGCGGCGATGCGCTGCAGGCCGATGTCCCAGACAGCGCCTTTTTTCGCGTTGCCGGAACCGTAGAGCAGGTTATTGGTCAAACGAAGGGAAGGCGACAGGTAGAGGTTGAGAAAGCCACCGGCCTGCAGGCGGGTGCCAATGGTATCCATGCCGGCCAGCGCGCTGCCCGCACGCTCTGCGGACGGCGGCGGCAGCACGCTGGGTGGAGCGAAGGTGCTCTCTACCCCGCCGATGCCGGTAGCGGTGCCGGCCTGGCTGCGGCGCGGCTGCAGCGCCAGCAAGGGGCCGTACTCGATCCGGGGCGAGGCGGACAGGTGCATCCCGGCGCTCATGCCCGAAATGAAGATGCCGTTGCTCAATTCGAGCTGCAGCACAGGCAAGGCATCGACCCGTCGCTGGCGCGCGCCATCGTAGCGCGGCGCCGATACCGCGCCCAGCCCGATATACAGGTCGCGGCTGCCGTCAGGCATCCGGTTGACCGCGGGCGTTTGCGCAGATGCCGCACTACAGGTGGCCAGCGCGAGGGCAAGGAGCTTTTGCATGGGTTGTATAGGAAGAGTTGGGCTGTCCGTATTCTACTTGGGACGCCGGGCCCTCCATTTTTTCGGCCACGCTGCCCGGCAGCGGTGCCGGGTCAGGCGCGGCCGGGCTGCGTCACTTCGGCGGCACGGCAATCGGCTCGACCTGGTGGCCGGCACCGAGGCCCAGGTCGGCCTTGTCGCGATTGGCCTCGATGGTGTTAAACAGCGCGCGCGACGGCTCGTCGGCGCAGACCGTGCGCGGCCCGGCGATCGTATCGCTGACCGAACACAGCGGCGTCTTGACCGTGGCGCCGAACAGCGTACGCCCATACGAATTGTCGGGGCAGTTGCCGGCACGGTCCCAGTACACCATGCGCTTGTCGATCATGAACAGGCGGTTGCGCTGCTCGGCGCAAATGGCCTCCTGCGCCATGGCGACGAATTCCGGCGTCAGCGGCATCGCGCCATTCGGCTCGCCCACGGCGATGCCGGCCTGCCGGTCCGGCACCGCAGCGTCGCCACCGCCGCCGCAGCCGGCCAGCAGCAAGACCGCGGCCAGCGCAGCAGCGTGCACAGCGTGCCTGGCAACAATTTTGGTAAGTGACATGAGACCTCTCCAGACTGTACGGTGCAGCCGGCCCCGCACTGCGAATAAAAAAAGCCCGCCGACGCTTGCGAATCAGGCGGGCAAACGGAAAAACCTGATAGAGCACCAGCTTAGCGGCTGGCGCGATGCAATTCCCCCGCGATTTGTCGCCCAATTGTCATCAATTTGTAATGTCCTCATCCGTGTGCCGGTCTTATACAATGCTGCCAGGGAGATAACTATGCTGTTGACAACAAGGTGGGCGGTGGCGCGGTGAACCGCCTCTTTTTCCGCTTCTTCGTGCTGGTGATGCTGTCGATCACGGTGGCGACCTTCGTCGTCTACTTTGCGATGAGCCGCCTGTTCGGCGACCCGCTGGAAGACATCGCGCGGCGCCAGGCGGCGGCGCAGATTTTCCTGCTCGAGCAATACGTCGACCAGGCGCCCGCCGATGAGTGGCTGGCGCGCCTGAACAAGGTGCGCGAGGTGTCGCGCGTAAACATCGAACTGATGCCGCTGGCCGGCGCGCGCGCGGCCTTGCCGTCGGCGCGCCAGGCGGCGCTCGAGCGCGGCGACGTCGTGCTCGATCCGGCCGGCAAGGCATTCTTCCGCCGCGTCGACCTCAAGGGCGACCGCTACATCGGCAGCGCCGACGAGGTCATCCACGCGCGCGATTTGCCGATCGACATAGGCCTGGCGCTGAAGATGGAGGCGCTGCGTTACGTGATCGTGGCGCTGGCCCTGCTGATCCCGATCGCGCTGTGGTCGCGCGGCCACTGGCAAGGCTTGCAGGCACTGTCGAAGGTCGCCGACGAGTTAGGCGCCGGCAACCTTGCCGCACGCGCCGACTTCGGCCCGCGCGCCAGCATCTACCCGCTGGCCGAGCGCATCAACCTGATGGGGCAGCGCATCGAAACGCTGGTGGCGTCGCAGGCGAACCTGCTCCATTCGGTATCGCACGAGTTGCGCACGCCGATAGCGCGGCTAGAATTTGCGCTCGAACTGCTGCGCTCGAAAGCGCCGGACGGCGTGCTCACGCCGCGCATCGAGGCGATGGAAGCGGACCTGGCCGAGCTTGACGCGCTGGTCGGGGAGCTGCTGGGCATGGCCAGGATCGGCAGCGAGCGTGCGCTGCAGGCGGCGCCGCTGGCGCTGGCGCCGCTGCTGCGCGAGTGCGCCCTGCTGCTCGACCATCCGGTGGAGCTGGAGCTCGACGAGGCGCTCGGCAGCGTGCCGGCGGAGCGGCGGCTGCTGATGCGCGCGCTCGGCAACGTGTTGCGCAATGCGCGCAAATACGCGAAGGAGCGCATCGTGCTGTCGGCGCGCAGGGTGGGCACGGCAGCAGTGGAGATCGTCATCGAGGATGATGGCGCCGGCATTCCCGAGAGCGAGCGCGAGCGTATCTTCGAGCCCTTCTACCGGCTCGACCGCAGCCGCGACCGCAGCACCGGCGGCTTTGGCCTGGGACTGGCGATTGCGCGCAAGGCCGTCGAGCAGCACGGCGGCACCATCCGCGCCGAGGGCTCGATGCTGGGCGGCGCGCGCTTCGTGGTGCGCTTGCCGGTGAAGGGAGACAAGGGTTGAAGATTCCAGTTTGAGGAAATCACTCCTCGGGCATGAGCTTGTCGCATATCGCATGCGCTGGCGAAGTCGCCGAAGTCGATGAATTGAGAAATAATCTAACAAAATCAACGTCGTCCTCGCGCAAGCGGGGATCCATGCTGAGCAAATTCAGTATGGGTCCCGCTCTCCGAGGATGACGTTAATTGCTTTTCGCGGTTGTCTTGAGCCGGCGGCAGACATCATGCCCGCTTCGAGGAAACGCCGGACCAGTTTCAGCACCCGCTCGTCCTTGACCTTGCGTGCTATCCGCGACATCAGGATGTCGTGATTGACCCGGTCTAAGAACTTCTCCAGATCGAGGTCGACCACCCAGCGGCGGCCTTCCCTGATATGGCTTTGCGCTCGTTGCACCGCTTGCCATGCATTGCGGCCCGGTCGGAACCCGTAGCTGTGTTCGGAGAATGCCGGCTCGAATTCCGGTTGCAGAACTTGTAGCAGCGCTTGCTGGATGAGACGATCCAATACCGTCGGGATGCCCAGTGTGCGTACCCCACCCGCGGGCTTCGGCATTTCCACTTTGCCTATCGCCGTTGGCATGTAGTCGCCTGCCAGCAGGGCTGCCTTGACGCTTGGCCAGTGCTGTTGAGCCACGCTTTGAATTCGAACACAGTGAGTCCGTCGACTCCTGCCGCGCCCTTGTTCCGCATGACCCGCTCATACGCCCGCCACAGGTTGTCACGCTCAACTACGGCGTCCATCTGCCGCAGTCCTTCCGCTTTCGTTTGCCCATCCGCCGCCGTGCCTTCCTCGGCACCCGTAACGACCCATGACGAATTCCGTTCGTCTCCTTCCGTTCGGGTTGCAGTTTTCTGCATTGTCGCGTCGTCGATTTGCATCGAGGTCGAATGTCCTAATCGCGTTGTTCAATGTTCAGGCCTTCGGTCAGGCTCTCTTCGGCTCACCGCCTTTGTCCTCGACCTACTATGCCCTCTGCTGACTTCTGCACACGCATCCCGACACCTCTCGATGTCGGTAGCCCATGGCACGCGTGCAGATCTCCCCGGGTATTGCGCACTCACCTTCACGCTTATGCCTGTCGGATTTACGTCGCAGCCTTCCGTACAAGTTTTGGGCTTTGATGATATTGGACATCTCACCCGGCTGCGCCGCCTCATATCCGCTTCCTGTTCGACTCGGCGTCCCCGTCATCCCAGCGCTTTGCCTTCGGCTTCCTCCAGATTCGCAGTCGCCCGCGACACCCTTGCCGTTCAGCTAACTCTTCCCCTTGTCGGGCGAGTAGAGGACTTTCACCTCCAAGTAAGTGCGCCCTGCCGGGCGCACCAATAAAAAACTCCGCCGCAGCGGAGTTCTTTACTTGGCCGGCAGCGCGGTCGGACGCACGTGCGTCATCGCGTAGCCCAGGTGCTCCCACCAGTGGTCGCGCGAATGCACCATCACCAGGCACTTCTTGTCCAGCTCGCCCTTGAACAGCGGATCGGCGCACTTGTTGGTGATCAGCGCGTTGCGCTGGTTCTCGGCATTGACGAGCGCAATGCACAGCCAGATGACGAGGCCGGCCAACAGCGCCACCAGCGTCCATGCCACCTGGTTCACATTGCTTGTCTCAAATAACTCCTCCTCGCGCGGTTTGGAACCGTCGTAGATCTTCAGGAGTTTTTGTTCGACATCACTCATTTTGTCTTGGCTACCTTCGCCACCACCGCATCGAGGACCTGGATCGTCGCTTTCGACAGCGCGCCTTCGTTCATGCCGCGGTTCGATGCATCCACCAGCGCCGGCGAAGTCATGAAGCGGCCGTCAACCACCATCGTCGGCACCGAATCGATCTTGTACGCATTGAGTACCTGCGGCATGCGCTTGAGCTTGGTCATGACCCCAAACGAATTCCACGCGTCGAGGAACTTGGCCTTGTCCAGGCCGTTCTTGACGGCCCAGTCCTGGATCACGGCGTCGGTGTTCATGCGTACACGGTCGACGTGGATGGCCTTGAACACCTTCGCATGCATCTCGTCGAGCTTGCCCATCGCTTCGAGCGTCAGGTACAAATGGGTTTCAGGATCGTTGGCGCCGCTGTACGGCATGTGCACGCGCTTGAAATTAATCTTGTCACCGTTCTTTTTGACCCATTCGGCGAGGTAAGGTTCCAGCACGTTGCAGTGCGGGCAGTGATACATGAAGAATTCGATCACTTCCACTTTTTTACCCACGACCTGGGCCGGCTGCGGCGCGCCCAGCTGGACATATTCGGCGCCGAGCTTGGGATCGGCGGGCGAGGCAAACGCGGCGGAGGCAACCAGCCCGAGGGCGGCAATGGCAAGACGCAGTGAGCGCATGGAAATCCTTATGAAGTTTGTTAGGCGGACGACCGCGAGATTACCACTTTTTGGACAAAATCTCCCGGCCCCTCGTCGTTTCTTGCAAATGCTTACTTCTGTAACGCAAGCTTACCGGCGCCGTTGACGCGCCAGGTCGATTTTCTCGCACAGCTGGGCGACACCCTGGGCCAGGCGCGGGCCCGGCCGGGTCAGCAGTTCGCCCTCGATGCGAAACAGGTTGCCGCGGCGGGTCGCCAGCAGGCTGCGGTACGGCTTCCAGATGGCAACACCGGCGTCGGCGGGATCGTACTGCTCGCTGCCGAAGATCGCCTCCGGGTTTTCCTGCAGCACCGCCTCGATGCTGACTGACGGCGCCACTACTTTCAGGCCGCCGAAGACATTGACGCCGCCGCAGAGCCGGATCGCATCGCTGACGATGTGCTTGCCGCTGAGGGTGTAGACCGGCTTGTCCCAGATCTGGTAGAACACCCGCACCGGCGCACGCTTGCCGTAGCGCGCGCCGAGGCTGGCGATGCTGGCGCGAAACTGCGCCGCGGCGCCCGCCGCCACTTTCTCGGTGCCGAGCAGCGTGCCGAAGCGGCTGAGGCTGTCCGCCACCTGGTCGATCGTGGTCGGCTCGCTCTGGAAAATGGGGATGCCAAGCTTGCCGAGCTGCTCCAGCTGGCGTCCGGTGTTGCCGCTTTGCCAGACGATCAACAGGTCCGGCTTGAGCGCGATCACCCTTTCCATGTCGATCTGCGCGTCGCTGCCGACCAGCGGGATCTTCTTCGCGCTTTCCGGATAATCGCTGAAGTTGATGGCGCCGACGATGCGCTCGCCCCCGCCGGCGGCAAACAGCAGCTCGGTGATGTGCGGCGCCATCGAAATGATGCGCTGTGCCGGCGCCGCCAGCGTCACCCGCGCGCCGGCGTCGTCCACCACCGTGATGGCGGCCGAGCAGAACGCGCCCGGCAGCGCCAGCAGCAGCGCGGCGAGGAAGCGCTTAAAAATCATAGCGCGCCGACAGTTTCAGCTGGCGGCCGTTGCCAGGATAAATACCCGAGCGGCAGCCGAAGGCGTTGCTGAAGTAGTCCTTGCCGGCCAGGTTCTGGCCCGCCACCGCAAACTCCCAGCGGCCGAGCGTGCGGGCATAGCGGGCATCGACGGTGGCGTAGGAAGGAATGCGCGCGCCGCAGGTGTTGGTGAAGTCGCTGCCGTAACGCTGGCTGTCGACCCACTGCACGCCGAGGTCGGCGCTGTGGCCGCTTGCCGGCGCCCACGACAGGCGCGCCGAGACCAGGTTCTTCGGCACCAGCACCATCTCGCGTCCGGCGTTGGGGCCATCCGTGAAGCTGGCCTTGACGTGCTGCAGGTGGCCGCTGAGGCGCCAGGCGGGCGCCAGGCGCGCGTCGGCATCGATTTCGACGCCGCGCCGCTCGGTCGGGTCGAGGTTGGCGTTGGTGCCGTAGCCGATGGTGGGGTCGAAGAATATCTCGTTGGCGAGGCGGTGGCGGAACGCACGCGCACTGAGTTGGCGGGCGCTGTCGCCGAACGTGACGCCCAGCTCCAGGTCGTGCGAGGTCTGCGCCCTCAGCACCGCCGGCGAAGCGCGGAAGCTGTTCTCGTCGGCGTTGGCCACGCGGTAGCTCTGGCCGGCCCTGACGTGCAGCTTCAGGCCCGGCTGCACGCTGTAGCTGCCTTGCGCTTCCCACGCGTTCTGCGACTGCACGCTGGGGTCGGCGGTTCCGGCGCCGAGCGGATCGACGTAATCCTTGTCGAACACCTCGTGGCGCGCGCCCAGCGACAGGCGGCCGTCGTGGGCGGCGCTCCAGCGGATTTCGTCGCGCAGGTAGATCGCCTTCGACGTCTGGCGGGCGTCGGCGCGGGAGAAATCGGCCTGCGTGACGCGCTTCCAGCGGATCAGGTCGACGCCGCCGGTCAGCTCATTGAGCATGCCGCCATACTGCGACAGCTGCCGCAGGCGCGGCGAAAACTGGGTCTGCTCGCTGTCGTACGCAAGCTTCGAATCGAAGTCGCCGGCGCCGAAGTTGAGCACGTAGTTGGCCTTGACCGTCTTCTGCCGGTGCGACAGTTCGGCGGCAAACTCGACGCCGCCGAAGCGCTGGTCGATGAAGGCGCTGATGCGGTCCGAGTCGAGCGAGCCGAAGTCGCCCGGCGTCATGCTCTGGCGCGGATCGGCCTCGAACTGGGCGAGCGTGAGCGAACCGGGAAAGCGCGAGTCGGCGCGGGCGCTGTCGATGCGCACGCCCACGCGGCCGGTTCCGAGTGTCCACAGGGCGCCGGCCGACAGCGCCGTCTGGCGAAAGGCGCTGTTGGCACGGTAGTTGTCGGTGCCCTGGTGGCCGATGGCGGCGTCCAGCGCCACGCCATTCCAGGTTTGCGAAGCCGACGCGCGCACGTCGTGCGCGTGGAACTGGCCGATTTCGGCGCGCACCGAGCCGCGCGCGCCGGCCTGGGCGCCGCGCCGCGTGAAGATCTGGATCACGCCGCCGGTGGCGCCTTCGCCATACAGCACGCTGCTGCCGCCGCGGCTGATCTCGATGCGGTCGATGGTGTCGATCGGAATGGTCGACAGCACCGGCGGGCTCAGTTCGTTGTCGCTCATGCGCACGCCGTCGAGCATCACCACCATGTTCTCGCTGCTGTTGGCGCCGAAGCCGCGCAGGTCGAGCGCGAAGTCGGGGCTGGAGTCGAGGCTCTGGCGGCCGAACACGCCGCCGATCTTGCGGATCGCTTCGTTGACGTCGGCCACGCCGGCGGCGCGGATCTCGTCGGCGGTGATGACGGTGGCGCCGATCGGGGCCAGTTCGGGCGTACCGGGAAAGCGGGCGCCGCTGACGACCACCTGCGGCATGCCGGCATCCTGTGCATGGGCGCAGAAGCTGAGGGAAAGAGCGGAAACGAGGGCGAGCGGATGCAAAGCGAGTGCCTTGCGCGGTGCGGAAACAATCATGGTGTAGGTTCTGACGAAAAGAGTCTCCGGCCATGCGTCCCCGCAAGCCGGATTCAACGGAAGACGCCGGCGCATCGCGCCCGCGCTCCCACCTGTCCTGGCCGGTATCCGGGCTCGCAAGTCAGACTGCCTCACCTTCCTATGCCGAGGCACAGTGGTGTTCGAGGCAGCCAGTCGCCGGGCGGCGACGCTTGTTTACCGTTGCGGGGGCAGCACACCTTGGGCCGCTGCGCCGACTGGATCGGCACGGCAGCATGGTGTTTCCCGTTTAACTGCACGCGTGGTCACGCGTGCGGGCACCAA
The DNA here is from genome assembly GCA_038248405.1 of Burkholderiales bacterium. Lineage (GTDB taxonomy): Bacteria > Pseudomonadota > Gammaproteobacteria > Burkholderiales > Burkholderiaceae_D > JAFCUW01. Next base: position 101,265 of record JBBRXM010000002.1, read on the forward strand.
AACGGGATCATTATAAACGTAACAAGAGCGGCGACGGCCTGCAGATATTAGTCCTAACTAGTACAATATACGTTCACTCACTGAAGGAGTTGCCATGAACCCTCGCCTGCCCACCTATTTCGTCTCCCACGGCGGTGGCCCGTGGCCGTTCATGAAGGAGCAGTACGGCTCCACTTACGACAAGCTGGAGCAGTCGCTGGTGGACATCAAGCGCCAGGTCGGGGTGCGGCCGAAGGCGGTGCTGGTGGTCAGCAGCCACTGGGAGGAGCTCGACTTCGTGGTGTCGTCGGCGCCGGCGCCGGGAATGATCTACGACTACGGCGGCTTTCCGCCGCACACCTACCAGGTCAAGTATCCGGCGCCCGGTTCGCCGGCGCTGGCGCAGCGCGTGGCCGACCTGGCCGCTGCCGCCGGCCTCACGGTGTCGCAGGATCCGATGCGCGGTTTCGACCACGGCACCTTTTCGATGCTCTATCCGGTGTACCCGGAGGCGGACATGCCGGTGGTGCAGCTGTCGATCAGGCATGGCTACGATCCGCAGGCGCACCTGGCGATCGGGCGCGCGCTGGCGCCGCTGCGCGACGAGGGTGTGCTGATCATCGGCAGCGGGCTCAGTTACCACAACCTGCGCCAGTTCGGCCCGGGCGGCAAGCAGGCGTCAAAGGAATTCGACGCCTGGCTGCAGCATGTGCTGCTCGCGCTCACGCCGGCCGAGCGCAGCGTGGCGATGCTGCACTGGAGCGAGGCGCCGTACGCGCGCATGGCGCATCCGCGCGAGGACCACCTGGTGCCGCTGATGGTGGCGCTGGGCGCGGCCGAAGGCGAGGCCGCCGCCTGCGTGTATCACGAAGATGATTTCTTCGGCAACCTGGCGGTGTCGAGTTTCAGGTTTGGGGAGGCGGCTGCGTGAGGGTAGAATCCGGCAGACCTGTTGACTTCAAAACCGTCGTCCCTTCCATTGGCAGGACCGGCTCTTCGCGAACGCGGGGACCCAATTCCGTGCCGTTCTTGTTGGCTTTTAGCGAAGGAGGCTGTGGCCTTTGGTTGCTCGCGAAAATGGGGTCCCCGCGTTCGCGAGGACGACGTGAATATTTATTCTAAAGTGTCTCGTTTGCGATTTCTGCGAGCGCACTGAGGCCGGTCGATGCTGCTTTCAAAGTCAATGAATTTATTCCGGACAGCAGTGCGCCTCCGCGGGAAGTCATTTCTGCCAGTGGCAGGTAGGTGTCGTCCTCGCGAACGCGGGGACCCCATTGCGTTGATACTCAGCGGATTAACGCCCGGCCAGTGGCTGCTAAAGACCGTCGTCCTCGCGCCAGCGGGGATCCATACCGGGCATCCCGAGTGGCGATGCATCATCCGTATGGATCCCCGCTGCGCGAGGACGACGTTTTCTCATTCGAGCATGGCGCTTGGTGATGCATCATCAGGCATCGTTCCCGCCTGCGCTGAAATGAAACTTACGTGCCGCGTTTGCCGCGGGCCGAGTTGGCGGCTTTTTCGGCAGCCACGGCAGCGGCCTTGGCCGCCTTCTCCGCCATCATCGCCGCGTGTTCGGCTAGGGCGGCACTGCGCGTCTCCGGCGTTTCCAGGCTGATGCGCCCCAGCACGCCGGTGCGGTAGTCCTGCAGGAAGGTGTGTGCCGCCTTCTCGAAATCGAGGTCGCCGCCCTTCTGCTTGTAGCCGCGCCGCGCCGCCACCCCTTCCACCACCGAAATGCCGTCGATTCCTTCGGTCTTGAAACCGTAGCGCGCGGTGAGCAAGTGCGGATAGCGCGCCAGCAGCACCTCGGCCAGGAACACCGCCACCTCGTCCTCGATCAGCGCGTTCGAGCCGATCGCGTGGCTGGCCGCCAGCATCAGGCCGTCGCTGGCCAGCGCGATCTTCGGCCACAGCATGCCGGGCGTGTCGACCAGGATGATGTTCTTGCCGAGATAAAGCTTCTGCTGCATCTTCGTCACCGCCGGCTCGTCGCCGACCTTCGCCACTTTCTTCTTCAGCAGCGCATTCATCAGGGTCGACTTGCCGACGTTGGGAATGCCCATGATCATGATCCGCAGCGGCTTGGTCGGCACCCCGCGGTGCGGCGCCAGCGACAGGCACAGGTCCGGAATGCGGGCGACGTCGGCCGGCTTCTTGGTCGTCATCGGATAGGCGGTGACGCCTTCCTGGGCGTCGTACCAGGCGCTCCAGGCGGCGGTCGCAACCGGATCCGCCAGGTCAACCTTGTTGAGGATCTTCAGGCAGGGACGCTGGCGGAACAGGCGCAGTTCTTCCACCATCGGATTGCAGCTCGCCTCGGGCAGGCGCGCGTCCAGCACCTCGATCACCAGGTCGGTGTTCTCCATCTGTTCGGCCGCCTTCTTGCGGGCGGCGTTCATGTGGCCCGGGTACCATTGTATCGACATGCTGTGCTTTCAAGTTCTCGTGGAATGGCGCTATTTTACGGGTTCGCACCAAAGCGGGCGCGAAACGTTTTTCCGGCGCCGCCAGCGGAGATTGATCAAGCGCAACAAGTTGTCCTACGGAAAGAAGAACAATAGACCCATCAACGGAGGGTCACCCAATGAACGCGCTCAAACACATGGAACTCATTTTCGCCGCGGCGCTCGTGCTCGCCTGCACGATGGCCTTCATGCCGCAGGCGGGCACCAGCGCCAGCGCCGTGCCGCGCGCCGCATCGCCGGGCGCGCCGGCGGCGATGCCGGTCGTCGTCGTCAAGGGCAAGCGCATGACGGCGCTGGAAAAGCGCGCTTCGCTCAGCGCCGAAGCCGGCGCCCGCCCGGAGGCCAACGACAGCTGAGCGCTACCTGGCGTTTTCGTACATCCCCTGGCGCATCGCATCGGTGATGCCTTGCCAGTTGCCGTGCAGGTAGTGGCCATAGCGCTCGTTGTCGTCGCGGAACACCACCGAATGGTTGGCCCACTTCGGCCAGCCGCCTTCGTTGGCCTGGGTGCCGTAGGTCAGGTCCTTGCAGAACCAGTCGCTGGGGTTGCAGTAACTGCCGCCGGCCGTGCCCGACACGCCGCCGGCGCTGTGATAGGCGACGACGCCGTCGTCCTGGCCGGGCAGCAGCCCCGAGGTGTAGTCGCCGCCGGCGCCGGCGTACATGTAGAACATCAGGCCGCGCGTGTCGTTATGGTTGTACATCGCCCGCACCGTGGTCGTTTTCAGGTCGCGCACCAGCGGCTCGCCGGTGGTCCAGCTGCCCGCATCCGACAGCTCCTAGCCGCCGGCGGCGCCCGCCGCCACCCTCACCCACTTGATGTTCCAGCCCGTTTGCGTGCCGACGCCGTTGCCGCAGGCGCCGGAGGGGGCTGGCGTGGCGTTCCTGACCTGGCGCTTCGAGCTGCCGTAGTTGGCCAGCACGTAGCCGAGCATCGGGTCGCCGGCACTGTAGGTGGCGACGTAGCACCAGTTCGGGCCCGTGCAGAAGCAGTCGAGCGCGGCGCGCACGCGGAAGTTCTGCGTGGCGATGCTGTTGTAGCCGTCCCAGTTGACGGCCTTCTTGTTGACGCCGGCGGCAAACGAAGCCGGCCCCCAGTACGAGAAATCATTGTAGTTGCCGGCAACGCCGCCTTGGCCGCGCCCCTTGATCCACAGCGAATAGTTGGTGGCGCCGGCCACCAGCGGGACCGCGCCGGCCAGTAACAGCCAGACCAGGACAGCAAAACGCATCGTCTTGTTCATGTCATCCTCCAATGGGCTCATGAACGTAAGACAGCGCGACCTTACTGCTGGTTCGCCGCCGGCTCCACGCATTCGCTTTTCGGCAGCGGCGCGCCCGGATCGAATCCGGCCAGCGCCTTTTTCGCCTGCGCCAGGTCGTTGCCGTATTCGGCCAGATAGCGGCTGCGCTCCTCGCCCTGCCACTCCGCCTCCGAAAACGCCTTGAGCGGATGCGGCTTGCCGACGAAGGCCTTGCCCTCGAGGCGAGGCATCAGCAGGCGGTCCGGATCGGCATCCTCCCTTAGCAGGTAACCGTCGACGTCGCGCAAGGTCAGTGGCAGCGCCGCGTCCTGGTCCCGCAAGAGCTTGCCGAAGGCGGTCAGCCGCACTTCCTGGGTTCCGGCGGCAAGCGTGTCGTTGAAGGTGGCCAGCGCGAACGGGCGCCCCCTGGCGTCGTCGATGCGGCCGGTGACGACGTAGCGGCCGGCCTGGCGCACGTCGGCCTTCAGGTAGAAATTGAGCGAGCCGTCTTCGACCGCCTCGCGCACCTGGCCGGTCCAGGTGGCCGGCAGCTCCGGCGAGTAGATGACGTCGAAGATGACGGCGCCGGCGCGCCCGCCGACGCTGTAGCGCACCTCGGTGCGGATGGTGCCGTGGAAGGTGGCCAGGCCGGTCTGCGCCGGCGCGAGCACGGCTGCATACGCGCCGTCGCCGGCCACCGGGTCGGCGACGGCGCCGTCGTCGGCGAACGCCAGCACCGCCTGCGCCGCGGCGCGCGCGCCATTGAAGGCCATGCCCTGCGCCAGCGCGCGCGTGACCACCAGCGGCAGCACCCTGCCGTCGGCGTCGACGGCGCGCAGCGAGAACGCCACCGCTTCGCCGGCGGCCATGAAGACGCGCGACTGCGAAGTTTGCACCAGCACGCGCGCGTCGGTGCCGCCGCCGTCCAGGCGCATCGGGCGGGCGTCGGTGACGGGCGCGTTCGGGTGAACCTGGTCGGGCTGCTCGGCGATCGGGCGCGATTGGTGCGGATACCGGGTGGCGGCGCGGTAGCTGCAGTAGGTGTGGTCGGCCAGCTGCAGTTGGTCGAGCAGTTGCTGGCGGCGCGCGGCCGGCGGCGGCGATACGCCCGGTTGCGGGGCGGCGGACAAGCGCACGGGCGGCGTTGTCGCCGGCACGGCGGCGGCCTGGCTGACGGCACCGGCAGCGCCGTCGTCGCCAGCGTTCAGCCACGTGAAGATGGCCCCCAGCGCGGTAATGGCGGCGACTGGCCACAATCGATTCATGCGAGCTCCCGGGAAAACCGACCGGATCGCGGCCGGTGCGCCGAGTCGAAGCTACCCGGCCGAGCGACGCTCGTCAACGCGCGCGCGCAGGCAGTTTGCGCGGCGTCGATACTGCCTAGTCGAGTTCGGCGAGCGCCTTGACGTGGGCCACCACGCTGCGCCCGAGTGCCGACAGGTTGTAGCCGCCCTCGAGGCAGCTGACGATGCGGCCGCGCGAATACAGGCGTGCAATGTCCATCATCTGGTGGGTGATCCACGCGTAGTCCGCTTCGACCAGGCACATTTCGCCGAGGTCGTCTTCGCGGTGGGCGTCGAAGCCGGCCGAGATGAAGATCATTTCCGGCTTGAACGCGTGCAGCGCGGGCAGCCAGTGCTCGCGCACCAGCTTGCGCACGACCTCGCCGTTGCTGCGCGCCGGCACCGGGATGTTGACGCAGTTGGCGGTCTCCGGCTCGGGCTCGGTGTACGGGTAGAACGGGTGCTGGAAGAAACTGGTCATCAGCACGCGCGGATCGTCGCGGAACGATTCGGCGGTGCCGTTGCCGTGGTGGACGTCGAAGTCGATGATGGCCACCCGCGCGAGGCCATGCGAGTCGAGCGCGTGCAGCGCCGCCAGCGCGACATTGTTAAACAGGCAGAAACCCATCGGCCCGCCCGGACGGGCATGGTGTCCCGGCGGGCGCACCGCGCAGAAGGCGTTGTCGATGTCGCCGGCGATGACGGCGTCGGTGGCGGCCATGGCAGTGCCGGCCGCGCGCAAGGCGGCCTGGTAACTGTGTTCGCACAGCAGGGTGTCGGTGTCGAGTGGATAGAGTTCGCCCGGCCCCGGCTGGTTGTCGCGCACCAGCGCGATGGCCGCCGCGCTGTGGTTGCGCAGCAGCGCCGGCAGTTCGGCCAGCGGGCCCTGGCGCCGCTCGATAAGGTCGCCGATGCCGGAGCGGATCAGCTGGTCGTCGATCGCCAGCAGGCGCGCGGGCGACTCAGGGTGCCAGTCGCCCATGTCGTGGCGCAGGCAGTCCGGGTGGCTGTAGATGGCTGTGCTCATGTCCCTGTATTGTTGCCGGATTTCATCAAAATCACACTGTTCCTGCCGTTCTCGCATAGAATCGTTTGAACGAAGTGACGGCGAATGAAATATTGTCCGAATGGCGCTAATCTACCACCCATCACGATATTTCGCTCGGGGCGCGTATTTATCCGATCGAGAACAACAGCAGAAGACAAGCACATGTTGAAAAAAATGCATGCGGTGGCGCGCCAGGTCAGCGAGATCGTGGTCGGCAAGGATCTGCAGGTGCGCCAGGCCTTGACCTGCCTGCTGGCCGGCGGCCACCTGCTGGTCGAGGACGTGCCGGGGGTGGGCAAGACCACGCTGGCGCACGCGCTGGCCATTTCGCTCGGCCTCAAATTCAACCGGGTGCAGTTCACCAGCGACCTGCTGCCGGCCGACGTCGCCGGCATCTCGGTCTACGAGCGCGAAAAGAACGGCTTCGTGTTCCACCCGGGGCCGATCTTCACCCAGGTGCTGCTGGCCGACGAGATCAACCGCGCCACGCCGAAGACCCAATCGGGGCTGCTGGAGGCGATGGAGGAGCGCCAGGTCAGCGCCGACGGCGTCACGCGCGCGCTGCCGGAACCGTTTTTCGTCATCGCCACGCAGAACCCGGCGCACCAGGTCGGCACCTTCCCGCTGCCCGAGTCGCAGCTGGACCGCTTTCTGATGTGCCTGTCGCTGGGCTACCCGGACGCCGCCGCCGAACGGGCCTTGCTGATGGGCGAGGACCGGCGCAGCATGCTCAAAGCCTTGCCGGCGGCGATGCAGCCGGAAGAGCTGGCGGCGGCGCAGCAGGCGCTGCGCCAGGTGCATGCGTCGGCGTCGCTGATCGACTACGTGCAGGCGCTGGCGCAGGCCTCGCGCCGCGACGGCCTGTTCTCCGAGGGGCTGTCGCCGCGCGCGTCGATCGCGCTGCTGCAGGCGGCGCGCGCATGGGCCGCGCTGGAGGGGCGCGACCACGTGGTGCCGGAAGACGTGCAGGCGGTGCTGGTGCCGGTCTGCGCGCACCGCCTGCGCCCGCTCAAGTCGGCGCACGGGGTGGCGCTGGCCAGCCGCGACCTGGTGCTGCAACTGCAGAAATCGGTGCCGGTCTGACGCGCCCGCATGGCTGCCCGCTTTCAACGATGGGCTGAACGCGCCGGCAGCCGCTGGCTGTTCAGGCAGCGCGGCCAGGAGCCGGGCGAGGTCTTCCTGCACCGGCGCCGCGTGTTCATCCTGCCCACCAAGGCCGGCATCGGCTTTGCCGGCATGCTGCTGGTGCTGATGGTGGGCGCCACCAACTACAACCTGGGCCTCGGCTTCGCCCTCACCTTCCTGCTCGGCAGCTGCGCGCTGGTCGACCTGTACCTCACCTACCGCAACCTCGGCCAGCTGCACCTGCGCCCGGGCCGCGCGCCCAGCGTGTTCGCCGGCGAGGAAGCGCGCTTCGAGGTGCACCTGGTGAACCGCACGCGGCTGGACCGCTATGCCATCGGCGTCGACTTCACCGGCGCCGCCGGCCCGCGCTACCTGGCCGACGCGCCGGCCGGCGGCAGCGCGGTGCTCGAACTGACCACCGTCACCGGCCAGCGCGGCTGGCTGCGCGCGCCGCGGGTGCGGCTGGTGACGCGCTTCCCGCTGGGGCTGTTTCGCGCATGGGGCTACTGGCAGCCGGACCTGCGCGCGCTGGTGTATCCGTTCCCGGAGCCGGCGGCGCCGCCGCTGCCGATGGCCGGCAGCGCGCGCGCGGACGGGCGCGGCAGCGCCGGCCGGGACGACTTCGCCGGCGTCCGCAGCTACCAGCCGGGCGACTCGATGCGCAGCCTGGCCTGGCGCCAGATCGCGCGGCTCGACCCGGCCTACGGCGGCCAGCTGGTGACCAAGCATTTCGAAGGCGGCGCGATCGACGAGCTGGTGCTCGACTTTAACGCCATGCCGGCGCACCTCGATGAAGAACTGCGGCTCTCGCGCATGACGCGCTGGGTGCTCGACGCCGAGCAGCGCGCCTTGCCGTATGCGCTGCGCATCGGGCCGCACGCCTTCCCGGCCGGGGTCGGCGCGGCGCACCGCGCCGCCTGCCTGCGGGCGCTGGCGCTGCACGGCGTGAAGGAGGCGCCATGAAGGCGCGGGCGCCGTCGACTACGCCGTCGTGGCGCCTGCGGCTGGCCGCCTTCGTCGCCCGCCTGCCGCGCGACAAGACCGACACGCTGCTGCTGCTGGCGGCGGCGATGCTGGTGCTGGCGCCGCACACGCTGCACCTGCCGCTGTGGGTGTCGGCGGTGTGCGCGGCGACGCTGGCGTGGCGCGCGGCGATCACCGTGCGCGGCACCCGGCTGCCGCCGTCGCTGCTGCTGCTGCCGCTGGCGGCGGCGTCGATGGCCGGCGTCTGGCTGACCTTTAACACGGTGCTGGGGCGCGACGCCGGCGTCGCCATGCTGGTGCTGCTGGTGGCATTCAAGATGCTGGAGATGCGCGCGCGGCGCGACCTGTTCGTAGTGATCTTCCTGTGCTGCTTCCTGCTGCTGACGACCTTCTTCTACGCCCAGGGCATCGGCACCGCGCTGATGATGGCGCTGTCGGTGGTGGTGCTGCTGGGCGCCCAGCTGTCGTTCCAGTTCACCGGAGCGCTGCCGCCGCTGCGGCGCCGGCTGTGGCTGGGCGCGCGCATCGTGCTGCTGGCGCTGCCGCTGGCGGCGCTGCTGTTTTTCGTGTTCCCGCGCATGCAGGGGCCGCTGTGGGGCATGCCGGACGACGCCGCGGCGGGCCGCACCGGCATGTCCAACAGCATGGCGCCGGGCAGCATGGCCAACCTGGCGCAGTCGGACGAGGCGGCGTTCCGCGTGCGCTTCCTCGACCCGGCGCCGCCGCACGCGCAGCTGTACTGGCGCGGCGTGGTGCTGGGCGGTTTCGACGGCCGCAGCTGGACCCAGCTGCCGCCGCGGCGCGCGCAAGGCGAAGTGGTGCCGGTGGCGCGCGGGCGCGCGATCCGCCACCAGGTCACGCTGGAACCGAGCGGGCAGCGCTGGCTGTTCGCGCTCGACCTGCCGCTGACGGCGCCGCTGCTGGCCGGCTTTCCGGAGGTGGCCGTGTCGCCCGAGCGCGAGCTGGCGGCGGCCTACCCGATCGACGCCCGGGTGCGCTACGCCGTGGCGTCGAACCCTGCCTACAGCCTGCAGGCAGAGGCCGAACTCGACGATGCCGTGCGCTGGCTGGCGCTGCCGGCCGGCTTCAACCCGCGCGCGCTGGCGGCCGGCGAAGCGCTGCGCGCGCGCGATCCGCTCACGCGCGTGAACGCGGTGCTGCGCGGCTTTCACGCCGATACCTTCGTCTACACGCTCGAGCCGCCGCTGCTGGGACGCGACTCGGTCGACGAATTCCTGTTCCGCACCAAGTCGGGCTTCTGCGAACACTACGCCAGCGCCTTCGTGTTCCTGATGCGCGCGGCCGGGGTGCCGGCGCGGGTGGTGACCGGCTACCAGGGCGGCGAAGCCAATCCGGTGGACGGCTTCCTGACGGTGCGCCAGTCGGATGCGCATGCCTGGGCCGAAGTGTGGCTGGCGGGGCGCGGCTGGCTGCGGGTCGACCCCACCGCGGCGGTGGCGCCGGAGCGGGTGCGGCGCAGCCAGCCGCGCGCGGCGTCGCGCAAGAACCCGTTCGGCATCGAGGCCTTCGGCGCGCTGATGAACTTCGACATCGGCGCCGTGCCGACGCTGGCGCGGCTGCGCTACGAATGGGGCGCGCTCAATACCGGCTGGAACCAGTGGGTGCTGAACTACACGCCGCAGCGCCAGCGCAGCGTGGTCGATGCGCTGGCAGACCGGCTGCTCGACCTGCACACGCTGGCGGCGCTGGCGCTGGGCGCGCTGCTGCTGGCGCTGGCGCACGCGCGCCGCAGCCGGCCGCGGGTCGATGCGGTCGATGCGCTATACTCGGCGCTGTGCCTTCAGTTGGGCCGTCTTGGCCTGGCGCGCGCCGCCGACGAGGGGCCCAACGACTACCGCGCGCGGCTGCTCGACGCCCCCGCCACCGCGCCCATCGAGCCGCGCCAGAAGGACGCGGCGGCTCACTTCCTGCGCCTCTACAGCGCCTACAAATACGGCGCCCAGCCGCCCGATCCGGCGCTGGCCGCCATCCTCAAAAGCTTGCTGACCAAATTCCGATGATTTCACTGCTGCGTTTGTTACCCCGCCGTTTTCCCCTGTTGCTGGTGGCGTTTGCCGCCGCCGCCACCCACCTGGCGCATGCCGCGCCGCCGAAAGACAAGCCGCGCGCCCATCCGAAGGCCGTGCGCGCGTCCGCGCCGAAAGCGGTGGCGCGCAAGGTCGATTACGAAGGCGAGCAGGTCAACTTCCGCGAATGGAAGGCGGTCGCCGATTTCGAAGACGAGATGGTCAGCAAGCACGGCTTCGAACGCGAAACGCTCAAGGCCCTGATGGCGCAAGTGAACTACATCGATTCGGCGGTGCAGCTGGTCAAGCCGGCGCCGCCGGGCAAGCCGAAGAACTGGCAGGCCTACCGCGACCGCTTCATCGAGCCGGTGCGCATCGGCGCGGGCGTGCAATTCTGGAACGACAATGCGCCGGCGCTGGCGCGCGCCGAGGCGCAGTATGGGGTGCCGGCCGAGATCATCGTCGGCATCATCGGCGTCGAAACCGTGTACGGCCGCAACACCGGGCGCTTTCGCGTGATGGACGTACTGACCACGCTGGCGTTCGCCTACCCGGAGACGCCCAACCGCGACGCCCGCATGGCATTTTTCCGCGGCGAGCTGGAAAATACGCTGCTGCTGGCGCGCAAGTCGAACATGGATCCGCTGTCGCTGGTGGGCTCGTTTGCGGGCGCCGTCGGCCTGCCGCAGTTCATGCCGGGCAGCATACTGGCGTATGGCGTCGACTTCGACGGCGACGGCCAGATCGACTTGCGCAATTCGGCGGTCGACGCGATCGGCAGTGTCGCCAATTTCCTGGTGCAGCACGGCTGGCAGGCGGCGCAGACCGGTCCGGCGGCCTATCGGGCCGAGGTGGCGCCGGCGCGCGCATGGGAGAGCTTCATCGGACAGGGGCTGGCGGCGAAATTTACCGCCGAGGAACTGGCGGCGGCAGGCGCGGTGAGCACGTCAGCGTTGCCGCCAAACATGCTGTTCGGCCTGATCGACCTGCAAAATGGCGCGGAAGCAACAGAATACTGGCTCGCCACAGATAATTTTTTTGCTATTACTCATTACAACCGTAGTTACTTCTACGCCATGTCAGTTGTCGAACTGGGTCGTGCGGTGCGTGCGGCACGGGCGATTTAACGCTTGCCGCAGAAGAAACTTTGTAATGAACTGTAACTAAATTTTCCTGACAGCAGCGCAAACGGGGTGCGGAACGAACCCATACTCCCCGGAGGTATAAACGGTTCGCCGCACTTCCCATAGGGAACTTTCCTAGGATAATCACATACTCCGAAGAAAACGGCGTACCAGACAGTGCGAACCGGAATTGTGCGGCCGCCGGCAGATAATTACTCTACACTTAACTTTACCCGGAAAACAATTTCAATCATGTGAATATGTGAGAGAATTGCACTAAGGCTATGTTGCATGGAGACAACAGCGACGCTGTAATCGTTCTAATCTTTATTGCTTTCAGGTATTACATTGGAAAACGTTGTACAATTGTGTATATATTTTCCAAAGTGTTCCGGACGACATTTTGCAGCAAAAGAAATTCATTGCGGTTTGCAGCACAGCGAACGCCGGGTGTAAGAACCAGCAGGACAACTCAAATAGGAATGATAGAAATCATGACAAACCAAGTCGGCATTGATATGAACAGCGATTCGGATTCAGATGATCTGTTGCAGTACAACCCTAACCGGTTGCTCGATACGCTCATCGAAAACCTGCGTCTGAAGAACGACGCAGCGCTGTCGCGCGCCCTGGAAGTGGCGCCGCCGGTCATCTCCAAGATCCGCCACCACCGCCTGCCGGTCGGCGCATCGCTGCTGATCCGCATGCACGAAGTGAGCGACCTGTCGATCCGCGACCTGCGTTACCTGATGGGCGATCGCCGCAACAAGTTCCGCATCAGCGACAAGCAGTTCAAGCCGAAAGAAGGCGAGCCGCAGGCGTAAGCCCTGCTGCTTGACGACGGTCCCTTCGCCTGAAGGGACCTGGCAGCTCTATTGCACCTCAGGCGGGGAAGACGCCCGTCGACAGGTAGCGATCGCCACGGTCGCAGACGATGAACACGATGGTTGCGTTCTCTACCGTCTGCGAGATCCGCAGCGCGATTTCGCAGGCGCCCGCCGCCGAAATTCCGCAGAAAATTCCCTCTTCCGCCGCCATCCTGCGCGCCATATGTTCGGCTGCCGCCTGGCTGACGCTTTCGACCTGGTCGACGCGCGCCTTGTCGAAAATCTTCGGCATGTAGGCTTCGGGCCACTTGCGGATGCCGGGAATGGACGAGCCCTCTTCCGGCTGCGCGCCGATGATGCGGATCGCCTCGTTCTGTTCCTTCAGGTAATGCGACACGCCCATGATGGTGCCGGTGGTGCCCATCGCGCTGACGAAATGGGTGACGCGGCCTTCGGTGTCGCGCCAGATTTCCGGGCCGGTGCCTTCGTAGTGGGCGCGCGGATTGTCCGGGTTGCCGAACTGGTCGAGGATGATGCCCTTGCCGTCTTTCTGCATCTGCTCGGCCATGTCGCGCGCGTATTCCATGCCGCCCGTCTTCGGGGTCAGCACGATCTGGGCGCCGTAGGCGGCCATGCTCTGGCGCCGTTCGACCGACAGGTTGTCGGGCATCAGCAGCACCATCTTGTAGCCGCGGATGGCGGCGGCCATCGCCAGCGCGATGCCGGTGTTGCCGCTGGTCGCCTCGATCAGCGTGTCGCCGCGGCGGATGTCGCCGCGTTCCTCGGCGCGCATCAGCATCGACATGGCGGCGCGGTCCTTGACCGACCCGGCCGGGTTGTCGCCTTCCATCTTGCCAAGGATAACGTTATTGCGCGCGGCCGCGTCAGCGCCCGGGAGGCGCACCAGTTGCACCAGCGGCGTGTTGCCGATCGTGTCTTGAATGGTCTTGTAGGGCATGAATACTCTCTTGCGGTTCGGACAAACCTCATTGTATGCCGGGATCAATTTGCGCGTATGAGAGCGCTCAGCCAATGCTAGCGCTGCGGAAATAAACGCTGGTGTCAGGTCTGACATTCGGACATTTGTCCGAATGTCAGACCTGACACCAGCTTTAGAACGGCGAAAAAAAGCCCCGCGGTTGCCGGCGGGGCTTTGTCGTTGCAGCGAGCGGTCAGGCGCCGGCCTTGGCGGCGGGCTTGGCCTTGCTGTCGCTCTTGGCCTTCATCTCGGCAGGCTTGGATTCAGGCATCTTTCCCTTGGCCGGTGCCAGCGTCGCGCCGTCCATCGCCTTGCCCGACACTACCAGGCCGGCACTCGACATCTTCGCCGCGCTCTTCGCTCCCACACCCTTGACGCGCTTCTCGAAATCGGCCCAGTCCTTGAAGTCGCCACCCTTGGTGCGCTCGTCGATGATCAGCTTGGCGGTCTTCGGACCGATCCCTTTGACACTGTCCAGCGCGGCGGCGTCGGCCTTGTTGACGTCGACCTGCGCAAAGGCAAAACCCATCATCGCAATCATCGCTGCGACTGCAAACATCAGTTTCTTGATCATGTCGTTAATCTCCGTTGTTGTTGGGACGAGGACGGCACGCGCCGCCTGTCCCGCTTAACGGACCAGCATCCCCAAGGTTGACTCTGCTTGTTGAGCTAGCGCAAGGCCCGCGCTAGGGTTTGCCGAACAATTCTTCGCGGGTAACCGTCGCCGTGCCGAGCTTGCCGACGACGATGCCGCCGGCGCGGTTGGCAGTGATCAGCGCGTCCGCCATCGGCATGCCGGCGCCCAGCATCGCCGCCATCGTCGCGATCACCGTGTCGCCGGCGCCGGAGACGTCGAACACCTCGCGCGCGGCCGCGTGCATGTGCAGCACTTCGGTGGCGCTGTAGAGACTCATGCCCTCTTCCGAGCGCGTCAGCAGCAGGGCGTCGAGACCCAGCTGCTGGCGCAGCGACTGCGCCTTGTCGGTCAGCTGCTGTTCGCTGTGCCAGCTGCCGACGATGCGCTTGAGTTCCGACTTGTTGGGCGTGAGGATGGTGGCGCCGGCATACGGCGAAAAGTCGTCGCCCTTGGGGTCGACCATCACCACCTTGCCGGCGGCGCGCGCGGCGCCGATCATGTCGGCGACGTTGACCAGGCTGCCCTTGTTGTAGTCCGACAGCACGATGACGTCGTAACCGGCCAGCACGCCGTTGAACTGGGTGAGCTTGTCGCGCAGCACGGTGTCGGACGGCGCATCCTCGAAGTCGATCCGCAGCAACTGCTGCTGGCGCCCGATCACGCGCAGCTTGATGATGGTGGAGATGGCATCGTCGCGCTTGAGGTAGCTGTGGATGCTCGACTCGCCCAGCAGCTGCTCGACCTGCGCGCCGGCCTCGTCGGCCCCGACCACGCCCAACAGGGCGCAATGGGCGCCCAGCGACGCGACGTTGCGGGCGACGTTGGCGGCGCCGCCCAGGCGCTCCTCGCGGCGCTCGATGCGCACCACCGGCACCGGCGCTTCCGGCGAAATGCGGCTGACGTCGCCGAACCAGTAGCGGTCCAGCATGACGTCGCCGACCACCAGGATGCGCACCGCGGCCAGGTCGGGCGCGACGATGTGCGGATTGCTGTCGGGAGTGAGCAGGCGGCTCTGGACGTCGTTCATGATCTTACCTGCGCGTCAGGACGGAGCGGCCGATGCCGTGGTATTCGATGCCGTTGGCAGCCATCTGCGCCGGCTCGAACAGGTTGCGCCCGTCAAACACGATGGCGTTCTTCAGGCGCGCCTTGATCTGCTCGAAGTCGGGGCTGCGGAAGGCCTTCCATTCGGTGACGATGATCAGCGCGTCGGCGTCGTCGAGCGCGCCCATCGAACTGGCGGCAAAACCGATGCGCGTCAGTTCCGCCGGGGTGAAGTCGAGCGCCAGCACCCGTCTCGCTTCGGCCATGGCCACCGGGTCGTAGACGGACACGGTAGCGCCGCGGTCGATCAGTTCGCGCAGCAGCACGCGCGCCGGCGCTTCGCGCATGTCGTCCGTGTTCGGCTTGAACGCCAGCCCCCAGACGGCGAAGTGGCGGCCGGCCAGGTCCGCGCCGAAGCTGGCCACCACCTTGTTGCCCAGCACCTGCTTCTGGCGGTCGTTGACCGCTTCCACCGCACGCAGGATCAGCAGATCCTGGTCGTACTGGCGGGCGGTGCGCTCGAGCGCCTGCACGTCTTTCGGAAAGCACGAGCCGCCATAGCCGGCGCCGGCATACAGGAAACTGTGGCCGATGCGGGGATCGGAGCCGATGCCGTGACGCACCGCCTCGATGTCGACGCCGACCTGGTCGGCCAGGTTGGCCAGTTCGTTCATGAACGAGATGCGGGTGGCCAGCATGGCGTTGGCGGCGTACTTGGTAAATTCGGCCGAACGAACGTCCATCCAGAAGGTGCGCTCGTGGTTGCGGTTGAACGGCGCGTACAGGTTCCTCATCAGGTCGCGCGCGCGCAGGCCCTCGGCGGTGCTGTCGTGGCCGAGCACGATGCGGTCGGGACGCATGAAGTCCTCGACGGCGGCGCCTTCCTTGAGGAACTCGGGGTTCGACACCACCGAGAACGAGGCGGCAGCGCCGCTGGTGGCGATTTCCTCGGTGATGGCGGCCTTGACGCGGTCGGCGGTGCCGACCGGCACGGTCGACTTGTCGACGATGACCTTGAAACCGGTCATGTGGCGGCCGATGTTGCGGGCGGCGGCCAGCACGTACTGCAGGTCGGCGGAACCGTCCTCGTCGGGCGGGGTGCCGACGGCGATGAACTGCAGCACGCCGTGCGCGACGCTGGCGGCGACGTCGGTGGAAAACTGCAGGCGGCCGGCGGCAACGTTGCGCTCGACCACTTCTTCCAGGCCCGGCTCATGGATCGGGATGCCGCCGCTGTTGAGCAGGGCGATCTTCTTGTCGTCGACGTCGAGGCAGAATACGTCGTTGCCAAGTTCGGCGAGGCAGGCGCCGGTGACCAGGCCGACGTAGCCCGTGCCGATAATGGTGATTTTCATTGGTTCAGTTCGTATTCAGTTGTTAATTCGTCAGTTCATGACGTTGAGTTCTTCGGTGCGGCGCGGCGGGTAGGTTTCCCAGCGGCTGCAGCCCGGGCATTGCCAGTAGAACTGGCGCGCCTTGAAGCCGCACTGGCTGCACTGGTAGCGCGCCAGCTTCTGGGTGTAGCCGTGCACCAGGTTCTTCACCATCGACAGCTCTTCCCAGATATTGGCCGGCGCGTCCATCATGCGCGCTTCGAGCAGCTTGTCCAGGCCCAGCAAGGTCGGATTGCGGCGCAGCTCTTCCACCACCAGCTGTTTGGCAGCTTCCACGCCATCGAGTTCGATGACGGCCTTGAACACCACCTCGATCAGGTCAATCGACGACGCTTCGGCCAGGTAGGAACGCAGCAGGTTGACCCCTTCCTGCGCGCGGCCGACCTTCTTGTAGCCGTCCATCAGGCGGGCGGCCACCAGCGCCACGTGCGGCACGCTTTGCTGTTCGACGCGGCGCCAGGTCAGGAGCGCGCCTTCGACGTCGCCTTCGGCCAGCTGGGCGTCGCCCAGCAGCATGGTGGCGCGCACGTTCTTGCGGTCGGCGTGCAGGGCATTGTCGAGCAGCGCAACCGCTTCGCTCACCTGCATGTGCACCAGCGCATCCTGCGCCAGCTCGCAATAGAACTGGGCGATTTCCTTCTGGCGGGCGCCGGCGCCGGACTCCTGCAGGCCGATCGCGGCATCGATGGCGCGGCGCCATTCCTTTTCGCGCTGGAAGATTTCCAGCAGCGCGCGGCGGGCCTGCACGCCGTAGCTACTGTTGAGCAACAGGTTAAAGGTTTCTTCCGAGCGGTCCAGCAGGCCCGCCTTCAGGTAGTCCATGCCCAGTTCGTACTGGGCGTGTTCCTGCTGCTCGAGCGGCAGGTCCGGCCGCGCCAGCAGGTTCTGGTGGACGCGGATGGCGCGTTCGATCTCGCCGCGGCGGCGGAACAGGTTGCCGAGCGCGAAGTGCATGTCGGCCGTCTCCGGGTCGAGCTTGACGATCTCGATGAAGGCGTCGATGGCCTTGTCGGGCTGCTCGTTGAGCAGGAAGTTCAGGCCCTTGAAATAGCCGATCGGCAGACTGCGCGACTCGGCCAGCAACTGCTTGATGTCGACCCGCGCGGCAATCCAGCCGAGGGCGAAAAAGACGGGGATGCCGAGCAGCCACCAGAGTTCAAATTCCATGCGATTCTTTTTGTTGTTGATGGAGGGACGCGATCAGCGCCGGCGCCCGTTGGCCACGCCATCCGGTTGCGGCGGCACGGTGCCGTTGGCGGCGCCGTTCTGCAGCGCCTGGATCTTGTCCTCGGCGCGCGTGCGTTCGCGGCGCTGGCGGAATACGGTCGGCGTGACGGCGAGGATGCCGAGGGCGGCGCCGGCGATGAAAAACGCCAGCAGCATCAGCACCAGCGGGCCGCGCAATTCGTAATTGAGGAAAAAGTGCAGGTCGACTTCCTGCGTGTTCTTCAGCGCGAAGCCGAAAAACAGGATAAACAGAACCAATCCAACGATGGTGGATACAAATTTCATCAGCCAGGCCCTTCTGTCGAGTCGAAGTGCGAAGTGTCGCACAACATGGGGATTATTCAAAGAAACCTACTGCTAAGTGTTGGTCCGTAAACGTCGTTCTCGCGAACGCGGGGACCCTATTTTTGCTGCTCAGCCACCTTAAAGGCTCTCTGCGATTTACGTTAATACTGCTCGACGGAATTGGGTCCCCGCGTTCGCGAGGAGTCGCTTCCGCCAATGGCGGGAACGACGGCATCCACGCCAGTGGCCGGAACGAAAAAAAACGGCATCCAGGGACGCCGTTCTTTGCATGCTTTGCCGCCAGACGACTCAGTCTTCGATGATCGGCTGCCCGACCGTCGCGTCTACGCGCTCCCGCAACTGCTTGCCGGGCTTGAAGTGGGGCACCCGTTTTTCGGGCACCATCACCTTGTCGCCGGACTTCGGATTGCGTCCAATCCGAGGTGGCCTGCTGTTGAGGGCAAAACTGCCGAAACCACGGATCTCGATGCGCTGACCGGTAGATAAAGCATTGGTCATGGCATCGAGGATGGTCTTGACAGCGTACTCCGCATCTTTGGCCACCAGCTGAGAGTAGCGCTCAGCGAGGCGGTTGATCAACTCGGACTTCGTCATCTGCGTGGGTCCGAAAACTTAGTTCTTGTTGTCGAACTTGGCTTTCAACAGCGCGCCCAGGCTGGTGGTGCCCGAAGCTGCGTTGTTGTCGGAGGAGGTTGCCATCTTCTGCATCGCTTCCTGGGTCTCGACATTGTCTTTCGCCTTGATCGACAGCTGGATGCTGCGAGCCTTGCGGTCAATGTTGATCACCAGCGCTTCGACCGAATCGCCAACCTTCAGGTGGGTACCGGCATCTTCAACGCGGTCGCGCGAGATTTCGGAAGCACGCAGGTAGCCTTCGACTTCTTCGGACAGCTGGATCACAGCGCCCTTAGGCTCGACCGACTTGACCGTACCCGTTACCAGGGAGCCTTTGTCGTTCATTGCCGCGAAGTTGTTGAACGGGTCGCCTTCGAGCTGCTTGACGCCCAGCGAAACACGCTCGCGCTCAACGTCGATGGCCAGCACGATGGCTTCGAGTTCGTCACCCTTCTTGAAGCGGCGGACGGCTTCTTCGCCAGTCTCGGTCCACGACAGGTCGGACAGGTGC
Source organism: Burkholderiales bacterium (assembly GCA_038248405.1). Taxonomy (GTDB): domain Bacteria; phylum Pseudomonadota; class Gammaproteobacteria; order Burkholderiales; family Burkholderiaceae_D; genus JAFCUW01. Next base: position 120,087 of record JBBRXM010000002.1, read on the forward strand.
ACCAGGCCGTCGATGTTGCCGGCCAGGCCGATGAACACGCCGAAGTCGGTGATCGACTTGATGGCGCCACGGACTTTGTCACCCTTCTTGTGGGTCACGCCGAAGTCATCCCATGGATTTGCTTTGCACTGCTTCATGCCCAGCGAAATACGGCGACGCTCTTCATCGATTTCCAGGACCATCACTTCTACTTCGTCGCCCAGCTGGACAACCTTGTTAGGAGCGACGTTCTTGTTGGTCCAGTCCATTTCGGAAACGTGGACCAGGCCTTCGATGCCCTGCTCGACTTCGACGAATGCGCCGTAGTCGGTGAGGTTGGTGACTTTACCGAACAGGCGGGTGCCTTGCGGGTAACGACGGGACAGACCAGTCCAAGGATCGTCGCCCAGCTGCTTGACACCCAGCGAGACGCGGTTCTTTTCCTGATCGTACTTGAGGACCTTGGCAGTGATTTCCTGGCCAACCGTCAGCACTTCCGACGGGTGACGCACGCGGCGCCATGCCAGGTCGGTGATGTGCAGCAGGCCGTCGATACCGCCGAGGTCGACGAAAGCGCCGTAGTCGGTGATGTTCTTGACGATACCGGTGACAACCGTACCTTCTTTCAGGGTTTCCATCAGCTTCTGGCGCTCTTCGCCCATCGAAGCTTCGATGACGGCGCGGCGCGACAGAACGACGTTGTTACGCTTGCGGTCGAGCTTGATGACCTTGAATTCCAGGGTCTTGCCTTCGAACGGGGTGGTGTCCTTGACAGGACGGGTGTCGACCAGCGAACCGGGCAGGAACGCGCGGATGCCGTTGGTCAGAACGGTCAGGCCGCCCTTGACTTTGCCATTGACGGTACCGACGACGATCTCGCCCGATTCCATGGCTTTTTCCAGTGCCAGCCACGACGCCAGGCGCTTGGCCTTGTCGCGCGACAGGATGGTGTCGCCGAAGCCGTTTTCCAGCGACTCAATCGCTACGGAAACGAAATCGCCGACTTGAACTTCCAGTTCGCCCTGGTCGTTCTTGAATTCTTCGATAGGAATAAAAGCTTCGGACTTGAGGCCGGCGTTGACGATCACGAAATTGTGGTCGAGGCGCACGACTTCAGCGGAAATAACTTCGCCGGAGCGCATATCTTGCTTCGACAACGATTCCTCGAAGAGCGCTGCAAAACTTTCCATACCAGGTGCTTCAGTTGTTGCTGTTGACATAGTTTGTACACGAGTGATCCAGCAGAGTTCGCACGATGCGACTTAAACTGGGTTAGGTTGAACCACGCCTGAGTACGGCACCATTGCCGCGCCAGGCTCCACTATTGCTGCATTTTTACGCTTGCTGCCGCGGCGCGCCCGCCAACTGCACTTCCTCAAAGGCCTGGACGTATCCTGGCCGTCATATTGGACAGGGTTCGAAGAGGTGCGCTCCGCGGGGCCCCTTATTTCGGGGCCCTGTGCGCATACCACGACAGGACTTCCTCAATGGCCTGGTCGGCCGTCATGTTGGAAGTGTCGAGGAGATGCGCCCCTTCTGCCGGAACCAGCGGTGCGATTGCCCGATGAGTATCACGGTCGTCGCGCGCTTTCAGGTCTGACAGGAGGTCTTCCATATTAGCAGAAATTCCCTTGTCAATCAATTGCTTATATCGGCGTTGCGCCCTTGCCTCAGTGCTTGCGGTGAGGAACACCTTTAGCTTGGCGTGGGGAAAAATCACGGTACCCATATCGCGGCCGTCGGCAACCAGGCCGGGCGCCTTGCGAAAGCCCAGTTGCAGCGCGAACAGCGCCTGCCGCACGGCCGGCAGGGCGGCGATCCGGGAGGCCAGGTTGCCCACTTCCTCGACGCGGATGGCTTCGGTGACGTTCTCGTTGGCCAGCAGGATGTCGGCGCCGTTGAAGTGCACCGGCAGGTGTTCGGCCAGCTTGGCGATGGCGTGTTCGTCGGCCGGGTCGACGCCGCGGCGCAGCGCCGACAGCGCCGTCAGCCGGTACAGCGCGCCCGAATCGAGGTAGTGGAAGCCGAGGCGGTCGGCGACCTTGTGGGCGACGGTGCCCTTGCCGGAAGCGGTAGGGCCGTCGATGGCGATCACTGGAACGGGGTTGTTTGGCATTGTTCTTTTTACACAATCGTTAAATTAAACGGTATCCAGGGGTCAGACCCCGGTTTTTCCGTTGGGGGGTCTGACCCCGGTTTGCGCCAACTCAACCGGGGTCAGACCCTGAAAAAAGAAAAACCGGGTCTGACCCCTTTTGCGAAATAACCGGGTCTGACCCCGGTTTTAGAATAATTCTTTTTCGCGGGCGATGCCGGCAAAGGCTTCGAAATAGTCGGGAAAGGTCTTCGCCACGCACTTGGGGTCGTTGATGCGCATCGCGTTGCCGCGCCGCGCCTTGCCGTCCAGCGAGGCCAGCGAAAAGCACATCGCCATGCGGTGGTCGTCATAGGTGTCGATGGTGGCGGCATGGATTTCTTCCGGTGGCGGCGTGATGCGCAGGTAGTCGGCACCCTCTTCCACCGTCGCGCCCAGCTTGCGCAGCTCGATCGCCATCGCGGCCAGCCGGTCGGTTTCCTTCACGCGCCAGCTGGCGATGTTGCGCAGCGTGCTGGGACCGTCGGCGTACAAGGCCGCCACCGCGATCGTCATCGCCGCGTCCGGGATGTGGTTGAAGTCGGCATCGATCGCTTTCAGCACGCCGGTGGAGCTCGCTTCGATCCAGTTGTCGCCGCGCGTCACCGTCACGCCCATCTGCTCGAGCGCATCGGCAAAACGGACGTCGCCCTGGATGCTGTCGCGCCCGACGCCGACCACCCGCACCGGCCCGCCGGCGATCGCGCCGGCCGCCAAAAAGTAGGACGCGGTGGAGGCGTCGCCTTCGACGTGGATGGTGCCGGGGCTGACGTAGCGCTGGCCCGGCTGCACGGTAAATGAGCGCCAGCCGTCCTGCTCGACCGTCACGCCGAAGCGGCGCATCAGGTTCAGCGTGATCTCGATGTAGGGCTTGGAAATGAGCTCGCCCTCGACGTCGATGCTGACCGCGTGCTCTTTCGCCATCAGCGGCGCGGCGATCAGCAGCGCCGTCAGGAACTGGCTGGAGACGTTGCCGCGCACCGACATGCGCTGGGCATGGAGATGACCGCGGCGGATGCGCAGCGGCGGAAAGCCCGGCTCGCCCGTGTACTCGATCTGCGCGCCGACCGCGTTGAGGGCGTCGACCAGGTCGCCGATCGGCCGCTCGTGCATGCGCGAGACGCCGTGCAGCGTGTAGTCGCCGCCGATGACGGCCAGCGCCGCCGTCAGCGGGCGGATCGCGGTGCCGGCGTTGCCCATGAAGAGGTCGGCCTCGTGCACCGGCAACACGCCGTCGGCGCCGTGCACGATGTGGGTGTCCTCGTCGACCTGCTCCCACTTGATGCCGAGCGAATGCAGCGCGCCCAGCATGACCATGGTGTCGTCGGAGGCGAGCAGGTCGACGATGGTGGTGCTGCCGCCGGCCAGCGCGGCCAGCAGCAAGGTGCGGTTGGAGATGCTTTTCGAGCCCGGCAGGCGCACCGTGCCCTCCACATGGGTCACCGGGTGAAGGTCGAGGTGCTGGGGATAGTATTTTTGCTGCGTCATGCGTGAAGCCTTTCGGATCTATTCTGCGCCGTTGTGCGGAGGAGGCGTTTCGGCCGTTTCGATGGCGCCGGTCCACTGGCGGCGCGCGCGCTGGGCATTGGCGTAGACGCCTTCGAGCGCGGCGCCGTCGCCGGCGGCGAGCATCGCGCGCATCGCGGTCAATTGTGCCAGATATGCGTCCAACTCACCGAGCAGCGCGTCGCGGTTGGCCAGGCTGATGTCGCGCCACATTTCGGGCGACGAGGCGGCGATGCGGGTGAAGTCGCGAAAGCCGCTGGCGGCGTATTGGAACAGCAAGCCGGCGTGGGGCTTGCGGGCGATGTCGTCGACCAGCGCATAGGCCAGCAGATGCGGCAAATGGCTGACCGCGGCGAATACCTTGTCGTGCTCCGCCGGCGTCAGGCGGTGGACGATGGCGCCGCAGGCTTGCCATGCGGCAGCCACGCGCGCGACGTAGGCCATGGGATTCTCCGCCAGCGGCGTCAGCACCGTTTTCTTGCCGACGTAAAGATCGGCGATGGCGGCGTCCGGCCCGTTCGATTCGCGCCCGGCGATCGGATGGCCCGGCACGAACTGCGCACTCCTCTCGCCGAGCGCCTTGCGGGCGGCGGCGGCGACGTCGCACTTGGTGCTGCCGGCGTCGGTGAGGACGGTGCCCTCTTCCAGGTAGGGCAGCAGCGACGCCAGGATCGCCTCGGTCTGGGCGACCGGCGCTGCGATGAGCACCAGGTCGGTGCCGCGCATGGCGTCGGCGACGGACTGGCCGACGCTGTCGACGATGCCCAGCTCCAGTGCGCGCGCCATCGCCTCGGCCGAGCGCCCCATGCCGACGATGCTGCGCGCGGCGCCGGCGCGCTTGATCGCCAGCGCGAACGAGCCGCCGATCAGGCCGACGCCGAAGATGACGACCTTTTCGAGCATCAGGCCAGCGCCTTCTTCAGCGCGGCCAGGAACACGGCGTTCTCCTGGGGCAGGCCGATCGAAATGCGCAGCCATTGCGGCAGGCCGTAATTGCCGACCGGGCGCACGATCACGCCCTGCCTGAGCAGGGCCAGGTTGACGCGCGCGCCGGCCTGGTCGTCGTCGCCGACGCGCACCAGCACGAAGTTGCCGTGCGAGGGCACGTACTCGAGTCCGAGCTCGTCGAACGTTTCGACGAACTGGCGGTAGCCGGCAGCGTTGTTCTTGGCGCCCTGCTCGAGGAACGCCTTGTCGTTGAGCGCCGCGATGGCCGCCGCCTGCGCCAGCGTGTTGACGTTGAAAGGCTGGCGGATGCGGTTCATCAGGTCGGTGACGGCCGGCTGCGCGATGGCGAAACCGACGCGCAGGCCGGCCAGGCCATACGCTTTCGAGAAAGTGCGCGAGACCATCAGGTTGGGATACTTGCGCACCCACTCGGCCGATTCGAACTGCTGCTCGGGGGCGAGGAATTCGTTGTAGGCCTCGTCGAGCACGACGATGACGTTAGCCGGCACCTTCTGCAGGAACGCCTCGATGTCGGCCGCCGCGATGAAGGTGCCGGTCGGGTTGTTCGGGTTGGCGATGAAGACCAGGCGCGTGTCCGCCTCGATCGCCGCCGCCATCGCATCGAGGTCGTGGCCGTAGGCCTTGGCCGGCACCACGATCGCGCGCGCGCCGACGCCTTGGGTGGCCAGCGCGTACACCGCGAACGAATACTGCGAATAGACCACCGACTGCCCGCCCTGCACGAAGGCGTGGGCAGCGATTTCGAGGATGTCGTTGCTGCCGTTGCCGAGCGTGATCCAGTCGGCCGGCACGTCGTAGCGCTTCGACAGCGCCGCCTTGAGCTCGAAGCCGTTGGCGTCCGGGTAGCGTCCCAGCTCCGCCACTGCCGCGGCCATTGCCTGCTTGCTCGAATCAGGCAAGCCGAACGGGTTCTCGTTGGAGGCCAGCTTGACGATGTTGGCTTCATCCAGGCCAAACTCGCGCGCCACCTCGGCGATGGGTTTGCCGGCCTGGTAAGGGGCGATGGCGCGGACGTATTCTGGACCGAATTGATTGGGCATGAAGTTCTCGAAAAAGTTAGAGGCTGAGCGGGTAGGAACCGAGCACCTTGAAGAAGGCGGCGTTGTCCTTCAGTTCGGCCAAAGCGGAGGCGACGGCCGGATCGAACACATGGCCTTCGATGTCGACGTAAAAGTAGTATTCCCAGGTGCCGATGCGGGCCGGGCGCGATTCGAAGCGGGTCATCGACACGCCATGCTTGGCCAGCGGCGCGAGCAGGTTGTAGACGGCGCCGGCCTTGTTGGGCACCGCCAGCACCAGCGAGGTCTGGTCTTCGCCCGACGGGTTGGTCTGCAGGTGGCCGATGACGGCGAAGCGGGTGCGGTTGTGCGGGTCGTCCTGGATGTGGCCCTGCACCACGCCGAGCTTGTACTGCTCGCCCGCCATTTCGCTGGCGATCGCCGCGACGGCGGGGTCCTTGCTGGCCATCACGGCCGCTTCGGCGTTCGAGGCCACCGCGCGCCGCTCGATCTGCGGGTAGTGCTGGTTGAGCCAGACCTGGCACTGGGCCAGCGCCTGCGAGTGCGCGCACACCACCTGCACCCCGTCCATCGAGCCGGTGCTCGTCATCAGGCTGTGATGCACGGGGATCGATACTTCGCCGCTGATGATGGTGGTGGTGGCGAGCATCAGGTCGAGCGTGCGGTTGATCGCGCCTTCCGAGGAATTCTCGACCGGGACCACGCCGAAGTCGGCGGTGCCCGCTTCGGTGGCGCGGAACACTTCGTCGATCGACACGCACGGCAGGCTGTCGACGGCGCCGCCGAACTGCTGGTACACGGCCTGCTCGCTGAAGGTGCCGGCCGGCCCCAGGTAAGCCACGGTGACGCGCTTTTCGAGCGCGCGGCAGGCCGACATCACCTCGCGGAAGATGGTCTGGATGTCGGCGCTTTTCAGCGGGCCGGGATTGCGCTCGGCGACGCCGCGCAGCACCTGCGCTTCGCGCTCGGGGCGAAACACCGGCGCCATGGTCTCGGCCTTGACGTGGCCGACTTCCTGCGCGAGGCGGGCGCGCTGGTTGAGCAGGTCGAGGAGCTGCGCGTCGATCGCATCGATCTGCACGCGCAAGGGAGTGAGTTTGTCTGTCATCGTCTGCTTACATTTGGTTCGATAGGCGCCAGGCCGCGATGTTTCAGCGGTCGGCAAACTCGTTCAAATAATCGACCAGGGCTTGCACGCCCTCGATCGGCATCGCGTTGTAGATCGATGCGCGCATACCGCCGACGGACTTGTGGCCCTTCAGTTGCAGCAGGCCGCGCGCTTGTGCGCCGGCCAGGAATTGTTCGTTCAGTGTTTCGTCGCGCAGGAAGAACGGGACGTTCATGCGCGAGCGGTTTTCCGGCGCCACCCGGTTCGAATAGAAGTCATCGACGTCGAGCGCGCCGTACAGCAGGGCCGCCTTCTCGATATTGATGCGCTCAACGGCCGCCACGCCGCCCAGCCGCTTGAGGTGCGCGAACACCAGGCCGGCGATGTAGATGGCGTAGGTCGGCGGCGTGTTGTACATCGAGTCGTGCTCGGCGACGATCTTCCAGTCGAAGGCCGACGGGCAGATCGGCAGCGCGTGGCCGAGCAGGTCCTCGCGCACGATCAGCAGCGTCAACCCGGCCGGGCCGATGTTTTTCTGGGCGCCGGCGAAGATGACGCCGTATCTGGACACGTCGATCTGGCGCGACAGGATGTGCGAGGACATGTCGGCCACCAAGGGCGTCGCGCCCTGCACCGTCGGCACGAAGTTGTATTCGACGCCGTCGATGGTCTCGTTGGTGCACAGGTGCAGGTAGGCCGCGCCGGGCGTGAGCTGCCACGACTCCTGCGGCGGCACGCGGGTGAACCTGCCGCCTGCGGGCGCTGCCGCCACGTTGACGTTGGCGTAGCGCGCCGCTTCCTTGATCGACTTGCCCGACCAGGAGCCGGTGTGGACGAAGTCGATAGTGGCGGGCGACGCCACCCGGCCCAGCAGGTTCATCGGCACGATGGCGTTTTCGCCAAGGCCGCCGCCCTGCAGGAACAGGATCTTGTAATTGGCCGGCACGGCCAGCAGGTCGCGCAGGTCGGCTACCGCCTGCCGGTAGATCGAGATGAACTCGGGACCGCGGTGGCTCATTTCCATCACCGACATGCCGCTGCCATGCCAGTCGAGCATTTCGGCGGCGGCCTGCCTGAGTACTTCTTGCGGAAGGACTGCGGGACCGGCGGAAAAATTGTAGATGTGGGTCACGGCGCTTCCTACGGTTGCGTGCTTGTGCACTGTTACGGATGTTTTACCATCTTTTGCATCATCGCGTTCAGGCGCGGCATCATCACCTTCTGGCTGATCTGCATGGACTCGCCGGCCAGTTGCGGCATTGTCGAGATAACCTTCATGCCGACCGGCGTCTTGTAGAAGGCAGACATCTGGCGCAGCTCGGCGGCGGTGAAGTGGCGGGCGTACAGCGGCACGAATTCGGCCAGCATCTCGTCCCACATGGCCGGATCGTTCATGGTCGAGGCCATGTTGGCGGCGGCCTGCGGTATCTCCTTGGCGGCCTTGGCGATCGCTTCGTCCTTCTGTGCGTCGGTCATCTTCGGGTTGTTCTTGATGGCGGCCGTGGCACCCTGCAGCATCATCGCCGGCATGTTCTTCTGCATCTGCGCCATCATCTGCAGGATGTTGTCGCGGGTGTGCATGACGACGAGCAGCTCCTTCACCGCGGCCGCAGTGTCGGCATCAACTGGCGCGGCACTTTGGGCGAAGGCGGATGGCACGGCGAACGACAGGGCGAGGCAGGCTGCGAGAACGATCTTCTTCATGTTATTCCTGGTAGGTCAAATTGAAAAACGGGGAGCGGCAACACGCCCTCCCCGTCAATTTACTGCGTTACTCCGGCGCCTGTTCGAGGTCCGGATCTTCCAGGTCGGTCTCGACGATGCGCTGCAGGCCCGACAGCTTGGTGCCGTTTTCGACGGCGATCAGGGTCACGCCTTGCGTGGCGCGGCCCATCTCGCGGATCTCCGACACGCGGGTGCGGATGAGCACGCCGCCGGTGGTGATCAGCATGATCTCGTCGCTCACTTCGACCAGCGTGGCGGCGACGACCTTGCCGTTGCGCTCACTGGTCTGGATCGCGATCATGCCCTTGGTGCCGCGGCCGTGGCGGGTGTACTCGGTGATCGGGGTACGCTTGCCGAAGCCGTTCTCGGTGGCCGTGAGCACCGACTGCTGCTCGTTTTCGGCCACCAGCAAGGCGATGACCTGCTGGCCTTCCTCGAGGTTCATGCCGCGCACGCCGCGCGCGGTACGGCCCATCGGACGCACGTCGTTCTCGTCGAAGCGCACCGCCTTCCCCGAGTCCGAGAACAGCATGACGTCGTGCTCGCCGTCGGTCAGCGCGGCGCCGATCAGGAAGTCGCCGTCGTCGAGGTCGACAGCGATGATGCCGGCCTTGCGCGGATTGCTGAAGTCGCGCAGCGGCGTCTTCTTGACCGTGCCCAGGCTGGTCGCCATGAAGACGTAATGGTCTTCCGGGAAGGTGCGGTTCTCGCCCGACAGCGGCAGGATCACGGTGATCTTCTCGTTGTCCTGCAGCGGGAACATGTTGACGATCGGCTTGCCGCGCGAGTTGCGCGAGCCTTGCGGCACTTCCCACACCTTCAGCCAGTACATGCGGCCGCGATTGGAGAAGCACAGCATGTAGTCGTGCGTGTTGGCGATGAACAGCTGGTCGATCCAGTCCTCTTCCTTGGTCGCCATCGCCTGCTTGCCGCGCCCGCCGCGCTTTTGCGCGCGGTATTCGGCGATCGGCTGCGACTTCATGTAGCCCGTGTGCGACAGGGTCACGACCATGTCCTGCGGCGTGATCAGATCTTCCGTCTCGAGGTCGGTGGCGTTCATCTCGATGGTCGAGCGGCGCACGTCCTTGTTGCCGGCGCCGTACTCGTTCATGATCGCCGTCATTTCGTCGGTGATGATGACGGTCACGCGTTCCGGCTTGGACAGGATGTCCAGCAGGTCGGCGATGTGGTCCATGATTTCTTTGTACTCGTTGACGATCTTGTCCTGCTCCAGGCCTGTCAGGCGCTGCAGGCGCATCTGCAGGATCTCTTGCGCCTGCTCGTCGGACAGCTTGTAGAGGCCGTCGGCCTGCATGCCGTAGTGCTTCGGCAGGTGCTCGGGCCGGAAGGCCTCGATGCCGCCGGCGGTGGAGCCTTCGGCGGTGCGCGTCAGCATCTCGCGCACCAGCGACGAATCCCAGCCGCGCGCCATCAGCTCGAGCTTGGCGATCGGCGGCGTCGGCGCGGCCTTGATGATGGCGATGAAGTCGTCGATATTGGCCAGCGCGACGGCCAGGCCTTCGAGCATGTGGCCGCGTTCGCGCGCCTTGCGCAGTTCGAACACGGTGCGGCGCGTGACCACTTCGCGGCGGTGCGACAGGAAGTAGAACAGCATCTGCTTGAGGTTCAGCAGCTTCGGCTGGCCGTTGACCAGCGCCACCATGTTCATGCCGAAGGTGTCCTGGAGCTGGGTCTGCTTGTACAGATTGTTGAGCACCACTTCCGGCACTTCGCCGCGTTTCAGTTCGATCACCACGCGCATGCCCGACTTGTCGGACTCGTCGCGGATGTCGGAGATGCCCTCGAGCTTCTTGTCGCGCACGTTTTCGGCGATGCGCTCGAGCAGCGACTTCTTGTTGACCTGGTAAGGCAGCTCGTCGACGATGATGGCGATGCGGCCGCCGTCCTTGCCGTATTCCTCGAAGTGGGTCTTGGCGCGCATGACGACGCGCCCGCGCCCGGTGCGGTAGCCGTCGCGCACGCCCGAGACGCCGTAGATGATGCCGGCGGTCGGAAAGTCCGGCGCCGGGATGATCTCGATGAGCTCGTCGACGGTGCAATCCGGATTGCGCAGCACGTGCAGTGCGCCGTTGATGATTTCGGTCAGGTTGTGCGGCGGGATGTTGGTGGCCATGCCGACCGCGATGCCCGACGAGCCGTTGATCAAGAGGTTCGGGATCTTGGTCGGCAGCACCGTCGGCTCTTTTTCCTTGCCGTCGTAGTTGGGCTGGAAGTCGACGGTGTCCTTGTCGATGTCGGCGAGGATCTCGCTGGCAATCTTGTCAAGGCGGCACTCGGTGTAACGCATGGCGGCGGCACTGTCGCCGTCGACCGAGCCGAAGTTGCCCTGGCCGTCCACTAATGTATACCGCAGCGAGAAGTCCTGCGCCATCCGCACCAGCGTGTCATAGATCGAGGCGTCGCCGTGCGGGTGGTACTTACCCATGGTTTCGCCGACCACGCGCGCGCACTTGACGTACGGGCGGTTGTACACGTTGTTCATTTCGTGCATCGCGAACAACACGCGGCGGTGCACAGGCTTGAGGCCGTCGCGCACATCCGGCAATGCGCGGCCGACGATCACGCTCATGGCGTAATCGAGATAGCTCTTGCGCATCTCTTCTTCGAGGGAAATTGGGATTGTTTCTTTTGCGAATTGATCCATTGGCGGGGGGCTGGTCTCAGGCTGTGGTTATGTTACAAGCGGGCGATTTTACCACGCGCGATATAGCAACAGCGCAATTCGGCCGATGAGGCCGCCGCTGCAATTTACCGCGCGTTTGTGACGCGTCAATGTCGACTGACTTGACTTGTCTATATGTTGCACAAAAACAACGTCAATTTCATAATGCTCCTCGTTTGATTTACGGAGCGTCGTGCTAACTCCTCTGCTGTGGCAAAATGATCGAGAGTCATTGCTTGTTTCGCAATCTGGAAGCGGGCAAAGCAGGATGGAGTGTTATTATTCTGTCCATGCACGTCAAGTTGCGCAGTTTTTGCTGCGGATATCACCCCCGAAAGGAAGACACAATATGAATAAATTAGCAACCTTCGTTCTCGCAGCCTCCGCAGCGTTCGCTGGCAGTGCATTTGCGCAAAGCTCCGCGCCAACCGCGCCTCCGTACTCGCCGGTGACTACCGACATCAAGGCAAATTCGCCATACAGCGCCTACGTGCAAGATGCGCGCGGCGTAATCGCCCGCAACCCGTTCGGCCTGTGCTGGCGTACCGGGTACTGGACTCCTGCCGATGCGGTGCCAGGTTGCGACCTGCCGCTGTGCGTAGAGCCTGAAACCCTGGTCAACGGCAAGTGCGTCGCACCGGCACCGGTCGTGGTGGCACAGGCTCCGGCACCAGCGCCAGCGCCAGCACCAGTGGTCGCCGCGCCAGTCGTCACGTCGGAAAAGGTCAGCTATTCGGCTGATGCGTTCTTCGACTTCGACAAGGCAGTGCTCAAGCCAGCCGGCAAAGCCAGCCTGGACGACCTGACCTCTAAGCTGCAAGGCATCAACCTGGAAGTCATCATTGCCGTCGGCCACACCGACTCGATCGGCACCGATGCTTACAACCAGAAGCTGTCGATCCGCCGCGCCGAAGCCGTCAAGGCCTACCTGCAGTCGAAGGGCGTGGAAGCGAACCGCATCTACACCGAAGGCAAGGGCGAGAAGCAGCCAGTTGCTGACAACAAGACCGCCGCTGGCCGTGCCAAGAACCGTCGCGTCGAGATCGAAGTCGTCGGTACCCGCAGCAAGTAATCACTGCGAAAGAAGCGCGGCTTGCCGCGCGACTGTAGAAGAACCCCGCTGCGGCGGGGTTTTTTTACGTCCGGCATTTTTTACGCTCGCGTCCGCCCCCTGCCCCAATTTCCCGCTATTATTCCGCCTATGAACGCCGACCCCCACGAAATCCAGAAATTCAGTGACCTTGCCCACCGTTGGTGGGATCCCACGTCCGAGTTCCGCCCACTGCACGAGATCAATCCCCTGCGCCTCGAGTGGATCAACGCGCGCGCGCCGCTTGCTGGCCGCAAGGTAATCGACATCGGTTGCGGCGGCGGCATCCTGGCCGAATCGATGGCAAAAAAGGGCGCCGACGTCACCGGCATCGACCTGTCGCAAAAAGCGTTGAAGGTGGCCGACCTGCACAGCCTCGAGTCGGGCGTGCAGGTGCGCTACCAGCTCATTGCCGCCGAGGACATGGCGGCGCGGGAGCCGGGCCAGTACGACGTCGTCACCTGCATGGAGATGCTCGAGCACGTTCCCGATCCGGCCTCGATCGTACGGGCGGCGGCGGCGCTGGTCAGGCCCGGCGGGCACGTGTTCTTTTCGACCTTGAACCGCAATCCGAAGGCCTACCTGTATGCGGTGGTGGGCGCCGAGTACCTGCTGCGCATGCTGCCCAAGGGCACCCACGACTACGCCAAATTCCTGACGCCGGCGGAGCTGTCGCATTTCGCTCGCCAGGCTGGCCTGCAGCTCGAGGCGATGAAGGGTCTGGGCTACAACCCGCTGACCAAGATGTATTCGCTTAACGACGACACCAGCGTCAACTACATGGTGGCGTGCAGCCGCCCGCTCTGACCACGCCCTCCTTTCCCAAGACTTCATGACTGCCAATTCCCTGCAGGCACCGCGTGCCATCCTGTTCGACCTCGACGGCACGCTGGCCGACACGGCGCCGGACCTTGCCGCCGCGGTCAATTACCTGCGCACGCAGCGCGGGCTGGCGCCGACGCCCTATTCCGTGCTGCGGCCGACGGCGTCGGCCGGCGCGCGCGGCATGATCGGCGCCGCCTTCGGCCTCACGCCTGCCGACGATGGCTACGAAGAATTGCGCCTGCAATGGTTCGACCGTTACCAGTCGGCGATGGCGGTGCACAGCACGCTGTTCGGCGGCGTGCCCGAGCTACTGGCCGGCATCAGCGCGGCCGGCATGGCATGGGGCATCGTCACCAACAAGCCGGCGCGCTTCACCGATCCGCTGATTCCGCAGATCGGGCTGGCGCACGCTGGCTGCATCATCTCCGGCGACACCGTGGCGCACGCCAAGCCGCATCCCGCGCCGCTGCTGGAAGGCGCGCGCCGCCTCGGCATCGCGCCGGAACACTGCTGGTACGTGGGCGACGACCTGCGCGACATCGAAGCGGGCCGCGCGGCCGGCATGCTGACGGTTGCGTGCGCCTGGGGCTACTGCGGCAGCGTCGAGCCGGCGAGCTGGAACGCCGACCTGCTGCTCGACACGCCGGAAGACCTGCTCGACGTGCTGCGCGCGGCGACTGCCTCCGGAACGGCCATGCTGGCTTGAGGCCCCGTCTTTACATCTCGTAACAATTGAAACCACTGACGCCTATCCACGGGAAGGCAGCGCGGTTAATCTTCGCCTGAAGCAACAATTGAAATTCAGGAGTAGAAATGAAGTGGAAGAAAACGGCACCTCGCGTTGTTCCGTTGGTGGCGGTCGCATCTGTGTCGCTCGTCATCGCGGGCCTGGCGGGTGCTGCGATGATCATGGGCTTGCTGCCGGTGTCGCGTGTTGCGCCAGCGGCGCCGCTGGCGGTTGCCGAAGCGCCGCAGCCGCGCGTAGTGCATCACCACCGTGAAGAGGGCCGCAACAGCAGCCATCAGAAGCATCATCGTCCAACTTTACCGGCGCCGCAGCCGGAGCAGGCCGAGTATGTGCGGGTCGGCATTAGCGCGGTGGTGGGCGGGCTGCTCGGCAAGCAGGTCGGCAGCGGCAATGGCCGCGAGGGCGAGACGGTGGTCGGTCTGCTCGGCGGCTACGCCCGCAACCAACCGGCCGACGGCGCCAGGTGATTGCGCGGCCTCGACGCACGTTCGACTGGCACTGCGCCGGCGCAGAGATTGCGTTACAATGGAGTTCTGTTGGGGGCGACCTGGTTTCGACGGGGGTTGCAAAGCAGAACAGGGCATACCGAGGGCGGGCTACCTCGTAAATACAACCTGAAAAACTTAACTGCAAACGATAACTCGTACGCACTGGCAGCTTAATTGCTGCTAGCTCTAGAACACCTCGTCCCTGGGGTGGGCCGTTAAAAGCTCTAGAGTCATTTACAGGGACTCGTCTGATACTGGGTTACTTAGTATTCGACTAAATAATAGGTAACTCGCTTGTACACAGCGTGCACGTCCGCGTTGTACCGGTTAAATTAAATGGCAGTGCTAAGTATGTAGAACTGTCTGTAGAGTGCTTTCGGACGCGGGTTCGATTCCCGCCGCCTCCACCACTAA
>JBBRXM010000003.1:0-127058 GCA_038248405.1 Burkholderiales bacterium
CGGCGCGCAGCGCGCGCCCAAGCTTCGTTCGACAACTCTATGGAAAAGCCCCCGCGATGACTATCAAAAGCGATAAATGGATCCGCCGAATGGCGCTCGAAACCGGCATGATCGAGCCGTTCGAACCAGGCCAGGTACGGCAGGACGCCGATGGCCGCAAGACCATCTCCTACGGTACCTCGTCGTACGGCTACGATATCCGCTGCGCCGACGAGTTCAAGATTTTCACGAACATCAACAGCACCATCGTCGACCCGAAGAACTTCGATTCGAACTCCTTCGTCGACGTCAAGAGCGACGTCTGCATCATCCCGCCCAATTCCTTCGCGCTGGCGCGCACCATCGAGTACTTCCGCATTCCACGCAATGTGCTGACCATCTGTCTCGGCAAATCGACCTATGCGCGCTGCGGCATCATCGTCAACGTCACGCCGTTCGAGCCGGAGTGGGAAGGCTATGTGACGCTGGAGTTTTCCAACACCACGCCGCTGCCGGCGAAGATCTACGCCGGCGAAGGCTGCGCGCAGGTGCTGTTCTTCGAGAGCGACGAGGTGTGCGAAACCTCGTACAAGGACCGCGGCGGCAAGTACCAGGGGCAGAGCGGCGTCACGCTGCCGAAGGCCTGAACCGGATACGGCCACCCGCGGCAATCAAAAAGGCGTCTTCGGACGCCTTTTTTGTTTCTGGGGATCTATCCAGCACGGCAGAAAGATGATATTTTCCTACAGTTAACTTTCTGATTTCATTAGATAATTCATGCATATGTCCCGTTCCGCCGCACCCCGCATTCCCCTCGCGCACAAGGCCATCCCTGCGGCAATCATGCTGCTCCTGCTGAACTGCCACGCACACGCGCAAACGGCCGACGCGGCGCCGCCGGCCGCCGCCAGCGCCAAGGCCGCCACGCCGGCTGCCGCCGTCAAGGCCGATCCGAAAGCGGTCGCAACCGACGCGGTGCCGGCGCCGACCGGCCCCGTACAAGTGGTCAACGTCGTCAGCGAGCGCGACACCAACCGGGTCGACCGCCAGGTCTACGACATCA
Organism: Burkholderiales bacterium; assembly: GCA_038248405.1. Lineage (GTDB taxonomy): Bacteria > Pseudomonadota > Gammaproteobacteria > Burkholderiales > Burkholderiaceae_D > JAFCUW01. The sequence continues at coordinate 1,043 of JBBRXM010000003.1, forward strand.
AGACGGGCGCCGCCACGGCGGGCGCCTCGATCGGCGATGTGCTCAACAATGTGCCGTCGGTCAACGTCGACCCGAACGGCACCGTGCGGCTGCGCGGCAGCGAGCGCGTCACGGTGCTGGTCGACGGCAAGCCGACCGCGCAGCTGCAGGGCGAAAACCGGGCTGCGGCGATCAACGCCTTGCCGGCCGAAAATTACGAGTCGGTCCAGGTGATCAACAACCCGGGCGCCGAATTCGGCAACGAAGCCGGCGGCGGACCGATCCTGAACCTCATTTCGCGCCGCTACACCAAGCCGGGCGGCAATGGCAGCGTGGCGGCCAACGTCGGCCCGGGCGGGCGCCATAACGCCTTTGCCAACGGCAGCTACAGTTCCGGCTATGCCTCGGTCAACGGCACCCTCAACGTGCGGCGCGACGGCAACGGCACCGAGACCGAACAACTGCGCGAGCGCATCGATCCGCTGACCGGCGCGGTCAGCCGCCTGCGCCAGAACGTCTCGCGCGAAGCGGTCAGCAACTTCGTCCAGGCCGGCGTGGGTGGGCGCTACAACTACAACGCGCGCGATACGCTGACCGCCTCGGTGTCGGCCAACAAGCGCGGCAACGATGCCGCCCAGAACGAGCGCTTCACCGATGTCGGCACCGGCATGCTGCCGCTGGTCGATTACTCGACCCGCCGCAAGACCGATGGCGAGGCCCGCAACTACGAACTGGTGACCGGTTTCGAGCGCCGCTTCGCCGCCGACGGCGAGACCCTGAAAGTGGACCTGCGCCATTCGTCCAACACCAACGTCAACGAGACCGCCACCGTCTACCAGGGCCTGGTGATCCCCATGGCGGGCGCACCGAGCCTGCGCGACTACACCCAGAACGGCGAAACGCGCGTGCGCATGACCGACCTCAGCACCGATTATTCGGGCAAGGCAGGCGCCGGTTTCCTCACCACCGGCGCGCGCTGGCAGCGCCAGCGCCAGGCCATCGACAACCGTTACCTGTTCTTGAACGGCATGACCCTCGACACCCGGCGCAGCAACCTGTTCGACCTCGACCAGGACGTGGTGGCGGCCTACGGCACCTACGAGATGCCGCTCAATAAGCTGTGGTCCTTCAAGGGCGGCTTGCGGGTCGAGCATACCGACCTCGACATGGACCAGGTCACCAGCGCCATCAAGGCGAACCAGACCTACCTGAGCTATCTGCCCAGCCTGTTCCTGACCTACAAGCTGGACAAGAACTCGAACCTGCGCCTGTCGTACGCCGACCGTATCTCGCGTCCCAGCGCGGGCGACCTGAACCCGTTCATCAACTACGCCAACGACTACTACGTCAGCTCGGGCAATCCGCGCCTGCACCCGGTCAAGCTCCATTCGCTCGAACTCGGCTACGAAACGCGCGTCCTGGGCCTGATGCCGGTCACCTTGCGCGGCTACCTGCGGCGCGAGTCCGACGTCATCACCGACCGCCGCGTATTCTTGAGCGAAAACACCTTGCTGACGACGAAGGAAAACCTGGGCGACCGCCGCGCCGGCGGCCTGGAGTTTTCGCTGATGGGCATGGTGCCGCCGAACTTTCGCCTGGGCGGCGTCGCCTTGCCGAGCATTCGCTTCATGTTCAGTGGCAACTGGGGCTTTGTCCAGCAGGACCGCCTCGATGCCTTCGGCCTGACGGGCGAAAAGCGCTCGACGGCGTCGCTGCAACTGCAGGGCGGCGGGCAATGGCAGATCACCCCGACCGATGTGCTCAGCGTGATGGGCTTTCATCAGGGTAGGTTGTTGTCCGGTGAAGGGTATCGCGAGCCGTTCGGTGTCATGAGCCTGGCGTACGAGCACAAGTTCAGCCCGCGCCTGTCGCTTAACGTCCGCGCCAGCGACGTGCTGCGCTCGTCGGACCAGAAGTTCCGCGTCGACACGCCAACCCTGCGCGAGCACACCGACACCGTGGTCAACCAGCGCCGCGTGTACGCGGGACTGCGCTACACCTTCGGCGGCGTGACCGGCAACGACGCCGTGCGCAACGCGCTGCAGTCGGCGGGCGTCAATGTCGACAGTCAGGCGGCGCGCGATGCGATGCGGATGATGCAGGGTGCGCAAGGGACGCCGCCGCCGCCGAAGGAGGCGCCGCCAGCGCCGGCGCCGGCGCCGGCGCAGCAAACCGTCCCGGCGCCAGTGAGTCCGCCTGCACCGCCGACAACCTCGCCTTAATGGTGGAGTCGAAAAAAAAAGAGCCTGCGAAGGCTCTTTTTTTATCCGTAGTCCCCAGCACGCGGGCACCAGGATGCGAAGCGGGTCTGACCTAGGTCAGACCCCAAACAGCGTCTATTGGTTCCGCACGCAGTCGACAAAGTAGCCGCGCTTGCCGTCCACTTCGCGCTTGACCAGGCCGTGCACGTCTGTCTCGAAGCCCGGGAAGCGCTCGTTGAAGTCGCGCGCGAAGCGCAGGTAGTCGACGATGGTCTTGTTGAAGCGCTCGCCCGGAATCAGCAGTGGAATGCCCGGCGGGTAAGGGGTCAGCAGGATCGCCGTGATGCGGCCTTCCAGCTCCTCGATCGCGACGCGGTCGATCTCGCGGTGCGCCATCTTGGCAAAGGCGTCGGACGGCTTCATCGCCGGGATCATGTCGGACAGGTACATTTCGGTCGTCAGGCGCGCCACGTCGTAGGCCTTGTAGAAGTCGTGGATCGACTGGCACAGGTCGCGCAGGCCCATCGCCTCGTAGCGCGGATTGGCCGCGGCGAACCCCGGCAGGATGCGCCACATCGGCTGGTTCTTGTCGTAGTCGTCCTTGAACTGCTGCAGCGCGGTGACCAGCGTGTTCCAGCGGCCCTTGGTGATGCCGATCGTGAACATGATGAAGAACGAGTACAGCCCGCACTTCTCGATGATGACGCCATGCTCGGCCAGGTACTTGGTGACGATCGACGCAGGAATGCCGGACTCGCCGAACACGCCGTCGAGCGTGAGGCCAGGCGTCACCACGGTGGCCTTGATCGGGTCGAGCATGTTGAAGCCGGGGGCGAGGTTGCCGAAACCGTGCCAGTCGTCCTCGGCGCGGATCATCCAGTCGTCCTGGGTGCCGATGCCTTCTTCCGAGAAGGTGTTCGGGCCCCACACCTTGAACCACCAGTCGGCGCCGAATTCTTCATCGACCTTTTTCATGGCGCGGCGGAAGTCGAGCGCTTCGAAGATCGATTCTTCCACCAGCGCGGTGCCGCCCGGCGCTTCCATCATCGCCGCGGCCACGTCGCACGAAGCGATGATCGAGTACTGCGGCGAAGTGGAGGTGTGCATCAGGTAGGCCTCGTTGAAGGCGTCCTGGTCGAGCTTGACCGTTTCTGATTCGCGCACCAGCACCTGCGAGGCCTGCGACAGGCCCGCCAACAGCTTGTGGGTCGACTGGGTCGAGAAGATCATCGACTCCTTGGCGCGCGGGCGGTCCTTGCCGATGGCGTGCATGTTCTTGTAGAAGTCGTGGAAGGTCGCGTGCGGCAGCCATGCTTCGTCGAAGTGCAGCGTGTCGATCTTGCCGTCCAACATTTCGCGCAGCGTCTCGACGTTGTAGACCACGCCGTCGTAGGTCGACTGGGTGATGGTCAGGATGCGCGGCTTCTTGTTGACCGCTTCGCGCGCGAACGGATTGGCTTCGATCTTGCGGGCGATCGACTCGGGGGTGAATTCTTCGAGCGGGATCGGGCCAATGATGCCGAGGTGGTTGCGGGTCGGCATCAGGAACACGGGAATGGCGCCGCACATGATGATCGAGTGCAGGATCGACTTGTGGCAGTTGCGGTCGACGACGACGATGTCGCCCGGCGCCACCGTCGAATGCCACACCATCTTGTTCGACGTCGAGGTGCCGTTGGTGACGAAATAGCAGTGGTCGGCGTTGAAGATGCGGGCGGCGTTGCGCTCGGACTTGGCGACCGGGCCGGTGTGATCGAGCAGCTGGCCGAGTTCTTCGACGGCGTTGCAGACGTCGGCGCGCAGCATGTTCTCACCGAAGAACTGGTGGAACATCTGGCCGATCGGCGACTTCAGGAAGGCGACCCCGCCCGAGTGGCCAGGGCAGTGCCACGAGTAGGAGCCGTCGTTGGCGTAGTTGACGAGCGCGCGGAAGAACGGCGGCGCCAGGCCGTCGAGGTAGGACTTCGCTTCGCGGATGATGTGGCGGGCGACGAATTCGGGGGTGTCCTCGAACATGTGGATGAAGCCGTGCAGCTCGCGCAGGACGTCGTTGGGGATGTGGCGCGAAGTGCGCGTTTCGCCGTAGATGTAGATCGGGATGTCGGAGTTCTTGTGGCGGATCTCCTTGACGAAGGCGCGCAGCGCGGTCAGCGCGAAGTTGGTCTCTTCGACCGAACCGCCGCCGAATTCCTCGTCGTCGATCGAGAGCACGAAGGCGGAGGCGCGCGACTGCTGCTGCGCGAACTGCGACAGGTCGCCATAGCTGGTCAGGCCAAGCACTTCCATGCCTTCCTTTTCCATCGCGGCGGCCAGCGCGCGGATACCCAGGCCAGAGGTGTTCTCAGAACGGAAATCCTCGTCGATGATGACGATGGGGAAACGAAATTTCATTGACAGCTCCAAAGCGAAGCGCCGTGAGGGCAGTCCGCGCCGGCAAAGGCGGGATGCTGCTCACGGCACCGAAGAAAGTAAGAAGGGGATTTTCGCAGAAATGCCCGCAATCCGGTGAAAAAAGTTTCGCTTAGATTAACCAAATGCTGGTAATCATGTCGCACTGCTTGTCGAGCGGCACGTCGTCCCCTGGCTCGGCGGCTCCCTTGGCGGGGACCCAATTTCGTGGCGACTCGGCGAAATTAGATTCCCGCCTGCGCGGGAATGACGGTATTGAGGGTAACGGTCAAAATGACTTTGCTGGTATTCGTACGATTAATGCGCGGCGGCGCTGGCGCCGGCGAGGACGGCGAGCGGGTCGATGTGCGCCCAGGCGAATACGCCGAGGGTGATGCCGACCGCGGCCACCGCGTAGGCGCCGACCATCAGCCAGCGCTTGCGGGTGAGCAGGGTGATCGCCGCCAGCGAGATGGCGATCTGCTCGGCGGTGGTGGCCAGCGCCCACTGGTGATGCTGGTGCATCATGCGGTCCGATTTGTGGTTCCATTCGCTCGATGACGCCTCGAACTTCTCGGCCTTTTTCTTGATGTCGGCCTTTTCGCGCTCGTAGCGGGCCACTTCGGCCTCGTACCTGGCCGGCCTGACGCCCGGCAGGGTCATCGCCATCTCGGCCAGGTTCTGCTTGCTCGACTTGGCCTGGTAGTAGTTCCAGGCGTTGGCCGCCTCGGTCTTGTCGATGGCGGCGTTGTTCTTGAAAAGCGCGGCGTCGGTCTGGGTGGCCCCGCCCAGGTAGCCGAACATGGCGCCGACGGTAGCGAGGATCGCCGTCATCACGGCGATGTTGTTGGAGAAGCTGTCGCCGCCATGGGCGACGTGTTCGACCGCGTGATCGTGCGGTCCGTGTACGTGGAAACCTTGTCCTGACATGCTTATTTCACTTTTCTGTAGGTGACGAATGAGTAGTCGAAGCCGTTGGCTTCGGAATGGTGCTTTTCGCGCGCCGTTTCCAGCCACTGGCCTGGGGCGAGCGGGGGGAAGAAGGTGTCGCAGTCGAAGGTGCGGTCAATCTCGGTGACGATGATCTCGTCGGCCAGGTCCATCGATTCGCCAAAGATCTGGGCGCCGCCGATGATGCATGCCCGTTCGCCGCCGGCCAGGTCGACGGCGTCGGCCAGCGAGGCGACGGCGTCGACGCCGTCGTGGCGCCAGTCGGGGTTGCGGGTGACGACGATGTTGCGCCGGTTCGGCAGCGGGCGGCCGATCGAGTCGAAGGTCTTGCGCCCCATGATGATCGGATGGCCGGTGGTGACGCGCTTGAAATGGGCCAGGTCTTCGGGCAGGCGCCACGGCAGACTGTTGTCGACGCCGATGCCGCGCTGGGCATCGATCGCCACCACCAGCGTCAGGCGCGGCGGCGTCATGGTCGGTACGGTGTTCATGGGCAGGTGTTCCAGGTGAAGATCAGGATGCGGCATTCTAGCAGCCGCGGCACAGTGCGGCGCGCTTGTGGGTATGATGATGCCGATCATTGACTCAAGGATACCCGATGAATTTTCGCCGTAAGCAGCGCAAGCTTTCCTTTTCGACACCACCGGCGCTGGCCGCGCTGATGCTGGGCTGTTGCGCGGCGGCTCACGCCGCCGGCGACGAGCAGATCGTGCCCGACCGGCCGGGCCTGGCCGAATCGAGCCAGGTAGTGGGCAAGGGACGGTTCCAGGTCGAAGCCGGTTTTGCGCGCGAACGCGATGGGAACGCGCCGCAGGTGCTGCACACGAGCACCACGCCGGTACTGCTGCGCTACGGTGTCGGCGACAGCGTGGAGTTGCGGGCAGAAACCGACGGCCACGTGCATGCGTGGGCGGCCGGGGCCGGTGGCGAACGCGGCTATGCCGATACGGCCCTCGGCCTCAAGTGGCACTTTGCGGACGCGCACGCCAATGCACCGTCGCTGGCGATCCTCGCCCATGCCGACCTGCCGAGCGGATCGGCGCAGTTGCGCGGCCAAGGCGTGCGGCCCTCGCTGCGCGTGGCCGCCGAATGGGAGCTGCCGGCGGACTGGTCGCTGGGCGTGATGCCGGGCATCGCGTCGGCCACCACCGACGACGGCAGGCGCTTCACCGAGGGCATGTTCGGACTGGCGGTCGGCAAGGCGTGGACCGAACGCTGGCACGGGTTCGCCGAGCTGTCGATGGCGCGGATCGCCCGTGCGCGCGACGGCGGCAGCCAGCTCGGCGTCGATGCCGGCATGACGTATCTGCTGACCGACACATGCCAGGCGGACTTTGCCGTCGGCCGCGGCCTGAACCGGCGCACGCCCGACCTGAGCTGGACTGTCGGGCTGTCGTTCAAGATGTAAAGGCGGCGGCGATCGGCCGCCTCCAGGGGGCCTCAATGGGCCGGGCCGGCGACGCCGGGGCCGGCATTCCTGGCGCCGATGTAGCCCGGGCCGGGCCGGGCCACCTTGCCGTGGCGCAGCAAGGTGGCGAACTTGGTGGGCGGCAGCGGACGGCTGAAATAGTAGCCCTGCGCCAGATCGCAGCCGCGCGCGCGCAAGTAGCGCGACTGCCAGGCGGCGTAGGCGCCCTCGGCCGTCGCGGTGAGCCCGAGGCTATGGGCAAGCGCAATGGCGGCGCCGGCGATGGAGCTGTTGCGGTCGCCGATGCCGATCTCGCCTATCAGCGACTTGTCGATCTTCAGGTTGTCGATGGGGAAACGCTTCAGGTAGATCAGGCTGGAATAGCCGACGCCGAAATCGTCGATCGCCAACTTGACGCCGAGCGCCTTGAGTTCGTGCAGCAAGGCGCCGACCTCGCCCATCAGCGTCGTTTCGGTCAGTTCGAGTTCGAGGTAGCGCACGTCGAGTGCGCTGTCGGCCAGCGCCTGGCGCACCGAGCCGACCAGTTCGGGCCTGCATTGGCGCGGCGACACGTTGACCGCGACCGTCACCGGCGGCAGCCCCTGCTGCTGCCAGCGCTTGTTCTGCTCGCACGCGGCGCGCAGCACCCAGTCGCCGATCTCCACGATGAGCCCGGTCTGCTCGGCGATGCCGATGAAGCGGTCGGGCGGCACCACCCCCAGTTTCGGGTGCGACCAGCGCAGCAGCGCCTCGGCGCCGGCGATGCGGCCGGTGGCCAATTCCACCTTCGGCTGGTAGAAGATGACGAATTCATTGTTCTCGAGCCCGCTGCGCAGGCTGTTTTCCAGGATCATGCGCTCCATCGCGCGCGAGGTCATGTTGGCCGTGTAGAACTCGTAGCAGTTGCCGCCGCGCGCCTTGGCCTTGTACATGGCGCTGTCGGCGTTGCGGATGAGCTTTTCGCCGTCGCGTGCGTCGGCCGGAAACAAGCTGATGCCAACGCTGGCGCCGATGGCGAAGAGCTCGCCCTCGATCGCGTGCGGCTCGCGCAATGCCCAGATGACCTTCTGCGCCACGTGGGCCGGCATGTCGGGGCGGTCGAAGTTGGACAGGACGAAGACGAACTCATCGCCGCCGAGGCGGGCCACCGTGTCTTCCTGGCGCACCAGCGAGGCCAGCCGCGCCGCCACGCTGCACAGCAGCAGGTCGCCGGTCCGGTGCCCGAGCGAGTCGTTGATCACCTTGAAGCGGTCGAGGTCGAGGAACAGCAGCGCGACCTGGCCGCCATGGCGCGATGCCGAAGCGAGCGCCTGCCCCAGCCGGTCGCCGAGCAGCAGGCGGTTGGGCAGGCCGGTCAGGCTGTCGTGCTGGGCGAGGAAGCTGTTGCGCTCTTCGGTCGCGTGGCGCGCGGTGAGGTCGGAGAACGTGGCGACGTAATTGCTGACGGCGCCGTGCGCATCGCGCACGGCGCTCACGGAAAGCCATTGCGGCCGTTCCTCGCCGGACTTGGTGCGAAACCAGAGCTCGCCTTGCCATTGACCGTTCTCGCGCACCGCGCGCCATTGCGAGTAGCGGTCGGCCGACGAGGTCCGGCTTGCCTTGAGCAGGTCCGGGCGCCGTCCCACCACCTCCGGCGGCGCATAGCCGGTGATCAGGCTGAAGGCGGGGTTGACGGCGACGATCCGGTGCCGCGCGTCGGTGATCACTATGCCATCGGGAAAATTCTCGAACAGCGTGCGGTACAGACCGGAACAGGTATCGGCGCCCGGCGGCGCTGCGGGGCGGGGCGCCATCAGGAGGCGCCGCGCAAGGCTGGCTCGCCCGGCGCGGCGGCGCCCGCCGGCGTGGCAACACCCGGCCGGTCCACTCCGCGCAGGCGTCCGATTTCCGTCGTCGACACGTTGCGTTGCTCGGTCTCCAACCTGATTTCCTCGGCAAGCGCTTCATTTTCCGCGCGCCGCAGTTCCAGTTCGCGGTTGAGCAACTCGATGCGGCCGCGCACTTCCGCCTCCGCCAGCGACAGTTCGCGCTCCTTTCTGCGCAAGCCGACATGGGCGAGCGCCTTTTCGCGGCGCAGGGCTTCCTCCTTTTCCCAGCGCAGCGTTCCCATCAATACCTCGCCGCCGGCGATGTAGACGTCCGACAGCGTGACGCCGTCATCGGAGAGGATCAGTTCGCGCGCCTGGCGGGAGTGTCCGGTGCCGCGGCACTTGACGATGGTGAGCAGGCGGTTGCGCTCGCCCATCTGGACCTTGAACGAAAGGTGAATCCAGGTGTCGGCGATGTGGAAACGTTCATCTCGGTGCTTTCCGGGCTGTCGCTGTTTTCCACCAGGCTGGTGCTGAGCATGGTGATGCCTTCCGACTTGGTGTAGTGGATCAGCCGCAGCGGCACATCCATGACGACCTCGGAGGTGGCCGACCTGAGCACGGCCGACAGCGGATCGATCACCAGGCTGCGCGGCTGCCACTCGAGGATCAGCGCCTTGATGCCCAGCAGGTGTTCTTCCGCGTTGAGCGAGCCGGTCTGCACCGAATGGAACCTCAGGTGGCCGGCCTCGACCTGGGAGCGCAGGTCGAGGCCGATGGAGGCCATGTTGCGCATGATCTCGCTGCTGCTCTCGTCGAAACTGACGTACAGGCAGCGCTCGCCGCGCGCCGCCGCCGCCGCCGCGAAGGTCGCCGCCAGTGTCGATTTGGCAGTGCCCGGCGCCCCCGTGATGAGCACGGTGCTACCGCGGAAATAACCGCCATCGAGCATGGTGTCCAGGCGTTCGACTCCGGTCGAGACGCGTTCCTCGAAGGCCGGGAAGGTCATTTCGATCGGGACCGGGGTAGCCACCTCGAGGCCACCGGGGCCTATGATCAGCGGGAACACCCCTTCGTGGATGCCGGAGCCGCGGTACTTCGCCACGCGCAGGTCGCGATGGGCGATGCCCCTGGTAACGCGTTGTCCCAGGTGGACGACACAGTCGGCCATGAATTCGAGGAATTCGTAACCGCCCATGGCGGCGGCGCCGCCGTTCCTGGCGCGCGCCGTGACGATGCCGGTCACCTCGTTGGCGGCCAGCCAGTCCTGGATGCGGTACAGTTCCTGGCGCTCGGTAAACGGGTCGTCGAGCAGGGCCAGCAAGACGTCGATGGAGTCGAACACGATGCGGGTGGCGCGGTTTTCGGCAAAGCGGGTGCGGATGCCGGCCAGCAGGCCGCCGACATCGAAGCGCCCGGTCTGCACCACATCGGGCGACATGCCGGCGTCCATGAACAGCAGCTTGTCCTGGTCGGACAGGTCCCAGCCGAACGTGGCCGCGTTGGCGATGATGCTGCGCGAATTTTCCTCAAAGGCGATGAAAATGCCGCGCTCGCCGCACAGGCGGGCGCCGTTGACCAGGGTCTGGAGGGCGAACACGGTCTTGCCGCTGCCGGGGCCGCCCATGATGATGGAAGTGCGTCCGATCGGCAAACCTCCGCCCGTGATCTCGTCGAACCCTTCCATACCGGTAGGGGTCTTCCTGAGACTGGCGGCATCAGGGGGAAACATGGGGTTCTTGCCTCAAGTCGAGTCACGAACCGTCAGACAGCGCAAGCGGCCCCGGAGTTCCCAGCATTACCTGGCGATCAGACCGCGACCGGGGCCTTGATGTGCGGGTGCGATTCGTAGCCGGCGATCTCGAAGTCGTCGAACTTGTAGTCGAACACGGTTTCGGGCTTGCGCCTGATGACCAGTTTCGGCAGCGGCAATTCGGCGCGCGCGAGCTGCAGCTCGACCTGGTCGAGGTGGTTCGCATACAGGTGGCAGTCGCCGCCGGTCCAGATGAAGTCGCCCACTTCGAGGCCGGCCTGCTGCGCCATCATGTGGGTCAGCAGGGCGTAGGAGGCGATGTTGAAGGGCACGCCGAGGAAGATGTCGGCGCTGCGCTGGTAGAGCTGGCAAGACAGCTTGCCGTCGGCGACGTAGAACTGGAACAGCGCATGGCAGGGCGGCAGCTTCATCTTCGGCACGTCCGCCACGTTCCAGGCCGAGACGATCAGGCGGCGCGAATCGGGGTTGTACTTGATCTGGTCGAGCACCTGCGAGATCTGGTCGATGTGGCTGCCGTCCGGCGCTGGCCAGCTGCGCCACTGGTAGCCGTACACGGGGCCCAGCTCGCCGTCGGCGTCGGCCCAGTCGTCCCAGATGGAGACGCCGTTTTCCTCGAGGTAGGCGATGTTGGTGGAGCCCTGCAGGAACCAGATCAGCTCATGGATGATCGATTTGAGGTGCAGCTTCTTGGTCGTCACCAGCGGGAAGCCGTCCTGCAGGTTGAAGCGCATCTGGTAGCCGAACACCGAGCGCGTGCCGGTGCCGGTACGGTCGGTCTTGACGGTGCCGTGGTCGCGCACGTGGCGCATGAAATCGAGGTATTGGCGCATCGCGGGTCTCGCTGGAAGGATTGTCGTGATTGTACTATGCGGCCAGCGCGGCGGAAAATTCGGCGAGGGCTTTTCGCACGGCGGCGTCGGGCATGTCCAGCAGGTTGTCGCCGACGTACAGCTCGACGACGCTGGTGGCGGGCAGCGCGGCGTGGGCGGCGCGGTTGAACATCCAGACGCCCTGGCGGGCGGCGAGCTCATTGCGAATGGCCAGCGCGCGTTCGCGCGAGACCGGCAGGTGCAGGTGCAGCATGTTGGCCTGCGGTGCGGCCGGGTTGGGCTTGACGAGCGGATGGGCGCGCAGCTCGCCGTACAACCACTCGGTGCGGGCGAAGTAGTGCGGGAAGGCGGCCAGGCGCTGGTCGAACTGCATGGCGGCCGCCACCACGTAGGGCGAGCGGTGGATGACGTTGCCGCCTTCGCGGCGGAACCATTCGGCCGCGCGCGCGACGAACGCGGCGCTGCCGGCCAGCAGCGCGCCACCGATGCCGCCGATGCCCTTGTAGAGCGAGACGTAGGCCGAATCGAAGCCGGCCGCCAGCTCGCGCGGGGTGCGCCTGTAGGCGGCCGCCGCCTCCCACAGCCGGGCGCCGTCCATGTGCAGGTGGGCGCCGCGCCGGCGGCAGTGCGCCTTGATGGCGCCCAGCTCATCCCACGACGGGTTCTGGCCGCCGATCTCGCGCATCGGCAGCTCGATGGCCACGGCGCCCAGGCGGTCCGGCAGCGCGGCCAGGTCGTCGACCGTCCAGGGCCGGTGGCGGTCGCCCGCCTGCAGCGCCTGGAAGTGGCCGAGCAGCTGGTAGTTCGATTTTTCGTGCACCAGGATGTGCGAAGTAGGATGCAGTGCGACGAGGCGGCTGGCGCGGTCGTCGCAGGCCAGGCGCAGCGCGGTGACCTGCGCCATGGTGCCGGTGATGCAGAAGACGGCCGCTTCGAAGCCGAGCAGCGCGGCGACCTTCTGTTCGAACTGCTGGAGCAGCTCGCCGCTGCCGTAGACGTCGTGGGCGACGCCGTTCTGCTCGCACCAGGCGGCCATGGCGGCGAACAGTTGCGCCGGCGTGCGCGCCTTGTGGGCGGGGAAAACGGTGTGGCAGGAGGCGAGCAGGTCGGCGTCGGTCAAGGTATTCTCCGGTGGACAGGATTATCACTGTACACCGGATTCGGGCTGCCGCGGCAGTGCTGCGGCCAGCGAATCAGGCCAGCGACTCAGGCCAGCGCGATGGCGGTGCGCGTGCGCGGCGCCGGCAGGGCGGCCGGGGCGCCATCCAGCTTGAACAGGCGCACCGAGGTGGCCAGCGTGGCCGCCTGCTCCTGCATCGCTTCGGCGGCGGCGCTGGCCTCTTCGACCAGCGCGGCGTTCTGCTGGGTGACCTCGTCCATCTGGTTGATGGCGCGGTTGACGTGCTCGATGCCTTTGCTTTGGTCGGCGCTGGCGGCGCTGATCTCGGCCATGATGTCGGTGACGCGGGCCACGCTGGCGAGCACTTCGTCCATGGTGACGCCGGCGTTTTCGACCAGCTTGCTGCCGGCGTCGACCTGGTCGACCGAGGCGCCGATCAGCGACTTGATCTCCTTCGCCGCCGCCGCGCTGCGCTGGGCCAGGTTGCGTACTTCGCTGGCGACGACCGCAAAGCCGCGGCCCTGTTCGCCGGCGCGGGCCGCTTCCACCGCCGCGTTCAATGCCAGGATGTTGGTCTGGAAGGCGATGGCGTCGATCACGCCGATGATATCGGAGATCTTGCGCGAGGACTGGTTGATGGAGGCCATGGTGTCGATCACCTGGGCGACCATGGCGCCGCCTTTCTGGGCGACGCGGGACGCCCCCTGCGCCAGCTGGTTGGCCTGGCGGGCGTTGTCGGCGTTCTGCTTGACGGTGACGGTGAGCTGCTCCATCGAGGTGGCGGTGGCGGCCAGGTTGGACGCCTGCTCCTCGGTGCGGGCGCACAGGTCGAGGTTACCGGTGGAGATCTCGCGCGAGGCGGTGGCGATCTGCTCGGCGCCGTCGCGCACCTGGCCGACCACCGACGACAAGTTGCGGCTGATGCCGTTCATCGCCTCGGCCAGCCGGCCGAGCTCGTCGTGCTGGCGGTTGTCGATCCTGGCGGTGAGGTCGCCCTCGGCGATCTTCACCGCGGCGTCGCGCGCCAGCACCAACGGCCGGGTGACGGTGGCGCGCACGACAAGGTAGAGCGCCAGCGCGAACACGCCCAGCGCCAGCAGGCCGAAGCCGATGTAGCGGTTGCGCAGCTGCGCCGCTTCGCGCGTGATTTCGTCCCGGTAGGTGCCGCCGGCGATCAGCCAGTTCCACTCCGGGAAGGAAGCATAGGCGACCGTTTTATCGCGGGCCGAGGTTTCCCCCTTTTCGGCATTGAGCCAGGGGTAGGTGATGACGCCGGCTTTTTTCTGCAGCATCTCCTTGATGAACTCGTGGCCGTCCGAGTCCTTGCTGGCGAGGATGTTGGCGCCTTCCTTCGACGGGTGGACCAGCAGGTCGCCGAGTGCCTTGCCGGGCGCTGCGTTGAGGACGAAGAAGTAACCGGTGTCGCCGATTTTCAGTTCCTTGATCTTCGACTTCAGGGCGACCAGGTCCTTCGAGATGTCGACGCCGACGTAGAGCACGCCGATGACGGCGCCGCCGGCATCCTTGATGGGGGCGTACTCGGTGATGAACTGCTTGCCGAACAGGGTCGCCATGCCGACGTAGCGCTTGCCGGCGCGCAGCAGCGGATAGGCGGCGTGGGCATGGTCGAGCACGGTGCCGACGGCGCGTTCGCCATTTTCTTTCTTGACCGAGGTCGAGACGCGGATGAAATCGTCGCCGCTGGCGACGAAGATGGTGGCATTGCCGCCGGTCTGGGCGGTGAAACGGTCGGGCACGGTGAAATCGAGGTTGATCGCCTTGCCGCCATTTTTCAGCAGCGGCGCCTGTTTGCCGCCGACGTCGACCAGGTTGCCGTCTTCGCGCACGAATTGCGGTTCATAGCTGGCGGCGAGCATGCGGCCGAAACCGGTCGCCTCGGTGGTGACGGCGTTGTTGAATATCTCGACCATGTTGAGCACGCCGTGCAGCTGGCTGTCGACGCCAGCCTGCGAGCGCGACTGCAGCAGCGTTGCGGTGGTCATGCTGATAATCAGTACTAGCGCGCCCAGGATGATGCTGACAAGGCCGAACGTGAAGGCGGTGATCTTGGAGCCAACGTCCCAGGTGGCCGGATTAATTCTACTGCTACGCATGTAACTCCCATACTATCGGTCATCGATCAAGGACCGATAGTATCATCACTGTTGCTTATGGGAAATATGCTTTATATAGCATATTTGCAGATACGCAATGCGCGATCCCGGTCAGTGCGCCAACTGAACGTTATGGAACTGCAGCGCGGCCAGGTTGGCATAGATGCCGCCGAGCGCCACCAGCGAGGCATGGGTGCCGGTTTCGACGATGCGGCCGTCTTCCATGACGATGATGCGATCGGCGCGCTGCACCGTGGCCAGGCGGTGGGCGATGATGACGGTGGTGCGGCCGACCATCGCCGCTTCCAGCGCGCTTTGCACCAGGCGCTCCGATTCGGCGTCGAGGGCGCTGGTCGCTTCGTCGAGCAGCAGCAGCGGCGGGTTCTTGAGCAGCGCGCGGGCGATCGCGATGCGCTGGCGCTGTCCGCCGGACAGGCGCACGCCGCGCTCGCCGAGGAAGGACTTGTAGCCTTGCGGCAGGCGCTCGATGAATTCGTGGGCGGCGGCCATCTTCGCCGCCGCGATCACTTCGGCGTCGGTGGCGCCGGCGCGGCCGTAGCGGATGTTTTCCATCGCGTCTGCCGAGAAGATGACGGTATCTTGCGGCACGATACCGATGGCGTCGCGCAGCGTGTGCAGCTCGAGCTGGCGGATGTCGACGCCATCCAAGGTGATGGCGCCCGACTGCGGGTCGTAAAAGCGCAGGAACAGCTGGAACAGAGTGGTCTTGCCGGCGCCGGACGGGCCGACCACGGCGACGGTTTCGCCGGGCTGGATCGACAGCGTCAGGTGCGCAAGCGCGGCGGTATCGGGACGCGACGGGTAGCTGAACATGACGTCCTTCAGCGCCAGCGCGGCGCCGTTGGCGGCGCGCGGCGGCAGCGCGCGCGGGGTGGCGGGATCCTGGATTTCGGACTTCGCCGACAGCAGTTCGAGCAGGCGCTCGGTGGCGCCGGCGGCGCGCTGCGCTTCGCCCATCACTTCCGACAGCGCGCCGATCGAGCCGGCGACGATGGAGGCGTACAGGATGAACTGGCCGAGGTCGCCGCCGGTCATGGTCCCGGCCAGCACCGCGTGCGCGCCCAGCCACAGCACGAAGACGATGGTGCCGAACACCATGACGATGGCGAACATCGTCAGCAGGGCGCGCGCACGGATGCGCTTCATCGCGGTCTGGAAGGCGCCTTCGACCGAGGCGCCGAAGCGCGACGACTCGATCTTTTCGTGGGTGAAGGCCTGCACCGTCGGCATGGCGTTGAGGATTTCGCCTGCCATGGCGGAGGCGTCGGCGATGCGGTCCTGCGAAGCGCGCGAGAGCTTGCGCACGCGCCGGCCGAACAGCACGATCGGCACCACCACCAGCACCAGCAGGCCGAGGATGATCGAGGACAGCTTGACGCTGGTGACGAACAGCATGGCCAGGCCGCCGATAAAGAGCAGCATGTTACGCAGCGCCATGGAGATGCTGGTGCCCACCACCGCCTGGATCAGGGTGGTGTCGGTGGTGATGCGCGAGAGGACTTCGCCGGTTTGCGTCGTCTCGAAAAACTCGGGGCTCTGGTTGACGACGTGGCGGTAGACGGCGCTGCGGATGTCGGCGGTGACGCGTTCGCCCAGCCACGAGACAATGTAGAAGCGCGCCGCGGTGGCCAGCGCCAGCACGGTGGCGACGCCGAACAGCGCGAGGAAGGTGGCGTCGACGTTGCGGATGCTTTTGGCGCCGGCGGAAGCGCCGAAGCCGAGGTCGATCATCTGCTTGAAGGCGTAGGGGATGGCCAGCGTGGAGCCGGCGGCGAGCACCAGGGCGACGCCGGCCATGGCGAACTGGCGGCGGTAAGGACGCAGGAAGGGAAACAGGCCCTTGAAGGCGGCCAGGCTGCCTTTGCGGCTCGAGTCTGTTGGCTTGCTGCTGGTGGAGCTGTTGGTCATTGTCAGTGCTTCTGATGTTCGTTTTGTTTTAGAGAGTCATCGGCCGGAAGTAGCCCGTCAACTCCAGATATCCGTTCCCGACCAGCGAACCATCGCGCGAGATCGTGACCGCGCCTTCCCAATACACCGCGCCGGTCGAGCGCCGCGAATCGAGTTCTTGGTCGTCCTGCAATGGCTTGATGCTCCAGCTGGTGGAACCGGTGACGAGGGTGGTCGCCACCGGATACACGGCATTGGTGCGCGGCGACTGCCACCGCGCCTGCGGGGTGAAACTGACCTGGCCTGGTAAATACTGCGTCACCTTGCCGGAAGCATCCCGCAAGGTCGCGTGCGCCCATAGTTTACCACCTTGTCTGCCGCGAATCTGGAAAGCCATCAGCGCCGAGCCGTCGGCGAGGTTGGCGCCGAGCCAGTCCCAGCCCTGCGCGTCCGGGTCGAGCGCGGCGCTGGACCATTCGTGGTCGAACCAGGCGCTGCCCGTCACGGCGGCGGGCGCGGCGCCGGCGCGGCCGGCGGTGCCGCTCACCTTCATGTGCGGCAGGCTGTAATAGTAGCTCGCCTGCGCAGGATCCGGGCCCTTGCGCGAATAGCCGCCGTCGCCTTGCGGCAGCAGCGGCGCGCCGGGCGCCAGGCGCAATTCGAAGGCCAGTTCGGCCGACTTGATGCTGACGGTGTAGACGCCGTCGGCGCCGCGCACCATGCGCCAGTCGTCCAGTTTGAGGTCGGTGGTGCCGGTCCTTGCCCAGGCGAGGCCAAAGCCTTCGCGGGCGCTCTTCTGGTCGTGGACCAGGCGGCCGAGCGCCGGGTCGGACAGCGCGGCGTGGGCCATGATCAGCTGTTTTGGCGCGAATGCGCTCGGGTTGGCGTCGTCGGCGGCGGTGCGGCTGCGGAAAAAGGTGACCTGGAAGCCGAGCGGCTTGCCGTCAGCTTTTTTCAGCCAGCCGGTGACGTACCACCACTCGGTCTTGTACTCGGGATGGGCGCCGAAATCGGCCGGAAACGCGAGCGGGCGGCCTGGCAGCACCGGCGCGAACCGCGGCGGCGCGGCACTGGCGCACTGCGCCAGCAGCATCAGCAGGGCGAGCAGCCAGCGCATCACCAGTCCTCCCTGACGGCGCGGATCGGGCCGCCCGACAGCGCGTAGCGGCCCGACACCAGCGCGGTGACGACGGAAGAGACGAGCAGCAGCGCAGCGACGGCGGCCAGCAGGCCCCACGGCAGGTGCAGCTGCATGGTCCAGTGGAAGGATTGCGGATTGACGACGTAGACGAGGATCAGGCTGATCAGAAGGCCCAGCACGAAGCCGCAGGCGACGCCGAGGCAGCTCAAGGCGCCGCCTTCGAGCGCGAGGATGCGCAGCACCTGGCCGCGGGTGACGCCGACATGGCGCAGCATGCCGAACTCGCGCGCGCGCGCCAGCGTCTGCGCCGAGAAGGTGGCGGCCACGCCCGACAGGCCGATGGCGATGGCGATCGCCTCTAACAGGTAGGTGACGGCGAAGCTGCGGTCGAAGATCTGCAGGCTCATGGCGCGGATCTGCCCGGGCTGGGCCAGCTGAAGCGCCGCGCCGAACGGCAGCGCGCGCAGCGCGCCGACGACCTTGCCGGCGTCAACCCCTGGAGCGGTCCAGATGGCGGCGTCGCTGACGTCCTGGTCGCCGGTGAGGGCGCGGTAATCGGCCAGGCGAAGCTGGATCGAGCCGGCCTGGGTGGAGTAGTCGCGCCAGACGCCGGCAATGAAAAACGGATGCAGCCGGCCGCCCAGCGGCACCTGCAGCGTGGCGCCGACCTTGACGCCGTACAGGTCGAGCATCGCTTCGGAGACCCAGGCGGGCATCGCCGCGGCCGGCGGCGCGACGGGCGAGCCGACCAGCACCATCGCCGTGGACGGGTCGGCGGCATCGATCTCGCGCGCGAGCAGGGTGACCGGCGGGCGGGCGGGATCGAGCGAGACCTGGCGCGCGCGCTGGAAGGTGACGCGCGCCACGCCCGGCAGCGCGGCCAGGGCCGCCTGTTGCGGCGGCGCCAGCGCGGCGGTATTGCCGGAAGCGGCGGAGCGCACGTACAGGTCGGCCGGCAGCAGCTGCACCAGCCAGTCGTCGACCGAGACGCGGAAGCTCGACACCATGATCGCCATCGCCACCATCAGGCTGAAGCTCGACAGGATGCCGCCGAGCGCGATGGCGGCCTGGCCCGAAGCATTGGCCAGGCGCGCCAAGGTCAGCGCCGGCACCGCGCGCTGGCCGGGGCGCTTCATCGCCACGCGGTTGACGGCGCTGAAGACGACGGCGGCCACGCGCGGCATCATGCCGATGCCGCCGATGAGCAGCAGGGCGATGGCGGCGTAGCCGAACAGCGGCAAGCCGACCACGGGCGGGGCGCGCGTGAGCAGAGCGGCTGCCGCAAGGCACAGGAGCGACGGCCAGATGCGCGACAGGCCTGACAGCGCCGCTTCGTCGCTGCCCGACTTGAGCGCCACCGCGGGGGCGGCGCGGGCGGCTTCGACGGCGGGCGCGAGGCAGCCGAGCAGGGCGACGCCCAGGCCCAGCGCGAAGAACACCACCGCCGCGACGGGCGTGAACTGTATTTGCGGGCGCACCCCGCTGAAGTAGCCGGCGCCGAGGTCGGCGCCGAAGAAATGCAGGGCGAGCGCCGCCAGCGCGTAGCCGGCGGCGATGCCGAGCGCGGCGCCGATGACGCCCAGGCTGGCGCCTTCGATCAGCACCTGCCCGAGCAGCTGGCGGCGCTCCACGCCGAGCACGCGCAGCAGCGCGAACTGGCTGCGGCGCCGGATCACCGACAGCGCCTGGGTGGAAAACACCAGGAAGGCGCCGGTAAACAGCGCCACCAGCGCGAGCACGGTGAGGTTGACGCGGTAGGCGCGCGAAAGCGTGTTGGTGCGGCTTTCCTGGTCGCTGTCGTTGGGCTGGGAGACCAGGAAGCGGCCGGGGAAGTCGCGTTCGAGCTCGGTGGCCAGCGCGCGCTCGAAGGCGGCGCGGTCGACGCCGTCGGCCAGCTTGAGATCGATGCGCGAGAGCTTGCCCGCCTGGCCGAAGCGCCACTGGGCCGCGCCGATGTCCATCACGCCGATGCGCTGGCCGGCGCGCGCGCGCAGAACGGATCCGGCCACGCGCAGCGGCACGTCGGCGGCGCCGGCGCGCAATGCGATGGCCTTGCCGGCGCCGGTGTTCAGCCACGCCATGGCGGCCGGCGAGAGGAACACGGCGTCGTCGGCCAGCACGTCGAAGGTGCGCTCCGGTGCCGGCACGCCCAGCAGATCGGGCGAGATGGCGCCGGCGCGGAACGGGTCGAGGCCGATGATCTTCAATGCGCCGCGGGCGCCGGTCACGCCGGCGTCGAGTTCGAGCACCGGCGAGGCATTCGCGACGCCGGCGCGCTGCGCCAGGCGCGGATAGACCGCCTCGTCGAACAGTGCCTCGCGCCCTGCCACCTGGACGTCGGCCTGGCCGGACAGGCTCTTGACGGCGGAGGAGAACTCGTTGAAGGCGGCGGCATTGATCAGGTGGATGGCGAAGCCCATGGCGACGCCGACGGCGATAGCGGCGATGGCCAGCAGCGCGCGCACGGGGTGGGTGCGCCACTCGCCGAACAGCAGCCAGCGCGACAGCAGCGCGGGACCCGTCATGCCCGGGCGCCGTTCACAGCACTTTACCGGGGTTCATGATGCCGAGCGGGTCGAGCGCGGCCTTAATCGAGCGCATCATGTCCAGTTCGACCTTCGATTTGTAGCGCGCCAGGTCGTCGCGCTTGAGGGCGCCGATGCCGTGTTCGGCCGAGATGGAGCCGGCGCTGGCGTCGACGCTGTCGTGCACGATGCGGGAAATCGCGTCCTGGTTGGCCAGGAACTGGTCATGCGGCTGGCCTTCGGGCGGCGCCACGTTGTAGTGCAGGTTGCCGTCGCCCAGGTGGCCGAAGCAGACCACCTGGCAGTCGGGGAAGGCCTGCTGCAGCCGCTCGCCGGTCGTGTCGATGAAGTCGGCGATGCCCGAGATCGGCAGCGAGACGTCGTGCTTGATGTTCTTGCCGGCGGCCGCCTGCGCCAGCGGAATGTGTTCGCGCAGGTGCCACAGCGCGCGCGACTGCGCGTTGGAGGTGGCCAGCACGGCGTCGTCGGCCAGGCCGCGGTCGACCGCCTGCTCGAGCGCTTCCTCGAGCAGGTTGACGGCGTGCTGCTCCGATTCGCTGCTCGACACTTCCAGCAGAACGTAATGCGGGTGGCGCTTGACGAAAGGCGTCGGCAGGTGCGGGAAGTGGGTGGCGACCAGGCGCAGGCAGTAGTCCGACATCAGTTCGAAGCCGGTCAGGCTGGCGCCGCAGCGGTCCTGCATCAGCGTGAGCAGCGCCAGCGCGTCGCGCGGGCCGGCCAGGGCGACGAGCGCCGTGATCGAGCCTTTCGGCTGCGGGAACAGCTTGAGCACGGCGCCGGTGATGACGCCGAGCGTGCCTTCGGCGCCGATGAACAGGTCGCGCAGGTCGTAGCCGGTATTGTCCTTGCGCAGGCCGCGCAGGCCGTGCCAGATGTCGCCCTGAGCGGTCACCACTTCGAGGCCGAGGCACAGATCGCGCGCGTTGCCGTAGCGCAGAACGGCGGTGCCGCCGGCGTTGGTCGACAGGTTGCCGCCGATGGTGCAGCTGCCTTCGGCCGCCAGCGACAGCGGGAACAGGCAGTCGTGCTGGGCGGCGGCCTGCTGGACGTCGTGCAGGATGCAGCCGGCATCGACCGTCATGGTGCGGTTGACCGGGTCGAGCGCGCGGATGCGGTTCAGGCGCGACAGCGACAGCACCACCGCGGCACCGCCGGCGTCAGGCACGCCGCCCAGCACCAGGCCAGTCTTGCCGCCCTGGGGAACGAGGGCAATATGAAATTGAGCGCAGAGGCGCACCAGGTGCTCGACCTGCGGCGGGTCTTTCGGGCGCAGCACTGCCAGCGCGCGGCCGGTAAAGCGTCCGCGCCAGTCGGTGAGGTAGGGCGCGCAGTCTTCGGGCCGGGTCAGCACATAGCCCGCGCCGACGGCGTCGCGGCAGCGCTCGAGGAAATCAGCACTCATTCTTGGCCGGCTTTACCTTGTCGATCAGCTCCTTGGCGAGCTTCTTGGCGGCCTGCTTGTAGGGTCGCAGGTACAGCAGCGCGCACAGGAAATAGACGCAGACCAGCGCCGTTTCGCCTATCGCCATGATGCGCGAGAGGGCCAGCGTGTCGCTCCAGGCACGCACCACGCCTTCGGTGAAGTACAGCAGGATCACCATCGAGGACCATTGCAGGGTGTAGATGTCGCGCTTGAGGACGCCGCGCAGGGGAATGAGCAGCGGCACCGCCTTGAGCGCGACGATCGAGCCGCCCGGGCGCAGCGGGGCGACCCACATCTCCCAGGCGACCAGCCAGGCGATCAGCAACACCAGGCTGATGATCGCGCCGAGGTGGAAGTATTTTTGCGAAGCCATCATCGTGCTCCCTGAAGGGTCAATGCGGTCTGCGCCAGGCGGCGGCCGAGCGCGATCGCGAGCCGTTTTTCGTCGTCGGTGACGGCCTTGTCGCCGTCGATGCCGGACCAGTGGGTGGCGCCGTACGGGCTGCCGCCGCTCGAGGTGGTCATCAGTTCCGGCTGGGTGTAGGGCAGGCCCATCACCAGCATACCGTGGTGCAGCAGCGGGATCATCATCGACAGCAGCGTCGACTCCTGGCCGCCGTGCAGGCTGCCGGTCGAGGTGAACACCACCGCCGGCTTGCCCGACAGCGTGCCGGCCAGCCACTCGGCCGCGGTGCCGTCGAGGAAGTACTTCAGCGCCGACGCCATGTTGCCGAAGCGGGTTGGCGAGCCCATCGCCAGACCGGCGCATTCGGCCAGGTCGGCCAGTTCCACGTACGGCGCGCCACTGGCCGGGATGTCCGGCGCGGTCGCCTCCGTCACGGTCGAGACGGCCGGCACCGTGCGCAGGCGCGCGTCGACCCCGGGGACGCTTTCGATCCCCTGGGCGATCAGTTCGGCCAGCTTGCGCGTGGCGCCGTGGCGTGAGTAGTACAAAACGAGAATTATGGGATTGGTTCGGTTCATCGTTGGTATTATAGGGCGCTTTACAGCCCGAGATAACTGCCGCCGGATGCTTTCGAAAACAGTCCATTCACTTTCCAGGTCGACCAGCGAGATGATCAACGTCAGCGTCGACGTGGTGCGCGGCCTGACCTGGAGCGAAACGCGCGACCTGCTGCGCTTCGCGCGACGCCGGCTGACCGAGGAGAAACTGCCGCAGGTGGCCGGCAGCCTGACCTTCACCACCACGCTCGCGCTGGTGCCGCTGTTGACCATCGTGCTGGCGATCTTCACCACCTTTCCCGTTTTCAGTTCCTTCCGCGCATCGCTGGAAGGCTATTTCGTGCAGACGGTAATGCCGAAAGGGATCGCCAATACGATCATCAACAACCTGACCCAGTTCGCCAGCAAGGCGACCAGGCTGTCGGCGGTGGGCGCGGTGGCACTGATGTTCACGTCGTCGGCGATGATGGCGACGGTGGAGCGCGCCTTCAACCAGATCTGGCGGGCGCCGCGGGTGATGATGTACTGGGCGCTGCTCACGCTGGGGCCGCTGCTGTTTGGCCTGTCGCTGACGGTGACGTCGCAATTGTTCATGGCCACCAACGACTGGATGCAGACGATGCCGGTAATCGGTACGCTGTTCTATACGCTGGTGTCGGTGGCGCTGACCACCGGCGCCTACACCTTGCTGTACGTGGCGGTGCCGAACCGTTTCGTCGACTGGCGCGACGCCATCTGGGGCGGCCTGGTGGCGGCGGTGGCGTTCGAGGTGGCCAAGCGGCTGTTCGGTATTTTCATCAAGCAGTTCCCCAATTACACGATCATTTACGGGGCGCTGGCGGCGCTGCCGCTGTTTTTGCTGTGGATCTACCTGTCATGGATGATCACGCTGGTGGGCGCCTTGATCACGGCGGCGCTGCCGGTGGTCAAGTACGAGCGCTGGTGGTACGAGCCGGTGCCGGGCGGCGCGTTCGTCGACGCGGTGGCGATCCTGAAGGTGCTGCATGGCGGCGCCCGGGTCACCGATTCGGCGCTGGTGTCGTCGGCGACGATCCGCGCGCACACGCGCATCGGCTACGACGAGATGACGTCGCTGCTGGACCGGATGGTGACGGTGGGCTGGGTCGGCAGGGTCACGGCGGACGTGTCGGCCCGCGCGCGCTGGGGCAAGCGGGCCAGGGAGAGCGACGACAACTGGGTGCTGCTGATTAATCCGGAAAAGCTGAAGCTGGCGGACGTGTACCGGCTGTTCGTGTTCGGCGGACTGGCGATCGACGCCGGCGCGGCCAAGGACCTGGCGCCGGGGACGGCGATGACGCTCAATACCGGCGTGCTGGCCAGGCAGGCGGAGGCGGCGGTCGAGCAGGGGTTGGGGCAGACGCTGGCGGAGCATTTTGGCGTTCGCTGAATTTGCCGGCAGCTCCACCGGGGTCTGACCCTACAGGGGTCAGACCCTTACCAGCTAAGCTTGCCCGTTAACATCTCCCAATACATCACCCAGTCGGCACGCAGCGAATAGAGCGGCTGCGCAAACGAGGCCGGCCGGTTCTTCTCGAACACGAAGTGGCCGATCCAGGCGCCGCCGTAGCCGGCCACCAGCGCAGCGACGATCCACAGCGGCTTGCCGGTGACGGCGAAGGTCGCCAGCGCGACCAGGGCCAGCGTCGAGCCGATGAAGTGCGTGCGCCGGCACATGCGGTCGGCGTGCTGGGTCAGGTAAAACGGGTAAAACTCCGTGAAACTGGCGATCTTTGCGGCCATGCCATCTCCCTGGTTTTTAAGCGCCGGCGCGCGCAAACGCGAACAGCGCATCGAGCACCGCGCACGGCTGCTCGCTCATCAGCGAGTGGCCGGCGTCGACGTTGACGATTTTGCCATGCGCGACGCTTGATGTCAGCAACTTCGTCGATCGCGCCGGCGTCATCATGTCGCGGCTGCCGAAGATGAACAGCGCCGGGCATCGCAGCGCCTTGGCCGCTGCCTCGCCATTGGCATAGGCGTTGCAGGCGGTGAAATCGTTATAAAACAGCTGGTTGGGATTGATGGCCGACATGCGCTGCATCAGCCGGCGCGCCGCGCCCATCGCACTCACGCCTGCGGACGGACATTCGGGATTTTGCGCGCGCATCGAATGCGACCAGATATTGACCATGTCGATAGCCGCCGGCTCGTCGTCGCGGGCGGTGGCCAGCAAGGCGTCCGCCACCTTCATCGGGTAGGTGGTGCCCAGCATCGCCAGGCCCGAGACACGCGCCGGCGCCATGGCCGACGCTTCCAGCGCCACCAGGGAGCCCATGCTGTGCCCGACCAGCAGCGCGCGCTCGACGCCGGCCGCATCCAGCAGGGCCAGCAGCCACGTGGCCATCGCTTCGACGCTGGTCTTGGCAGCGCCCTTGCTGCGGCCGTGGCCAGGCAGGTCCACCGCCAGCACGTTGAAGCCGTGGTGGGCGAAGTAGCGCGTCTGCTGCACCCAGACCGAATGGTCGTTCTGGGCGCCGTGGATGAAGACGGCGGTGGGCAGTTCCAGGTCCAGCGGGCGGCCGCCGGTGTAGCAGTAGGCGGGAACGCCTTCGACGAGCAGGATCATCTCACGCTCCTTTCTGCGACAGCTTGAGGCCGCGCGCGAGGTCTTCGATCAGGTCGTCGGCGTCTTCCAGGCCGACCGACAGGCGCATCGTCCCTTCGGTGATGCCGGCCGCGGCGAGCTGGCCCACCGGCACCCGGAAGTGGGTGGTGGAGGCAGGATGGATCACCAGCGACTTGGCGTCGCCGACGTTGGCCAGGTGCGAGAACACCTGCAGCGCGTCGACGAAGCGGCGGCCGGCGGCGCGGTCGCCCTTGAGGCTGAACGAGAAGACGGCGCCGCAGCCTTTGGGCAGCAGCGTCTTGGCAAGCTCGTAGTCGGGATGCGATTCGAGTTCGGGATAGGAGATCGATTCGACGGCGGGATGGGCCGCCAGGTACGCGACCACCTTGCGGGTGTTGGCCACGTGCCGGTCCATGCGCAGGCTGAGCGTCTCGACGCCCTGCAGGATGGCGAACGCGTTGTGGGGGCTCATGACGGCGCCAAAGTCGCGCAGGCCTTCGCGGCGCGCGCGCAGCGCGAACGGGGCCACCGTCGATTCTTCGGCGAACACCATGCCGTGGAAGCCGTCGTAGGGTTCGCACAGTTCGCCGAAGTGGCCGTTCTCTTCATACGCCCCCTGCCAGTCGAAGGTACCGCCGTCGACCAGCAGCCCGCCGATGGCGGTGCCATGCCCGCACAGAAACTTGGTGGCGGAGTGGAACACGAGGTCGGCGCCGTGCTCGAAAGGGCGCAGCAGGTAGGGCGTGGTGAAGGTCGAATCGAGCATCAGCGGCAGGTGGTGCTCGTGGGCGAGGGCGCCGACACGGGCGATGTCGAGCACGTCGAGGCCAGGGTTGCCGAGCGTTTCGCCGAACAGCACCTTGGTGGTCGGGCGGATCGCCGCGCGCCAGGCGTCGATGTCGCGCGGGTCGACGAAGGTGGTGTCGATGCCGAAGCGCTTGAGCGTGTAGGCGAGCATGTTGTGCGAGCCGCCGTACAGCGCGCGCGAGGCGACAATGTGGGAGCCGGCGCCGGCGATCGTGGCCAGCCCGAGGTGCATGGCGGCCTGGCCACTGGCAGTGGCGATGCCGGCGACGCCGCCTTCGAGCGCGGCGATGCGTTCTTCGAGCACGGCGTTGGTGGGGTTCGAGATGCGCGAGTAGACGTGGCCGGCGCGCTCCATGTTGAATAGCGAGGCGGCGTGGTCGGAGTCCTTGAACGCGAACGAGGAGGTGAAGTAGACCGGGGTCGCGCGCGCGCCGGTGGTGGGGTCGGGCGTGCTGCCGGCGTGCAGCGACTGGGTGTCGAAACCGGGATATTTCGGACCGCTCATGGTGCTCTCGTGGTGGATGAATGGTGGCCCGAATCGTAGCACTTATTGAACCCCTTGCGGAACTGCCGCAGGCGGGCGGCGCGCACGCCAGAACAGCTTTGATTATTCGCAACGCTGGATTTTTTGCTACGCTTAGGCTACATTCGATACCTGCCTTTACAAGCAACGGCTGTACAACTCATCTGCAAACAAAGGTGCCATCATGAAAGTCTCCGAAATTCTCCAGGTAAAGGGCAACATCCTTTACACCGCTACACCCGAGATGGCGCTTGTCGACGCGGTCAACACCATGGCCGAAAAGGACATCGGCTCGCTGGTGGTGATGGAGTTTGGCGACCTGGTGGGCATGCTGACGTTCCGCGAGGTGATCAAGGTGCTGCACAAGAACGGCGGTTCGGTCGGTGCCGGCACGGTGCGCAAGCACATGGACGACCATCCGATCACGGTCACGCCCGACACCGAAGTGAACGAAGTGCGCCGCATGATGCTCGAGAAGCATGCGCGCTACCTGCCGGTGATGGACGCCAAGACGCTGCTGGGGGTGATTTCGTTTTACGACGTCGCCAAAGCGGTGCTGGAGGCGCAAAGCTTCGAGAACCGCATGCTCAAGGCGTATATCCGCGACTGGCCGGCGGAGACCGAGCAGGAAGATTAACTTAACGCCTTTACCACCGAATCAGAGACCGTCGTCCCCGCTTTCGCGAGGACGACGGTTTTTTTGGCCGGTGTGATTGGATGCGGTGCGGGTGATCAGCACTTGTTATGCGCTGCGGTTCCGGTCGCTGTTGGCGGTCAACCATTCGTACAGCCCCTCGGCCGGCATCGGCCGCGCGAACAGGAAGCCTTGCGCCATCGGGCAGCCCAGCGCCTGCAGGATCTGCGCCTGGCGCTCGTCCTCGACCCCTTCGGCCACTACCGACAAGCCCAGGTTGCGCCCGAGCTGGATCACCATCTCGGCGATGCTGCTGCCGCGCGCCGAACCGGTGATCTCGGTGACGAACGCGCGGTCGATCTTGAGGCGGTCGATCTGCAGCCGCTGCAGGTACGACAGCGACGAAAAGCCGGTGCCGAAATCGTCGATCGCGATCGACACGCCGGTGCGCTTGACCTCGGCCAGCATCTGGATCAGCAGGTCGGGCTCCTCCATCGCCATCGATTCGGTGATTTCCAGCTCGATGTACTCGGGCGGCGCGCCGCTGTCTTCCAGCGCCGAACGCAGCATGTCGAGAAATACCGGATGGCGGAACTGCACCTGCGAGACGTTCACCGACATCGTGAAGTCGCCATGGCCGGCCGCGCGCAGGCGCACCAGTTCCTCGCAGGCGGCGCGCAACACGAATTCGCCGATCTCGATGATCAGGCCCGAATATTCGGCGATCGGAATGAAGCGCGCCGGCGACACGAACTCGCCGTCGGCCGGCCGCCAGCGCAGCAGCGCTTCGGCGCCGACCGGGCGGCGCGTCGTCAGGTCGATCTGCGGCTGGTACACCACCGTCAGCTCGCCCTTGGCAAACCCGGTGCGCAGCGCGTGCATCATGCGCACCCGCTCGCGGATCTCGACGCCCATGCTGCGCGAGAAATAGAAGTGGCCGGTGCGCTGCTGCATCTTGGCGCGCTTCAAGGCGATATCGGCGTCCTTGAGGGCGTCGGCGCCGCTGCCGTCGTGCTCGGACAGGCGCACCAGGCCCAGCGTGGCCGACAGCTGCACGTCCTGGCCGTCGATCGAAAACGGCGTCTGGAACAGCGCCAGGATGGTCTCGGGATTGACCGCGGCAGCGTCGCCCAGCACGCTGAAAATGTCGCCGCCGATGCGCGCGATGGTCAGGTGGCGGCCGAGCCGTGCCTGCAGGCGCGTGGCCACGGCGATGAGCAGCAGGTCGCCGAACTGGTGGCCGAGGGCGTCGTTGGTTTCGGCGAAGTGGTCGAGGTCGACCAGCGACAGCGTGGCCGTGTCGCGGTGCGGGCCTGCCAGCGTGGCGTCGATGATCTCGACCAGGCGGGTGCGGTTGGGCAGCTTGGAAAGCTGGTCGTAGAACGCGGCGTTGTGCAGGTGCGAGACCAGTTCGACGTTTTCGAGGCCGACCGAGACGTTGCTGCAAAAGACGTCGAGCAGGCGCTTTTCGATGTCGCCCAGTGGGCGCGGCAGCCGCACGAAGGCGACGAAGTCGCGGCACGAGCGGCCGCCGAAGTAGAGGGTGGCGTATTCCATCTCGAAGATGCTGGCGCGCTGGGCCAGGGTGCGGACGACGGCGTCGGCCACGCACGGGTCGCAGCTCGGATCGAGCACGCCGCCGGACAGGCGCACGAAGGAGCCGGCGCAGGCCATCACCGGCAGGTGGCGCGCGCGGACGTCGGCCGGTTCGTGCACGCACAGCACGCCGTCGGACTCGCTGTCGAGGATGTCGGCGATCTGGGTCAGCACGCCGGAGGCAAAGTTCTTCACCCCGTGCAGCGACATCAGCTCGGTGCTGGCGCGCACGATCTGGTCGAGGCCGCGCCGGCTGCTGTTGATGGCGCGGATCTGCTCGTAGGAGCGCACCGCCGCCGTCACCGTGGTATAGAGCTTGATGCGGGTCAGCTCCGACTTGGTCTTGTAGTCGTTGATGTCGAAGTCGCGGATGGCGTCGATCTCGGGCGCGTAGCCGGGCTGGCCGGTGCGCAGGATGATGCGCACATCGTGCAGCTTGAGCGTTTCGCGGATGTAGCGCACCAGGTGCAGGCCGGCGTCGTCCTGCTCCATGACGACGTCGAGCAGGATGACGGCGATGTCGCGCTCGACGGCGAGCAGCTCGCGCGCCTGGCTGGCCGAATAGGCGTGCAGGAACTGCAGCGGGCGATGTTGCATGTCGAGGTTGCCGAGCGCGAAGGTGGTGGTGGAATGGACGTCTTCGTCGTCGTCGACGATCAGCACGCGCCACACCGCCTGCGCCGCGCCGGTGGCGGTCAGCGCTTGCTCTTCCAGGAATACCAAGTCGTCGTGATCGTCCTTGATTTCAACTAAGGGCGTACTCGCTGGGTGCATGTAGGGCTTCTCCTGGGATTCACGGAATAAATCGTGAACTTAGTATATAGCGGTTTTCCTAGGGGAAGCGGGGTTCAATATTGCCTGAGTAAAATATTTTGGCTCAGGGGAAACTATTTGGCCACACGCGGGATCGCCCATCATTGGTATTTTACCAGCCGGCTACCCGGCAACGCCGATGCAAGCGTGCGCGGACTGGTAGAATTGGCCTTTCGCCACTCACTTTCCTCCCATGTCCGGCAATACTTTTGGCAAGCTTTTCACAGTCACGACCTTCGGCGAATCGCACGGGCCCGCCATCGGCTGCGTCATCGACGGCTGCCCGCCGGGAATGGTGTTGTCGGAAGCCGACATTCAGCCCGAACTGGACCGGCGCAAGCCAGGCACCTCGCGCCACGTGACGCAGCGGCAGGAATCCGACACGGTGCAGATCCTGTCGGGCGTCTACCAGGGCGTCACCACCGGCACCCCGATCGCGCTGCTGATCCCCAACGAGGACCAGCGCAGCAAGGACTACGGCAACATCGCCGAGAGCTTCCGTCCCGGCCACGCCGACTACACCTACTGGCACAAGTACGGCGTGCGCGATCCGCGCGGCGGCGGGCGTTCGTCGGCGCGGCTGACGGCGCCGGTGGTGGGGGCGGCGGCGATCGCCAAAAAGTGGCTGCAGCAGCAGTACGGCACCGTGTTCATGGGCTGCATGAGCCAGCTGGGCGATATCGACGTGCCGTTCCAGGGCTGGCAACACGTCGGCGACAATCCGTTTTTCGCCGCCAGCGGCGACGCCGCCCTGATCGCGCGGATGGAAGCGGCGATGGACGAACTGCGCCGCGCCGGCGACTCGATCGGCGCGCGCATCGACGTCGTCGCCCACAACGTGCCGGTGGGCCTGGGCCAGCCGATCTACGACAAGCTCGACGCCGACATCGCCTACGCGATGATGGGCATTAACGCCGTCAAGGGCATCGAGATCGGCGCCGGTTTCCGGTCGGTGGCGCAGAAAGGCTCGGAGCACGGCGACGAACTGACGCCCGAGGGTTTTGTCGGCAACAACGCCGGCGGCATGCTGGGCGGGATCTCGACCGGCCAGGACATCACGGTATCGATCGCGATCAAGCCGACGTCGTCGATCCGCACGCCGCGCCGCTCGATCGACAAGGAAGGCAATCCGGTGATGGTGGAGACTTTCGGCCGGCACGACCCGTGCGTGGGCATCCGCGCCACCCCGATCGCCGAGGCGATGCTGGCGCTGGTGCTGATGGACCACGCGCTGATGCACCGCGCCCAGTGCGGCGACGTGCGGGTGGGCACGCACGATATCGCCAGGGGCAAAAGCGGGGCCTGACCTCAGGGTCAACCGGGGTCAAAACCTGGGTCTGACCCCGCGGGGTCAGACCCTAGGCGCCGATCGGCTCGGCCTGTCGGCGCTGTTCGACGCTGCGCACCACCAGCGCGCGCACTTCGTTGAGCAGCGCGAATTCGGTCGGGCTGAGGGCGATCGGCGGGAAGCTGTCGTCCCAGTCGCCGTAGATGAAGCCGGCCGGCTGGCCGTGCGCGCACAAGGGCAGGATGACGAAGCTGCGCGCTTCGCTCAGCGTGGCCTTCCACCATGACGGCAGCTTGGCCGCGAACTTGGGGTCGCGGGTGTTCTCGATGAAGATCACGCGGTCGCTATTGAGCGCGGCGTGGAAGACGTTGGCTTCGTAGGCGTCGGCAAACACCATCGCCGGCAGCCGTTCGCGCACGCCCTCGCCAAAGCCCACCTTGGCCGAGTAATTGCCGTCGCGCCGGTGGCGCAGGAAGGCCACCGCGCGCGAAAAGGTCAGGCCCTGGTACACCGTTTCGAGCGCCATCGACATCATCTGGCCGGCGCTGCCGGCGCCGAGCGATTCGCGCATGTCGGCCACGCCGCAAGTGAGTATCTTGTTGCCCTCGGCGCGCTTGCGGGTCGAGGCGAGCGCGCGCGCGCGCCGCTCCGCCGGCTTCGACAGCGGCGCGATGCTCAGGTCGGCGGCAGCGGCGACGCGCGCCTTTTCGACGGCGGCGACAATGCCGTCCGCTTCCACCCCCAGCATCGCCGAGAAGCCGGCGGCCAGCTCCAGCACGCGCGCGGCGCTGTCGGCGTCGTCGTTCCACAGCGCGTCGGCGCAGCAAGAGGACATCGACGCCACCGCCGCCAGCCAGTCGGCGTGGCTGAACCCGGGGCCGCGCGCGCCCGGCTCGATGCGGCGCATCCCCTCGAGCAGGTTGCGCGGCAGGCCCCAGTGTTCGCCGGCGGCGCGGCCGATCTGTTCGAGCGAGAGGCCGAGGATCTCGCGCGCGGCTTCATCGCCGCAGGGTGCGGCGTGCTGCTGCAGGCGCAGCCAGGCGTCGGGCATGTAGAAC
The DNA here is from genome assembly GCA_038248405.1 of Burkholderiales bacterium. GTDB lineage: Bacteria > Pseudomonadota > Gammaproteobacteria > Burkholderiales > Burkholderiaceae_D > JAFCUW01. The sequence goes on from JBBRXM010000003.1 coordinate 32,903, forward strand.
GACACCATCATGCGGCCCAGGGTGTGCAGCATCGAGCACACCACCGCTTCTTCGGGGTCGCGCACGGCGGCGCTGATGGCCAGCTGCTGCGCCACCATCCCGGCCAGCACCGCCTTTTCCATCTCGGCATGGGCGACGGCAGAGTCGCCTGAGGAAGCGGACAGCTCCTCGATCAGCTTCAGGCCCAGCGCCAGGTGGCCGATGGCGTCGGTGCCGAGCACCAGCATCGCCTTGGTGACGGTGTTGACGCGCTGGCCGAAGGCCGCATACATGCCGCTGTTAGCGAGGCGCAGCACCTTCTGCGTCAGCACCGGGTCGGTCAGCACCGTCTGCGCCATGTCGAATTCGTGTTCCTCCTCGCCGCGCATGGCGCCGAGGATGGCGCCGATGGCGCGGGCGAAGCCGGGCATGTCGCCTTGCCGGCGGATCCGTTCCCACAGCAGGGCGAGGGTGGCGTCGGCCGTCGGCGCGGCGGACGGCTGTTCGAGCTTGGTCATGGCATTTCCGCCCTTTTATCGGTTGGCAGGAACGTGGCGTACTTGTCTTCCCTGAGCGCGGCCATGGCGACATGGGCGGTCATCGGCTTGCCGGTCAGGTAGCCCTGGATGAATTCGCAGCCGCGCCGCTCGAGGAACTCGAGCTGCGCTTCGGTCTCGACGCCTTCGGCCACCACCGACAGGCCGAGGTGCTTGGCCAGGTCGATCACGGCGTTGCAGATGGCGCCGTCCTTCTGCGCCTGCGGCAGGTCCTTGATGAAGGCGCGGTCGATTTTCAATACCGAAATCGGGAAGCGCTTCAGGTAGGCCAGCGAGGAATAGCCGGTGCCGAAATCGTCGATCGCGATGCGCGCCTTGCGTTCGGCCATGCGCGCCAGGATCGCCTCGGCGTGGGCGGGGTCGATCATCAGGGTGCCTTCGGTGATCTCGAGCACCAGCTGCGCGCCGGGCAGGCCGGAGTAGGCGAGGGCGTCGTCGAGGACGTCGAGGAAATTATCGTTGCGGAACTGGCGCGGGCTGATGTTGACCGAGACGTACAGGGGGCGCCTGGCCGCGCCTTCGAACTTGCGCAGCTGCACGCAGGCCGCCTTCAGCGCCCACGCGCCCAGCAGATTGATCAGGCCGTTGGTTTCGGCGATCGGGATGAAACGGCTGGGGGGCACCATGCCCAGCGTCGGGTGCTTCCAGCGCATCAGCGTCTCGAAGCCCTGGATCTGGCGCGTGCGGGTATCGACGATGGGCTGGTAGTACAGCTGGAATTCGCCTTCGCGCACTGCCAGGAACATGGCCGCCTCGAGCGAGATGTCGTGCTCCGGCGGGCCGCTCTGCTGCTCGCTGTAGACGACGCAGCGCGCCTTGCCGGTCTCTTTGGCGCGCGACATGGCCGTATCGGCCAGCGCCACCAGCCGCACTTCGTCCTCGGCGTGCTGCGGGTAGTTGGCGACGCCGATCGAGGCGCCGAGGTAGATGGTGTGGCCGTCCACCTCGAACGGCGTCTGGAAGGTCGCCAGCAGGCGCCCGGTGACGAGCCTGACCTGCGCCTCGGCAGCGGTGCCCGGCAGGACCGCGACGAATTCGTCGCCGCCCACCCGCGCCAGGGTGTCCGAGTCGCGCAGGGTCTTGCGCAGGCGCGCCGCGGCCTGGCGCAGCACGGCGTCGCCGATCGGATGGCCGAGGCCGTCGTTGACCTTCTTGAAGCTGTCCAGTCCCACGGTGACGACCGAGAAGCCCTGGCCGGAACGGCGCGCCTGCGCGATCACCATCCGCATGCGGTCCGACAGCAGCAGGCGGTTGGGCAGCCCGGTGAGGGCGTCGTGGGTGGCCAGGTGGCGCAGCTTCTCTTCGGTTGCGTGCTGCACCGACATGTCGCGTCCCACCACCAGCAGCTCGCCGCCGGCGAAGCGGGCGATGCGCAGCTCGAACCAGGTGTCCTGCTCGGGCGTTTTGAGGCGGGCCTGCACCTGCACCGCCGCGTCGGCGTCGGCGTCAACGTCGGCGATGGCGTTGCGCACCGCGGCCTGGTCGGCGTCGGCGGCGAGGCTGGCCAGCAGGCAGCCGCGCAGCACGCGCCGCCCGCCGATCAGCGCGGCGGCGCGCGCGCTGGCGTCGAGGATGCAGCCGGCAGCGTCAAGGCGGAAGACGACATCCCCAATCGCTTCCATCAGCTGGTCGAGCCCCGGGTTGGTGCCGCCGTTGGCGAAGGAGGATGAACTGGAACGCATCGTCGGAATCGGGTCTTTCACGAAAGTACTGGCAAACAGAGTAGATGAAACAATCGGCGAACGGCGTTTTTTGATTCTTCCATGCATGTTTACCAAGCTAGTACGGAATGTATCATTGAAAGATGCCAAAACGCATTATAAATTGCGGCGCCTGGCCCGGAGCGGGGTTTCTTTGACGCAGCACAGGAAGTGCACGCGGCGGCGCCCGTTTCGCCGCTGCCGGCAGAGTTGCGCAGGTGTGCTATTAATATGGCAGATCAATTTGGGAGATGCAGCATGAACCAGTTCGACACGCATGAGGTATTTAACCAGGCTGCGCCGTTTGCCGATGTCAACCTGTTCGCCTGCGACCCTGCCCTGCAGGAAGCGCTGGCGCGCGAAGGCGCCGGCTGGGCGCAGCCGGCGCTGCGCGAGCTGGGAGCGCTGCTGGGGCGCGCCGACACGCTCGAGCTGGGCCGCCTGGCCAACGCCAATCCGCCCCGGCTGGTCAGTTTCGATCGCAGCGGCCGCCGCATCGACGAGCTCGAGTTCCATCCGGCCTGGCACCAGCTGATGACCTTGATGATCGGCGAGGGCGTGCACGCGGCGCCATGGGACAGCGGCGAGCCGGGCGCGCAGGTGGCGCGGGCGGCCAGGTTCGTGCTGTTCGGCCAGGTCGAAAACGGCGCCCAGTGCCCGGTGACGATGACGTACGCGTCGGTGCCGGCGCTGCGCCAGGCCGGCGCCATCGCCGCGCGCTGGCTGCCGAAGATCCTGTCGCGCCAGTACGATCCGCGCTCGCTGCCGATCGGCCAGAAGACGGGCGCCCTGATCGGCATGGGCATGACCGAGAAGCAGGGCGGCACCGACGTGCGCGCCAACACCACCCGCGCCGAGCCGATCGACCCGGCCGAGGCGCGCCGCCGCTTCGGCGAGGAAGGCGAGGGCGCCTGGCGCATCGTCGGCCACAAGTGGTTCTTCTCGGCGCCGCAGTCGGACGCCCACCTGATCCTGGCGCAGACCGACGACGCCGGCAGCGCCGGCCTGTCGTGCTTCTTCGTGCCGCGCTACCTGCCCGACGGCAGCCGCAACGAGATCCGCGTGCAGCGCCTCAAGGACAAGCTGGGCAACCGCTCGAATGCGTCGTCGGAGGTGGAGTTCTGCGGCGCCGCGGGCTGGCTGGTGGGACAGGCCGGCCGCGGCATTCCCACCATCCTCGAGATGGGCAGCCACACCCGGCTCGACTGCGTGCTCGGCAGCGCCGGCATCATGCGCGCGGCGCTGACCCACGCGCTGCACCACGCACGCGGGCGCGCCGCGTTCGGTCGCAAGCTCGCCGAGCAGCCGCTGATGCAGAACGTGCTGGCCGACCTGGCGCTCGAATCGGAGGCCGCCACCGCCTTCGGCATGCGCCTGGCGCGCTGCTTCGACGAGTCGGCCGACCCGGCGCAGGCGCTGCTGGCGCGGGTGCTGACCCCGGCCGGCAAGTACTGGCTGTGCAAGCGCGGCCCCGGCTTCTGCTTCGAGGCGATGGAAGTCATCGGCGGCAACGGCTATGTCGAGGACGGGCCGCTGGCGCGCTTCTACCGCGAGGCGCCGGTCAACTCGATCTGGGAAGGGTCGGGCAACGTGATGTGCCTGGACGTGCTGCGTGCGTTCGGCAAGAGCCCGGCCGCGCTGCATGCGCTGGCCGCCGAACTGGCGTTGGCCGGCGACGGCGACGCCCACTTCAACGCCTACGCCGCACAGCTGCTGGCCGACCTGGCGGGGCAGCAGGGCGACCAATACGGCGCGCGCCGGCTGGCCGAGCGGATCGTCATCGCGGTGCAGGCGGCGCTGCTGCTGCGCCATGCGCCGCCGTTCGTCGCCGCCGCCTTCGTCGCCTCGCGGGTGGCGCAGGGCGTCGGCGGCGCCTACGGCCGCCTGCCGGCCGGCGTCGACTGCGCCGCCATCCTGGCGCGCGCGCTGGTCGAGTAGCGGGAGGCAGCCCGGCCCGAAAAAATTGTCATATTTATTCGCCAAACTGCGGACAACGGGCGCAATGGCTGGGATAATGCCGCGACGACGTCACGAACCAGCCAAACCTCTACAGATCGCTTACATGAAACAAGACCCACGCTTCCCCAATTTGTTCATCCTGAACCACCCGCTGATCCAGCACAAGCTGTCGCACATGCGCGAGCACGACACCTCGACGCGCACCTTCCGCGAACTGCTCAAGGAAATCACGCTGCTGATGGGTTACGAGATCACGCGCGACCTGCCGATGACCACGCGGCTGATCAAGACGCCGCTGGTGACGATCGACGCGCCCGTCATCGCCGGCAAGAAGCTGGCCATCGTACCGATCCTGCGCGCCGGCATCGGCATGAGCGACGGCCTGCTGGAACTGGTGCCGTCGGCGCGCGTGGGCCATATCGGCGTGTTCCGCGACCCGACCACGCACAAGCCGGTGGAATACCTGGTGCGCCTGCCCGACACCGCCGACCGCGTCTTCATCCTGTGCGATCCGATGGTGGCGACCGGCAATTCGGCGGTGTACGCCATCGACGTGCTGAAAAAACGCGGCGTCAAGGACGACCAGATCATCTTCCTGGCACTGGTGGCCGCGCCCGAGGGCGTGACCGTGTTCCAGGACGCGCACCCGAACGTCAAGCTGTACGTCGCTTCGCTCGATTCGCACCTGAACGACCATGCGTACATCGTGCCGGGCCTGGGCGACGCCGGCGACCGCATCTTCGGCACCAAGTAAGCACGGCAATGGCAACGCTGATCGACCAGGACTTCTTCACGCGCCTGCGGGTGCTCAACGACAAGTTCGCCATCGGCGTGCCCGGCACGCTGGCGCAACTGGGCGCGCTGCGCGCCGCGTTCGATCCGCGCGTGCCCGACCGCCAGATCGTCGGCGAGATCCACCAGATGCTGCACACCATCGCCGGCTCGGCCGCCACGTTCGGCTTTCGCACCATGGGCCAGCAGGCGCGCGCGCTGGAACAGCGCCTGCGGGTGCTGATGGCCTTCGAAGTGATTGCCGCGCGCGACTGGCAGCACTGGCTCGATGGCCTCGACACCTATCTGGCGTGGGCCGCGCTCGATCCCCGGGCGGACCGGTATCCCGATGACGGCTTGCAACAGTAAGCGGTGGGCGCCGGGCGACGTTTGACATAGCGCAAACTTGGACAGCGTCGATGGCCTATATTCGACCTACCGCAACCGTGAACACGGCGTCGCAAAAGTTGATGTTTGGAATTATTAGGAAGCGGCGCATTTTTATTTTGCGAAGTAGATGTTTTTTGGGTTTTATTCGGTATAATACGGGATCGTTGGATTCGAGGTAGTAAGTGCAGTCTGTCTGTCATTTCTTTCTTGCTTCTTTAAACGATCTAAAACGGGCGCAAGCCCAACTTAACTGAAATAGGAAATTGTAATGGCAACTGGCATCGTAAAATGGTTCAATGACTCGAAGGGCTTCGGCTTTATCACCCCTGACGAAGGCGGCGAAGATCTGTTCGCTCACTTCTCGGCTATTCAGTCGAACGGCTTCAAGTCGTTGCAAGAGAACCAACGCGTCTCTTTCGAAGTAACCGCTGGCCCTAAAGGCAAGCAAGCTTCGAACATTCAGCCTATCTAATCGCTGAGTCAACGAAATAAAAAATCCTCGGTTTCCGGGGATTTTTTTTCGCCTGCAGATTTGTGGGAGCTGCTTATGACGGGGCTGTGCAAACACTCAGCGCAGAGTTCCAATGATCACGCCGCCCGCCAGTACTCCGGCTGATTGTAGTTGTGCCGCAAAAAATCGACGAACGCCCGTATCCGCAGCGGCAAGTGCCGCCTTTGCGCGAACACCGCGTGGATGTCGTTGCCTGGCGCCGCGTGCTGGTCCAGCACCGTCAGCAAGCGCCCGGCGCGGATCTCCGGCCCCACCTCCCACATCGACCGCCACGCCAGTCCCTTGCCGGCCAGCGCCCAGTCGTGCAGCACTTCGCCGTCGTTGCAGACCATGTTGCCGGCCACTTTCACCGTCACCTGCTTGCCGTGATCGGTAAAGGTCCAGCCACGCTGGCTGCCTTCGCTGCTCATCGCCAGGCAGTTGTGGCGCGCCAGGTCGCCCAGCACCACCGGCGTGCCGTGGCGCTTGAAGTAAGCGGGCGAGCCGACCAGCACGCGGTGGTTGTCGGCCAGCTTGACGCCGACCAGGTTCGAATCGGACAGGCTGGCGATCCGGATTGCCACGTCGATGCCTTCGCCGACCAGGTCGACCAGGCGGTCGTTCAGGTTGAGGTTGATGGTGACGTCGCGATGCTCGGCAAGGAAGGAGGGCAGCAGCGGCGCCACGTGCTGGCGGCCGAAGCCGGCCGGCGCCGACACCAGCAGGTGGCCGCTGGCGCGTGCGCTGCGCTCGGTCACCGCCGACTCCGCTTCCTCCAGTTCGCCCAGGATGCGCTGGCAGTCTTCGAGGAAGGCGGCGCCCTCGTTGGTCAGCGCCAGCTTGCGCGTGGTGCGCTGCAGCAGCTTGACGCCGAGGCGGCTTTCCAGCGCGTCGAGCCGGCGCCCGATCATGGCCGGCGCGATGCCTTCGGCGCGTGCCGCCGCCGACAGGCTGCCGCGGGCGACCACCTCGACGAAGGTAGAAATCTGGCGAAACTGACCCATGCATTGCACTCCGGTGATCTGTGACAAAAACGCACAGATGAATGTATTTATTGTTTCGTTTAAGTATTGTTTGGTGAATATACTGGAATTCATATTAAACGCCAAACGCCCTATACTGAGGGTTTGGCGCACGGCCGCCGCAGCACTGGCGCATGCCGGCAGGAAAGTACCCGATTATTCACTAACAGGAGTCACGCATGAGCATTGCCACCCCGGCCGGTATGGAAATTACCGGTGACATCAAGCCCGGCTACGAACAGGTCCTTACCGCCGATGCGCTCGCGCTGGTCGCGAAGCTGTCGCGTGCCTTCGAGCCACGCCGCCAGGAACTGCTGGCCGCGCGGGTAGAGCAAGCCAAGCGCCTCGACGCCGGCGAGCGCCCTGACTTCCTGGCCGAAACGGCGCACGTGCGCGCCGGCGACTGGAAGATCGCGCCGATCCCGAAAGCACTCGAAATGCGCCGCGTGGAAATCACCGGCCCGACCGAACGCAAGATGGTCATCAACGCCCTCAACTCGGGCGCCGACGCCTACATGACCGACTTCGAAGATTCGCAGACGCCAAACTGGGACAACCAGATCGGCGGCCAGATCAACTTGATGGAAGCGATCCGCGGCACCATCGCGCTCGAGCAGAAGGGCAAGACTTACAAGCTGAACGACAAAGTCGCCACGCTGATCGTGCGTCCGCGCGGTTGGCACCTCGACGAAAAGCACGTGCTGGTCGACGGCAAGCGCGTCTCCGGCGGCATTTTCGACTTTGCCCTGTACATGGTGCACAACGCCAGGGAACTGCTGGCGCGCGGCGCCGGCCCTTACTTCTACCTGCCGAAGATCGAGTCCTACCTCGAGGCGCGCCTGTGGAACGACATCTTCGTGATGACGCAAAACGAGCTGGGCCTGCCGCAGGGCACCATCAAGGCGACCGTGCTGATCGAAACCATCCTGGCCGCGTTCCAGATGGACGAGATCCTGTACGAACTGCGCGAACACAGCGCGGGCCTGAACGCCGGCCGCTGGGATTACATCTTCTCGTGCATCAAGAAGTTCAAGCTGGACAAGGACTTCTGCCTGGCCGACCGCGCCAAGGTGACGATGACGGCGCCGTTCATGCGCGCTTATGCCTTGCTGCTGCTCAAAACCTGCCACGCGCGCGGCGCCCACGCAATGGGCGGCATGGCCGCACTCATTCCGATCAAGAACGATCCGGAAAAGAACGAGACGGCGATGGCCGGCGTGCGTAGCGACAAGGCGCGCGACGCCACCGACGGCTACGACGGCGGCTGGGTTGCCCACCCGGGCCTGGTGGAACTGGCGATGACGGAGTTCACCAAAGTGCTGGGCGATCGCCCGAATCAGGTCGACAAGCTGCGTCCTGACGTGACCGTGACGGCAGCACAACTGCTCGACTTCAAGCCGGAAGCGCCGATCACGGAAGCTGGCCTGCGCTACAACATCAACGTCGGCATCCATTACCTCGGCGCCTGGCTGGCCGGCAATGGCTGCGTGCCGATCCACAACCTGATGGAAGATGCGGCCACCGCCGAGATCAGCCGTTCGCAGGTGTGGCAGTGGATACGTTCGACCAAGGGCGTGCTCGACGATGGCCGCAAGGTGACCGCCGAGATGGTGCGCGCGATGATCCCGGAAGAGCTGGCCAAGGTGAAGGCCGATGCGCCGAACGGCGACAACCCGACCTACGACCGGGCCGGCAAGATCTTCGAGGAGATGGCAACCTCGGAATCGTTCGCGGAATTTTTGACGCTGCCGCTGTACGAAGAGATCTAAATCAGCGCTTGCGCTCCGCCAGGGGCGCTTTCGCAAGAAAAGCGGCGAGCGCCTGCTCGTCGATGCGTTGCCCCTGCAGGTGCCGGATCAGTGCATCGATCCGGTCGCCTCCCCAGAACAGTTCGCTGCCAACCCTGAAGGTCGGCACGCCGAACACGCCGTCGGCGATCGCCAGGTCGGTATCGGCCGCCAGCTGCATCTTGATGGCCGGCTGCTGCGCCGCGCCTTGCAGCACCGCCGCAGGCAAGCCGCACGCTGTCGCCAGTTTCAGCAGCACCGTCGTATCCGACACATCCTCTCCGCCTTCCCAGCACGCCTGCATGACCGCCAGCGCGAAGCGGCGCCGCTCGTCCTCGGCGTTGATGGCCACGCACATGCGCAAGGCCTGCAGCGGGTTGAACGGGTGTCCGGGCGGGCCCCTGAAGGCGAGCCCGGCGCCGGCCGCCTCGCGCATCACATCGCGGAAGATATAGGCGCGCTTGGCGGGGATTTCAGCCGGGCCAATGTTGGCGTGCGCATTGAGCAGGCCCGCAAACAGCACGGGCTGGAACACGACCTGCGCGCCGGCCGCCTCGATGCGCGCGAGGGCATGGGAGGCCAGCCAGGCGTACGGACTGACCGGGTCGAAATAGAAGGTGACGACGGGCGCCGCGTCCATGGTCAGAAGCTGTTCTTCCATTCGCGCAGCGCCGCGAAGGAGGCGAGCGGGGCGGCGCTTGGCGAGAGCCGCCCGGCGGCGACCAGGCTGGCGACGATTTCCGGCTCGCGGTAGCGCAGGAAGGGATTGGTGGCTTTTTCGATGCCGATGTTCGAGGGGACCGTCGGCGTGCCGGCGTCGCGCCTGGCGGTGTCGGCCGCGACCCGTTCGCGCAGCTGCGCGTTGCCGGGCTCGACCGCGCTGGCGAAGCGCAGGTTGGCCAGCGTGTATTCGTGGGCGCAATAGACGGCAGTGTCGTCCGGCAGGGCGGCCAGCTTGGCCAGCGAATCGGCCATCTGCGCCGGCGTGCCTTCGAAGATGCGGCCGCAGCCGCCGGCGAACAGGGTGTCGCCGCAAAACAGCCAGTGGACGCCCGGCGTCTCGCGCACATAAGCGATGTGGCCGCTGGTGTGGCCCGGCACGTCGAGCACGCGCAAGGTCAGGTTGAGGCCGGGAACTTGAACACTGTCGCCTTCAATTAATGGCTGAGTGACCGCGGAGATGTTATCGTGGCGCGGGCCGAACACCGGCACGCGCGCATGGGCCAGCAACTGCGGCACGCCGCCGATATGGTCAGCATGGTGGTGGGTGAGTAAAATGGCAGTCAGGGTAAGCTTGTGGGCGGCCAGCGCGGCGAGCATGGGGCCGGCGTCGCCGGGATCGACTGCCGCGGCATTTACGCCGTCATGCACCAGCCACAGGTAGTTGTCCCTGAACGCGGGAACGGTCAACACGGCGGGGGCGCTGCGCGGTAAATTGATCATAGTTGGTATCGACGAAAAGGCAGGCATGGACAGCGCGGCATCGGAAAAATCCATTATAGCGCTCGACGGCTGGCTGCAAACGCCGGCCGGCGCCTACGTGCGCGCCTGGGAACAGGCCTGCCTGGATGAGCTGACGGCCAACATCTTCGGTTACAACGCGGTGCAGATCGGCCTGCCGCAGATCGATGCGCTGGCCGCCAACCGCATGCCCAACAAGTGGCAGGCGGCCACCCGCACCTCCACCGCCGACCAGCTGGCGATGACGGTGGCGGGCAAGCAGATCGCCGTCGCGCTCGACTTCGCCGAGCTGCCGTTCGCCTCGCAGAGCCTGGACCTGGTGGTGCTGCCGCACGTGCTCGAGTTCGCCGCCGAGCCGCACCAGGTGCTGCGCGAAGTCGAGCGCGTGCTCATTCCCGAAGGCCAGGTCATCATCTGCGGCTTCAATCCCGCCAGCCTGTGGGGCCTGCGCCAGGGCATGGGCCGCATTGCCCACAGTCCCTTCCTGCCGGTCGCTGGCGAATTCATCTCTATGCCGCGCATGAAAGACTGGTTAAAATTGCTGAACCTTGGCGTCAGCCGCAGCCATTTCGGCTGTTACGCGCCGCCGTGCCGCACCGCCAAATGGCTCGACCGCTTCGCCTTCATGGAGCGTTCCGGCCAGCGCTGGTGGCCCTACCTGGGCGCGGTCTACATGGTCCATGCGATCAAGCGCGTCAAGGGCATGACGATCATCGGCCCGGCGTGGCGCAAATCGGCGGGCGCACCCAAAGCGGTACCCGCCACTAACAGAGAGTAAAAACAGAAGCATGAGCAAAGTAGAAATATTCACCGATGGCGCCTGCAAGGGCAATCCCGGCACCGGCGGCTGGGGTGCCTTGCTGGTGGCCGACGGCCACGAGAAGGAAATCTTCGGCGGCGAACTGAACACCACCAACAACCGCATGGAGTTGCGCGCCGTGATCGAGGCACTGACAACGCTGACGCGGCCTTGCGAAGTAGTGCTGCATACCGACAGCCAGTACGTACAGAAGGGCATTTCGGAATGGATCCATGGCTGGAAGAAGCGGGGCTGGAAAACCGCGGCGAAGGAGCCGGTCAAGAACGAGGACCTGTGGAAGGCGCTCGACGCCATCCAGGCCACCCACGTCGTCGACTGGCGCTGGGTGCGCGGCCACAACGGCCATCCCGGCAATGAGCGGGCCGACGTGCTGGCCAACCGCGGCGTCGAGACGGTGCGCAAATAACGCCTGTTATACTGCGCGCCTCATACTTTCTTGCACCCAACTGAGCTTCCATGCGTCAAATTGTCCTCGATACTGAAACCACCGGCCTGAACCCACGCACGGGCGATCGCGTCATTGAAGTCGGCTGCGTCGAGCTGCACAACCGCATGCTGACCGGTAACAACTTCCACCGCTACATCAACCCCGAACGCGATTCGGAAGAGGGCGCGCTGGCGGTGCACGGCCTGACCACCGAGTTCCTGCGCGACAAGCCGAAGTTCTGCGACATCGCCCACGAGCTGCGCGACTACATCCAGGGCGCCGAAGTCATCATCCACAACGCCCCGTTCGACCTTGGCTTCCTGAACGCCGAATTCAAGATGCTGGGGCTGCCGCCTTTCCACGAACACTGCTCAGGCGTCATCGACACGCTGGTCAACGCCAAGGAGATGCACCCGGGCAAGCGCAACTCGCTGGACGCCCTGTGCGACCGCTACGGCGTCTCCAACGCCCACCGCAAGCTGCACGGCGCGCTGCTCGACGCCGAGTTGCTGGCCGACGTCTACCTGTCGATGACGCGCGGGCAGAACTCGATGTGGATGGACAGCGAGGAAGAATCGACTTCCGCCGGCGACCTGCTCGAAGCGGTGCCGCTGGCGGCCATCATCGTGCTGGCCGCGAGTGCCGACGAGGTGGCCGAGCACGAAGGCGTGCTGGGCGGGCTGGACAAGGCTGTCAAAGGCGCCTGCATCTGGAGAAGTTACGCTGCCGCATAAAGTTTCGTGACGTTTTCGCCGCGGCATGCGATAATACGCCCCGCTTCGGGAGGTTAGCTCAGGGGTAGAGCACTGCATTCACACTGCAGGGGTCGCAAGTTCGAAACTTGCACTTCCCACCAAAATTCGTTTGTTATCAAAGGCCTGCAATTTGCGTTGCAGGCCTTTTTTATATTCGTTTTGGTCTGATGATGTTTAACGTCGCAGCATCACGATCAACGGCATGGTGTTCCCGATGGGCAGCAGTGAACTGATGAGCGAAAGATTCAGCGCGGCCGGCCTGCTCAGACCATCTCGAAGGCCATCGCGGTCGCTTCCCCTCCGCCGATGCAGAGCGAAGCGACGCCGCGCTTTCCGCCGGTTTTCTTCAGCGCGCCAAGCAGGGTGACGATGATGCGCGCGCCGGATGCGCCGATCGGGTGCCCCAGCGTGCATGCGCCGCCGTGGATGTTGACCTTGCTGTGCGGGATGTCGAGTTCGTGCATCGCCGCCATCGGCACTACGGCGAACGCTTCATTGATTTCGAACAGATCGACGTCGCGCGCGCTCCAGCCGCATTTTTTGAGCAGCTTTTGCATCGCGCCGATCGGTGCGGTGGTGAACAGGTCAGGCTCCTGCGAGTGGCTTGAGTGCGCCACGATGCGGGCGATCGGGGTCAGGCCGAGCTGCCTGGCGGTCGATTCGCGCATCAGCACCAGCGCGGCGGCGCCGTCGTTGATCGATGACGACGAGGCGGCGGTGATGGTGCCGTCTTTCGTGAACGCAGGGCGAAGCGACGGGATCTTGTCGAGCTTGGCCTTGAGCGGACCTTCGTCCTTGTCGATCACGGTGTCGCCGGCGCGGCCGGAAACGGTGACCGGCGCGATCTCCCACTGAAAGCTGCCGTCGGTGGTGGCGGCCTGCGCGCGCTTGACCGACTCGATCGCGAACGCATCCTGCGCTTCACGGGTGAACGAGTACCTGGTGGCGCATTCTTCGGCGAAGGTGCCCATTGGTCGGCCGCCGCCGGTCTCTTCATCCTTGCTGTAGGCGTCTTCCAGGCCGTCGAGCCTCATGTGGTCGAATATCATGCCGTGGCCGATGCGGTAGCCGCCGCGCGCCTTCGGGATCAGGTACGGCGCGTTGGTCATCGACTCCATGCCGCCGGCGACGATGACGTCGGCGCTGCCGGCCACCAGGCTGTCGTGCGCGAATATGGTGGATTGCATTGCCGAGGCGCACATCTTCGACAGGGTGACAGCGCCGGTCGACAGCGGCAGGCCGGCCTTGATGGCAGCCTGGCGTGCCGGAGCCTGGCCCTGGCCGGCCATCAGGCAGTTGCCAAAGTAGACGTGTTCGACCAGATTCTTGTCGACCCCCGAACGCTCGACGGCGGCGGCGATGGCGACGGCGCCGAGGTCATGCGCGCTCTTGGAAGAAAAATCGCCCTGGAAGGCGCCCATTGGGGTTCGGGCTGCGCCGACGATTACGACTGGATCATTCATGATTGGGTCTCCAAAAGAGGTGTTGAAATGCAGACTCGGGATGCCGGCGCGCGTACCTTGGCGCGCCGTTCGTTACAAAGGCGGGTAGCCAGCAGCACATGCGGACGGCAGGTCAAGGGCAGTGCGGGGTGACCGGCGTTGGCTGTTGTGGCAAAGGGCAGACAGACTTGGCAGCTACGTCGCCTTGGCGCAACCAGCCGGATTGTGTACACGGTGCGTGGAAGCAGGGTTGTTGACGAGCTTGGTAAGTGAGCGACTAGGCCGTGCAACGAGTTCACCCCCGCAGTTCGGGCATTTGCCCGCAAAAGTCGTTGCACAATCCTCACAAAAAGTGCACTCGAAGGTGCAGATGCGAGCGCCTGATTTCTCTGCAGGAAGGTCTTTGTCACAGCATTCGCAGCTCGGCCTCATTTGCAGCATGGCGCCGCCCTTTGGTGCGAGATGCCGACGGCATTCACGTTTGGGGCAAGCAGAATCGGCCCGGAACGTTTGTTCGGCTCACCGTCGGCGGCATTCGCAGTGCCCGTATTGGAGCTACCCCCCGTTGTTTCAAAAGTATGGTTCATTCTTCTAGCCCAGTGAAAAGGATTTCATAATAAGGGTTCAATCGGGTCGGGATCAATACGCGATTGACGGAGTTGAGCAGTGGTTTGTCCCAGTATTAAAGTCTTTTCGAGGGATTTTCTTTAAATTCAAGTCCAGACAGCTGCAATCGCCAAGTGAGCGATATTTTGAAGAAAAAAGCGCTTCCTGGATGCTCGAGAAAAGGCGAATCGCCTTCGGCTTCGTGACTCGTCCGGCAGTCAACCCGGTGATCTGCGCGATAGCGGTCATTCGACCGGGCCGTGAAGGACAGTCCATGGGATCCTGGCGATCGATTCCGTATCATTTCCCATGCCACAGGCGGCGCTCTGCCCACATCCAAGGCCCCGGGAGGAAACGGTGAGCCACTGATCCGAGTTTGCGCTGATTGATTATTTAGTATTCCAAAATTGAAGGAAGGTTGGTATGCGCCACGACGACCAATCCCATTCGCGCTGATTGGCAACCACAGCAACCAACACCAATAAGATGCCGAGCATTTGAATCGGGCTCAGGGCCGTGTGAAAGAAAGCGATGTCGACCAGAATCGCAACGACGGGATAAATAAATGAGAGCGAAGCGATCATCCCCGCCGGCAGCCGCTGGAACGCCGCGTACAACAGGTTGTACATCAAACCGGTATGAACGAGTCCCAAGATTAGCATACTGGACCATGATTGCCAGGTCGCCCCGACGGACGAGAGGTCGACGAGCGGAGCCAGCACAGGGACACCGAGGAGCAGTTGGACGCCCGCGATCTGCGCTGGCGGTACTCCGACCAACTTTCGCGTCGCGACTGTGGCGACGGCATATAGAAAAGCGGCAATCAATGCCAGCACCGCCCCGCCCAGCAGCGAGCTTCCAGCCGCGCCAAAATTAATCCCCGAAATCAAGGCGACACCGACAAAAGCCAGCAGCAACCAGGATAGCTTGCTCCGAGTTGGCAGTTCTTTCTGTGCCAACGCCGCTAGCATGATGAGGAAGAAAGGCTGGACATGATAAATTACCGTGGCAATAGATATGCTGCTCAGTCGATATGCGGAAAAAAGGCATAACCAGTTTGAAATCAATGCTACGGCGCCGAGCAAGAGCCAGCCGATCGCGCCACGGCTAAGGCGTCGCCACCCGCGCTGCCAACTCAGCCATCCTAAAAGGGCCAGCCCGCCAATCAGGCAGCGAAAGAAAACCACCGTTTGCGTCGATTGACCGCTCATCATGACAAACAGACCGATCGTTCCGGATAACCCCATCGCGACCACCATTCGCCATATTCCGCTGTTCGTATTCATCTCTTTACCATGTCGTTAAATATGGCAAGAGTATCGTCGGCATATCGAAAATAAACAATTAGCTTAAAATGCAAAGGATTGTTGAATTCACGGCAACGATGGAGCGGCGAATGAAGTTGTTAAACGAGATGGCAGTTTTTTTCCCAAGTCGTCGATAGTGGCGGCGACTCCCAGCTGACCCCGGAAGCCCTTTTTGTTTGCGAGATTTAGCTAGGACTGCAGTTCCGGCACATAGCAGGGATAACTGCTTTGGGCCTTAGCAATGCAGGCGAGGTCGATTTCCACGCATGCGAACGGAGTCGCAGATGAAGTTTCGATCAATAATTCTCCGCCTGGCGCATAAACGAAACCACGTCCTCCGAAATCTGACTCGGAGTCACCTTCCACCGCTGCGCGATTGGAGCTAAGTACGTAGCAGCCAGAAACGATCGCGGCCATCGAGGCGGCGGCGTGCCAAGTGCGCATGGATGTGCCGCTGGCGCGAGGAACCACGATCACATGCGCACCTTGCCGGCGATAATGGCGTGCCCATTCTGTAAACATTAGTTCAGTGCACAGCAATACGCCAAGCCGCAGGCCCATATATTCCACCACCTCGAAACCGGGCCTTTGCGATTCGAACCAGCTGTCTTCGTAGTAACCGTCTTCCTGAGGAAAATACTGCTTGTGATGAAGCACTTGGTAGGTTCCGCCGGCGAGGAGAAAAGCTTCGTTCGATAGCTTGTGCGGCCCCGCCACGGGCCGGGAACTGAGTACGGCGCAAGGCAAATTTTCAAGCGCAGGCAAGGCACATTCGTGCACGTAGACACTCGCCGACGCCAGGGCGGGATCGAATACCGCCCCGTCCGCGAGCCAGTGGCCGAAAGGCATTTCGTTCAGGATCGCTAAATCGGGCTGCTCATGGCCAATACGGGCGAGCAAATCATGCCACGCCGCATGCTGCACGGTGAGATTGTCCGGTAATTGGCAGACAGCGAGTTTCAAGTAAGCACCTTAGGATAAGTTCTATGGGGTAATTCAGAGGTTTTACCTCTGAAGATTTGAGACGATGGCGTCGGCAAACCGTTTGGGTGCCCCAGCATCATTGACCAGTGGCCGTAATGTCGGAGCACGGTTGCCTCGCCAGAGGCAGCTGTGACAACGGCAGCTCAACGAATTTCGACATCACGATGGAGAGCGGGCCGAGGTCGTCGTGAGTTCATCGCCTAGGACACGCGCTCGGCCCTCGAATAGCGTGGAAAGGACAATCGATGTCGTGGTCTTGCCGATCGGCGCCAGTGAACTGATGAGCAATTGCAGATGTTCTGGCCCGGTCACCGCAACACGTAACAAAGCGCAATGGCTGCCGGTGGTCACATGCAGTGCTAGTACCTCCGGGTGTTCGTTCGCCCATGCATCAAGGGCGTCATGTGAATCAACAGTAATGTTGACGAACGCCTCCAAAATGTATCCCAAAGCACGTAGATTCAGACGCGGCATAAACCCCCTGATCACCTGCGCCTCCTCCATGCGGCGCACACGTTCGGCAACGGCGGGCGGGGTAAGGTGAATTCGACGGCCAATCTCCGAAAAACCAAGGCGAGCGTTGGTCTGCAGAAGCGCGATGATCTTGCGATCATAAGTATCTAGTTCAAACTTCAAAGTAAATTCTTCAAAAATTCGATGTCGCCGCAATTGCCCTGCCATCGATTTGTGCATCGCACAAACCGGTCAGGCCTTAACGCATTCCATCGAGGTCGAAAAAGGGCCATGCGGAAAACGTCACCTGACGATACGTTCCTGAACCCACGCGCTCAAACTGACTCGGTCGCCAGCAGCTATTCCTTCAGCGACGCCATATCGATGACGAATCGGTACTTGACGTCGCTGTGGAGCATGCGCTCATACGCCGTTTCGATCTCTTGGATCCTGATAACCTCGACATCGGCGGTGATGCCGTGCTCGCCGCAGAAATCAAGCAGCTCCTGGGTTTCGGCGATGCCCCCCATGAGCGAGCCCGCCACTGCTTTGCGCCCCATGAGCAGCGGCGCACTATTCAGAAACGGCTCCAGCTTGCCCAGGTAACCAATAACTACCAAGGTGCCGTCCAGTGCCAACGTCGGTATGTAGGGATTGAGATCATGCGCACAGGGAACGGTATCGATGATCACTTCGAATTGACCACGCGCGGCGGCCATCTGGGCGGCGTCGCTCGACAGCACGATCCGATCCGCACCAAGCCGGCGCGCGTCCGCCTCCTTGCCCGGCGAACGTGTGAAGAGGGTGACCTCGGCGCCGAGCGCCTTGGCCAGCCTGAGCGCCATATGGCCGAGTCCCCCAAGGCCCACGACAGCAACCTTACTGCCCTTGCCGACCTTCCAGCGGCGCAGGGGCGACCAGGTCGTGATTCCGGCGCACAGCAACGGCGCCGCGCTGGCCAAGTCGATCGTGGCGGGCATCCTCAGCACAAACTTGTCCGACACGACGATTTTTTCGGAATAACCGCCGAAGGTCGGCGTGCGGTCGCGGCGATCAACCGCGTTATAGGTCATCGTCGGAAACGTCACGCAGTACTGCTCGAGCCCGCGCTTACAAGCGGAGCAATGCTGGCACGAATCGACCATACAGCCAACACCCACAAGGTCACCCTTTTTGAAGCGCGATACGGTCGCCCCGACACTGCTGACACGTCCAATTATTTCATGGCCAGGAACTACAGGGTAGATGGTATTCCCCCAGTCGTTGCGGACTGTATGGAGGTCCGAGTGGCATACGCCGCAATACATGATTTCGATGACGACATCGTCGGCCCGCGGCAAGCGGTGCTTGAATTGAAACGGTGCCAAGGCGGCTGCCCGGGCATGCGCGGCGTAGCTTCGTACTTCGGTGGACATATCTTCGCTTCCTGAAAGGTGTTGGTCATATAGCCTGCTGCGGGCGCCGCCATCAGCGGCCCGCTGCAAATCGGCGATCATCTGGCTCATAAAAGCGGAGCCTCCGGCGCGTCAGGCGGACTTCATCCGCGCTCCCACGTCGGGGGAACGCATTACAGGTTGGGAGAAATGCGTTAGCAAGTTTCTGGATACGACGTCCGGACACTCCACCATCAGCCAATGGCCAGCCTGCGGAATGTGCTTCACCGTCGCGGCACCGAAACGGTCTGCGTACTTACTCGCGATATATGTATCGCGATCGCCCCACAGGACAAGCGTAGGGACGTCGGCCGCCAGCGCCCGCAAACATTTGTCCCAGGTCTCGAATACCCGCGGATCAAGACCGCGATACAGGCGAAGCACCATCCTGCGCACCGATCCGCTAAAGCTGCGATAGGTGGCGCGAATGTGCTCGCGGCTTGGTTTTGTCGACCCCGAGTTGGCCCGCAATGAGCGCGCCAGGCCGGACTGCGTCGTCAGAAGCTGGAGCAACTCACCGAGGATCGGCATGCGGCAGATGCGACCGTAGCGGTGCCAGCGGTATTCGGACTGAAACACGGTATTCATGATCGCGATGCTTCTCACTTTCTCCGGGTGGCGCACCGCCCATGCCAGGCCGAACGGTCCCCCGATATCGTGCACAACCAAGTTGACCGGCTCGACGATACCCGCCGCGGTCAGAAAGGCGTCGACAAAATCAGCCATGTTTTCCAGGCTGACTTTGAAACCGGCCGGAACGTTCGATTGCCCGAAGCCGGGCAGGTCCGGCACGATGCAGCGGACCGAGCTGCGTACTTTTTGGGTAACATCGTCCCATACTGAACCAGAGTCAGGTATGCCATGCAAAAAGAGGGTCGGGACCCCTTTTCCTGAATCGGCATAATAGATATTTGCTCCTTGAATTTCCACGAACATCGTCGCCACCTTTTTTAAAAGGGCATGCACTGAAAATGCACGCTTGGCAAGAGTGTGGGCGTTTCAGATTGGAAATGATATGGCAGTTCTTGTCACTATCAAGGCAAAACCTGCCAAGTTGATGACTACTCATCGACATGGGTATGGGAGTTCCCACAGAATCGTTGTGTGCTTGTCAGTTGCTCGCGGGGGAGGTATGTTGTGCACTTGACTAATTGGCATTAAAATGTAACAACTTGACGATGAACGAAAATTTCTGCCATGCCCGACCCCGCTCCCTTCCGCGTAGGATTGCTCTTGTACGGCGAGTGCATGCCGGCGGGACTATTTGCGTTCTCGGATCTGCTCCACGCCGCAAATCGCCGCGCAGGAAAGCGCATTTTCGAGACGCTCTTCCTTGCCGCTGAGGCCGGCGATGTTCAATGTGCGCATGGACAACCGATGGTGGCCACGGGTGCTGTCGAGCACAATGAATGCGATGCAATACTTGTGCCGGGATTCTGGGCGGAGGCGCCCCAGCAGATTGTCGATGCGATTGCAACCCACGCCCCACTGATCAGGGCGTTGGCCCGACTCCCGAAACGCGTAATGATGTGGAGCTACTGTACCGGGGTGTGCCTGGTCGCCGCGACCGGCAGGCTGAATGGACAAAACGCGACAGTGACATGGTGGCTGGCAGACCTGGTGCGCACACACTTTACGACGATCCATTGGCAAACCGAACAGACTAGTATTTTCAACTTGCGCACGGCGACGGCATCGGGCGTGAGCGGGTATTTGCCAATAGCGCAGTCGTTGATAGAACGGCGGATCAGTACTGAAGCCTACCGCGACCTGACCAAGTTGATGGTGTTGCCACGGCCCGAGAACGGGCACCCCGTCTTTCAGGCGATGAGCTCGATCGAACAAGGAAACATACTGATACGGAAGCTCCATGCGATCGCCGAAGTCATTCCCGCCAGCGAAGTGACGGTTGGTCGAGTCGCCGGCGCACTGAATACGACGGGACGCACGCTGGCCCGAAAAGTCAGTGCTGCGACCGGTTTATCGATCGCCAATTACTTGCGACGTATAAAACTAAATCAGGTCAGTGAGCGTCTCATCGTGACATCCGTTCCCGCTAGTACGATCAGTGAAGAGCTCGGCTTTAGCAGTGACTCAAACATGCGTCGCATGTTCAAGGAACTCACCGCGCTGACTCCAGCCGAATATCGATTGGCGTTTGGACGACGGTAGGCACTCAGAGCGGTGATGATTCCGCGCAAATCGAGCTGCGCCGGCGTCGATCGGCCTGTATTGGCCGCAGCGACGCGCGGCGGTGACGAAGTCCACCATCCTGCCGGAGCGGTCGCGCGCGACCGGGAGTCGTACGGCACCGTTCCGGTATCGTGACCGCCGATTCCGGTGAGGCCCGAAATCGGTCGCGACGGACCGGAATGCCCACTCTGCCGAGTAAGCGGCTGCGATTCATTCCTTGCGGCGGGCTTAAACCTGTCTGGCAGCGGCAGCTGTTCCGTTTACGACTCGATGCTCGCTCCGGCCTGCATATGCAGACTCAGTGCTGATGAGCGTTGTTTCAAAAAATTAGCTAATAATTTCGGATAGCGCGGACTGACGGCCGCTCGCACCGAGGGACGAGCCGCCAAGGTTGCGCGCCAGGCCTGGACCTTGGCGAGCTCCGTCAGCAGACCAAATTCGCCGATCTCCTCGAAGGCGTCGAGATAGCGGAAGATCGGTGCAAATACCGCATCGACGATGCAAAAGTTTTCGCCGTCGAAATAGGGCGTTTTCTCCAGCACAAGCTCCACCTGGGCGAATCGGGCATGAATTCCCGCGGCCGCGCGGGCCAAGGTACTTTCGTCGGGCGCGTTGTAGAAACCAGCGATCGAATTGAGCAGCGCCGAACCGAATTCCATCCAAGCCCTGTGACGTGCACGTCGCAAGGGATCAAGTGGGTGCAAGCGGGGTGCCGCGGTTTCGTCCAGATATTCGCAGATGACAGCGGATTCGAAGATTGGCTCCGCACCGACCAGCAATACCGGTGTCTTGCCGAGCGGCGATAAATGCAGGAACCAGTTTGGTTTGCGCGACAGGTCAATCTCGCTCCGCTTGAATGGTATGTCTTTTTCATGCAGGACAATGGCCACGCGTTGCACATACGGGCACAGGGCATGGCTGATGAGAATCACTGGCTGAGTCATGGCGGTCCGAAGCTCAATTGGCCGGAGAAAAGCGTGCACTGCGGCGCAGCGTCCAGGCGCCATCACCGATCAGCCACAGCGCGACAGAAGCCAGCACCAGAAATACGGGGTATTCCCAGCCTCCGCCAACGCTGGTATGTGCCCACCCATTCGGCAAGTGCACCCAGGCCGCGGCTGCCATGACGGGCACGAGCAACAACGCCGCTTGCCGCGCGTAGATGCCCAGCAACAGGGCGACACCACCGGCCAGCTCCGCGATGAACACCGGATAGGCCAACCATCCGGGAAAACCGACGGAGGTAAAGAACTGTGCAGTTCCTGGCAGCGTGAAGACCAGCAGTTTTAGCAGGGCGTGCGCGATCCACATCACGCCGAGCGCGACGCGAAGCAAGGTAGGGCCATACACGGACGCGGTAGTCGTCATACTGCCTGGCTCGGCGTGCGACAAAGAAGTGATCGATGAATTGACAGTCGGGCTTCTCATAAATGTGTGCTCCTTCGTTTGCGAAAACATGTAGTCTATAATTGCAAAATCACAATGTAAATATGCAATTTGGCAAACCATGAATGCAAAAACGCAATCACTTCCATACCGTCTGAGCAGCGTGGATCTCGAGACTATTCTCGCCCTGGTACGCAGCAGTACCCTGGCGCACGCCGGTGAGCGGCTGGGCGTCGATGGCTCAACGGTGTTTCGCAGCTTGCAACGCATTGAGCGCGGGTTAGGTCAGGCGCTGTTTGAACGAACTCGCTCTGGATACTTGCCGGGCGAACTCGCACGAGCTCTGGCGGGGCACGGGGAGCGGCAAGAAAGCGAAATCGAGGCGGCACGTTCATTGTTCCAGTTCCGGCCGGACCAAGTTTCGGGAGAGGTACGCATTACCACTACCGACACCATCCTGCACGGCCTGGTGGCGCCGGCGCTCACCACTCTACGCGAACGCCATCCGCTGCTCACCTTCGAACTTGACGCCAGCAACGACTCCGTAAATCTAAGCAGGCGCGATGCGGACATTGCAGTGCGTGCCACCCGCGAGCCGCCGCGACATTTGGTTGGGCGACATTTGGGTTCGATCCGGGTGGCGTTATTCGCTTCTCAAAAGAGCACCGTTCGCTCGCTTGAAAATGCACTCGATCGCGGCGTGGCGTGGATCGCCCCGGACGACGTTTTGCCCGACCATCCGTCGGTATTATGGCGGCGCAAGCATTTCCCGAAAATCGCGCCAGCCTTTCGGGTCAGCAGCATCCTGTCGGCGATGGAATGCGTCGCTCTCGACCTGGGCGTGGCGATGCTGCCGCTGTTCATCGCGGCGTTGCGCACCGATCTACGCCAAATCAGTGCCGAGATTGAGGAATGTACGTCACAGTTATGGTTGCTTACTCATCCGGAAGTGCGTCATTTACGGAGGGTGTCGACGGTGCTCGAGCACTTGATGCAAGAGGTCCGTCTGGCGTAGCCGGCGTGGAATCGCGTTCAGACCAAAACCGGCGATTGCTAGCTGTAGCGGCTCGCGTTTGAAACGGGCCATGCTCGCATTCGACGCGTTTCCCGGCTCAGATTAAGTGCAAACGACGGCCGACTCGTGCTCACGCTATCTGCAAATATGCTCGCAATCCATGGCGCCGGCTTGCATTCGACGGCGACGTGCTCGCGCTAACTGCAAGTGAAATTACACCTACGTCGACAGGCCGCTTACGACCCGAAGCGGACGGTCGCGTACAGGAAAATTCCGTCCAAATAGGCCTGCGGCTATCCAAACAGCTGATCAGCGACCGCTACCGCAATGACGATATACCCGCACCACACGGACCAAGTACGATAACGCCACCCGGTTCCGGTAAAGCTGTCCCGTTTGCGTGACCACAAGGGCACAAACCACGGGCCGCTGCTATTGCGGGCGGCGATCATGGATAACACCGCTCCCACAGATGCGATTGTCATCATCAGCGGAAACGTCAGATGGTAATGAATTGGCATTGGTATTTCCTCAATTACTTCAGTGACGGTGTACCTCGTATCCTATAGACGCAACTAGCCACGATCGTAAGTCTGCTTTTGGCCGAACCCTGCCGTTCGGCTCAGCATAGCAGATTGCCAACGCAAAAAGTGACGCTGTGTCTCGACCGGCCGAAACCGGGGTTTGAGGTGCAGTGGAACGGTTATGGAAAGCTTTGCATAACCGTTCTTATGGAAAGCATATTGTTATGCGGAGTAAACTGACGTGGGGCGACGGCGACGCCTGTTTTGCCTGGTTCCTATCCACCACACCGCTCTGATTCGCTTCACATAACGCCGCCGTCCTTCAGGGCAAACCTGCAAGGAGAGCAGCATGTTTAGTGCCTACTTCAAATCCGCGTCGACCATTGCGCGGTATCGGGCCGGGAGTGCCGGCCCACATCTTGATCGGTTCGTCGACTGGCTGGTCGATCAAGGCTACCGACGTGCTTCCATCAGGCGTCATGTTCGCGAGGTGGTCAACTTCGCCGCGTGGGCGGAATCCGCCGGACTTGGCACTGCACCGCTGAACCATGACGCGCTGTCGCAACTACACGACCATCTCACGACGCGCGGTCGACAGCGCGACCCAAGCGGCAACCGCCCCCATATCTATCAAAGCGCCTGCGTTTTTGTGCATTTCCTGGAAGTAGTTGGCGCCGTCGAGCCGAAAGACGTTGTCCACGCGGTCGAGGGGCCAGCCTTGTTTGTCGAATTTCACGATTGGATGGCCACCCATCGCGGCACCCGCAGCATCACGCTGGCCAGCTACCGCCGTCCAGTGGAGAATCTACTTCGAACGTTGGGGCGGCCGGACACCTATTCGGCGCAGCGCTTGCGCGAATTCTTTCTTCAGCAAGTCAATCCGACCCAGCCGGCGAAGTCCAAAAACCTGGCTACAGCCATGCGGATGTTTCTACGCTTCCTGATAGTGCGCGGTGATTGCGCGCCAGGACTGAACTTCGCAATTCCGACCGTGGCGAGGTGGCGGCTGGCGACCCTGCCAAAGTACCTGTCATCCGCATCGGTGGAGACGCTGATCGCGTCCTGCGATCCGTCGGGACCGCTCGGCGCCCGCGATCGGGCAATTCTGTTGCTGATCGCCCGGCTCGGATTGCGTGCAAGTGACGTCAGTAGCCTGCAATTTCGTCAGTTGCTTTGGTCCAAGGGTACTGTGCGAGTGGCTGGCAAGAATCGCAGGGAAGTCGAACTTCCAATGCCGCAGGAGGTTGGCGACGCCATCCTGCACTACTTGCAACATGGGCGACCACGGATTGCCAGCGAAGCTGTCTTCATTACCGCCGTGGCGCCGTTCATCCCGATCACGCGGGTAGTCGTCGGGAAGACGGTGGCACGCGCCATCCGCCTGACAGGCATCGAAGCTCCAAATCGGGGAGCCCATCTGCTACGCCACTCGGCCGCTACCGGCATGCTGGGGGACGGGATCTCGCTGACGGCGATCGGCGCTCTATTTCGCCACAGCTCGATTGAAACAACTGCGATTTACGCAAAGGTAGATGTCAATCTGTTAAAGGAAGTGGTCCAACCTTGGCCGGGAGCGACACCATGCTGAGGAACTCGATTGACACCTACCTCAGTGTCCGTCGGGCACTTGGCTTCAAACTGCGCGCCGACCAAACCTACTTGGAGAGCTATGCATGCTTCGCAGCCAAGGCAGGTGATTCCCACATGCACGCATCGACGGCTATCGCCTGGGCCAAATTGACGTCATCAGATGAGTCGCGCGCTGTGAGGATGAACGTACTGATCCGATTCGCCCGATTCGCTCGGGCCGGAGACGATCGGCACGAGGTTCCGCCCAGCGATGTCTTTTGTCGCCACCGCCACCGTCGGCCGCCGTACATCTTCAGTGACGACGAAGTTCTGAGCATTGTTCAGCATGCACGCCTGCTCGGGCCGCGCGACTCCATGCGCCCACATATCTTCAGCACTTTATTCGGCCTGCTCGCGGCAACAGGGTTGAGGATTTCTGAGGCGCTGGACTTGTGCGTCAGCGATTTTACCGTCGAGGGCCTACGGATACGCGAGACGAAGTGCCGCAAGAGCAGGCTGGTCTGTCTGCATGAAAGCGTTGTGACGATGCTGGATCGCTATCTCGCCATGCGGCCCATGATCGCCAGCACCGACGGCCATATTTTTGTGGCGCATCGAACCGGCCAACGGCTTAATTATTCCGTTGCGGCCGAAACGTTTCACTCGGTCCTTCGTATGGCCGGCATCAAGGGACCGCCCGGTGGACATTGTCCACGACTTCACGATTTTCGCCATCGCTTCGCAGTGAAGGCTCTGCTGACCTGCCCGAATGTGCGTGATCGCGTGGATAAACACGTGCTGGCCCTGAGCACCTACATGGGCCATGCCCATGTAGCCGACACTTACTGGTATCTCAACAGCACTCCGGAATTAATGAGCGACATCGTCAACGCCTGCGATTCCTTTTTTCAAGGAGGTTCATCATGACCCCGATAGCCCCACATATCACTGCGTACCTTCGGGAGCGGTTGCGGTTGGAGCGCGGCGCCAGCCCGCACACCTGCGACAGTTATGCGCACACCTTCCGTTTGCTGTTCGACTTCGCCAGCACCCGCTACAAGGTAACACCGTCGAAACTGTACCTGGAGCAACTTGACGCGCCGTTGATAATGGATTTTCTTACCGACCTGGAAACGTCGCGCGGCAACTGCCCCAAGACGCGTAACACCCGGCTGGCAGCCATCAAGTCGTTCATGCGTTATCTCGAACACCGGGTTCCCGCCTTGCTGGATCAGAGCCTGCGCATATTGGCCATTCCATCGAAGAAAACCGACACTGCTCTGGTCAACTACCTTTCCACGGACGAGATGCAGGCAATCCTGAATGCGCCGGATATCAGGACCCGTGCGGGCATCAGGGACCGAGCCATGCTACACATCTGCTTCGCGGCGGGATTGCGTGTGTCCGAGTTGACCGGGCTACTGCTGAGCAGCGTCACGCTGCAGCCAACGCCCACTATTCGTGTGGTCGGTAAAGGTCGAAAGGAACGTGCGCTGCCGCTATGGAAACAAGCTGCGGTCGATCTGCGAGCGTGGTTGGCGGTGCGGGGCGATCAGTCGACGCCAGAACTGTTCGTCAATGCGCGCGGGCTGGCTATGACACGTGCGGGCTTCGCCTTTCTGCTTGGTCAGCACGCATTGGCAGCCAAAGATCGCTGCCCGTCGTTACGTGATAAACAAATATCACCACACGTGCTACGCCACACCTGCGCCATGATACTGTTCCAGGCAACCAAGGATCTGCGCAAGGTGTCGCTTTGGCTCGGCCACGCTCAAATGCAGACGACGGAGGTCTACCTTCGGGCTGATCCGATGGAAAAAATAAAGACCATTGAAGGTATGACGCCGCTCCGACTCAAGCGAGGTCGTTTTACAGTTCCAGACAAGCTGATCGCATCATTAAAGACCAGGTAATGCACACGGGCGCGCAATCCCTACAGGCAATTGTGGGCATTGATCGGCGCCTGTGGGGCCGGTCATTGTTGTGTCGGGTACAATCGACGGCAAACGACCCAGAGCCGACATTCCGAACAGGCGAGTTGTGAGTGACTCTCGAACAACTTTGGTCGATAAGCTGCCGCGCACGGCCTGCTTCGAACTGCGCACCCTGAACTTCGTCGCCGAGGGACACAACGCGCGCATCATCGGCAAACCGGGCACCGGCAAGAGCCACGTCGCCAAGGCGCTGGCCTACCAAGCCACGCTGCAGGGCCACAACGTGCGCTACCTGGAGGCCGACAGCGCGTTCGGGCAATATGCGTTGGGAGACGCCACGGAGCAGAGGTAGCAGGTGCGCGCGCTGCTCGACGCCGACCTGCTGGTGCTCGACGATCTGTTCCTGGCCCGCCGCATCAGCGACGCCGGCGGCGAGCTGCTTCAGTCGCTGGTGCACCAGCGCTACAAGCCTAAGCGCAGCATCGTCGTGACCTCCAACCGGGTCGTGCAGGACTGGGGCAAGTACCACGGCGACAACGCCATGGCGACGACCATCCTGGACCGCCTGATGCACCGTGCCTATCTGCTGGAGTTCGAGGGGAAAAGCTACCGTCTGAAGGAAGCCGCCAGCCGGCTGACGGGCCTGGTCAAGCAGGGCGAGCCAAAAAACGACCCGACAGAGGCCGCTTAAACTACAATCGGCCTGTCCTGCCTGGGGGAATTTGAAGTGGCCAACGGGGCTTAGGCAATGAGCACGAAGTGCAAGACCGGAAGCTGAACGCAAGCTACAAAGCACTGATGTCGAAACTTGATACTCCGCGAAAGAAGCAACTGCAGGTAATAGCGTTAAGTTAAGCTCTTGACGCCAAATTTTTCCTTGTATGCAGATGCCCGAAGTGTTAACTTTCGGGCACGATGCTTTCAGAAGCATTTTCCCTTGTTACAGATGTTCCCAGGTCTCCCCCAGATTGGCGGCGACTCGGGGCGCATTTGCCATATGAGTGGATCGAAGCCGCGCTGGAATATAAGGGCAAGGCCAGCATCCGGGTCCGCCGCCTACCTGCCCAGCAGGTAGGCGGCTGGTTATCGGCCTGGCGCTCTATCGACATCTTTCGATCAAGGTAGTACTCGACGACCTCGACCTTGCTTTGCCTGAATTGAAATCCCCATTCGCGACGGCCAGTGCCGCATGCCAGGCGCGCCAGCGCCTGGGATCGGAACCACTTCACTGGTTGTTCGAAAAATCGGCCAAGGCGTGGCATAACGAAGACCGTGCGGGGTACCAGCGATAGCCGCGCATTCCTGAATTCATTGGGGAAGGGGAACCTTCGACCATATCGGCAGCCATGCAACGACTTCAGTACGGGACCTCCGTACTGGCATATTAATTATCTGCAACCGGAGTTCTCTGCGATAGCTTTAAAGCTACCGCACGGAGAAAAGCTTGAGCATCAACAGGCTTGCGAAAAACTTCAATTTTTCCGAGCTCGCCCGGAGCCACTTCCTCAACATTTCCAGAGCAGATGAGAGCAGGTAGGTCCGG
Source organism: Burkholderiales bacterium (assembly GCA_038248405.1). Taxonomy (GTDB): domain Bacteria; phylum Pseudomonadota; class Gammaproteobacteria; order Burkholderiales; family Burkholderiaceae_D; genus JAFCUW01. The sequence continues at coordinate 61,410 of JBBRXM010000003.1, forward strand.
CACCAGGCCGCGCATTTTTTCAATCAATTCGGCCCCCGTCAGGCCATTCATGGTTTGGTCGCTCACCACCAGGTCGACATCTATAGGCGCAATTTGGAACCTTGCCCACGCGTGGGCAGGATCTTGAAACGTCTGCACGTCGTAACCCCATTCGCCCAGCAACTCGTCCATATAACGGCAAATCGGCGCTTCATCGTCGATGACCCATATACGTTGGCCCTCTCCTTTTGTCGCCAGTGCAGCCTCAGCGATACCGCGCTGCTCTCGGGTCGTGATAGAGGGTGTTATAGGAAACAAGAGGCGAAACGTAGTGCCGACTCCCAGTTCCGAATTGACTAGCACATGGCCATGCGCACGCTGCATGATGCCTTGGACCATAGACAAGCCGAGTCCGGATCCCCGGCCCACATCTTTGGTGGTGAAATATGGGTCGAATATGCGCTTCAACGTTTCACCCTCGATACCCGAACCGCTATCGGATACAAAAATGCAAACATATTCTTCGGTTAAGCGCTGACGGCTGAATGCACAGGTGCGACCAGTGGCGTCGATGCGCTCCCAACCGATCGTGATTTCACCGTGCACAGTAATCGCGTCGCGTGCATTGATCGTCAAGTTCACGAGCATCTGATTGAGCTCGCCGTTGTCAATGCGGACCGTGACCGGCGGCCCTTTTATTATCTTGATCGCAATGTTTGAAGGAATGGAAGGGCGCACCATGGCCACGAGTTCTTCCACCGCAAAGAGGGGCTCAACGTCCGACACGCTGGTGTTCCGCTTTGAGCGGGTGAAGGTCATCATCTTCGAGATTAAGTCGCGGCCACGCTCGCTGGCAGAAACGACTTCATTTAAATATTTGGCGAGCTTCGACTCTTTGTCAGGAACAGAGCGATCGAGCGCGAGATTTGCGTAGCCTAATATAGAAGCGAGAATATTGTTGAAATCGTGCGCGATTCCGCTAGTCAATGCCCCCAAGGCTTGTACCTTTTGAGCATGTAGCAGTTGATTTTCAAGCTCCCGCTGTGTGGCATTGGCTTGCTCTTCGAGCGTATTGTCATGAGTGAACGCGATAAACACCTGGTCGTCGACCGCGAAGGTTACCGAACTTTGAACCGCTAATTTACTTCCGTCTTTTTTTGTGATGACTGCGTTGTAGCGTGGCTGCTCGACCACCGCCTCCTTGCTGACCCTTTCAAGCCATTCGGACGTCGCGCTCCCAAGGTACAGCGCCTGGGCGTTCATCGTGAGCAGTTCGTCGCGCGAATATCCCACCATACGAGCAAACGAATCGTTAACTTCCAGGTAATTGCCGTAGATGTCGTTGATGGTGAATCCATCCTGGGCTGTTTCCAGCAGTCGCTTGTAGCGCAGCTCGCCCTTGATTGTGTCGGAAATGTCGTCCGTGACTGACACATAACCCTCGAGAAGGCCGGCCCTGCTTTTGACTGCCGTGATCGACTTGTCAAAATAGCGAAGGGAGCCATTCGCGTCATGCTTCTGGTAGCCGCCTTTCCAAATGGCAGCGACAGCGAGAAATTGTCGAATTTGCGGCGTGATCTCCGATGGCCTCGGCGGGTTCACTTGCACAATACCGGCACTCGCATCGTCACGACGATCCATCATTAACGACGCTTTGTTTTGCCATGTAATCTGTCCGGCTGCATCCATTAACACGATGCTCACTGGCGCGCTCTCGAGCGCGAGCGCCTTGAATCGCAGCGTCGAATTGATTTTCCGCAGGGTTTCTGCTTGTTCCGTGAGGCGCTCAAATGGTCGTCGCACCCAAATCTCAAAGATTGCTCTGTAGATGCACCAATATGCAACCACGCTGAATGCGTTGGGTGCGAGTCTGTTGATCGTGGGTGCGTGGACATCGCCGGCAAACACAAGCTCGCTTATGCTCAAGATTGCCGCGGCCGAAAACATCAGTGCATAGCACTTGGTCTCGTCGTCGCGCGCCGTTTTTTTGAAGCAAAAGGCAGCCATCGCCAGGGCGGCAGTGAAGACCCATTCAATTTTGAAGTCACCAGGAGGTGAAAAAATCGCAAGGGGATGTCCTTGGACGATCATGGCACTTGCCGCGCAAATTGCCACAGCGTAGACGGACACGATCACCAGACGCTGAGCAATCGTCGTCGTGCTCGATCTGGACGAGATGCTGAGCCCCAGCAGCGCACCGCTCATCAAACTTCGCGACCCAAGTGACAGTGCGTTCCCTTGTTGCGAGATAGCTTCGAAGAAAAGTGCCGGCATCGTCAACAAATGCATCAAGTTTAAGCTGGCGGTGGCGAATAGTGCCGCGGCAAACAAAGATGTCCACCCCACTTTGTTCTCGAACGCCGCACTTGCAATCGTGAAGCAAGCCGACACTGCGAGGATGACCGCGATCATCTCGAGCAGTGTGTAGATGGCGACGAACGCCTGCATCGGCAAAATAGCATTGCCAATTTCAATGCGCGTCAGCACGACGGCCAGAGTGGCCAGAAGAGCGACGAAGGCAAGCTGAAAGCCGAGGAAGCGCGAATATTCAGCGCGCTCCGAGGTGCGAATAACTGCTATGGGGCTTGGTTCATGTCCCATTTAAGAACTTTGGTTTTCTCGATATCGCTGAATAAGGACAAACCCCCTGCCTTGCGAATGTTGCTGCATTGCAATATCTTCGGGTCTGTTTCGGAGGATGTCCACGAACACGCCAACGATGTGTGGATCGCGGTAGCCCTTACGTGTCTCGTCAAGGAGTATATTGATGACGTCTAGCTGTGTAAAGGCGCGTTTGTAGTGGCGCGCATGCGCGAGTGCGTCGTAGATGTCGACGATCTGGAAGACGCGTGCGAGCAGTGGAATCTGTTCTCCCTTGATGCCATCCGGCTATCCCGTGCCATCCCACCGGTCGTGGTGGTATTTGACGATGTCTTCGGTGAGACGCATGCATTTAAGTTCGCCCACAATGGAGGCGCCATTATTGACGTGTTGTCGCATGATGGTCCACGCGGCATCGGTGAGCGCACCGGGTTTCAGCAGAATGCTCCGGGGATTCCCAATTTGCCGATGTCGTGCAGGATGCCCCCGCCGCAGGGCGTGACGTTGCGGGCTGGACAGTCCGAGCGCGCGTCCCAGGACTACCCCATAGTGCGAGAGTCGAGAGCAGTGATCCCCGTTGTCCCGTCCTTTGCTTCAACCATGCGCGCCAGTGCGAACAACAAGGTTCCCGCATTATCGAGTTCGTTCGTCATGCGCTTGCGCTGCGCGGCAGTGCGCACGCGGACCAGCAGTTCCATAGGAACATATGGCTTACAAACGAAATCGCTGGCGCCAATCTCCATACTCTTCTGAAAGTTTTCAATGTCGCCGTTGCCCGTGACGATGATAATCGGGACCATGAGCAGTCCGAGTTGGCAGCGGATGCGCCGGCACACTTCGTCACCATTCATTCCTGGCATCCTTTGGTCCAGCATTACCGCATCAAATTCCTTCGTTGCAATCCATTGCAAGGCGTTGACGCCGCAATCGTTTCCGTCACGATAAATTCACCGGTGTCCAGGGTACCCGCGCGATCGCACGTTGGTGCGGGTCGTCATCGACGATCAGCACTTAGATATGTAAACTTGCGGGATGCCCCAATAATTACATTAATTCCGAAGTCCTAAAACCCGGAGAAGTTCCTTGGTATCCAGAGGTTTCGTAAAACAACGTTCTACCCCAGCGTCGAGAAGTTCCTGCTCAACCTCCGAAGTGAGGTACCCGCTCATCGCGATCACCCGGATCTCCGCCTGGCCTGGAAAATTCTTAATCCGTCGACAGACTTCCGTTCCCTTGATGCCCGGCATCATCAAGTCGAGCAGTACCACATCAGGCAGAAATGAATGCACTTTCTGTCCGGCGTCAAAACCGTCTGCAGCAGTCTCCAGGATCGTCTGGCCGTCAGGAAACTCGAGTAGTTCCGTCAGAAAACCAAGGAGCTGCTTGTCGTCGTCAACGATGAGGACGCGTAGCGGCCGCTGCTTGTTCCCTGCGGGATTCCACAGTCGGGATAAACGATCCACCTCTTCCTCCCGATAGCGTCGGTGCCCTCCCGCTGTCGTCTCTGAAGCCAGCATGCCCTTGTTCGCCCACGCCCTCACGGTGATGGGTGACACCCTCAGCCTTTCAGCGGCCTCCGCAGGTGTCAAATACTTGCTTGTTACAGGTGTACTCATGAAATTTACTCGTTTTGATCGATTTTCAAATTTTTAATCAGAACCGACTAGCCATCCTGAGGCGGCGCGTCATTGTAAAAATTGCTAGTTTCAGTGCTGGAAATCGATTTTAAACGATATTATCGATATAATCAACAATTGATAAAATCGATCGAATCGATTAACACGATGAAAAATGTTCATTACTATTCGTTCTTTAATGGAAGAATGATATGGGGAAACATTGGTGTCCGAGAATCCACAATTGTCAATGCCTGTCGGGGTCGTTTCCGGCGCTGAACTTGGTAAATTGTCAATTCCAATGTCAGTAGATCGGTCCGCAATCGAAGCCAGTGCCAATGCGATGATCATCACGCGTGCGGAGCCACCGCATTTCATCATCGAGTACGTCAATCCCGCTTTTGAGCGGATCACAGGCTACCGGGCGGCCGAGGCGATCGGGCGCAATTGCAATTTCCTGCAGGGCGACGACCGGGATCAGGCTGGCCTTGACGATGTTCGCCTCGCGCTGCGCGAGCAGCGCGCGGGGAACGCGGTGTTGCGCAACTACCGCAAGGACGGCACGCTGTTCTGGAATCACCTTTTCATCGCCCCGGTGCGCGGTGGTGACGGCGCCGTGTCCCATTTCGTCGCATCGCAATACGACATTTCCCAAGCCAAACAGCTGGAGTCGGAGTGGCTGCATCTGGCTCACCGCGATGAACTGACCGGCCTGCCCAACCGCGCGCTGCTGCGCGACCGCTTGCTGCACGCGATTGCTTGCGCGCATCGCGACGGCAACCGTATTTGGGCTGCGTTTGTGAGCCTGGACCGCTTCAAAGTGATTAACGACAGTTTTGGTCACACAGGCGGGGACAGCTTCCTGAAGGTGATAGCGGAGCGCCTGCAAGCCGTTGTCCGGCGCACCGATACCGTGGCGCGTTGGCGCAGCGACGAATTCGCCATTCTGATGTCCGAGCAAAATGAGGGCGGACTTGGAACAGCCGCGCTGGAAGGCATCATGGCCGCAGTAAGCGTTCCCATTTCTTTTGAGGGACAGGAGGTCTCCCTCACATGCAGCATCGGCGTCGCTGGATACCCTGACGACGTACACGACGTCGATACCCTGCTCGAGCGTGCCGATATTGCCGCGTTTCATGCCAAGAACGACGGCCGCAACTGCTTTCGCTTCCACACAGCCGACGTGAACCACAAAGCGCGGGCGCGACTGCGCATCGAAGCCGACTTGCGCCTGGCCATCGAGCGCGAGGAATTCGTATTGCACTATCAACCGAAAATCGACCTAGGATCGGGACGCATTGCCGGGGTGGAGGCGCTGGTGCGCTGGCAACATCCCGAACGCGGCTTGGTCGGGCCCGTCGAGTTCATTGGCATCGCCGAGGAGACTGGTTTGATAGTCCCGATCGGCAACTGGGTATTGCGCACTGCCTGTCTCCAGAACCGCCAGTGGCAACGAGAGGGGCTTCCCCATGTTAGGGTGGCAGTCAATCTGTCAGCGCGCCAGTTTGTGAACGCGAATCTGGCCAAGTCGGTGGACGCGATCTTGTCTGAAACTGGCTTGGCGCCCCAGGACCTCGAACTTGAGCTAACCGAGAGTCTGGTCATGCGCGACATCGAACGCGGCATTGGCATGCTGCGCGCGCTCAAACAGCTTGGCGTGTGCATCGCGGTTGATGATTTCGGCACAGGCTACTCCAGCCTCGCTTATCTGAAGCGTCTGCCGATTGATGTCTTGAAGATTGATCGCAGCTTTGTGACGGACATTGGATCGGACGACGGCGACGCTATCGCGGCGTCGATCATCGGGCTCGCCCATAACCTGAAATTGAAAGTGGTTGCTGAAGGTGTGGAAACCGTCGAGCAGCTTGACTATTTGCGCCTGCATCGTTGTGATCAAGGTCAGGGCTACCATTTCAGCAGGCCGGTTACGGCCCCGGCGTTCGCCGAACTCTTGTGCGTGGATCGGGGCGCATAACTCAATGATTCGACTTCTCTATATCAGCCATCCCGGACCAACAATAGCTGCAGCGGCTGAAAGGTTCTTGCGCCTAGCCACCACCATACCGGACGAAACTTTATGAAACTAACTCACAAACTGCCACTTACTATGATCTCTTTGTTGATGCTACCCGTCGCAAGTGAAAAGCTGGCAGCTTGAATCCCTCAAAACTTACAAACGAAACGAATAAATGAAAATAGCTGACTTAAAAATCGGGCAGCGCCTCAGCCTGGCATTCGGCATAGTGTTGACGTTATTGATTGTGCTAACCACTATTGGCGTGATCAATATGAGTCGGCTGAATGACGCCACAACCGTATTGGTCAAAGAAAACTGGGCGAAGGCGCGACTTGCGAACATAGCGCTCGATAATGCGAGGGGAAGTATCGCACGCGTGTTGCAGCTTGTGGCGACGAGCGACCCAGCCGAGGTCACTACAGCAAAGGACAGGCTGGCCTTCAATGTGAAAGCGTTTAAGGAAGCGCTTGAGAAACTCGAACCGCTGTTAGTTAAACCGGAAGCAAAGGTGATGCTTGCCGATTCGAAAAAATTAATGCAGGAATATGTTGCATCATCTGAAAAGGTGGTGGCCCTGCTAACCGGCGGTCAAAGCGATCAGGCAAAGGCTGCCGCCTATGGCGAGACTTATCCAGCCATGCAAAATTTCGCCCGCTCGTTGCGTTCCCAGATTGATTTCCAAGAAAAGCTGTTTGACGATACAGCCCAGGCTAGCGCACTCACCTACGCCTCGTCGCGAAACCATATGGTGATGTTGGGAGGCGCAGCACTCTTGTTGGGTTTGGTTTTTGCATACGTCATAACCCGTTCAATCACCACTCCAATCAGGAAGGCTGTGAAAATTGCGGAAACCGTTGCTAAGGGAGATCTGACCAGCCATTTCGAGGCGTATGCAAGCGATGAGACGGGGCAGCTGCTCAGGTCCTTGCAAGAGATGAACAGTTCACTGGTTCATATCGTGGGGCAAGTGCGCAGCGGGACAGAATCCATGGCTTCCGCATCGAGCGAAATTGCCAGTGGCAACCTTGATTTGTCTTCACGCACCGAACAGCAAGCAAGCTCCTTGGAAGAGACGGCATCCTCAATGGAAGAAATGACCGCAACCGTGCGTCAGAATGCTGAGAACGCACGCCAGGCGAATGCGTTGGCAGCTTCCGCATCGCAGGTCGCTGTGAAGGGCGGCGTCGTGGTGGCGCAGGTAGTCGAAACGATGGGTGAAATTAATGACTCGGCGAGGAAAATTGTCGAAATTATCTCTGTCATCGACGGTATTGCGTTTCAAACCAATATTCTCGCTTTGAACGCGGCCGTCGAAGCCGCGCGCGCTGGAGAGCAAGGTCGCGGGTTTGCCGTGGTCGCCGCCGAAGTGCGTAACCTGGCTCAACGGTCAGCAGCGGCCGCTAAAGAAATTAAAGTTCTCATTGGCGATTCCGTCCAGAAAGTTGATTTTGGATCCAAGCTGGTTGGGCAGGCGGGCATTACGATGGAAGAAATTGTCGCTAGCGTCCAGCGCGTCACCGATATCATGAGCGAGATCAGCGCTGCCAGTCATGAGCAGGAAGCTGGCATTGACCAGATCAATCGAGCAGTCGGCGAAATGGACACGGTGACACAACAAAATGCGGCCCTGGTCGAAGAGGCGGCAGCTGCTGCTGAATCGCTGCAGGGACAAGCCGGGCGCTTGGCGGATGTGGTCAGTGTGTTTCGGCTAGCGGAGGGACGGGGCGTCGCTTCGGCAGGTGCGGCATCCTCTTCCCGTCCCGCCGAAGCCGTTGTGGGGCTTAAACCCTTAGGATTGCAGGCGAAGCAGCGTGCTGTGCGCTTGCTTAAAGCAAGCGATGCAGTTTCCGATTGGGAACAATTTTAATGGTCTGAGTAGCCTGAATGTCCCGTTTTAGGAGGCGATACAATACGCCAGCCTCGTTGTAAGCCTGATCTGACAGTGAGAGGAGGCGGGTGCTCTGTCTACCTGGATTGAGTTCATGGTGTCGATTCAACTTTTCCACCGATGTCGGCTTTCCTCACCCGCCAATTGACTGGCTCGTATTTGGAGGCAATGGATGCGATGTTTCGCTGTTCAAATAAAGTCTTCCTCGGCCCATGCGGGCAAGAACCGCCAAGTCTCGCGAAGTTTTCTTCTGCGAAGCTTGCAGAGTGGCAAAGAAACGCTGGCAGGAGCTTGGAGCAAATTAATTGAGGCGACGGTCGGCTTTGGGGCCGTTACCGGTCATTCCAAAGTTGATCCTGATGGTGCCATTTTCGCCTAAGACGTGGCATTTTACGGAAAGCAAAATCAGGTCGGCGCCTTGCATGTACGGCGTCCTTCGACTGCGGCTTTGCATAACCAGGCACTTTCCATAAGAACGTAAAACCGGGTTAAGGGGGAGCTGAGCCGGGAACCCCAGAAAATTCCGCCATCCTGCCGCAGTTTGCCCCAGCAACGCTAAGCCATGGCGACCGGCGCCCATCCCCTCGAAAAGGTAAAAGTATGCCGCGCTCTGAGGGCCGTCTCTGGAACAATGGAACAGCAACTGCTGTTAAGCCCTGTGGTTATATAAAACCCACCTGTTATACGTTTTTGGCTTATGTGCTATTTCTGGCCGTATCCCGGCTGGCCGGTCTACTCATCGCTCGCCGGGTTACGCAACGGCCGCAGCTCGCCCTTGGGCGTGCCAGTCGATAGTCGGAGGTACCGACCTGACGGTGTCTATTCCGCGCTACACGTTAAGGAGAATCTGCCATAGCGGCTGTTCACCAAGAACGACATCGCTGCAGTGATCGCAGACCCGAATGAAATTGTCTTTAAAGAAGGCGCGGATGTAGCTGTTAGGGCGCTGAGTAGCGCGTGCGACTGCCCAACAGCTGTTCAGTCCCCTAACTTGAGCTAGGCGACTTTGCGCTTTCGTGGACGAAATGCAAGCGCAGCCAGACCCAATCCCATCAAAGCGAGCGACGCAGGTTCAGGAACCTGGGTGTCAGCGATGTTGAAGTTACCTGTCCAAATGATGTTGTCTTTGGAGGTAGAAATCAGGTTGGGATTGAAGGTAGCGCCACCACCATACCCGCCCTCTACTGAAATCACTTTAGGGTTTAATGTAAAACCACGAACCATATTGTGGGCATCCAGGTTCGACTGGCTAATGAGCGAAAAGGTCGAACCTGCTGTAAGCGTCGTATCTGTAATGGCTTTCCAGCGAAACCCATATTCCAGAGTGCTGCCAGTACCAGACGAGATTGTTGTCGAGATGAGCAGATTCCCAACACTGTCGAAGAGTCCCATCAAATGCGATTCTGCAAGCCCGTTACCTAAGTAATCGTAGAAGCCTAACGAGTTGATGACAATATTTTGAGATCCCACAACGAATTTCTGCTTGAAGGTATAGCTACCCGTCATAGCATCGGGGGTATTGGTAAACGTGTAAACCGGTGACGCCATCGTCGAGGTACACGTACACAATGCTGCCACAGCAGCCGCTATCAAAGAAGCTAGTTTTTTCGAGTTGGTGAAGTTCATGTCATTTCCGTATCTGTTCGGGATACCGTTACTCTAAGCAATTGTTGTGCCACTGGAAAATTTTCTTTTAGAATCAAACGGTTACCAAAAACAACTTTCACCCAATGGCACAAGCTGTAAAGTTTTCCGACAGCAAAAGCGGAGCCCTCTCAGCGAGAGCTAACTTGCGCCGTCAACCGTCAAGTTAGCCTATACCCTAACGGGCTACCTGAGTGAGACGATTTTTTTGTCTCAATAGAGTTGTTCTTCCGTTTTCGGCATGCTATTTTTGAAAGGTCTAAAGCCTAACGAGACGAACCCGACCATGGCACTCTACGGATATGCCCGCGTGTCCAGTAGCGATCAGGATTTCGCCCTGCAGGAGCAGGCGTTGCGCGCAGCCGGTTGCGACGTGGTCAGGGCCGAGAAGGCGAGCGGTACCAGCCGCGCAGGCCGCACCGAGCTGGAGACGCTGCTCGATTTCCTGCGGCGCGGAGACACGCTGGTCGTGACGAGGATCGATCGCCTGGCGCGCAGCATTAAGGACCTTCAGGATATCGTGCACACGCTGAAGGAGCGCGGCGTCACCCTCAAGGCAACCGAGCAACCCATCGACACCCGCAGCGCCGCGGGCAAGGCGTTCCTGGACATGCTAGGCGTGTTCGCCGAGTTTGAAACCAACCTCCGGCGCGAACGCCAGCTCGAGGGCATTGCCGCCGCAAAGGCGCGCGGCGCCTACCATGGTCGCAAACCATCGGTCGATTCCGCCGAGGTCCAGCGCCTGCGCGTCGAGGAGAAGCTGGGCGCGACGGAAATCGCACGCCGGCTCGGCGTCGGCCGCGCCTCCGTGTATCGCGCGCTGGCCCGCCATGAGCAGCCGACGTCAGGCGATCCCTGTTGATTCGCTGCTGCAGTTGCGGCAGCGGCTGGACCGTTTACCGCCCAAGAATCCTGAGCGTGCCACCCAGATCGCTGCGGTGGCCGGCTTGTACGGCGTCTCCGCAACGACCGTCTACCGGGCGCTGCAAGCGTTTCAGAAGCCGCATGCAGCGCACCGCGCCGACCACGGCAAGCCGCGCATGTTGCCGCAAGCGGAGTTGGAGCGCTATTGTGAACTGATCGCGGCGCTGAAACTGCGTACCACCAACAAGGCCGGACGCCACCTGTCCACCGGGCGGGCCATCGAGCTGATGGAGGACCATGGGGTGGAGACGGTGCAGGGCTTGGTCAAGGTCCACTGCGGCGCCCGACCGTCAATCGTTACCTGTCTCTGTTGCGGCTGGACCAGCCCCACTTGTTGCGCGAACCGCCAGCCGTGCGCTTCCAGGCAGAGCACAGCAACGACTGCTGGCAATTCGATATGTCGCCGTCCGACCTCAAGCAAATCGACAAGCCCGATTGGATCGATCCGTCAAAGGGCGTGCCGACCCTGATGCTGCTCAGCGTGGTGGATGACCGCAGCGGCGTCGGCTACCAGGAGTACCAATGCGTGTATGGCGAGGACGCCGAGTCCGCGCTGCGCTTCCTGTTCAACGCCATGGCCGCCAAGGCTGATCCCGCGTTTCCGTTCCAGGGCCGTCCGAAGATGATCTATCTGGACAACGGTCCGGTGGCCAAGAGCCGGGTGTTCCAGAATGTCATGCTGGCCCTCGATATCGAATGGCTCACGCACATCCCGGCCGACAAGGATGGCACGCGCACGACGGCCCGTTCGAAGGGCAAGGTCGAGCGCCCGTTCAGGACGGTAAAGGAGGCGCATGAAACGCTGTATCACTTTCACAAGCCGGAAACGGAGCGCCAAGCCAACGAGTGGCTGATGCGCTACCTGCTGCGTTATAACGACCAGAGCCATCGTTCGGAGAAGCATTCCAGGCTGGACGATTGGCTGGCCAACTTGCCGGCCGAAGGCGTGCGAGACATGTGCACGTGGGAGCAGTTCTGCCGCTTCGCGCGCTAACCGGAGCGCCGCAAGGTCGGCGTCGACGCGCGCATCGCGATCGGCGGCACCGCCTACCAGGTGGAGCCGGACATGGCCGGCGAGACCGTCGTCCTGCTGTGGGGCTTGTTCGACGATGAAATGTATGTCGAGTTCGACTCTGAGAAATTCGGGCCATACCGCCCGGTGTCCGGCCCGATCCCGTTGCACCGCTACCGCGCGTTCAAGCGCGGCAAGGCGGACGAGCGCGCCGATCGCATCCGCGCGCTCGCCGACCAGCTCGATTTGCCGATCAGTGCCTTGGCCGGAAGCGACGTGCACCTTGCGCCGTCGGCCGCCGCAATGCCGCTGCCGCACCAGCCATTCGACGCCGAAGTGCGCGCCTATCACTTCGCCGGCGTCATCGCCGCCAAACTGGCCATTGCTGACGACCTCGCGCGGCCGCTGGCAAGGCTCGCGCCGGCGGATCGCGCCTTCATCGACCAGGTGCTGGCAGAGACACTTAACCGCAGCATCGTGCTGGCGCGCGTGCGGGATTATTTCCGAAGCAAACACTCAGGAGGGGACCATGCGGGTTGAGGTCATGCAGTATTACGGGCTGACGCACGCTCTCAGCCAGGCCGGCTATTACGAGACCGAGCACCACCAGCAGCTAATCAAGGATATCAAGGGCGCAGTCATGCAGGGGCGCCTGATCGCGGTTTGCGGCGTCGTGGGCAGCGGCAAGACCGTCACGCTGCGCCGCCTCCAGCAGATCCTGAAGGAGGAAAACCGCGTGTCCGTGGCCAAGTCGATTTCGGTGGAGAAGCACAGCATCAAGCTCGCCACGCTGATTTCGGCGCTCTACTACGATCTGTCGCACGACAAGCAAGTGCAGATTCCTAAACAGGGCGAACGCCGTGAACGCGAACTGCAGGAGCTGGTGAAAAAGGGCAAGCGCCCCGTGGCCCTGTTCATTGACGAGGCGCACGACTTGAACGGCCATACGCTCATCGGCCTCAAGCGACTGATGGAAGTGGTCGAGGACGTCGGCGGCCGGCTGTCAGTGATCCTGGCCGGCCACCCCAAACTGCGTAACGATCTGCGCCGCCCAACAATGGAGGAAATCGGCTACCGCACCGACGTCTTTAACCTGGACGGCATCGCCGGCAGTCAGCGCGACTATATCCATTGGTTGATCGGCGTCTGTACCGAAAACAAGGACGATCCGGGGACGATCTTCACCACCGAGGCGATCGACATGTTGGCCACCAAGCTACGCACATCCCTGCAGGTCCAGCTGCACCTGACGCTGGCCCTGGAAGCAGGTTACCAGACGGGCGAAAAGCCGGTCACGGCGGAATTGGTGGAGACCGTGCTATCGCGCCAGCTTGATGACCTGGAGCCGACACTGGCGCGCCGCGGCTACCGGCTCAAGGACATGACTGAGCAGTTCGATGCCAAGGCAGCCGAGATCCGCGCGATGTTCAACAATCAGCTCGAACCGAAGCGCACAGCCGAGATCCGCGAGCGCATGCTGGCGGCGGGCTTGCCGATATGAGCCGTCATTTGCAATTAGCGTGAGCCGGCGGCCGTGGAATGCGAGCCGGCGCCGTCGATTGCAAGCTCATTTGCAGATAGCGTGAGCACGAGCCCACTTTCATTTGCAATTAATTTGAGCCGAAATCGGCGTCAAATGCGAGCAGGGTCGGTTTGAAATGCGAGCCGCTACAGCTAGCATGGCGGCAAAAGCGAACAATCGTCCAGACGCCGCGACAACTGAAAAGCGGACGCCAGCGCCCTTCGACAGGGGACAGCAGGTTATTCGGACGCGGTCAATTCTGATCGGAAAAGCCACTAACCGCAGCTTTCAGCGGGTTCAGATGCCGCGCGCTAGCTTGCCGCCGGCGACCAATGGACTGGTCCGAATTCATCCGGACGCATCTGACACTGCCGGACGAAATTGCCTTGGCGTCGCACCCATCACTTTGCGCATCAAGCGCCTTAGGGCGGTCGTATCAACATAACCCACGCGTTCGGCCACTTGCTCAACCGTCAATTTGCTTGTTTCGAGAAGCATGCGCGCCTTGCTGAGACGAATGCTCTGCAGTAATGCCGACGTGCTTCTTCCAGTGGCTACTCGGACGCGACGCGAGAGGGTACGGTCCGACATGCAAAATTCTGCCGCCAGATCCGCCACGCTGGGCGCGTTAGGCAGCGCGGACTCGACACGTTTCACCAACTTTGCGATCAGGTCATTGCCATCGGCGAACATGGCGGGAACGATGAATTGTGCCTGGGACTGTCTACCATCGATCAACAACGCGCGCGATACTGCGTCGGCCAGCGCCGGGCTAAATTTGGAGCTCAAGAGATGCAGCATCAGGTCGGTCTGAGCGAACGCAGCGCCGGCGGTGACGACTGTTCCATCTCGTATCACGATCCGGTCGGCATCGACAACCGCGCGCGGCTCAAGCTGCTGCAAGAGCGGTGCCAGCCACCATGATGTCGTGACCCGGCGGCCGGCCAGGAGATCGGCCGCCTGGAAAAGGAAAACGGCTGAGCATGAGGCTGCAACGGTGCCACCGGCTCTCGCATGAGTTTGCAGCGCTTCCATTGCGCGCCTTGCATCGGGCTGCGCAAACCGCTCCTGTATCGCGCGGCGATTCTCGAGGCCGAGGCCAGGAACTACCCAGGTGGAACCGTCGGCACGAGCAGTCTTCGGCAAAATTCTTGTTTCGATTGCCAAGCCCTGGCTGAGCCTGACCGTGCTTTCTGTTGAGACCACGCGCCATCGAGGTTTGGCGCAGCCGACGGATCCAGCGAGCGATGCTGCGGCCGATAAAACGTCCAGCGTCAACGCGACACTAGATGCAAAGGCGCCCGGCAGGACGAGAATTGTGAAGTCGATCATTGGCGGATAAGGCTTGAAATGTGTCGAAACGGACACTGTAATCTTGCATCGAATGAGGGTTTAATACAAGTTCTTATTGATCGACACAAGGAACCTTTGCAATGCCGACGAAAAACATGAATGAGCACGATTCCCTCGAGGACTTCACTCCTCGCGAGATTACCCTCGACGACGTCACGAAGGTGGTCCATGTGTCCGGTGCCGGACCGGCGGTGATCGTCATGACTGAGATGCCTGGCATCAGCCCCCATGTAGCTCGCTTCAGTCGCTGGGTTCGGGACGCAGGATTCACCGTTTACATGCCTTCGCTGTTTGGTCGCGATGGTGCCGTACCAAACGTTGAGGACGGTAAGGCCACCTTCCAGCGGGCTTGCGTCAGCGCCGAGTTTCGCGCATTCGCCGGCAAAGGGTCGAGTCCGGTGACCCAGTGGCTGCGGTCGCTGGCCAGGCTCGCGCACGGGGAGTGCGGGGGCCCAGGCGTGGGGGCGATAGGGATGTGCTTCACGGGTAATTTCGCACTCACGATGATGCTTGAACCTTCGATGCTCGCGCCAGTGCTGTGCCAGCCGACGTTGCCGCTGGACGATCCTGCCGGGTTGGAAATTGCTCCCGACGAGCTGGCCGCGGTCCGACAGCGCCTCGATAAAGACAAGCTGACGGTCATGGCGTACCGCTTCGAGGGAGATCGGTTTTGCAAGGCGCAGCGGTTCGCTGCTTACTCCGAGGCGCTCGGCGAGCGCTTCGTTGCACGAGTGCTTCCCGATAGCGCTGCCAATTGCGACTCTCTTGCACCATTTTTCGAACATGTGGTGGCCAGTCCGCATAGCGTGGTCACGGCCCATCTGATCGATGAGGCGGGCCAACCGACGATCGCCGCCCGCGACGAAATCCTGGCGTTCTTCACCCATCGGCTTACATCTTCATGACCGCGATGACAGAACGTTTCCTGATGAGATGCTAGAAATTAATCGGGGAGGTGTAGTGACCTGCAATTTAAACGGGCTTGACCAGCGCTCCAGCCGATTCTCGGCCAGGGAATACCTGCAACTGGCAGCCCCCAAACCAGCTTTAGCTGCAAGTGAACCTGCATTGATCCGCGCCGACCTGAATTCCATCGTCGCGAACCGGCATTATCTGCGACTAACCAAAATGTTCAACACTGCAGAAGGTGTTCGATGATGTGCGGAAGTCCGGCCGGGCCCATGCGGCCGCGCGCGCGCGTCGCGACCAGTCCAGATTGCGTGCGCTCGCGGATTAGGTAGTTGGCGTCAACTACCTTGGCCGGTCGTGTTGCCTCATCAGGGAATGTTACTTTAGCAGAATGTCGCGACCGCCTGCGTGAAATGGCATCGCAAGTGCAGTGGTCGCGCCGTCATGCGCTAAGCCTGGCCAGCTCCAGACTCCCCAGAACCATGTTTTTTGCCTGCTCGGCACGCCACTGTTGCACACGGCGTTGCAGCGTCCGCAGCTGCGACGTGCCGACGTATGCATCCGGAACCGCCGAAGCCAATCGGGCGAGCAGCTCCTTGGCAGTGACGGTTGGCTCTCTCATCAGCCATTGCTCGACCATTGGCCAGGCATGCGCAAACGGGTCAGCGCGGGTTTTCCACCACCGGGCGGCCCCTGGTTGCTTGCGGTGTGTCGGACGAACCTCGCCATCTTTCCAAGCCGTGGACAGGCTATGCAGGAACGAGGCGACATCGGCTTTGTCGGGTGCGCTTGCGGGCTCGTCCGATGGAGGTCCGGATAGCTCAGCCAGTCGCTGCTGGCCATCGCGGATGGTCTGCAGGAGCGGTACTGGATCGAGCGCGTTGAACTGTTCACGCAGCGCCGCCTTACTCGCGGCAGCCACCTCTGGCAGCGCCAGCAGCCGGTCACACGGCGTCGTCGGTGCATGATATTTTTTTTGGACGCGTGCCCCGTCGCGCGTCTTCGACTTCAGCTGAAATGACGGCTGGAAGAAATTGATGTACAGCCGGGACGCCGCATACATCTGTCCCAGGTCGTAGGTCGCCCGCAGCCCGCTGAGTTTGCCGTAGCCCACCAACCGTCGGACGATCGCACCATTTTTCTGTTCAACCCATGCATTGTCGTTCTTCTTATACGCGCGCGAGCGGGTTTGCTCGAGACCATTCTCCTTGCAGTAGTCCAGCACCGTCTGATTGATGAACGCGCTGTCGTTGTCGGTATCGATGCCCAGCATGGCAAACGGTAACTCCGATGCCGCTTTGGCAAAGCCGGCAACGATGAGCGATTGATTGCGCACCGGCATAGCGATGCATTCCGTCCAGCCGGTAGCGATGTCGGTCAGTACCAGGCTATGCACGAAGTTGCCATCGTGTTTGACGCCGCCACAGTGCTCGACCATGTCGACCTCGAGATATCCCGGCGGCGGGTTGCCCCAGTCGGCAAAGGTGCGCACTGGAATGCTGCGGCGTATCGATGATCCAACACCGGACCGCCGCTTCTTCTTGCCGTCGATCTTCTCGCGGGTCTTGCGTAGCAGACGGTCGATCGACGCTGCGCTCATCTGCAGCAACTTGTCCTTGATCGCGGCGTCAAGGAACAGGTGGCCGTGGCGTTCCATCGCATTGACCAAAAGCGGGATCATGACCTTGAGCCGCTTTCCGCATACGCTGTCGCCCGCTTCCCACAAGACAACAAGCGCTTGCTGAACCGCTTCGTCATAGACGCGATTGCGCGGCGCGGGCGCCACTACTGGATCGGGCGCAGCTCCATTCAGAACGCGTATCGCGTGCTTCCGGTGGTATCCGGTCAATGATGCGAATTCATCCAGAATTCTGACCTTGTCAACTTTTGGCGCACCCGGTACCGCACTCCGACCGCTGCAATCAATTCTTTACGCGTTGTCATGCTGATTCGCCTCGTCATGTCACCACCCATGGATTGCTATGGGTAGCATTTTAAGTGAGGCAACAGCTACGGCTCAGCAACAAAAATAGTGAGTCAATGCTACCGGCCAAGATAATTGTCGCTCACCAATCAGGTTGCGCTCGAACTCGGCCAGTGCGCCGAACAGGTCGACGTGGTATCGGTTTTTTCTTGCAGGCTGCGCAGCCCGACCTTGGCGGACTCTAGCCGCTCGACCAGTTCGATCAGGTTCTTGAGCAACCGACCTAGCCGATCCAGCCGCCAGATGACCACCGTGTCGCCCGCGCGCAGCATGCTCATGAGGGTGGACAGCCAGGTGCGGTCCGCTCTGGCTCCGCTCACCATGTCATCGAAAACGCGCTCGCAACCGTCCGCCTGCAACGCATCGCGCTGCAAGAAGGGATGGTGGATTGTCGTTGTGCTTGAGCTACCCGCCGCTCGCCGCCCTGGTAGGAAAGTCCAACAACCCCCCTTATGGACCGTCCGCATCGTCTTGATTTATAGTCGATGGACTCGGCCACAAACAGACGCTCAGTGCAGCTTGTGGGCAAAGAGTGTGAAGCGCAAATTTGACTAGACCACAAAGGAGGGGAATTAAATGGAGGTGCGTGAGCTATCGGAAAACGACATTGAGCTTGTATGTCGGCACCGGGAGGAAATGTTTCGTGATGCTGGCCGTAGCGAGGAAGTTTTGCAGGTCATGACTCGGCATTTTCGCGGCTGGTTGCGGCCGCATCTTCATGACCGCACATATTTTGGCTTTGTCGTTTGCGAGAGCGATCAGCCAATCGCCGGCATTGGGTTGATGCTTATCGACTGGCCCCCACATCCAGCTCGCACTGCTGGCTCACCGCGATGTCCTTCTCGGGCGCTACCCAAGCCATGCGGGTGGTCACTGGCTCACACCAGACTTTTTTTTGATCCAGTCGAGTTCCATCTTCAGCTTGCCAATCTCGCTGTACAGTCGCTCCGGCTCGGCGTGCTCATTGACCGGCTTCGGCCCGCGCTTCCCTTCGAAAAGTTCGCTAGCCTGGGACAGGATCTGCTTCTTGTACTGCCCCACCTGCACCGGGTGCACGCCGTATTCCTGGGCAATTTCGTTCAGCGTCTTCAGCCCACGGATTAAAGTGGACCCCAGTGTCAAGACAGGATTGTATTTAGTTTAGGCTGTGCTTATTTCACATGCAGCTGCTCGGCGCTGCCGCGTTTCTGCTGCCACCGTTGGCGTCGTCGTTTGTGCGTCACCGGCTGGGTCGAAGTCGCACTACCGCGCGAGCGGTTTAGTCCAACGACCCGAAGCGGACTTAAAAAATTTGTTGATTAGCGCTGATCTTCATCTTAATTGAACATAGTCTCTCGATGCGTGTCCAACTTCTATAGGCGCGCACAGTGCGACGATGGGAGAAAAGATGGCAGCGATGAATCGAGTGCAGTTTCAATCCGGGTTGAGCCTGACACAGTTCATGGAGCGCTACGGGACCGAGGCCCAGTGCGAGACGGCGCTGGAAAAATGCCGATGGCGCGACGGTTTCGTATGTCCCATGTGTGCGCGCAAGGGACACTACATCGTCAGGCACGGTAGGGTGAAAACCTTCCAGTGCCAAGCCTGCAGGCACCAAACCACGCTCACCAGTGGGACTATTTTTCACTCGAGTAAGCTGCCGTTGACGAAGTGGTTTCAAGCGATGTATCTTCTTACCCAGTCCAAAAATAACGTATCGGCGCTGGAGTTAATGCGCGTCGTCGGCGTTTGCTATCGGACCGCGTGGCGCCTCAAACACAAGATCCTCGAGGTGATGGCGGAACGCGAGTCCATCCGCAAGCTGGAGGGCCGTGTGGAGATCGACGACGCCTATCTGGGCGGCGCGCACCCAGGAGGAAAGCGCGGTCGGGGATCGCAGAACAAGGTGCCGTTTATCGCGGCCGTCGAAACTTCTCAAGAAGGTCGCCCACTACACGCCATATTCTCGAAGGTGAAGACTTTTGGACGGACGGAGGTGAAGGCGTGGGCAATCGCACCTCTGAGCGCCGCCAGTATTGTCGTCTCGGATGGATTGGACTGTTTTAACGCCGTCAAAGCTGCCGGCGCGGCCCATACGCCTTCGGTCGTGGGCAAGGCGCGCAAGAGCAGCGATATGCCATGTTTTAAGTGGATCAATACCATATTGGGAAAGCTGAAGACTGCCAGCGGCGGCACCTACCATGCCTTCGATTTCGAGAAGTATGGGTTCCTCTACTTGGCAGAGGCCCAGTACCGTTTTAATCGTAGATTCGATATGCCCACCATCCTCACGCGCCTGATCCATGCCGCCACGGCTACCGGCAGCCGGACTGAAGCGTGGATGCGACCGGCTGAAGATGAGCGCTAATCACCAAAAATTTAGTCTTTCCTCTGGACCGGTTCCTCAGTCCGCTTTTGACTTTGTGGCGTTAGTACGACTGGGCGAGGCAGACGACTGGTCACGTTCAGCTTCAAGCGCATACCGTTCCAGCCGCTCAAGTTCTATGGCAAGCGCCGCGTCAAGTGACCACCGATGGCGAGGTCGCGCCACTGAATACACCGCTGGAGTTCACGGTGCTGGAAGGCAAGCTGCTGTTGCTCAAGCCGGTCGCGGCTGGTGAAACGCGGCGCAACGCCGCTGACCGACCCCGGCTGCAGGCTAATACGCGGGTTGATTGTCGGCTTGGGCCGGTGTGGACCGCCGCGATTTGCAGGCAGTACCGTCCCCATCGCCAGCCCAGCGAGGGATGCTGAACCAGAACAATGAACCGCGCCCGACTTCGCTTTCCACACCGATTGTTCCACCCATTGACTCGACAAGTTTTTTGGTCACGACCAGGCCAACACCAGTGCCGACCACCGCGCTGCGTTCCTGGCCGAGCCGGTTAAACGGCTGGAATAAGCCGGCCAACTCTACCTGAGACAAGCCGTTCCCGGTGTCGCGCACGCCGATACGCACCGGCGCCTGCCCGTCGGCGGCGCAGGTCACATCGATGCGCCCGCCACGGCGATTGTATTTGATCGCATTCGACAGAAGATTGAGCATCACTTGCTTGATCCGCACCGGGTTCGCGAGGATCACCATGCCAGGCGCGTTGCCGAAGTCGACCTGCAAACCGGCCTCGCAAACCAGTGGCTCGATCATGGCCTGCAAATCCCGCAGCAGGACGTCGATATGAACTGGCTCGCATGAAACGGTAGACTGAGCTTCTATCCTCGCCAGCTCCTGGACTTCGCCAATCAGGTCGCGCAAATAGCGGCCCGCCTTGATGATTTGCCCGATAGCCGCGAGCTGCGCCGCCGGGGGCGCTGGCCTTGCACGCTCCAGCATCTGCGCATAGCCGAGCATGGTGCCGAGCGGCGTGCGCAACTCATGTGTCATATGGGTAATGTAGTCCGATTTTGCGACGCTGCCGGCGGTGACCGACAGCATCGCCTGCTCTGAGAGTTTAAGCTCGGTCACATCAACGAATGCCGAAATGGCGCCGCATGCCTTACCATGCTCGTCAAACAGGGGAACGGCGTTCCCTAAGAGATAGCGTACTGTGCCGTCCGAGTGCACATGCTTGAATTCATAGTCGCGTATTTCCTCGCCGCCGGCTGCCAGTCGCAACGCTACCTGGCGCGAGGGGATATCGGGCTCCGGCTGCTGCCTGTCCTGGATGGGCCTGGCGGCCGGGTCGGCGCTTTCGGCGCCAAACCAGCGCTCGTACAGTTCATTGCCTCTGACCTCGGTGAGCTGGCGGTCGTGGGTGATGCAGACCGCAGCCGGGACCGCGAATAGCAAGTTGCTCAGCTCTTCAGAACGTTCGCGTTCGCGCCGCTCGCTCGCCTGCAACTCCCTCTCGACGCGCATGCGATCGGTGATGTCGCGCAAAATCGCCAGCCAATAACGGTTCGGGCCAACCTTAAAGTGGGAGATCGATGCCTCGGCGGGAAACTCAATCCCATCTGCGCGCATCGCGGTGACGGACCCCAGCAGGCCCATACGGCGCGAGCTGGACCCGGAAACGGCGAAAGCACGGATCCGGGCGGCATGTTCGCGGCGGAAGCGTTGCGGCAGGAGCTGGCCGAGTGGATGGCCGATGATGTCGGCTCGCGCATATCCGAACATCTTTTCTGCCGCCGGATTGAAAACGATGATGTTTTGGGCATCGTCGAGCATCACGATCGCGTCCATGGCCGACTCGAT
The DNA here is from genome assembly GCA_038248405.1 of Burkholderiales bacterium. Classification (GTDB taxonomy): domain Bacteria; phylum Pseudomonadota; class Gammaproteobacteria; order Burkholderiales; family Burkholderiaceae_D; genus JAFCUW01. The sequence goes on from JBBRXM010000003.1 coordinate 83,030, forward strand.
CAGCCCGTGTACCTGGGCCTGGTTGACTTCCTTGACGCGCTCCGCGTCCAGGCGCAACGCATCACTGCGGCGCAGCGCTTCGGCGTCGCGCCAGGTAAACAGCGCGAACAGGATCAGGTAGGCAACCGAGGTGATGGCGACCCCGAGGCTCGAGTCATACAGCGCGCGCCGTTCACCTTCGATCCGCAGCAAGCCGACCAGCAAGGGCGTGGCAACGGCAAGCGGCAGCAGGCGCCGCGCCAGCACCCCGCCGACGGTTGCGCTTACCAGGATGGCGATGACGCCGTCGGAAGGACGTACCAGCAGGATGCCGAGGCCGACCAGCAAGGCGCCCAACGCGGTGTGCAGTGCGATCGTGGAAAAGAAGGCGCCGTGATAGAACGCGCTGACGCCATAGGCATAGCCCAGCATCGCCAGGGTCGCCACGCCGATGACGAGCAAGGCCAGCAGTTGCGACAGCCAGCGCGCCCTTGTGTCTAGGAGCGCAAGCGCGCTCCCGGCCAGCAGGAAACTGCTGGCGGCAGCGATCGCCATCCTGCCGGGGCCGGGCTCGGACCAGGCATGGGCTGCCTGGAACAGGTGGTCGATCCGGAACTGCAGGTTGAGCGCGTATTCAGCCAGCGTGGCCAGGCCGATGCCGGCGACGATGCTTGCCAATTCAAGCTGGACAATGTACCAGCGGCGATCCGTGCGCGCACTTCCGGCGGCGAGCAATGCGCTTCCTGCCAGGATGAAGCAGAACGCGGCCATCGGCCGCATCGCAGGCCAGCCGGAATGCAGCCTGGTCAGCGTGGCGTCGCCGGCCGCCCATCCGAGCAGCACCGCGACACCCAGCGCGATAACCATCTGGCCGCAGCGCTTGCCGGCAGCTTCATAGCGTGCGATCAGCGCGGTATCGGCGTACCTGTGGTGCTGCAAGACACTGTCCATGCCGCTCTCGTTCTCTTCAGGTAACGCGAGCGTCTTGGGCTGTCGGCCGTGGGCCGCCAGCATGCGCTCGTCGTTATGTAGGATGATGGGTTGCCACGCGTCTGCCGATGGCAGTCTGAAAACTATAGCACCGATTCCCTGCATTGCTTGCAACTTTTTTATGTTAAGCCGGACAGGCAGGTGTTTTCTTAAGCCGACGCCAGGGTAAGCGGAGCCTGGCGGAACAGTCGCCGAATATAATCGACATATTTTCCACCTGCATCATATGTTTCCTTTTAACCGTTGACATCACTTTAAGAGCGATGCTAACCAAAGTCGCCATCTTGCATGTCAGCAAAATATTCGGCGGGGGCGCCGAAAATCGCGCCGAAGCAAAAACCTTATGCGATTAAGGTCCCGTCTATTGCGGCGGTTGAAACCACTTAGCACGGCCGGCAAATGGATCGAAGTTGCTTGCTGGGAGCTGCAACTCGGGCAAATATTCGCCTGCCCGGCTCCCGATGTTGCGCTAAGGAAGCGCTGATCAATTCTCCCGCAACCGGTTCCAGCGACGCGCAAGAACTGAGACAATAACAAGACGTTCATTGCCTCTCCGTTGATCATGCAAAAGAGCTTTTCCGACCTCGAATACGCCGCCAAGAAGAAGCTGACCCGACGTGATCGGTTTCTTGCAAAGATCGACGAGGTGACGCCTTGGTCGCAGCTGCATCAGCTGATTGAACCGTTCTATCCGAAGGCCGAAGGCGCTGGACGCCCGCCAATTGGACTCGCGCGCATGCTGCGCATGTAAGTTGCCCAGCAATGCTTTGGCCTGTCCGACGAAGGCATGGAAGATGCGATTTACGACAGCCAAGCGATCCGCGGATTTGTCGGTATCGACTTGAACCGCGAGTCGGCACCCGACGCAACGACGTTGTTGAAGTTCCGGCGTCTGCTCGAAAATAATCAACTGACGCGCAAGATATTCGAAACGATCAACGGGCATTTGGCAGCGAAGGGATTGATGATGCGTGAAGGTACCATCGTTGACGCCACGCTGATTGCCGCTTCGCCGTCGACCAAGAACAAGGACAAGAAGCGCGACCCGGAAATGCATCAGTCGAAGAAGGGAAATGACTGGCATTTTGGCTTGAAGGCGCACATCGGTGTAGACGCGGCATCGGGCCTCGTGTATACCGTCATCGGCACCGCCGGTAATGTGTCCGATGTGACGCAGGCGCATGCGCTGCTGCACGGCGACGAGGTTGCGGCATTGGGCGATGCGGGCTACCAGGGCGTCGAAAAGCGCGAAGAGAATCTGGGGAAGGCTGTCACGTGGCACGTCGCGATGAAGCGCTCCAAACGCAAGGCTCTGCCCACCAACAAACTCGGTCGAGCGATGGAAAAACAGGAGCACGTGAAGGCGAGCGTCCGGGCGAAAGTTGAGCATCCGTTTCATGTGGTGAAGAACCTCTTCAAACATCGCAAGGCACGCTACCGCGGCCTCGAAAAGAACACCGCGCAACTGTTCACGCTGTTCGGCTTCGCCATTTTGGTGTTGGCTGGACGACGATTCAAAGTGACTGAATCCCGAACTCCGTCTCGATGACGAAAAAGGGCGAAGGATGTGCCCGATTTGGTCCAAAAATGCCGTTTTCGGCGATTCCACGACCAAAATATCTGCCAAAAAACTTGGGATACTTGACGACGTTTCCCGAAGCAAAAACATCAATTGTTCAGCGCTTCCCTAAGGGATCATGCTTCGACCGAATGGCGATCAGATAACATCCCAGCGAGACCAGGGATAACGCCAGAAGGATGCTGAGTACGACACTGGGAGACGGGACAACAGTCATGATCGCGGCGACCGCCAGCGGGCCAGCAGCCTTGAATATGAGAGACGGGCCTGCCATGGCTCCGGAAATCGCGCCGTAGTTTGTGGCGCCGAACAGCGCCTGCGGCAGCGTTCCTCGCACGATCGTGATGATGCCGTTACTCAGGCCGTAAAGCAGGCAAAATCCGACAGCAGCCCATGCGTGTGTGCCCACCCACACGATGGTCAGGAGCGCAAGCGGAACCATCGCAAACACCATCGTCCCGACAAACCGCGGACTGGCGTTCCTGGCAAATACCATTTCCCCGATCCGTCCCGCCACTTGCATTGGACCGATCAGCGCCGCGAAGCCCACGACCGTACCCAGCGTATGTCCCATCCGCTGCAACAGCGGCATCATATGCACCGAAAGGGCCGAGAAGACGAAGCTGTTTGCTGCGAAAGCGAAAGCAAGCCACCAGAACACCGGATGCCGCAACGCTTCCGCCAACGTGTGGCTGCGCTTCGACTGCAAAACTTCAGGCACACCGCCGCCAAGCGAGGGCAGCATGGCGTGCAATGGGGCGCATACCAACAGATGGACGCCGGCATACGCAAAGTAAGTGTCGCGCCAACCCATCAAGGTACCCAACTTCAGGGTCAGCGGCCAGAATACCGTGCTGGCCAACCCGCCGAACAGCGTCAGGATCGAGATGCTTCGCCGTGCCGTTGCCGCATATTCGCGATTGATCGTCGCGAACGCGGCCTCGTACAAGGTCATTCCCATGGACAGCCCGATGATGGTCCAGGCCACCAGATATGCCGTCAGCGAGGTGGATCCGCCAAGTAGCGCGAGGCCTAGCGCAGCGCACAATGACCCGCAGGCCATGATCACGCGCCCGCCGAACCGGTCCAGCAGTATTCCGGTCGGGGTGGCGCACATGCCGGCGACCAGCAGGCTCCACGAAAAGCAACCGTACACCACCCCTGGACCGAGCCCGAGGTCACGCTGCATCTGGGCCGACAGAATCGCGAACGCGTAATAGATGCTGCCCCACGAAACAACCTGGGTCACCGCCAGGATGGCGATCGCCCCAGTTCGTCCGCGGTCCGGCGTCATGGGCCTGCGCGCCACGTGAGCTGGCCGCACGAAACTCCCTTTTCGATTGGAGGGATGGCGGTGCCGCAGCCGCAGCCTTTCCCACCCGCCTCCTTGGCGTCGGCATCGGCGACACAGCACCCTGCGTTCTCTGCGTGAGCCTCGCCGCCGCGGCAGCTTGCATCGCGTTCCGCCGGCAGCGCATCGGTGATTCTGCGTGTGCTGCAGACGCCAGTCTCCGGCAAGTCGAGCCGGACGTCATCGGCGGCGGCCATGTCGCCTGCCAGCGCCGCAACGATCGAACGGACCTGCTCATACCCGGTTGCCATCAGGAAGTTGGGCGCGCGACCGTAGCTCTTGGCGCCGACCGCGTAATAGCCGATCTCGGGATGCGCCAGTTCGCGGTGTCCGTGCGGACGCACTGTCCCGCAACTGTGCATGTTGGGGTCAATCAGGGGCGCCAGGGCGTCGGTGCTTTCGAGCCAGGGATCGTGCCGCACGCGCAACTCGCGCGTCATCGAGTGATCCGGCCGGCCGCCAGTCGAGCCAATGATTTCGTCGATGCCTTCGATGACAGCGGATTCCTCGCCCTTGCGTGACTGGCCAATAATGGTCAGCCTGCCGCTGTCGCGCACTTCATCAGTCCGGAAATTCAAGTGGATTTCCAGCTGGCCCGCTTCACGAAGCGCCCTGAGTTTGATGCCGAGCTCGCCGCGCGCCGGCAGCTGGTCGGCCGCGCCGCCGCCGAACAGGCGCTCGAGTGATCCGCCCCTTACTGCCCAAACAATCGTCGTCGCTGGGTCGCGCTGCGCCAGCTCAGCCAGGGCGATCAGGTTGCCCGCCGCCGAATGGCCCGCACCGACCACGAGTGTCCGTTTTCCGGCATAGCGTCCCCGTTCGACGCCGAGAATGTCGGGCATTCCGTAACTGATTCGCGTGGCAGCGTCACGCTCTCCGCGCGCTGCGAGGCCATCGGCGCCGAGCGGATTCTGATGCGACCATGTTCCGGAAGCGTCGATGATGGCCTGGGCACGGACCCGCACGTCACCGTTGGGCGTATCGATCCGCAATACAAAGGGAGCGTGCTCACGCCCCGCAGTCTTCACCTTGTCGAGACCTTCGCGCGATATCTCGCGGACTGCATGCGAGAGCAATATCTGCCCGCTCAGTGCCGGCAAGGCCGCCAGTGGTGCAAGGTAATTGTCGAGAATCTCGCCTGCGGTCGGCAGTTCCTCCAGCGGTGGCGACTTCCAGCCATGCCGTTCAAGCAGCGCCGCGGCGACATGGTCGATGTTGTAGCGCCATGGCGAAAACATTCTGACGTGACGATACGACGCAAGATTGCTTGCGATAGTCGCGCCCGCTTCGAGCACCAGCGGAGTGTATCCGGCGGCGCACAGGTGTGCCGCGGCAGCCAGGCCAACCGGGCCGGCGCCAATCACGACGACGGGGAGAGAAGTCAACGGGGTATCCATACATTCCTTTACGTTGTTCGTCGAAGGACGAATAAGTTGGTAAAAAATATCAGAGGCTGCCCAATGCCAGCTGCAGTTGTTGCAGGCGATCACGATTAACGCAGTAGCAAACTCGCTTTTCGTCCGCTGAGCCTTCGATCAGGCCTGCGTCCTTCAGGATTGAAATGTGCTTCGAAATGGTCGAGGGCGCCAGCGGCAGGATGTCGGTCAAATTGCCGAAATAACATTCCCCAAACTTCGCCAGGTGTTTGACCAGTTGCACTCGCGCCGGGTGACCGAGGGCCTTGCACATGAGTGCAACATCGGCCACATCGAGGTTCGATGTATTGACGGCTGTTGTGGGGTCGCAGCAGGTAGTCATCTCGTCCTTATTCGTTATTCGACGAACGAAGTGTATTGGCGAAAACACACATTGTCAACGTTTATTGTAGGGCAGTCATCGGAGCGGCCTGCTTGTTCCTGAACTGAGCCGTCAGGTCCGTTCCGGGACAGCAGATATATTCTGAAAGTTGCGGTTGACAACGAAAATAGTTTTGAATAAGATATTGTTGTTATGTACAACCACTTGAACTCCATGAACACAACGACCGATCTCACCGGGCCCTTGCTACGCGAAGTAGCTCGCCTTTATATTCGCGCGCAACGCTCCCGGATCGCTTGTTGTGATGGTGCGTCCAATGTGCAGAGCCAGGTGTTAACCGAACTCCTGCGCAACGAGGAAATGACGCAGCGGGCCCTGGTCGAGCGTCTCAACCTGGACAAAGGGTGGATTAGCCGCGCCGTGGATGCACTGGTGACCGAGGGCGCCGTTGCAAAACGGCAAAGTGAAGTCGACCGTCGCAATCAGAAACTCAGCCTGACCGTGGCAGGACGTCTCCGGGCCAGAAAACTCGAACAGCAACTCAATGGCCATGCCACCGGATTGATGCGGGCCGTCCCGGTCGATCGCCACGCACAAGTCCAGGAATCGCTGCAATTGCTGTTGAAGGCCCTGCAGCACGCACCGATCGAGGCGGAACAGAAGGCGCCGTGCGACGCGTGGAACGGCGCAGGGCTGGAAATGCGCGCGGCCAATGTGGGAGATTGGTCAGCGATCGAGGATCTGCTGCGGGATGCGTCGCTGCCGTTGGATGGGGCGCGCGAGCATCTCGGCAGTTTTCTTGTCGGCACGGTAGCGGGAGAAATTGTCTGCGCCGGCGGTTTGGAAATCTACGGTGCAAATGCACTGGTGCGATCCGTCGTGGTCGCGGAACAGCGTCGGGGGTTGAAGGTCGGATTCGCGCTGATAGCGATGCTCATGCAATTGGCGCGCGAACGCGGTGTCACGCGGCTCTTCCTTCTGACCACCACTGCGGCCAGCTATTTCGGTGCTTTGGGTTTCCTGCCTGCGGCGCGCGACGAGGTGCCGGAAGCAGTCATGCAATCGCGCGAATTCCAAGGAGCATGTCCGGCGTCAGCGACGCTGCTAACCGCACAGACAGAAGTATGAAGGGGTCGACTCGCCCGGTGTAATGCAAGACCAGATGGCATTCCCGGAGAGTTGATCGGCGGCGCTACTCAGTAGATTGTTTCGCTTGAACTGCCGGGGAAGGGCGGCTGATTGTATCCGCTGTCATCTATTGCCTTCCCATACAACCGCACGTTATCGCGTCATCGTGTCGCAGTCGAAACAGCAGCTATGCGGCGTATTGCGCTTCGCCATTTCCCAGGGACCAGTTTTCCTTCTTCACCTCGACGAGGTTAATAGACACATCTTCACGGCGCAACCCCGGGCGCTCGTGCAAACCATCCGCCAACGCCTTGAAGTACACCTTCTTCAATTCCAATGTCGCTCGCCCTTCGTTCAGTGTGATCTGGATGATAATGGCGTTTTTGCTTCTTTGAATATCTAAGTAGGTCGGGTCAATCACCAAATTCGTGGGCGAATGCTCGGAAATGATGTGGAATCGATTGTGCTCGGGAATCTTCAGCACGGTAATCGTCGTGTTGTAAACCACATCGCTGATCGCACTAAGATAGTCGGATGTCTGGCCTTGCGGTACATGGATGTGAACGAGTGGCATATAAGCTCCTGGATGGGGAAACTGGATAGATTGGGTTGGAAAGGTTCCTCATGCGGACGTCACCGACGAAGGAATCTTACGCAGCCATTGTGATGGTGCCGCCAGTACCCGACAACTGACTTTAATTCGGATATGGAATAGAATAACTATCCCATGAAAAATCTTCCACCATTGCGATCACTGGTCGCTTTCGAGGCTGCAGCGAGGCACCTTAGCTTCTCGAAAGCTGCTGCGGAACTGTACGTTACGCCAGGGGCTGTGGGGCAGCTGATCCACAGGCTGGAAGAGTGGCTAGGGATAAAACTATTTCATCGTGAGGTGCGCAAGGTTTCTCTGACGGAAGCGGGCGCCTCCTATTTCGGGCGTATCAGCACCGCCCTTAGCCAGATTTCGCATGCCAGCACGCTGCTCAGGCAGCGCCGTCGCAATGAGATACGAATTTCGATGCCTCCCAGCTTTGCGAGGAAATGGTTTGTTCCGCGCATGGTGCGATTTATGGACCTTCATCCTGAAATCAGCCTCAGCATCGATGCAAGCGCGGCACTGGTTGATTTCGATAACGGGGCGATTGATATTGCGATCCGGCACTTCAAGGCGGAGGAGAGCAGCAGGTTCGATGTTGAGTTGCTTTTTGTTGACGAACTGCGTGTGTATTGCAGCCCGATGTATTGCGAAAAACTGGAGCTGCGATCATCGGAAAATTTAGAAGGCGCCACACTGTTGGCAACGAAGATCCATCCGTACTGGGAGCGCTGGCTCCATCAATTTACGAAGTTATCGGAGCGACAAATTGGCGAGATCGCCACCGTCAACTTCGATGCATCCCATCTTGCGGTTGATACTGCCAAACACCATCAGGGCGTCGTCTTGACGAGCGCGTCGCTCGTGGAGCATGAAATAGCGAGCGGCGAGTTGATCGAACCGTTCAAGGCTCGGCTCCCCATCGATGAAGGCTACTATCTCGTTGGACCGAAGGGATCGTTCGGGCTCGGCGGCGCCGTCCAGGCCTTAAGGGATTGGCTGAGGCAGGAATGTAGCGGAAGTTAGCTGCGACCAGCTGCCGCACAGGCATCTGTCATGAATAGTGTTCGATGGACGCATTACTGTGTCCGCGTTTTCGATTGCAGGTCATCGCAAGTAGCTGGCGGTAGAATCACACGCTGCCCTCGCGTTCAATGACCAAGATACGGGCCTCCCCGCGCGGATGTGCCACGTGCTCACAGCCGACCCCGGCGTAAAATATGTCGCCAACCGCTAAGGTCACGACTCGTTCGTCGCCCGCCTCGCGATAATGCATGTCTACTGTTCCGTCCAGAACCGCAAATACCTCTTCACCATCGTTCACATGCCACTTGTACGGCTGATCGGTCCAATGCAGACGGACACTGGTTCCGTCCAGGTTGGCGATATCGTCGGCGCCCCATGCACGATGGGCGGTAAATTCCTTGCTACGAATAATTCGCATTGATAGACCCTCTAAATCGTCATGTAAGATTGATCCTGGCAATATCGTCAATGCGATCGATACGCGCCCAAATTTCGATTGGTGCAAGCCGCGCCGTCGCTCAGAGTAAGGCTGAATTTACAGAAAACAGCGAGCAGGCCGCCTGAGATTGAAAGAACGATCATATTGTTAAGTATAGCTTAGCGATTACCCACCAGAAATTTAAGACATCAACTGCTCGACGCCGCTCAGTTCGCGGCAGGCACTGTGTGGCTGCCGAGGGGGCTAAGCGGCTGCCGCCCAGCACGCGATCTCGATCGTTTCGCCATCTTGAGGAATGCACAAGCGGTCTCCCAACCCGGCAATGGCCGCCGCTTGGCGTAAGTCATTTCGCCGCACCGGACAGTGACCCACCGCCTCCATGTGATTCGCAATCACGCGCCCTTTGGCGATTTGCGCGAACTGGACCACCTCGTCCGCACCCATGATGATGTCGCCTCCGAGGTCGAAGTGCGCGCCACCGGCCGGCACCACGCAGACCTCGGGCTGGTGGCGCCGAACAAACTGGCGGACTTCGTCAGTCAGGACGGTATCGCCCGAAAGGTACAGACTGGGTTCGCCCGGCATCTCGATGAAGTAGCCAACCCCGTGTTCCATCACGGTCCCCACGAGTCCCAGACCGTGGGTGCAGCGCACCGTGCGGATCGTACCGCCCAGGAACAGCTGTGGCTCCGCGTGGCCGGAATGTAGCGACAGTACGTTCAAGCCGCGCTTGCGCAGGTGTTCAACGTCATGCGGCGTGCAGATCACTGGAATCTGGCGCTCGCGCAGAAATTGCTTGCCGGCCCGGTCGAGGTGATCGAAATGCCCCTTCTGGCAATGCGTGATCAGACAGTGCGTCACGCCTGCCAGCGCCGTGTCTACGTCATCGGGCAACTCGACGGTCGGGTTGCGAAGCCGCTCGCGGACGAACAGTCGCAGTGCCGGCAAGGCGCCCTTGCGCGCCAACATCGGATCGACCAGGATGTTGTACGGGCCGACATGAACAATGATGGTGGCGTTTCGGAGTTGTGTGATGCGCATGGTGCGGTTCCTTGTGGATTGGGAGTGCGCGTGGCTGGTCGCTGCGCGGCCAGCTGTTTGATGCGCCGGTTGATTGACCAGGCTGCGATGCAGGTGAGTTTCTGGCTGGGCTGCAAAGTGAATGAATTTTCGTTCAGTGGCAGCAAAAAATACATTGGCTATAACGCCCAATTTCATGGCAATATGGTCAAATGGAAACCAAGAAAATCAATGTATTGGCCTACCATGGCTGTATGGGGATGGAAGTCTTCGGTCTTTGCGACACGCTGCTGCTTGCCAACCGCGTTGCGCAATCGATTCGCGGCCGCGCGGCCGAGCCGCTCTTCGACGTGCGCGTTACCAGCCTCACCGGGGGCCCAGTTCTCGCGGCAGGCGGACTGTTAATCGGCACCGGCAAGTTCCGCGCCTCGCAGGACCTGCTGGTGATCCCCGGGATGGACATCGGCGATCGCGACGGCTGCACCCGGCCGCACGACAGACTGAGCGCGGAAGTGAGGGTGATCGCGCGGGCCTTCGCGCGCGGCGCGCCGGTCGCATCGATGTGCGTCGGCGCATTCCTGCTGGCCGAAGCGGGACTGCTGGACGGACGGCGCGCTACGACGTCGTGGATGTTCACCGCCGACCTGGCGCGCCGCTTCCCGATGGTGCGCGTTGATTCTTCGGCGATGCTGGTCGAAGACGGCGGCATAACCACCACCGGTTCGTTCACCGCCACCTTTGACTTGGCCATGCAGCTGATCCGCCAGACCGCCACGCCGAAGGAGGCGAGGGCGGTTGCGCGCATGGCGCTGTTGAACCAACGCGGCAGCCAGGCGCCGTACGTCGACACCGCCATGACCGCGAAGCCGACCGGCCGATTTTCCGACAACGTGCAAAGCTGGCTCGGCCAACGCCTGGCAGAGCCGTATGAGCTGGCGACACTGGCTGCTGCGTTTCACGTCAGCGGCCGCACGATGCTGCGCCGGCTGAACGCTGAAACCGGGCAGTCCCCCCTCGAGTACCTGCAGCGCGAACGGATCAACACAGCCAAGCGGCTGCTCGAATCCGGGGCGCTGAGCGTGGCGCAAATCACCGAGCGCGTCGGCTACGCTGATGTTGCCACGTTCAGTACCCTGTTCAAGCGACTAGCCGGGCAGTCGCCTGCGCAGTATCGACGCAGCTTCAATAAGGGCGCATTGGATGACAGGTGATCTGATGAACTTGATGCCTGCAATACCGCGCGAGCGTTTTAGTCCAGCGACCCCAAACGGACTATCTACCGGATGCCGCGAAGCGCACGGACACGGCGATCATCGCGTTGCACGATCAGGCTGCTAACGGCGCCGGTTGCGTCGCGCTCGAATCGATAGCTGACAGGAGCGATATCAGATAGGAATGTGTCAGCTTGCCTCTCTTGAGGGAAAACGACTTGTTTACGCTCCCCATCCGCCCTGATCTCCAGTTGGCCTCCTTGTGCCTGCACGGTGTAGCCGATGTTCTCGTCCGGAGCGACGCATCGGTAGTGGCCACCGTAGTCCTGTTGCGTCGCAGTGGCGAGCCGCGCGACAGATGGCGGCGCCTGGCTAGTACGCCCGGCTGGCGTTTCGACACCGAGCTGGCGCATAATTACCCTCGTCACTTGGCCGTTTTCGCGGGCATTGCTGGCGAGTACGATCAACGCTTCATGGGTGTCCGGCAGAATAGTCCAATAGCTGCTGAAACCTGGTGTCCGTCCATCTTTACTGAAAGTACGCTGAGTTGCAGGGCCCCGCATTTCGATCGCATAGGCAATCTGCTTTCCATATAATGGCTGCAGCACTCGCTCGGCCGCTGCGCCCAGCGGTCCTCTTCGCCCGGCTAACAGGGCGCGGCTGAAAGTGAGCATATCTTGTGGGCTTGAATGCAGCCCACCGGCACCCGCAAAGGCGCCCCATTCCAGTAAGGGCGCGACGGGCTTGCCGTTGCCATACGCTGCGGCAAGCCGGCCCGCTTTATCGCCAATATGTCCGGCCGTGTCGCGCATACCGAGCGGCTTGGTAATGCGTTCATACACCAATTGTTCCCAGGTAGTGTGGTAGCGAGTCGCCAGCGACTCGCCAAGCATAGCGAAACCAAAATTGCTGTACTGCGCAGTGCACGCGCCGTCGTGATTGAGCTGCTGGGCGGCCAGAGCGGACCACAGCCGCGTGCGCGGGTAATGCTCCAAAGTTTCAGCCATACTCATGTCGCCCGCAATGTCGTTCGGATCGGTTGGCAAGCAAGAAGTGTGGGTGACCAACTGTCCGAGCGTGATGGAGGCCGTCCTTGGCGGTAACGGCGTCTTCGTCAGTTTCAAGCTGCCCAAGGTGGTATCCAGTTTCAGTTCGCCCCGTTCCACTGCCTGCGCCAGCAGCAATCCCGTAAACACCTTGCTTATAGAACCTATCTCGAATAGCAGTTGCGCGCTCTGCCCGGCCTGCGCGCCAGCGGCGCCCAAACTGGCATGGTCCCCTTGCAACACGCCGACCACGGCGGTGCCGGGCAAAGGACCGAGCACAGTGCGGGCCAGTTCAGAAGGATCGGTGGCAAGCAGCGGCGTGGCGGAGTCCGCGATACTCGCGACGCTGATCAACAACGCACCAGCAAGGCAGCGGAGCGGAAAAATCGACATGTGGATTCCTAAAAAGAAACAATAATACGAAATAGAACGGAGCTGGCCCGTAGTCTCTATCGACAAGCAGACACGTTAGGATGCAAGCGTCTTGTCGCCGATGCGATATCAGAGTGGCGTACCGCAAAATTCATGCCAACTATTAACCCGTTGATTCAACAAGGGAATTAGTAGAACGATAGTGTCTGCGGTCAAAAGTATCGGACACACGGACACGAGTTTAAGGATCTCCGCGCCAACGTCTGCTGCTGGCCTAAGGACTAAACCGCTCGCGCGGTAATCGGGCTTCGAGCGCGGCGGTGCGCAGGCGTAACCGTTCAGCGCTATTTCGACGGATAGGCGTTGCCATCCTTATGGGCGTAGCCATTGAGTGCTGGGTCGAAGACCATATCGATGTCGGGATACACCACCGCATCGTCGGCATTGCGCGAGCCCACCTCGAGGCAGACCGCGATTGAATTGCTGCGGTTGATCACGTGATGGCCGTTGGGGGTGTTGGCGGGAAATGCCGCGCAGTCGCCGGCACGCATCACTTGCTCGCCGCTGTCCGTGACAAGTACAAGCTCGCCGGAAATGACAAGCAGGAATTCGTCGTCGAGGGAATGCCAGTGGCGCTGCCCGGACCAGGAACCGGGCGGCAGTAGAAGACGATTTACGCCGAATTGTGTCAATCCACCGGCATCACCCAAACGCTGGCGCACGAACGGGCCGACTTGATGGGCAAAGGACGCCGGATAGTTTGAGTCGCGCCGCTCAGGGATGGAGTCGATCTCGAGTTTTGGCATTCGGCAATTCCGTAAGGTAAATAAATAATTTATCGCACATGATGGCCGGCGCTTGCTTATCCGCCAAAGTAGCTCCCGCCTAAACTCGCTGTGCTCATGTGCCGCCAAGGCACGTCAGGCCAAATCCAATATGATACGGTTTTTCGGTTTACCGTAAGATTTTTGACACACATCAACGATTTAATTGACGCTGATCAATATGATTCTTCCCATACTAACAAAGAGGAAAAGTAATGTTCAAGCGTTCAATCATTGCGGTAATGGTCAGCATGCTCGGTGTGTTCGGCGCCACGGCGCAGGCGCAGGCGCAAGAGAGCCCATGGCTGGTGCGCGCGCGCGCCACGCAGCTTTCGCCGGCAGACAAATCGACGCCGCTGGGCGGCGTCGGCGCGGCCGACCGGATCGCCGTTTCCGACAAGACGATTGCTGAAGTGGACATCAGCTATTTCTTCACGCCGAACCTGGCTGCCGAACTGGTGCTGACGTATCCGCAGAAGCACGACGTCTTGCTCGATGGCGCCGTGATCGGCAGCTTCAAGCACTTGCCGCCGACCTTGCTGGCCCAGTACCATTTCGATCCGATCGGCCAGTTCAAGCCTTACGTTGGCGCCGGCGTCAACTACACGCGCATTTCCAGCGTGCACCTGCTCAACGGCGCGGGCGGGCTGGACAACCATAGCGTCGGACTTGCCGTGCAGGCTGGTGTCGACTTCAAGCTCGACAAAAACTGGTCGCTCAACCTCGACGTCAAGCGGGTCAACATCCGCAGCGACGTCACGGTCGCCGGCGCTACCGTGAGCCGGGCGAAGGTCGATCCGATGTTGTTGTCGGTAGGTATCGGCTACCGCTTCTGACGCCAGGGGCCAGGGGGCAGCTCGACGCGCCCGCGGTGCGCCTCCAGGTCCTTGAAGCCCGGCGTGTAGGGCCGTTGCAGGCCCGGCAGGAAAGCGACGTCGTACAGTTCCGTCACCTGGCCTTCGATGGTCAGCCAGTGCGCCAGCTTGCCGCTCGCCAGGTCGAACACCAGCAGGCCGCAGCGCTGGTAGTAGCCCTGTTCCTCGAGCCGCTGCTGCAGGTTGATGTGCCCCACCAGGCCGCCCGAGGCCGGCCGCAGGCGCGACAGGGTCACCACGCCGAACCCGCCCACAAAGGCGATCCCGCGCGCAAAACCCTGGCACATGGCCACCGGCACGAAGCTGCGGCTGGCGAAATCGACGTAGCCGAGCTGCGCCTCGCCCGAGTTGATCAGCCATAGCTTGCCCTCGTGCCAGCGCGGCGAGTGCGGCATCGACAGGCCTTCGCACACGACCGCGCCGCTGCGCACTTCGATGACGACACCGCCGCCGCTCTTGCCGGCCTTCCAGGCCAGCGCGGTGTCGGCGCGCGCGCAAAGGGTGGCGTACGCCAGTTCGCCGTCACGCGCGCAGATGCCGTTCAGGTGGCAACGGTCTTCGCCGGCAAGTTCGCTGATGAAGTCGGGCACCCACACGGGGCGGAACGAGTAGTGCGGGTCGGGCGCGGCGACGCAGCTGAACTGGGTGTTCGCATACAGCAGGTCGTAATGCTTGCCCTCGAAGCGAACGTCGGCGATCACGTCATGGGTGTTGCTGAGCCCGACCATATAGCTCATGCGCGGCAGGTAGATGGCATCGTAATCGTGCCCCTCGACCTGGCCCGCGCCCGTGTTGGCATAGCGCCAGATGCGGTCGCGCCCGCCTACCCACAGCGTGTCGCCGTCGATTGCCAACCCCATCGCCGAACCAACCTGGCGCTCCTGCGCATACAGGCTGCCATCGCCCTTGCTGCCCAAGAAGAACAGGCGGCCGGTCTGATAGGTGGAAAACGCCAGCGATCCGCCAGTGGCCGCAAGCCAGGCGGCCAGGCCGGGCGACGGCGTGAGCTGCGGCTTGCCGGCGCGCGCGCGCAAGTCCGGCGTGGCGACGCCGTCGGCATCGAAACCGCCGTGCAGTTGCTCGGCCGCCGTCCATGCGTCCAGGGGAGGGAGGGTGGGCTGATCGGCCATGCCGTCAGCTTCCGGCAGGCGCCAGCAAACGCTCGACCATGGCGGCCGGCTCGATCGACACGGTGTCGAAGACAAACTCGGGCGATAGGGGAGCCTGGTACGGGGCATCCCAGCCCGTCAGTCCGAGCAAGGTGCCGGCACGGGCCCGGGCGTACAGCCCCTTCGGGTCGCGCGCGGCGCAGGTGGCCAGCGAGGTGGACAGGTAGACCTCGGCAAAGCGGCCGTGCGGGAACAAGCCGCGCACCCTCTCGCGGCCGGCGGCGAACGGCGACACGAAGGCGCAGATCACGACCAGGCCGGCGTCGGCCATCAGGCGCGCCACCTCTCCGGCGCGCCGGATGTTTTCGTCGCGGTCGGCATCGGACAATCCCAGGTCCGCGCACAGGCCGCGGCGCAGTTCGTCGCCGTCGAGGACCACGGCCGGCGTGCCTCGTTGCCGCAGGGTTGCCAGCAGCGCCTGCGCCAGCGTGCTCTTGCCGGCGCCGGACAGGCCGGTGATCCAATAACAGGAACGGTCTAGGCCAGCCATAAGCCTTGCGCGCCGAATTGCGCGGCCACTACTTCGGCGCTTCCCACCAGCGCCACCACGAATTCGGCGCGGCTGTGCGTGCTCAGGTACCCGGTCCAGGCGTCGCGCGATGCCGCGTCCGGCGCGTGGTGCAGCGCATTTTCCTGCATCAGGCGCACGAACGCCGCGTCGTCAAGCATGCCGGCGCGCGACCGGAACTCGGCCGAATCGATGAAGCGCGACGCCAGTTCGACCGCATCGGCCGGGCGCGACGCCCAGTAATCGATGCCGCCCAGGTCGGCCGAACGGCCGAGCACGGTCTGGTAGAGCAGTCCCACCTGCTGCAGGTGAGCCGGCGCGGCCTGGGTAAATCCGATATCGACCTGGACGTCGCCAAATTGGGCCTTCTCGACCTGGCGGATCACGTCGATGTCACCGTTGGCCAGGTCGGCGATGGCCAGTTCGCCGCCGCGCGTGAGCAGGATGTGGAACTGGGCGCGCGGCCCGGCATATACCACGGTGTCGGTACCGTCGCCGCCGACGAGCAGGTCGCTGCCGCCGCCGCCGGTCAGGCGGTCGTCGCCGCCGCCCCGCAGCCAGCCTTGCTCCTGTGTCAGCAGTACGCCGCCGAGCGCCATGCCGGATGTGCCCTGCGCGGCCGTCCGGTGCTCGGCGCCGAGCGCCACTGCCGCGAACAGCTCGCTGCGCGCCGCGCCATTGTCGGCCGCGCCGTCGAGCTGCTGCAAAGCGGATGCCAGCTGCGCCGCCGTTCCGGCATGGCCCAGGGCGTTGACGTAGAGCTTGTTGACGAAATCGGCGTTATTCAATTTGCCCAGGCCGTTCGCCCATTCGTCCGATCGCACGAATTCGCGGACGAACTCGGCGGCGTCGGCGCCGGTCTTGGCATAAAAGCTCAGGCCCGCCAGGTCCGGCGCACGCTGGAATGCCGCCTGGTACAGCAGCGACAGGGAAGCGAGGGTGTCCTGGCCGGCGCCGGCAAAGCCAAGCGCGGGTACCGACAGGTTCAGGCCGGCCAGGGTCACGGTTTCCGTCACGGTGCTGTCGACCAGCACCGTGTTGTGTCGCGCCACGACGCGCCCGTCGAGGCCCAGGAAGAAATTCCACTGGCCCTGGTCGCTGCGGCCGCCCTGCAGCGTGTCGGTGCCGTCGCCGCCGGCCAGCGTGTCGTTGCCGACGCCGCCGAACACGATGTCGTCGCCGGTGCCGCCGTCGAGCAAGTCGTCGCCGCCGGCGCTGCCGATGACGTCGTTGCCGCCGCCGCCGAACAGGGTGTCGTCGTCCGCGCCGAGCACGATGTTCTGGGCCGCGTCGTCGCCGGCGACGTAGTTCCTGCCATCGCCGCCGCGCAGCGTGGCGCGGCCGACGATGGCCGCGAAATCGACGTTGTCGAGCACCAGCAAAGCGCTCGAGGGGAGGTTGGTGGCGTCGATCACCAGTGCGATCGCGCTCGGCTGGCCCGGCGTCGCGCCGCCGCTGACCATCAGCGGCGCGTCAAGGACTGCGCCCGCGGTCGCGAACGGCGTCAGCGTCCTGACCGCGAACGAAGTCCCGGCCGCCAGGCCGGTGATGAAGGCGGCGCCGTGCGCCTCGAGGGCCGCCTGTTGCGCCGTGCTGGCCGAGACGCCGATCCGGTTGCCCAGATCAAGCAAGGCTGACGAGCTGCCCAGCAGGGTGGCAGACCCCGAACTTTCCAGTCCGGTTCCTGCCGGCAGGCTCACCACCAGCTGTGCGCTGCCGACGTCGAGGCCGATATCGGCCAGCCCCGGATGAGACGAGCTGCGGTCGTCGACGCGGGTGCCGCTGATGACGGGCACGGTGACGGTCTGTTCGATCATGCCGGTGACCGGATTGGGCGAGAGCGCGGTCTCGACGACGACGCCGTCGACGGTTTCGACGACCGCCGGCGGCGCCGGCGGCTCGTTGGCGGCGACCGGATCGGTCGGCGCCGACGTGACCGCCTCGGGCCTGCCGTAACCGTCGACGTAGGCGGCCGTCACCGTCACGACTTTGCCCAGTTGCGCCGCCGTCAGCGCGAAGCTGCCAGCGGTGGCGCCGGCGATAGCGGCGCCGTCCGCTTTCCACTGGTAGGCGATCGCACCGAGGCCATCGGCGTCGGCCAGCGTATGCGAGGCCGTCAGCGTCTGGCCTTCGATTGCGCCGCCGCCGATGCTCACCGCACCGGTCGGCGCATGGTTGACGCTGTCGATCACCACATTAAGGCCCGCGGACGGGGCGCTGGCGTTGCCGGCGGCGTCGCTTGCCGTGGCGCGCAGCGCGTGTGCGCCGTTGCCGAGGGCGGTGCTGGTGATCGACCAGTTGCCGCCGGTGGCAACGCCGGTGCCGAGCACGGTGGCGCCATCGGTGTCGTACAGCGTGACGGTGGCACCGTCGGCCGCCGTGCCGGTGAAGGTCGGCCTCGTCAACGAGGTGATGTTGTCCGTCGCCGACACCCCGGTGTCGCTGGCGCCGGCCAGGTCGGGCGTGGAGGGCGCGACCGGCGCGAGCGTGTCGAAGCCGAGCGAGGGCGAGCTGCCGGCGGCGCCGCCGTTGCCTGCCGCGTCGGCGTAGGCGCCGGCTGCGATCGTGATGCTGGCGCTGCCGCCGTCGGTGCCGGCCGCCGGCGTAAACGTCGCGCTGCGGGTCAGGCCCGAGCCGCTGATCGCGCCCAGCGTGCCGCCGCTGACGGCGACGTCGCCGGCGCTGCCGTCCCAGGTGAAACTGGTACCGGGGTCCTCGCTGAAGGTGAAGGTGATGGTGGCGCTCTGGCCGATCTTCAGCGCGGCGACGTTGCTGGTAATGGCCACGCTCGGCGCGCTGCTGTCGATGCTGAGCGGTGGCGTGGTGCCGGCCGCGCCGCTGTTGCCCGCCGCATCGGCGTAAGCGCCAGCGGCGACGGTGATGCTGGCGCTGCCCCCAGTGGCGCCGGCGGTCGGCGTGAACGTCGCACTGCGGATCAGGCCGGCCCCGCTGATGGCGCCCAGCGTGCCGCCGCTGACGGCGACGTCGCCCTCGCTGCCGTCCCAGGCGAAGCTCGCACCGGGGTCTTCGCTGAAAGTGAAGGTGATGGTGGCGGTCTCGCCGATCTTCAGCGCGGCGACGCTGCTGCCGATGGCGACGGTCGGCGCCCTGGTGTCGAAACTGAGCGAGGGCGTGCTGCCGGCGCCGCCATCGTTGCCGGCCGCGTCGGCATAGACGCCGGGCGCGATGGTGATGCTGGCGCTGCCGTCGTCGGTGCCGGCGGCCGGCGTGAACGTCGCGCTGCGCGTCAGGCCGGAGCCGCTGATCGCGCCCAGCGTGCCGCCGCTGACGGCGACGTCGCCGGCGCTGCCGTCCCAGGTGAAACTGGCGCCCGGGTCTTCGCTGAAGGTGAAGGTGATGGTGGCGGTCTGGCCGATCTTGAGCGTGGCGACGTCGCTGGAAATGGCCACCGTCGGCGCTGCGCCATCGACGACGACGGCCAAGCCGGCCGAGGCGGCGCCGACGTTGCCCGCCGCGTCCGTCGCCTGGGCGGTGACCTGGTGCGCGCCAGTGGCCAGGGCGACGCTGGAGATCGACCAGTTGCCGCCGGTGGCGACGGCGGTGCCGAGCACGGTGGTGCCGTCGGTGTCGTACAGCGTGACGGTCGAATCGGCTTCTGCCGTGCCAGTGAAAGTCTGCGGTCCGCCGCCCGTGACATCGTCGGTGGCCGAGGCGCCGCCGTCGCTGGCAAGGTCCGGCGTGGACGGCGCGGCCGGCGCCAGTGTGTCGAAACTGAGTGAAGGGAGGGCGCCGGCGCCGCCGCCGTTGCCCGCCGCATCGGCATAGGCCGCCGACGTGATGGTGATGCTGGCGCTGCCGCCGTCGGTGCCGGCGGTCGGCGTGAAGGTCGCCGTGCGGGTCAGGCCCGAGCCGTTGATCGCGCCCAGCGCGCCGCCGCTGACGGCGACGTCGCCCGCGCTGCCGTCCCACGCGAAACCGGCGCCGGGGTCTTCGCTGAAGGTGAAGGTGATAGTGGCGGTCTGGCCGATCTTGAGCGCGGCCACGTTGCTGGTGATGGCAACGGTCGGCGCCTTGGTGTCGAAACTGATAGACGGCATGCTGGCGGCGCCGCCGAGATTGCCGGCCGGATCGATATATTGCGACGCAATCATGCTGATGCTGGCGGTGCCGGCATTGGTGCCGGCCGTCGGCGTGAAGGTCGCAGTGCGGGTCAGGCCAGTGCCGCTGATGGCGCCGAGCGCGCCGCCGCTGACGACGACGTCGCCCGAAGTGCCGTTCCAGGTAAAACTCGAGTCCGGGTCCTCGCTGAAGGTGAACGTGATCGTCGCCGTCTCGCCGACCTTCAGCGAGGAAGCGCTGCTGCTGATCGCCAGCGTCGGCGCGGTGCGGTCGATGGTGACGACCAGGCCGGTCGAGCTGGCGCTGACATTGCCGGCCGTATCGGTTGCCTTCGCCGTCACCGTATGGGCCCCTGCGCTTAACGTGGTACTGGTGATGGCCCAGGTGCCGGAGCTGGCGATAGCGTTGCCGAGCCAGGTGGTGCCGTTGGTGTCGTAAAGCCTGACCGTTGTGCCATTTTCGGCAGTGCCGGAAAAAGTGGGCGTTCTGTTGCTGGTCAGGTCGTCCGTGCTGGACAGGCCGAGATCGGTGGCGGCAGTCATGTCGGGGGCGGACGGCGCCGACGGCGCCACCAGATCGATCGCCATCGCGATCACCGCCGAGGTCGCGGTGTTGGCGTTGCCGGCGGCGTCGGCGTAGGTGGCCGTGGCCACCGTGATGGTGCCCGATCCACTGGTCGTGCCTGCCGTCGGCGTGAACGTCGCCGTCCGTGCCAGGCCGCTGCCGGAGATGGTGCTGAGGGTGCCGCCGCCAACGACCACATCGGTGTTGTTGAAGCTCGTACCGGGATCTTCGGTAAACGTGAAGGTGATGGCGGCGGTGGCGCCGAACTTCAGTTGCGTCTTGTCGCTGGTGATAGCGAGCGTGGGCGCGACGCTGTCTATGGTGATCTGCAACGCCGCGGAAGGGGCGCTTTGAGCGGAATAATTCCCGCTCGCCGCATTGGCGGTGATGGCATGGACGCCCTGCGACAGGGCGCTGCTGATGGTGTAGGACCAGGCGCCGCCATAGCTGGCCGATGTGTTTCCCAGCTGTGTAGCGCCATCGAAAATTCTGATATAGGAATACGGGTCGGAAGTGCCGGAAATCGTCAATGTCGCCGACTTCGTCAGATTGTCGGTGTTGGAACTTCCCGTATCGCTGGCATCGGCCAGGTTCAGATTGGCGGGGACGGCCGGGGCCGTGTTGTAATCGTCGGCGAAGGTCGCCACGTCGAAGGCGACGATGTCTTCGTGGGCGAACGGCAGCGTGGTGTCGACCCGTCCGGCCGAGTATTCCAGGTCCCAGTCGCCGCCCAGCGCGAGCGCGCCGGTGGGGTCGGTGGAGGCGGCCACGCTGGCGCCGTTCAGCGCCGCCGACAGCGCGCCGACAAAGGCCTGCCCGGCCGCGCTCTCGGCCACGGAGCAGCCGTACAGCAGCAGGTCGGACTGCGGCGTCAGATGGCTGGCAATGGCCGCCAGCGCCGCGCCGTGCTGGTCCAGGTTGGCCTCGGTCAGGCGCAGCGCGCCCAGGTGCAGCCTGCCGTCGGCGCCATGGCTGACCAGGTGCAGCGCGCCGAGCGTGCCGTAGTCGGCCAGCGCCAGCGCCAGCGCCGCCAGGCCGTCGCCGCCGGCCGGCAGCAGGATGACCGAGATGTCCGGGCTCAGGTTGGCAACGAGCGTCTTCCAGTCGGCGATCCCGGAATCGATGACGATGACGTTTTGGGCGGTCGTGGCACTTGGGAACATAGGTATTCTTTTTTCGGTAGGGTGGCCGGTGCCTTCTGCGGGACGCACAGCCGGAATCGCTACTATACCGTTAAATGTTACCCAGTTGCATTAAAGTGACGCCCGGCGCCGTGTTTTTGTTGGCCTTCAGACAACATGCCCGGCCATGGTGAAACGGCACGACCTGAAATCGCCCTGCTTGCCTGCAACCGGCAGCACTTCGTGGAAATACTCGCTGGGGAAAAATATCATGCTGTTATTCCTCGGAATAAACCGGGTATACCGGCTGCGCACATAGGCGCGCGGTAAGAATCGGCTGTCGTAGAGGAGCAGGTCGCCGCCTTCGTAGGGTTTCGGTTCCGCATGAAAATAGTAGACGAAACTGATCAACCGGTCGGGATTGGCTTCGCCGTTATCCTGATGGGCCTTGAAAAAATCACCGTGAGAGTAGGCTGCCAGCTTCAGTTGAATGTTCTTGATGGCGATGGCCGGCATATTCAGGCATTCGCAAATCGACGGCAGGCGCTGGCGCACGCATGCGCGCACGGTCTCGCCGGCGGCGCCCATGTCGTACGTGACGAGGTTGTTGCGCTGTTGCTTCCCGTATTTGTCCGCCTTGTGTAATTCGGTCTGGAAAAATATTTCCTCTTTCGATACCGCGTCATCGAGCATGGACCGGTTCGTCTCGGCATCGAAAACATCGTCGACGATGACGAAGGGCGCCGGCGCGAAATCGGCCGGCGACGGGCGAACCGGCGCCCTGGTGCCGTGAAACACAGCCTGGAAGAGGGCAACGGCGGGCGCCGTATTGCCCCGCGCGTGCAGGCGGTCGAATTCCGCCGCTGCCGCGGCCAGGTCGCCGCGGCGCCGATGGATGTCGGCCAGCAGCGCGGTATCGGGCAAGGGCATCCGGTTGGCCGAGATGAGATCGAGTATCCGCCCGTCCTCGAGCGCTGCCGCCGCATCCCTGCGCGCCAGATGTTGCTCGTCGCGCATCGCCATGCGCGACAGCTCGCTCGTCGGCGGCGCGGCGCCAGTCCGGATGCGTTCCCACTTCTCGTACAGCAGGTTCAGCGGCAGCATCGCCGCGGCGGGCGCCTGCAGCGCTTCGCGCACGCGCGGGCGAAAGACGGCCTCGTCCGGCTGCTTGGCGTCGAATTGCCCGATGCGGGCAATCTGGGCGCGTTCCGCCGCGCTCAGGACGAGGCCGAAATGGTCGGTGATTTCCGGCAAAGCTGCTGGCAACTGGGCATAGCTGACAGCGCGCGCGCGTCGATCGAAATGCGGCAACGGCGCCTCGAACGACCTTTCGAGGATCGCCATCAGGTGCGCCATCGCAGCCGAAGGTTCGACGAGACCGGTCAGGCGGGCGAGCTGCTCGTTGTTGGCCCAGCTGGGCGGGCGCGCGCTGAGCGACTGCAGCACGTCGGCCGGATCGCGGTAGATGAACAGCCACGGCGTGGCGGGGAACAGCGCCAGTATCTGCTCGAGGAACAGCAGGTTCCAGCTGGTGAACTTGATGAAGCAGTCGGCGTCCTCGGCGGTGCCGCACAAGGCATGAATCAGCCCCTTCAGCAGCCTGTCCTTGTGGCCGGGCGCGAGGTTCTCCATCAGCAGCAGTTGATTGAGCGGCGCCGGCTCGGCAATCACGCGGTGCCGCGCAACGCCTGACAGGCTGCGGCTCACCAAGGTCGAGCCGCAGCGCGAAACGTGGAAAATGAAACCCTTCGGCGCCTTGACCGGCTGCACGTGCAGAAGTGCGTCGATGGGGGTCAGCTTCTGCGGTGAATCACCATCGAGGAGAGTTTGAACGGTGTGACGGAAGAACGGCGCGACGAACAGCGGTTCGCTGCCTGGATGAATCCAGCGGACCAGGCTGCGCTGGCCGGCATTCATCAATTCAAAAGGAATCCAGTCAGTACCCATGGGGGAAGGGAAGCAGTTAGTGGCGTCAGGGCGCAATTATCCGCTACAACCCCGTGGCGCAAGAAAAAATCGCCTGGCTGCGGCCCGCGCGGGCGACCAGACCGTCCCGAATTTCCTTGACAGCAATAATGTCGAAGGATAAATTCTATCGAATTGAATTCAGTTATCGATAGGATAAATATGAAGCGCGCGACGAGAGTAATGGCACTGCTGGCGTTATCCGGTATCGGGATGCAGACACACAGCGCCGAGTTGACTCCCGTGCAAAGGCAGCTGCGCGAGATTTACCAGGAACTGGTGGAGACCAACACCACCAATTCCACCGGTTCCTGTACGGTGGCGGTCACCAAAATGGCCGCTCGCCTGAAAGCAGGCGGCTATCGCGACGCCGACATGCAGATCATCGTGCCGCCGGGCGGACCGACCAAGGGCAACCTGGTCGCGCGCCTCAAGGGCGACGGCAGCAAGAAGCCGTTGCTGCTGCTGGCCCACGTCGACGTCGTCGAAGCCAAGCGCGAAGACTGGGTCCGCGATCCGTTCAAGCTGGTCGAAGAAGACGGCATGTTCTACGCGCGCGGCGCCTCCGACGACAAGGCGATGGCGTCGGCTTTCGTCGCCAACATGATCCGCTACAAGCAGGAGAAGCTGCCGCTCAAGCGCGACGTCATCATGGCGCTCACCTGCGACGAGGAAATCGTGCCTTCCCAGTTCGATGGCGCGCAATACCTGCTCAACCAACACCGGCCGCTGATCGATGCCGAGATCGCGCTCAACGAGGGCGGCGGCGGCATGCTCGACAAGGATGGCAAGCCCGTCTTCCACAGCATCCAGGCCGGCGAAAAGGTGTACCAGACATTCCAGCTGGAAGTAACCAACCCCGGCGGCCACAGTTCGGCGCCATACCGCGACAACGCCATCTACCGCCTGGCGGAAGGCTTGTCGCGCCTGGGCAAATTCTCTTTCCCGTTCAAGCTGTCCGCTGTCACCCGCGCTTATTACCAGCGCTCGGCGGCCGTCCAGACCGGCCAGGTGGCCGCGGACATGAAGGCGATCCTTGCCGATCCGCCGGACCAGGCGGCCCTCGATCGCCTCTATACCGTCAGCCCGGCCCACAACACGATGGTGCGCACCACTTGCGTCGCCACCACGCTTGATGGCGGACACGCCGACAACGCTTTGCCGCAACGGGCGCGCGCGAAAATCAACTGCCGCATCCTGCCCGGCGAGCCGGTCGCCGACGTTCAGAAGACGCTGCAGCGCGTGCTGGCGGACGACAACATCAAGATCACCCGCATCGGCGACGGCATCATCAGTCCGGCGCCTCCGCTCACTCCCGTTCTGATGAAGGCAGTGGAAGAGATCAGCAACGATATGTGGCCCGGCGTGCCGGTGATTCCCATGATGCTGCCAGGCGGTACCGATGGGCGCTTCCTCAACAATGCCGGCATCTGGACCTACGGCACCAGCGGCATGTTCAGCGGTCCGGAAGGCAGCGGCTCGCACGGCTTGAACGAGCACATCCGCGTCAAGTCGCTGTACGACGGCCAAGAGTATCTCTACCGTCTGGCCAAGCGTTTGGCGACCGAATAGCGCGGGCCGCACCCAAGGACGGCGATCGTGATTGCGCCGATCGAATCGGAATGGCAGCGTGCCTCAAAGAAAAGTACACGCAGCAGCAAGACCGCATTTATCACGGGACTCCCGCGGACGTAGGCTCCACCCGCGAGTCGCCTGTGTCTCGTGGCCGGTGGGCCGGCGCCACGCGAACGGCGCGGTGACATCGCCATTCAATTGGCGGGCTGCCACCGTTTCGTCCCGGTCCTTCGAGGGAAATAAGAATGAGTATTCCGGTGCAGTCTGAGAATCCCTCAACGACGCGACGCGGGCAAAAACCATGAATACATCTGGCGGGTATCTCACGTTGCTGGTGCTGCTGTCGCTTCCCCCGCTGAGCTGTGCGGATGAAGTGAAGGTGCAGATCCGGCTGCTGGCTGCCGATGCCCTGGAGGTAAGCTACGCGTTGCCACCGCAATGCGAACGCCTGCCGTTCAACAAAAACGGCAGCGCGGGCCGGCAAATCAGGGCGACATGGCAGGCCCAGGACAATTGTGGCTCGGCAGACGGCGAACTACTCAGCCGCAGCAACCACGCCTGTCCGGTGTTGCGCTTTCGCGTGCCCACCACCACCGCCAAGTTCGGCTACCCGGCCGCATTTCCCCTGAGCGGCGGCGTGTACGTACATACGGGGAATTACGCAGTCGACGAAAGCTGTGGCAAGGTCAGCTACCGGTTCGTCGCCCCCGGAATCGCCACGGCCGGAGGTGCATTCGTGGATGTCGCTGCGGACGAGCGCATCGGTGGCGATACCTCGGCGTTGCTGATGCAAACGCCAATGGCCCCGGGCGCCGGGACTTTGAGCCACTTCGATCCACGTCTCGCCGCCTCGGCGGTGGCCCAGATCAAGGAGGTGGCGGATGGGACGGTATCGTACCTGAGGACCGTCTTGCCGGACGCAGCCTTCCGCGCACCCATCCTGGCGGCTGTGGCGGCGAGCGCGCCGGGCGGCCCGAACATCGCTGGCAACGCCGGCGATGTCCTGCTCGCGGAATTTTATAACTGGCCCGATCACCCAGCGGTCAAAGAGCAGCGCATGGCAACACTCTTGATTTCTCATGAGTTCAGTCACCGGTTTCAGCTGCGCGACGCGGTCGACATCTATCCGGACGCCCGCCTGATCCATGAAGGCGGCGCGGAATTCTTGCGTTGGGTGACGTCAATCCAGAAAGGCTGGCTCACCCGCCAACAGGCTGCCGAGGATGTGGACAACGCCCTGGCAGAGTGCGTGCTCCATGCCAACCGTCAGAATTGGCGCGCACTGACAGCCCGTATGATCGGCAGCAACCGGCTCGAGTATCGCTGCGGCCTCCCTGTGTATGTATTCGCACTGGCGGGGCGCCAGGGTAGCGACAGCGCCTTGAAGCGCGTTAACGATTTTTATCGAGCGGTAGGGCAGGGGTTGGCGCCCGACTTTCATCAGGCACTCGAGTGCGGCGCCGACAAGAACTGCCGTGCGCGCTGGTTGCCGCGGTTGCTGACGGAGGGCGATTCGATGGAAGCGGAATGGGCCAAGCTGTTCAGCGAAACCCATCTGGCGTTGCCGCAGCGCCCGACGCAAGCGCAGCGCGACGTGATGGTCTTGCAGGCAGTGGTCCAGCTGATGCGTGATGATTGTGGCGGTGCCAGCAGTACCACAAACACCGCCGACGCTATCTTGCTTGACGGCCTGAAGGCCTGCAAGACCTTACGTACCGATCAGCACATTACCCGGATCGAAAACCTTCCCGTGTTTGGGAATGAACTGGTCGGCCCCGCGATGACGGAAGCATGTCTGAAACGGCGCGAAATCACACTCGGGATGAAAAATGGCGCCAGCCTCGCAGTCGCGTGTGCCGCGCCATACCGGATGCGGGACAAGTTCTACGCTATCGATATCGAGAAAGTACTCGCCAGCCTGATGCTTGAGGCCAAGAGCGACTAGGCTGCAAACGGGTCTGTGACGGCCTCGTTCAATTGCGCCAGGTGTCAATTGCAGCCCATGCGCCGATTATTTTGCGTCGCCACTTAAGCAGCGCGACGCAAACGGCTCCCTGACGTCTCCATTCAATTCCGCCAGGCGCTGCAGCAGCCACGGTTCCGGCGCCCCGAAGCTGAGCCGCCGCAACGACACCGGCGACGACTTGAACTGCGGCTGCTTGCTGACCGCATCGCGCGCGTACGAGGTGTGCTGGTTGGCGGCCTGGGCGCCGCGGCCATAATGGAAGGGCATGAACAATTCGCCGTCCCGCATGCTGTCCACCACCAGCGCCACGCCTTCCCAGCGCCCCAGCGGCGAACACATTTCAACGCGGTCGCCGGTGGCGATTCCCAGCCGGCCGGCATCATCCGGGCCGATCTCCACATAGGCATGCGGCGCCCGTGAATTCAATTCTTCCGAGCGCCCCGTCTTGGTGCGCGTATGGAAGTGATATACCAGCCTGCCGGTATTGAGCACGAGAGGGTATTCATCGCTGGTGGGGTTGGGCTGCCTGCGCCATTTGGCCGGCTTCAGGAAGGCTTTCCCTTTCGGGTCGATGTGCGCGTAGTCGGCGCGCGTTTGCTTGTTCCCCGTGAGGAAATTGGCGCCGTAGCTTTCGCAGTCGTCGATGCCGGTCCAGAAATGCAGGTCCTCGTACAGCCGCTCGGCCCCTTCCGGATGCGCGTCGTTGCACGGCCAGCGCACCGCGCCTTTCTCCAATATCAGTTCGTACGTCATGCCAGAGTAGTCGCACGGCCGACCTTTGGACACCTTGCGCCACTCCTCGAAGGCGTCGCGCGGCGTCTTGAAGTCGATCAGCGGGGCGCCGTCCTTGTCCTCGAATCCGAGGCGCCTGGCGACCTCCACGAAAATGTCGAAGTCGCTGCGCGCCTGGCCCGGCGGCTCGACGGCTTTCAGCAGCAAATTCACCGTGCGCTCGGCATTGGTCACGCAGCCGGTCTTCTCTCCCCACATCGCGGCGGGGAAGTAGATGTCGGCAAAGGCCATCGACTCGGTATCGACGAACGGGTCCTGGACGACGATGAACATCTTTTTAAGGATCCTGGCGGTGCGGTTCTGGTCCGGCAGGCTGACGATCGGGTTGGTGCCGATCACCCACATGAATTCGATTTCGCCGCGCTCGGCAATTTCGAGCATCTTGACGATATCCTGCGGCACCTCGGGATGAAAATCCTCCGGGTCGATATTCCACAGCGTGCACAGCTCCTTCATGTGCTGCTCGTTATGCGGATTGCGATAGCCCGGATAGGAGCCGTCGGCGCCGGCTTCGCGGTTCGACATCGCCGAGGGCTGGCCGGCCATCAGCAGCGGGCCGGCGCCGGGCTTGCCGATCGCGCCACGCAAGAGGTGCACCGAATTGACCAGCGAGGAGGCCGCGGTCGCTTCCACGCTCTGGTAGAAGCCCTGCAGCACGGTCGATACCATGCGCGGGGTGGTGCCGATCCATTCGGCCGCCGTCTCCAGCTGCTCCTGGGCGATGCCGCAAATCTCGGCGACCCGCTCCGGCGGATAGTCTTTCACCACCTCCTTCATCTCGTCGACGCCGACCGTGTGCGCGTCGACGAAGGCCTGGTCGACCCAGCCCTTGTCGATGAGCAGGTAGATGATGCCGTTCATCAGCGCCACGTTGGTGGCGGCGCGGATCTGCAGGTGCAGGTCGGCGCCCTGGCGCACCGTGGCGGTCTTGCGCGGGTCGACCACGATGATGCGCCCGCCATTGCTGGCCTTGGCCGCGAGCATGCGCTCCCACAGCACCGTCTGGGTCTCGGCGACGTTGTGGCCGTACAGGCACAGCAGGTCGGCCTGGTCGATGTCGGCGTAGGAGGCAACTGGGCCGTCGGCGCCGAAATTGGCCATCAGGCCGGTGGCGGAGGTGGCGGTGCACAGCCGCGTATTGCCGTCGATGTTGGAAGACTGCAAGCCGCCGCGCCACAATTTGGCCAGCGTGTAAAACTCTTCGAGCGTCAGCTGGCCGGAGTTGTAGCACGACAGCGCCTCATGCCCGAGGGCCCAGGTTTCCTCGAATTTTTCGACGAAGAAATCCATCGCCTCGGTCCAGCTGACCTCTTCGAGCTCGGCGCCCTTGTGGCGCCGGATCATCGGCACGGTGCCGCGGCGGGCGCTGTTGTTGGCCACCCAGGCATGCTCGCCCTTGGGGCCCAGGTGGCCGCGGTTGACCGGGTGCAGGACGTTGCCGCGCACGCCGACGATGCGCTCGTCCTTGACGGCAATATCCATGCCGCAGCCGTTCGAACAGAGCAGGCAGGCTGAATGCACCCACTTGTCCGGCTCGCCCTCACATTGCAAATTGATATCGCTCCTCGGCTGCATGCTGGTCCTCGCTCGGCACTGTTGGTCTCTTGACAAAATATCATGGGACGTAGCGCCTGACCGTGCGTTCGCTAACGCTTGCCGCCGCAGCCGGGCGCGCTCAGGAGAGCAGGCCGGCCGAGCGCGGGGGCAGGGCGGCGACGGCGTTGTGCTGGGCGGAAGCGTACTGCAGGAAGCCGTCGGCGGGCAGGCCGGGCCGGTACAGGAAGCCCTGGTAGGCGTCGCAGCCGGCGTCGTGCAGGAAATCGCGCTGGCCGATGCTCTCGACCCCTTCGGCGAGCACCTCCAGCCCCAGGCTGTCGCCCAGCGCGATGATCGAACGGACGATCGAGGCGTCGCTGCGACTGGTGAGCACGTCGCGCATGAAGGTGGTGTCGATCTTGAGCTGGTCGAGCGGCAGCTTGCGCAGGTAGGACAGCGAGGAGTAGCCGGTGCCGAAGTCGTCCAGCGCGAACATGACCCCGAGCGACTTGAGGTGCGCCATCTTCTCGGCCGTGCTGACCACATCGGTCACCAGCAGGCTTTCGGTCAGTTCCAGCTTGACCCGGTGCGGGTCGGCGCCGGTGGCGGCAAAAATCGCCTCGGTGTTGGTGACGAAATCGGCTTCCAGGAACTGCAGCGCGCTGATATTGATCGACAGCGTCAGCTTCGTCATCGCTGGCAAGCGCGACCAGTGCGCCAGCTGCTTGCAAGCCGTGGACAGCACCCAGTGACCGATTTCGACGATCTGGCCGCTCGCCTCGGCCGCCTGGATGAATTCGCTGGGGTAGATCATGCGGCCGTCCTTGCACTGCCAGCGGATCAGTGCCTCGGCGCCCAGCACGGCGCCGTCGGCGCCCACCTGCGGCTGGTAGTACAGGACGAATTCGTCGTCGGCCAGCGCGTTGCGCAGCGACAGCTGCAGGTTGAGCTGCGCCGCCATCGACTGCTGCATCACCGGATCGAAAAAGCGGAAGGTCTTGCGGCCGGCCGTCTTCGCCTGGTACATCGCGGCGTCGGCCTTCATCAAGACCGATTCGACCGTTTCCTGGGACCCCGAATAGAGGGTGATGCCGACGCTGGCCGACACCACTTCCGATTCGCCGGCGATGCGCACCGGGCTGGCCATCAGTTCGAGGATGGTGCTGGCGATCTTTTCGGCGCGGCGGGCGGCGGCGATGAAGGTGGCGTCTTCGGCCGGCACCAGGATGACGAACTCGTCGCCGCCGAGGCGCGCCACCATGTCGGTGGCGCGCACGCTGCGCTCGAGGCGGCGCGCGACCGCCTGCAGCAGGCTGTCGCCGGCGGCGTGGCCGCGGGTGTCGTTGAGCGTCTTGAAGTTGTCGAGGTCGCAGAACATCAAGGCGCCGATCTTGTTGCTGCGGGCGCTGCCGAGCAAGGCGTGGTGCAGCGTGTCGAGCAGGCGGGCGCGGTTCGGCAGTTCGGTCAGCGGATCGAAAAAGGCCAGCCGGTGCACGCGCTCCTCGACGTTCTTGCGCTCGCTGATGTCGGAGGCGATCACCAGGATCTTGGCCGAGGTGCCGGCGTCGGCGTCGGCCGGCACCAGCGTCCAGCGCATCTCGGTGTGCACGGTGGCGTCGTCCGCCCTGGCCAGGCTCAGTTCGCCCAACCACTCGCCCTCGACCAGCACCGCGTGGTGGGCGGCGCGGTAGGCCGAGCTGCTCACCTTGAACAGGTCCGTATAGCGGTGCCCGAGCGCGCGCGCCGCCGTCCACCCGTACAGCGCTTCGGCGCCCTTGTTCCAGAAGCTGATGGCGCCGCCCAGGGTCATCACGAAAATCGCTTCGCTCGCCTTGTCGAGCATGGACGCATGCTCGCGGATGGTGGCGTCGGCGTTCTTCATGCTGGTGTAGTCGGCGAGGAAGCCTTCGAGGGCGACGACGGCGCCGCCGGCATCGCAGACGGGGGCGCCCTGTTCCCAGATCCACTTGGTGTCGCCGCTGAAGGTGATGATGCGGTAGGTGACCTGGAACGAGGCGCGCTGCGCGATGGCCTCCTCGATCCGGGCGGCCGCCGCCTGGCGGTCCTGCGGGTGGATGATGCCGGCATAGGTGAGCAGCGAGGGCGGGCGCAACGCCGCCGCCGGGTAGCCGGTCAGCTGTTCGATGCCCGCGCTGGCGAACTGCATCGTCCAGTGGCCGTCGTTGAGGCAGCGGTAGACCGCGCCGGGCAGGTTCGACAGCAGCATGTCGAGCGACAGCGCGCCCGGACCGGAGTGCGGGGCGGCTGGCGGTGAGTGTGCTCGGCGCTTTGGCTTCGTCATCGTTGGCCGTTTCTCGTGGCAGGCGTCACGGCGTGGCGGCACGCCCCACGGGGCGGACCAGCCTGCTAGCGTTTAATATACGCAATTGCTGGCCCGATGTCTCGTCTTGCGCGCGTGAGCGGCGGCAACTGGCGCAGGCGGGCAACGATCGGTGGACGGCTCGCGCGAGCTATGGTATGCCAGGAGAATAATTGGTGAGAATCGAACAGCTATCGGACGCTGCGGGCGGGCGTCACAACGAGGACCTGATCGCGGTGGTTCGCGGCGAGCGCTGCACGGACATCGTCATCATCGACGGCGCTACCCCGGTCGCCGAGCATGATTATCTCGGCGCCGAGGTCAGCGACGTGGTCTGGTTCGTGCAGAGTTTCGCGGCGTCGCTGCGCGACGCGATCGCCGAAGCGGCGTCGCAAGCGGAGGGCGTCTGTGCCGCGATCGAAGCGCTGCGGCCGCACTTCCTGGCGCGCGCCGCCGCCATGCCGCTGTATGCATATCCGATAGCGGCGATGACGTGGGTGCGGGTGACGCCGGGTGAGTGCGGCGCGACGCTCGACCTCTTCTGCCTGGGCGACTGCAAGACGATGCTGCGTCCGCCGGGCGGGGGCATCGTCGACCTCGACCCGTATACCAATGCACAGGAGGGCATTTTGCAGCGTGAGATCGGGCGCCTGCGCGCCGAGGGCGTCACCGACCCGGCCGCGCGCCTGCAGCGCCTGATGCCGATGCTGCGCCGCCGCCGCGAACAGCAGAACACGGCGCCGGCGCCGCAGGTATTGTGCCCGCTGCCGCGCGGGCGTTTCGACGGCCGCAGCTACCGCGTGGAGGCAGCGCCCGGTTCGATGCTGCTCGCCATGACGGACGGCTTTTCGCGCATCGTCGACACCTACGGGCTGCGCTCGGCGCAAAGCCTGGCCGACCTGTGCCTGCGCGATGGTTTGGCGGCGGCGCTGGCCGAGCTGCGCGGCCACGAAGCGGCGCGCCGCAGCAGCGCCGATCATTCGGTCAAACGAGCCGACGACGCTTCGGCGCTGACCTGCCTGCTCGATACGAGCTGCCGTACATCCTGACGGCGGCGGCCTGGGTTGCGCGGTTTTCGCCGCTCTGGCCGACTTCGCCCGCCCGCAGGCGCCGCGATGGCCGAAATCGTCCGATTTTGATCGCCGGCGTGGGGACTGCGCCCATTTTTCGTTGATTTTCAGACCACTGGCGCGTTGGCACGCCGATTGCTGTAACCGTCTTTGCGTATTCACGCACACGGCCATCGCACGGGAGGTTCAATGGAATCGGGAACAGCATCGCCGGCACACGACGGCAAGCTCACGCTCAGCCCCGCGCGGCTGAAGTCCTTGCGGCGCGCGTGGGGCATGAGCCAGGAGGCGCTGGCGCAGCTTTGCGTCGACAGACATCTGAGCGTCTCGATCGCCTCGGTCAAGCGCGCCGAAGCTGGCAAGCCGGTGCTGTACCGCACCGCCCGCCACCTCGCCCAGCTCTACCAGGTAGAACTGGCCAGCCTGCTGCCGGCGGCGCCCGAAGCCGCCCTCGCGCTGCCCGTGGCGGAGCGGCGCCGCACCGGCGCGCAGGCGAGCTCGCGCTCGGCCGAGTGCGCCTGAAGTGATCCCGCACTGATATGTTTTTCCATTGTCTGACGACTAATATTGATGAGCGGCCCGAACGCACTGCCGATCCAAAACCGGCAACCGGCGCCACGCGAACTGCATCGGCAAGGCTAGCGGCCTGGCCGGTTCATCCTGATGTTCCAATATGTCGGAGAGAGAAAAAATGTCTACCATGCAAACGCCAAGATCACAGACCGAGCAAATCCTGGGTAATCCCTTCATCAGCGTACCGGTCGTCTTCGCCGCCACCCGCAGCGGCAACGACCTGCACCTGTATTCCACCTTCCTCGGCAGCCCTGCCAATGGCCAGACCGAAGAGAAGGTCTGCGGCAGTATCGTCGCCAATCCGGACGTCATCGGCGCCAGCGCCCAGGTGCTGGCCATGCAGGGCAAGGTGAACGGCCAGGCCTCGCAGCGCCTGCTGATCAAGACACTCGGACCGCAGGCCCCGAGCCAGTGCAAGACGATCGACTTCTTCCCCGTGTTTGCCGCCAGCAGCACCGCGCAAAAGAATCCGACCGACGGCACCAACCTGTACATGAAGGTCACCGACGGCCTGCTGCCGCCGGGCGTGGACGCCGGCACGATGAACAGCCTGCCGTCGATTCCGCTCATCGTCGGCCCCGACTCGGCCGTCATCGGCACCATGGATCCCGAATCGCTCAAGACCCTCAACGGCCTCGGCGTCGACTGGGGCGGCCTGCTCAACATCGCCAAGAAGGTGCTGCCGGTGGTGGCCAAGGCGGGCTATCAGATCTACCAGGAAGTGAGCAATCCTAACCAGCAGAAAGCCGAGCCGCACCGCGGCCGCAAGGACGGCGACAACGTCACCGGCTTCTTCGACATCATCATGTCGGTCGCCAAGATCGCGGTGCCTATCGCCGGCAGCCTGATCTCGGCCCTGTAAGCGCGCATGGCGCCGGCCGCGCCGCAGTCGGGCGGGGCGGCGCCACCCTTGCCCCAACATTTCAAGCAAGCAGGAGCACATCCATGATCCAAGATACTGCAGCAGTCAGCACCGGCGCGGCCGGCGTTCTCGCGCTCGCCGTCGCCCCGGACGTCAAGCCGGCCCAGCTGGAGTCGTTCAAGAAGGCAGTGGCGGCCAACGCCGAAGACATCTGCCTCGGCCTGGTGGGCCGGCTCGAAGAAGATGACGTCAAGGCCAGCGTCCACCGCAGGGACGGGCGCTGGGAAGTGGTGGTGGGCGACGCCCGCACGGCGCCGGCCCGGCGCGCCGACGGCGAAACGACCACCAACATCACCATCACCGCCGACGCGGCCGACATGCCGGCCGTGATCACCGCGCTGGGCGACTTTTTCGGCAACTGGCGCGTCGTCGCCGGCCTGATCGCCCTCGGCGGCAGCTACGTGGCGGGGCAGTACGTGCTGACGGTGCTGGTTCGCCGCTGACGGCGCCGCCTTACTGCGCGGCAGGCGGCGCCGCGCCCAGCTTGACGCGCCGCTCGACGCTCTTGCGGCCGACGCCGAGCAGCGCCGCCGCCGCGCTCTTGTTGCCGCCGCAAAGCCGCATGGCATGGTCGACCAGGATCTGCTGCGCCGCCGCCAGCTTGTTCTTGCCTTCGAGGCGCAGCAGTGCGTCGGCGATGTCGAGCGGCGCGGCGGCGGCGGCCGTCTCGTCTTGCATCAGGAACGGCAGCAGCACCGGCGCGGTGATGTGGGAAGTGTCGGCCAGCACGGCCAGGCGGTCGACCAGGTTGCGCAACTGGCGCGCGTGACCGGGCCAGGCGTGGCGCGACAGCAGCGCCATCGCCTCCGGCGCGAACGTCAGGCGGCGCGGCTGGAGCGACGCGAAATAGTCGGCCAGCGCGGGAATGTCCTCGCGGCGCTGGTCAAGTCCGGGCAGCGCGATTTCGAACACGGCCAGCCGGTAGTACAGGTCCGCGCGAAAGCGGCCTTGCGCCACCAGCGCCTTGAGCGGCTGATGGGTGGCGGCGATGACGCGGCCTTCGAAGCGGCGCACCTCGTTGCTGCCGACCGGGCGGAAGGTGCGCGTCTCCAGCACCCGCAGCAGGGCCGGCTGCAGCGACAAGGGCAGTTCGCCTATCTCGTCGAGCAACAGGGTGCCGCGGCCGACCGTTTCGAAGTGTCCGGGCCGGGCGGCGACGGCGCCCGTAAAGGCCCCGCGCACGCAGCCGAACAACTCGGTCTCGATCAGGTGCTCGGGTATGGCGCCGCAGTTGACGTCGACGAACGGACGGCCGGCGCGGCCGCGAAAGTGGGCGCGCTGCGCGATGACCTCCTTGCCGGAGCCGGACGGGCCGAGGATCAGCATGGCGCGATCGGTCGGCGCGATCTGGTCGACCTGGCGCAGCACCCGCAGCAACAGCGGCGATCGTCCGATCGCGCACGGCAGGGCGGCGGCAGGGTGCGCGAGCTTCACGGCTGGCACTTTTGCGCCGCGCGCGCGGCCCCGCATCGCTCACTGGACGATATCGACCGCAGCATACTCACCCTCCCGACAAGTAGTGACAGCCATACTACCGCGTCGCCGCCGGCGAAGGTACTTCTTCATCAGCGCCGCCAGGCGGGCACGCGCACGCTTGCCGGGAGGCTCAGAAGGAAGCGCGATGTGCAAGCCGTCTTCACTGATAGGTGGGGGCGCCCATGCCGCCACGCGCCCGTTCCGGAGTATGATCGGCTATTTCAGAGGAGAGCAGCCATGGCAGCGAAGAAGATACTGTTCCTGACCGGCGATTTCGCCGAAGACTATGAAACGATGGTGCCGTTCCAGGCACTGCAGATGGTCGGCCACAGCGTGCATGCGGTGTGCCCCGGCAAGCAGGCGGGCGACAAGATCAAGACCGCCATCCACGACTTCGAGGGCGACCAGACCTACACCGAAAAGCCGGGCCACATGTTCGCGCTCAATGCCAGTTTCGACGACGCCAAAGAGACCGACTACGATGCGCTGATGATCGCCGGCGGCCGAGCGCCCGAATACCTGCGGCTCAATGCGCGCGTGATCGAACTGGTCAGGCAGTTCGCCGCCGCCGGCAAGCCGATCGCCGCGGTCTGCCATGGCGCCCAGGTGCTGGCGGCGGCCGACGTCATCCGCGGCAAGCGCATTTCCGCCTATCCGGCCTGCGCGCCGGAGGTGCGGCTGGCCGGCGGCGAATTTGCCGACATCGAGGTCGACCAGGCCGTCAGCGACGGCAATTTCATCACCGCGCCGGCGTGGCCGGCCCACCCGCAATGGCTGGCGCAGTTCCTGGGCGCGCTGGGCACCGAAATCAGGCTGTAAGCGGGTCTTTGCCGCCGGTGAGCAAGGCTTCCTGCAGGTCGGCCATGCTGACCGGTTTGACCAGGTGGAAGTCGAAGCCGGCTTCGCGTGTCCTTTCGCGGTCGTGCGGCGCGCCATAGCCGGTGTGGGCGATCAGGCGCGTGCCGGCCAGCGCCGGCAGCGCGCGCAGCCGGCGCGCCAGTTCGCTGCCGTCCATGTCGGGCAGGCCGATATCGAGGATCATCACGTCCGGCGCGCGCACCGCGGCCAGCGCCAGCGCGCTGGCGCCGTCGTGCGCCAGTTCCACGTGGTGGCCCAGTGCGTCCAGCAGGTCGCCCATCATCTCGGCCGAATCGACGTTGTCGTCGACCAGCAGGATCGACAGGCCGCCGGCAGCGTGCGCGGGGACGGCGGCCGGCCGCGCTTGGGCCGCCGGCGCGGCCATCAGCGGCAGCGTGATCGTGAAGGCGCTTCCCTGGCCGATGCCGGGGCTGGCCGCCGTCAGCCGGCCGCCGTGCATGGCCACCAGCGTCGACACCAGCGACAGGCCGATGCCCAGGCCGTCGTGGGCGCGGTCGGGCGCGTACGCGCCCTGGGCGAACATGTCGAAAATGCGCGGCAGGTTCTCGGCGCTGATGCCGATGCCGTTGTCGCGCACCGTGATCCGCACCATGTCGCCGGCCGCCACCTCGACCGCCAGGCGCACCGCGCCGTTGGGCGAGGTGAACTTGGCGGCGTTGTGCAGCAGGTTGCCGATCGACTGCGCCAGCCGGATGGCGTCGCCCCACACCCACAGCGGCACCGGCGGCGCCACTACCTCGATGCTGTGCTGGCGCGCGTCGAGCACGGGAGCGGCCGTCTCCAGCGCCGCCTTCAGGACGTCGTCCAGTTCGACCGCCTGCTGGCGCAGCGTCAGTTTGCCTTCCGAGATGCGCGCCACGTCGAGCAGGTCGTCGACCAGCCGGGTCAGGTGGTCGACCTGGCGCGTGATCACGGCGCGCGCCTTGCCGTGCACGGCCACCGCATCCGGGCCACTGCGCCCGAGCAGTTCGACGGCGGTGCGGATCGGGCTCAAGGGATTGCGCAGCTCGTGCGCCAGCGTGGCCAGGAAGTCGTTCTTGTTCTCGTCGGCCGCGCGCAGCCGGCTCTCCATCGCCTTGCGCCCGGAGATGTCGCTGGTGATGCGGGCGATGCGGTAGGGCTGCTCCATCGCGTCCTTGACGACGAAGGCGCGGTCGCGCACCCAGCGCATGGCGCCGTCGCCTTGCGCCACGCGGTACTCTTCGTCGTAGCCGTCGTGCTTGCACAGGCCGTGCCAGCGTTCCATCAGCGCCGCGCGGTCGTCCGGGTGCACGCTGGCGACCCAGTCGGCGGGCGAGCGCGCCAGTTCGGCGCTGTCGCGGCCCCACATGGCGCCGTAGGCGGCGCTGACGTACAGCAGCGCGCCGTCGTGCAGCGAGAACATCCAGAACACGTCGTCGATGTTCTCGGCCAGCTGGCGGAAGCGCTCCTCGCTGTTCTTCAGGTCGGCGCGGGTCTGCTGCAGGCGCAGCAGGGCGCGTACGTTGGCCACCAGTTCGTCGGCCTCGATCGGCGCGGCCAGGTAGTTGTCGGCGCCCCCTTCGAGCCCGCGGATCTTGTCGTCGCGCCCGGTCAGCGCGGCCGACGTCTGCAGCACCAGCACGTCGCAGGTGGCCGGGTCGGCCTTGATGCGGCGGCACACCTCGATGCCGTTAATGTCGGGCAGCTTGACGTCGAGCAGTACCAGTGCGGGGGCAACGCGCGCCACCATCGCCAGCGCGTCGGTGCCGTTGGCCGCTTCTTCGACGCGAAAGCCGGCGCTTAACAGGATGCGCGTCTTGACGTAGCGCGCACCGTCGTTGTCGTCGACGTTGAGGATCAGGATGTCTGGGTTCATGTCATGCGCCCTGTTCTGGCTGGAGGTCTGAACGGCGGGGAAGCACCAGCGTGAAGGTCGAGCCGGCGCCGGCGGTGCTGCTGACCTCGACCTGGCCGCCCAGCAGCGCTGCCAGCTGGCGGCACAGCGGCAGGCCGAGACCGGTGCCCTTGGCGCCGCGCTGCAGCGGGTGCTCGATCTGGCTGAATTCCTCGAAGATCAGGTGCAGGTGTTCGGGGATGATGCCGATGCCGGTGTCGGAGACGGCAAAGCAGATCATGTCGGGGTCGGCGTGCGGCGCCAGCTGCACCACCACCTGGCCCTGTTCGGTAAATTTGAGCGCGTTGGAGACGAAGTTGCGCAGGATCTGCGCCAGCTTGCTGTCGTCCGAGACGAAACTGACGGGCGCTTCCGGTTCGATGAACAGCAGCTCGACGCGCGGATTTTGCGCCAGCGGGCGCAGCATGCCCTTGAGCGCGGAAAACAGGTTGCCGACATCGATAGGCGCCACGCTGATCTGCACCTTGCCCGCCTCGATCTTGGCCAGGTCGAGCAGGTCGTTGACCAGGTTCGACAAGTCGTTGGCGGCGCTGGCGATGAACAGGATCTGGCGCTCCTGCTCGACGGAGAGTTCGCCGTCCATGCGGTCGAGCAGCAGCTGGGCCAGCGCGCGGATCGACGACAGGGGCGTCCTCAGTTCGTGGCTGGTGTTGGACAGGAAGCGCGACTTCATCTCGTCGGCCTTGCGGATGCGCTCCGCCTTTTCCTCGATCTCCGCGTACAGCGCGACGACGCCGCGGTTGGTGTCTTCCAGCTCGCGCGTAAGCGCCAGCAGGTCGTCCTGGCGTTCGCGCAGTTCGGCCAGCGCCGACGCCAGTTCCTGGTTCTGCTGCTGCACTTCCGAGAAGCTGGTCGCCGCCGGGCTGGCGGCGACCTGGGCGCCCAGTTCAGCCAGGTGAGCGGGGTCGACCCGCTGGCCCGGCTGCAGCGCCTTTTGCATCGATACCGTCAGCGCATGGTCGGCCTGGTAGCTGACGTCGCAGCCGTCCATCAGGCGCCGCGCGGTGATGATGGCAGTGTCGAACTGCTTGCCGGCCTGGTCAGGCTCGCTGCCGTGCTGCTGCACCCGCGCCGGGCCGCCGTTGTCGCGGATCGTCACCAGCAGCTCGCGCCGGCGCCCGCTCTGCTCGAGCGTAAACACCGCGCGCCCGCCGTACACGTGGCGGCACACGCAGCGCGCCACTTCCGACACCGCGGTGGCGATGCGCACCTGCTCCTGCTGGCCGAAGCCGAGCAGGCCTGACAGCTGGCGCGCGCGCTGGCGCACCGTCACCACGTCCTGCGGGCCCTCGATGCCGAGGTTGAGGATGCGGGTGCTGTCCATCTCAGGGGTGGCCCAGGTAGCGCACCACCAGCACGCAGGCGTCGTCGCGCGCGCGGCCGAAGTCGCGCAGCAGCACCGCGGCGATCAGCGCGGGGCTGCACGCGGACAGCCCCGGATAGCTGGACAGGTCCCACTGGGTGCTGATGCCGTCCGAGTGCAGGATGATCAGCGAGCCGGGCGGGCAGGGGTGAATGAATTCCTGCACCTTGCGCATGTTGTGCCCGACGATGCCGTTGTGCGACACCATCTGCTTGCGCGACTCGCCGTCGATGATGCAGGCGCTGATGTTGCCGATGCCGGCGAAGCGCAGCTGGTCGGTGGCAAACTCGAGCTGTGCCACCGCCATCGCGGCGCCGCGGGTCGAACGCATGGCCAGGTGGCAGTTGTCGATCTGCGCGCCGGGCGAGAGCGCCGGCTGCGCCGCCATCGCTGCCAGCGCGGTGCGCGATGCCTCGGCGGCATCGGCGCCATGGCCGAGGCCGTCGACCGAGAGGAAGCTGACGCCGCCGCGGTGGTCGGCGATGGCCCAGGCGTCGCCGCATTCGTCTTCGCTGGCGATCGGCACGCACAGCGCGCCGACGGCCAGCTTGTCGGGCGGCGCGACGCCGTTCCACAGCCGCATGAAGAACACCGCGCCCTTGTCGCGCGGCGCGTAGGCGTCGAATTCGTCGGCCAGGCGGCGCATCGCGCCAAGACCGGTGCCGGCGGTGCCGACGCTGGAGACGCCGTCCTGCAGCGCGTTGGCCAGGTTGGCGATGCCGGGGCCGCTGTCGAGGGCGACGACGTCGATGCCGCGCAGCGCGCCGCAGCACGCCAGCGACAGGAACAGGCGGCCTTCGACGGCGTGCTTGAGGATGTTGGTGGCGGCCTCGCTGATGAGCAGCGCGAGGCGGCCGGCGCGCGTCTCGTCCAGACCGATCTCGTCGGCCATGCGCTGGCCGGCGCGCCGCGCCGCCGCGATGTCGCTGCTATGGGTGATGGCAAACGCGTGGTGGGGCTGAAGCGAACTGATTAGCGTTTCCATTTTACGATCACAACTACTGTGCCTTCTCCGTGTTTGGTGTCGATGTCGAACTCGTCGACCAGGCGCTTGGCGCCCGACAGGCCGAGTCCGAGGCCGCCGCCGGTGGTGTAGCCGTCGGTCAGTGCAAGTCCGAGGTCGACGATGCCGGGGCCGTCGTCGGCGAAGGCCAGCCGGATCCCTTGCCGAAAGCGGTCGGACAGGCCGATGACGTGCACTTCGCCGCCACCGCCGTACTTGATGGTATTGCGCGCCAGCTCGCTGGCAGCGGTCACCAGCTTGGTCTGGTCGACCAGGCTGAGCTTAAGTTCGAGGGCGCGCTCGCGCACCATCCGGCGCAAGGCGACGACATGCTCGTCGCTGACGAGCGGCATGACGCTGTGCGACACCGTGGTCGCGTCGGTCGCCAGCAGCGGCGAGCAATAGCGCACGCTGAGGGGCGGCGCGGAACGGTCGCTCATCGCAGGCTGGTCTTCCCGAGCAAGGCCATGCCGCGTTCGACATTGAGCGCCGTTTTCACGCCGGGCAGGGTCAGCCCCAGTTCGACCAGGGTGATCGCCACCGCCGGCTGCATGCCGACGAGCACGGTCTGGGCGTCGAGCACGCGCGCCATCGACGCCGTGTTGCTGATCATGCGGCCGATGAAGGAGTCGACCAGGTCGAGCGCCGAGATATCGATCAGCACGCCCTTGGCTTCGTCGCGCACGATGCGGTCGGTCAGGTCGTCCTGCAGCGTCATCGCCAGGCGGTCGTGCATGTCGACCTGGATCGTCACCAGCAGCAGGTCGCCGATGCGCAAGATAGGAATGCGTTCCATGCTGGCCTTAGTTGCGGGTGATCGAAGCGCCGACCCGCGCCAGCGCCACCACGAAGGCATCGGCCAGGGTCGCCTTGGTGACCACGTCTTCGAGGTTCACGCCGAGGTGGACGATGGTCTGCGCGATCTGCGGACGGATGCCGCTGATGATGCAGTCGGCGCCCATCAGGCGGGCGGCGGCGATGGTCTTCATCAGGTGCTGGGCGACCAGCGTGTCGACCGTCGGCACGCCGGTGATGTCGATGATGGCGATGGCTGCGCCGGTGTCGACGATCTTTTGCAGCAGGCTTTCCATCACCACCTGGGTGCGCGCGCTGTCGAGCGTGCCGATCAGCGGCAG
Organism: Burkholderiales bacterium; assembly: GCA_038248405.1. GTDB lineage: Bacteria > Pseudomonadota > Gammaproteobacteria > Burkholderiales > Burkholderiaceae_D > JAFCUW01. The sequence goes on from JBBRXM010000003.1 coordinate 125,117, forward strand.
CGCCAGGATATCCTGCCACAGCTTGACAACCGGAGTCGACAGTTCTAGCAGTTCCTGCTGCTGGCGCACGATGATCTGGTCGCGGCTTTTCTGGAACACCTCGATGGTAAACAGGCCCAGCTTGTCGAGCAGCGTGCTGATGCTCCACAGCGCCGCCGCCAGCGCTTCGGGCTCGTCGCCGAGGGCGCTGCGCAGGCTGGTAAACAGCGACTGCTTGAGCGAGAAGATGAAGGTCGCCGTTTCGCTGGGCGTGGAACCCTGCTTGGCGCGGGCGGCCGAAATTTCGGTCAGCAGGTCGCGCACTTCGTCCCACGAACGGTTGTCGATGTCGTCGGTGCCGCCGGTGCGGGTTGCCTGCGAGAGCAGGGCCAGGAACTGGCTGCAATGGCGCTTGAGCTGTTCATCCGAACTGGCGTCGCTGCGCACCATGACTTTTTTCAGGTTGGCGATCCAGTCGGACTGGACAGCAGCCTGATGCTGCTCGATCAAGGCGCTGATGCGGTTGCTGCTTTCGTTCGTGCTCATTGAATTCCCCGTTGGAGCTGCTCAGCCGGGCGAAACGCGTGGCAGGCAGGATTGTTTTTGGCTTCGTAAGGTGAAGTTTTGGACAGACCGGGGCCCTCCGGTACATTGGCTGGGCCGTTCTCGTGAATCTGCATGCGGGGAATTGTACTTGGGCATTGATGCTTTTTGTAAAAATTCGTCAACCGTGCGCAACGATGTTCAGGGGCGCAGGGTGGCCGCAAAGCCGTTGGCTATGCTGCTGGCAGGCCTGTCCTGCGCCGCGATCGCCGCACAGTTTCAGGTGGGACGCCCGCTGACAATGTTCAGTACGTCGAGATAGCCCGGCGGCGTGCCGACCAGGCCGCGCGCGCGCAGCATCCGGTGCATGGTTGGCAGCCGGAAATAAGGCACGGCCGGCATCAGGTGGTGCTCGATATGGTAATTTACCCGCAGCGGCGCGACGGTGGCGCGCGCCAGCGGTCCGGCGCGGGTGGTGCGCGTATTGCGCAGCATGTCGGGGCTGCGCTCGGTGCAGGCGTGTTCGGCCATCGAACGGATTCGCATGAACAGGCTGTAAGTGCTCAGGTAGGCGCCCAGTCACGCCAGGTACAGCCACGGCGCGCCGCACGCCCACAGCACGCCGAACAGGGCCAACTGCAGCGCCGCCGGCTTGGCCATGTTGCGCGCCAGGTCGGCCAGGTAGTGGCGCCAGCTGCGACCCGCCTGCGGCAGGCGGGTGACGTCGCTCGCCACCGTCCAGCGCAGCACGCCGGCGTGCATCAGCAGCAGGCCGTATTCGCGCTTCAGGCCCGAGATGCCGCTCAGGTCGCGCAAGAATTTGCGTGCCACCGACGCCGGCGCGGCCGGGAACGGCGCCGCCAGGCTGCGGTCGGGATCGGTATCGAGTCCGGTCTTGCCGTGATGGAGCAGGTGGTGCTGGCGATAGCGCCGGATGTCGATGCCGACCGCGCTGCCGCAGGCATAGTCGGCCAGCACGTCGTTGAGCCAGCGCGTCCTGAACAGGGTGCCGTGGGCGGCGTCGTGCATCAGGATCGCCAGGCTCAGCTGGCGCCCGCCCAGCACCACCAGCGCCACCAGCCACATCAGGGGATGCGGCCACCACGCCAGCGCCGCCAGGGTCAGGCCGATCACGCCCCACGTAAGCAACAGCGCGCGCCAGCCCATGGCGTCCGAGCGCGCGGTGAGCCTGGCAATTTCGTCCTTGCTGAAGATGTCGCTCAGTTTGCGGCGCGTCGTGGCTTTCATGTCTGTCTCCCGGTGGATGCGCCGATTATTGCGTTCTTTGGCGATTAGGTCAACAGACCTAATCGATCCGGTGGCGAGCGTGATAATGTTGATTGATTAAGTCAATCGTTTGCTTTAATATTTAATTCAATCAACATTTTGGGCGAACGCATGGACAGCGACCGGCAAGCGC
>JBBRXM010000004.1:0-120218 GCA_038248405.1 Burkholderiales bacterium
GCGGGAGTAGCTCAGTTGGTAGAGCGCAACCTTGCCAAGGTTGAGGTCGAGAGTTCGAGACTCTTCTCCCGCTCCAGAATTCTAAAAGGGAAGCCTGGCTTCCCTTTTTTGATGCAGCTGCCGGTCGGGCTGCAACGCAAGATCAGTAATCTCTGGCGAGGTAGCAAAGAGGTTATGCAGCGGCCTGCAAAGCCGTTTAGACGGGTTCGATTCCCGTCCTCGCCTCCAGAATATTACGCTCAAATTATAATAATTTGGGCTGTTAACAGAAGCCAACGTCCGTTCAGGAAGTTGGCTTTTGTTGTTAACGGCGTCCACCCCGACGTTTTCGGCAAGGGGGCCGCGGCCAGGACGGCATCGCTGGCCTGCGCTGGGCATGTTGCTATCCTTGCGCCGTGGACGCCAAAGCGGCGCAAGTGTGCTTTCGCGCGCCACGAGTAGGCGCCAGCTCTGTGCTACAGTCGTTGCGACCTGAGCGCGACGGCGGCGCGGCATGGGCACTGCCCGTCCCCAGATTGCGTCAGGGCCTCAATTTGCGACAATGCAATCACAACCGAACAGATCAACGAGCAAGCCATCATGGATGATTCAACGTCGTTTCCGAAGGCGCAAGAGTTCCACCTCAGCTTGCGAGTGGCTGACCTGGCGAAAAGCACCGCGTTCTACACGGCTATTCTCGGTGTTGGTCCAAAGGACGCCACCGCACGTTACAGCACGTTCGTCGTGCCGCACCTGAACCTGAATTTAGTATTACTGGTCAACGACCGGGGCGAGCCGCTCGACACATACAGCCTCTACCACCTGGGCCTTGGCGTGGCGGGCAAGGCCGAAGTGATCTCGGCCTACCATGCCGCCCTTGCGACTGGCGCTACCATCGTCAAGCCGTCGCGGACGACCTGGCGTGGCACGCCGCTGCATGAGCTGTGGCTGCGCGACCCAAGCGGCTATCTTGTTGAGATCTATGCCCGGCTCACCGGCGAGGAGCTGCTCGAAATGCCTGCGGATCAAGATCCCACCTTCTTGATAGCGGGTACGGGGCCTGGTTCGCCGCCCTGAACGCCGCAGCGCACCCGTTACAGCATTTCGAGTGCCAGCGCGATCCCTTGTCCGCCGCCGATGCAAAGGGTGACGATGCCTCGCCCGATCCCGTCGCGCTGCATCGAATGCAGCAGGCGCGTTGTGAGCACGGCGCCGCTGGCGCCGATCGGGTGACCATGGGCGATGGCGCCGCCCTCGACATTGACCTTCTCCTCGTCAAAGCCCAGTTCATGCAGGCAGGCGAGCGTGATGGCGGCGAATGCTTCATTGATTTCGATCCGTTCCACGTCCGCTACCGACCAGCCTGCGCGCGCCAGCGCCTGCCGCACCGCCGGCACCGGTCCCAGCCCGAACATGCCTGGCTCGACAGCGCCAATACCATACGACGCCAGCCGCGCCATCGGTGTGAGCCCGTTTTTCTCCGCCCATTGCCGTTCCGCGATGATCATTGCCGCCGCGCCCGAGTTCAGCCCGGGCGCGCTGCCCGCCGTGATGGTGCCGTCCTTGCGGAAAGCGGGCTTGAGCCTGCTGAGCGATTCGGCCGTGGTGTCCGGACGGTTGTGTTCATCCTTGTTGAACATTGTCGGGCCTTTGCGGCCGGGCACCTCGACGGCAGCGATCTCGGCCTCGAACTTCCCCGCTGTCTGCGCGGCCGAGAAACGCTGCTGCGAACGCAGCGCCCAGCGGTCCTGGTCTTCGCGCGTGATGTTTGCTTTCGTGACCAGGTCTTCGGTGTGCCAGCCGGAGTGTTGTCCCGAAAACGCATCGTTCAGCCCATCGTAGAGCATGCTGTCGAACATGGTGACGTCGCCCATGCGCGCGCCCCAGCGTCCTTGCGCGAGCAGGTAGGGCGCCCGGTCCATGTTCTCCATGCCGCCGGCGATCGCGCAGTCGATCATGCCGCACCACACTTCCAGCGCCGCGCTGACCACGCCCTGCGCGCCGGAGCCGCAGACGCGGTTGACGGTCAGCGCCGGCACGTCGACGGGCAGGCCGGCAGCGACGCCGGCCTGCCGCGCCGGATTCATTTTCACGCCGGCCTGGATCACGTTACCCATGACCAGCGTTTGTACCTTGCCTTGGCCTAAGCCGGAACGTCTGAGCGTTTCGCGAATGACGGCAGCGCCCAGATCCGGCGCCGGCACTTCCTTGAGGCTGCCGCCGTAGGTGCCGATTGCGGTGCGGACGGGATTGCAGATGACAACATCCATATTGCTCATGCTGAACCTCCTTCACGGTAATGAAACCGACATTGGGCGCACGCATCATGGGCGCCAAAGACAAGCGTCGGGCTGCGAGGTATTGGACTGCAACCAAGAGGAATCCTCCGGTCTATCGTCCGATTCCTTGAGAATACCTGTATGGTCTTCATGCCAAACCTCTAACAAACATGCGCTAGATTTTTTGAATCTGCCTGTCAATCGCGTTCATTGCCCGCGCGCTGCGCTCGCTGTAGCGGTCCGTCAGATAGTCGGTGCGACCACGCAGCAACAAGGTCATCTTGAACAGTTCCTCCATGACGTCGACCACGCGATCATAGCAAGCGGAAGGCTTCATGCGGCCGTCGTCGTCGAATTCCTTGTACGCCATCGGTACCGACGACTGGTTCGGAATGGTGAACATGCGCATCCAGCGTCCCAGCAGCCGCAATGTATTGACGACGTTGAATGACTGCGAGCCGCCGCATACCTGCATCACCGCCAGTGTCCGACCCTGGCTCGGTCGCAGCGCGCCCTGTTCGAGCGGAATCCAGTCGATCTGGTTTTTCATGACGGCCGTGATGGCGCCATGGCGTTCGGGGCTGCACCATACCTGGCCTTCGGACCACAGCGACAGAGCCCGCAGTTCCACCACCTTCGGGTGATCCTCCGGCACGCTGCCGGCCATCGGCAGCTCGGCCGGGTCGAAGATCTTCACGTCGGCGCCGAAATGCTCAAGGATGCGCGCCGCCTCGAAGGTAAGGAAGCGGCTGAACGAACGCTCGCGCAAGGAGCCGTATAACATCAGGATGCGCGGGCGATGTGTCAGCTCGCCGACGGGCGCGAGCTGCTCGAGCGTGGGCAGCGCGAGTTGTTGCGCGCGAATGTTGGGAAGGTCCGACAAATCGCCGGCAGGCTGGCCTGTGATGTTCGCGTGATTCATGTTTCGCTTTTCCTTGTTAGCTGAGCCGGATGGCCAGGGCTGCAAGCGTGATGAGCAGGACCGGCAGCGTGAGGACAATGCCGACGCGGAAATAGTAGCCCCACGATATATCGATTTTCTTCTCGGCCAGTACGTGCAGCCAAAGCAAGGTTGCCAGGCTGCCGATCGGGGTAATCTTCGGGCCAAGGTCGCTGCCGATCACGTTTGCAAATATCATCGCTTCGCGCACCGCGCCTTCGGCGTCGGTCGGGTCGATCGACAGCGCGCCGATCAGGACGGTCGGCATGTTGTTCATGACCGACGACAGGAAGGCGGTGATCAGGCCGGTGCCGATCGCGGCGCCCCACACACCATAGCGGGCACATTCGTTGAGCAGACCGGTCAAATAGTCGGTGAGTCCGGCATTGCGCAGGCCGAACACCACCAGGTACATGCCAAGGGAGAACACCACGATCTTCCAGGGCGCGTTTCTGATCACCTCGCGGGTGGGGATGACGTGTCCTTTGGCGGCCACTGCAAACAACAACAAGGCGCCGGCGGCGGCCACCGCGCTGATCGGCACACCGACCCGCTCCAGCCCAAAGAAGCCGACCAGCAGCATGCCGAGCACCCACCAGCCGGCGGTAAAGGTGGCGCGGTCGCGGATCGCCTCGGCCGGGTGCTTCAGCTGCGCCATGTCGTAGTCGGTCGGGATGTCGTTGCGAAAGAACAGCATCAATGCCGCCAGCGTCGCCGCGACGGACACGACATTGACCGGTACCATGACCGAGGCGTAGCGGGCGAAGCCGATCTTGAAGTAGTCCGCCGACACGATGTTGACCAGGTTCGACACCACCAGCGGCAAGCTGGCGGTGTCTGCAATAAAGCCGGCGGCCATGACGAAGGCCAGCGTCGCTTTCGGTGTAAACCGCAGCGCCAACAGCATGGCGATGACGATCGGCGTCAGGATCAGCGCCGCGCCATCGTTGGCAAACAGCGCGGCGACGGCCGCTCCCAGCAACACCAGCAGCACAAACAGCCTGCGGCCGCTGCCGCGTCCCCAGCGCGCGACGTGCAGCGCGGCCCATTCAAAAAAACCGGCCTTGTCGAGCAGCAGGCTGATGATGATCACGGCGATGAAGCTGCCGGTCGCGTTCCAGACGATATGCCAGACAATCGGAATGTCCGACAGCTGAATGACCCCGGCGAGCAGTGCGGCCAGCGCGCCCAGCGACGCGCTCCAGCCGATGCCAAGGCCGCGTGGCTGCCAGATCACGAGAATGAGTGTTGCGAGAAAAATGAGCGTAGCGGTCAGCACGGTGTGAATCCTTGTTGTTTTTGGATCGGCGGGATTGGAAAAGTCTCCCGTCAGCCGATCGGTGACGCCAATGCGCTGTTATGGCAACAGAGTGCCGATGCGATCGAGTTCGGACTTGAGGCGCGCACGATCGTTTTTCATCTCATCAAGCGGCAACGCCAGGAACGCTTCGATACGCGTTCGCAGGATCCGGTACGCCGTCATGAAAGCGGCGTCGATTTCGTCTTCGGTGCCAGTCGCATGCGCCGGATCGTCGACACCCCAATGCGTGCGCAGGACCGGACCCAGGTAGGCCGGACAGGTCTCTCCCGCCGCGCTGGCGCACACGGTGATCACGATGTCCGGTGTCGCTGGCAGCTTGTCCCAGGATTTACTGAAATAGCCCTCGGTCGCGATGCCTTCGCGCGCCAGCAGCGCCAGCGAACGCGGGTGAACATAGCCGGCAGGCTGGCTGCCCGCGCTCATGGCCGTCCATCCCGCCGGAGCGAGGTGCTTGAAAACGGCTTCGCCGAGGATCGAACGGCAGGAATTCCCGGTGCAGAGAAAGAGTACATTCATGAGTGAGTTTCCGGGTGGGTTGAGCGGGAAAGAAAAGTTAGTCTGCCGTCGTTGCATCTGCGCAAAGCTGCGCCGACAGCGGGGTGCATGGGTTTCCGCCGCAACAGCTTTCCGTTAGAAAGGCAACGAGGGCGTTCATGGTGGCGAAATGCGCACTGTAGATAACGAAACGCCCGCTCTGGCGCGGAACGATCAGACCGGCATGCGTCAGTTCCTTCAAGTGAAACGACAGCGAAGAAGAGGGCACACTGAGCTGATCGGCGATTTTGCTGGCGGCCATTCCTTCCGGTCCGGCCTGCACCAGAAGGCGGAACACCGCCAGGCGAGAATCTTGCGCCAACGCGGCGAGCGCGGTGATGGCGTTCTTTGTTTCCATGGCTTCCCCGCGTGATAGTTATTCGACTATTCTACATCATTCGAATTATGGAAGTAAGCCGAGAAAAAAACCGGCGTCACCCACGCTGCGCATCTTGATCCAGAAATTGCGCACCGACGTCGAACCAGGCCTCGCTGGGAAGCAGGCGTTCCGCCATCGGCAGCAAGACGTCTTCCTCGCACGCGAGGCGCTCGAGCAGGTTGCGGCAGTAGGCCTGCACCAGCACGCACGCGCCCTCGGCTTGCTGCGGGCCAAGGCAGGCGCCGGGGCGCAAACTGCGGCGCATGCGTGGCACGATTTCAAGGCCGGCGCGACACAGCAGCTCGTGCTTGCGCAACGCCTCGCCTGCTTCGGTGGACTTTGCCCGCAATGCCGGGAACAAGGCATTCGCAAGGCGTTGCTGATGGTGAGATTCGGCAAAGCGGATGAGTTCTTCCGAACGGGTCGCCAGCTCGGCGCCATCGGACGGCCGCAGGGTGCGCGGCAGGGCGAGAAAATCCTGAAGGTCTTGAATCGATGCGCGTTCCTGTTTTCGCTCGATCGTAAGGGTCAACAGCGCATAGGTTGCAAGCAGCATGGCGGTCTCCTGCGTGTTTGTCGGCCGGACCTGCACCGATCGCGAAGAGCCCAGTCTAGCGATCCGGTGTGACCGCAAGGTGACAAGGCAATGGCGGCGGCGCCGGCGAGGCCGCCGGCGAATGTCGTCACACACGCGTCATATTGCGGCGCTAGACTCGGCACGTTCGAAACCAACCACCAGGGCAAAAAAATGAAAATCAAGTTGATGTTGAAATCGGTCGTCGTCGGCGTTTCCACCATGGTCGCACTGTCGGGCGCGTTCGCCGCCGACATCACCGGCGCCGGCGCCACCTTCCCGTATCCTATCTACGCGAAGTGGGCCGACATGTACAAGACCACCACCGGCAACGGCCTGAATTACCAATCGGTCGGCTCCGGTGCCGGCATCAAGCAGATCAAGGCCAAGACGGTCGATTTCGGCGCATCCGACATGCCCCTGAAGGCCGACGAACTCGACGCGGAAGGGCTCATGCAGTTCCCCGCCATCATGGGCGGCGTCGTCACCGTGGTCAATATCGAAGGTGTCGCCCCCGGCCAGATGAAACTGACCGGTCCGGTCATCGCCGACATCTACCTCGGCAAAGTGACGAAGTGGAACGATCCGGCGATTGCCGCGCTGAACCCGGGCGTCAAGCTGCCGGCCGACGAAATTACCGTCGTTCACCGCGCGGACGGCTCCGGCACTTCTTTCCTGTTCACCGACTACCTGTCGAAAACGAGCAGCGAATTCAAGACGAAAATCGGCGCCGGCACTGCCGTCAAGTGGGCGGTCGGCGTGGGCGGCAAGGGCAACGAGGGCGTCGCCGCCAACGTGCAGCGCATCAAGGGCGCGATCGGTTACGTCGAGTGGGCCTTCGCCAAGAAGAACAAGCTTTCGCACACGCAGCTGAAAAACAAGGATGGCGTGTTCCTGCAGCCTGACGACGACAATTTCAAGGCAGCCGCGGCCAACGCCGAATGGACCAGGACGCCAGGCTTCGCCGTGGTGCTGACCGACCAGGCCGGTAAAGCGAGCTGGCCGATCACGGGCGTGTCGTACATTCTGCTGCATAAGAATCAGGCCGACGCAGCGAAGGGCAAGGAAATCCTGAAGTTCTTCGACTGGGCCTACAAGAACGGTGGCGCCGCGGCGACCGAACTCGACTACGTGCCGATGCCGCCGTCCGTCGTGACGCTGGTGCAGGGCGCCTGGAAGGTACAACTGAAGGACGCCTCCGGCAAATCGGTGTACTGATCCGCATTCCCCCCCCCGGGCAGCGCGCCCGGGGACCGGTACCTCCACTTCCCGTACCGCCATGTCTCACACCCTGATCCTCATCGTGGAAGACGAGCCCGCCGTCGCCGAGCTCGTCAAATGCTCGCTGCGCCGGGGCGGCTGGGACTGTTGCTCGGTCGCCGATGCAGCGGCGGCCTGGGATTTCCTTCAGCGCCGGCGCCCCCATCTGGTCGTGCTCGACTGGTCGCTGGGCGGAGAAAGCGGAATCCATTTGCTGTTGAGGATACGCCGCGACCGCGTCCTGCGCGGCACGCCGGTGATCATGCTGTCGGCTCACACGCTGGAGCAGGACAAGATCGACGGCCTCGACAGCGGCGCCGACGATTACATGACCAAGCCATTCTCGCCGCGCGAACTGGCGGCGCGCACGCGGGCCCTGCTGCGCCGTACCGACTACTGTCCCGGAAGCGCCACGCTCGAGGTGGCCAACGTCCGGCTCGATCCGCTGAGCTGCTCGGTGCGCGTCGACGATGCCGTAATCACCATCGGCGCCTCCGAATTTCGCCTGCTGCTACTACTGATGAGCCATCCCGGCCAGCCCTTCACCCGCCCGCAACTGCGCGAACAACTGCAGCAGGGCGGCTGCGTCATCGATGAACGTACCGTGGACGTGCACGTCCTGCGCTTGCGCAAGGCGATGCGCAATGCGCGCGGGCTCGTCAAAACGGTGCGCAAAGTAGGCTACGTGCTGGCGGCCTGAGGCGAACCTGCGTACCGACGACAGCGTGGTCGATGTCATTACCCTGAAGCAATTCACGGGCAGGATGTAGTGCGTCAGGGCATCAGCTATGACCGTTCTACTATCTTTTGCCAACTCTCCAGGTATCCCGACCCCATGAAATTTGCACAAACCAATATCGGCGCACGCCTTGTAGTTTCTTTTTCCATCATCCTGGTGATCATGGCCACGATGTCGATCGTCGCCCTGTGGCGTCTGCAGGCTGCGGACGCTTCGACTTCCGAACTGGTGAGCCAGAAGCTGGCCAAACAGCAGCTCACTTCCGAAGTGCTGGGCCTGGCACGGCTGAATGGCGTGCGCACTGCCGCGCTCGCGCGCAGCGACAGCGTGGAAGTGGCCGATTATTTCCAGGCGCAGCTTAACGCCGGGGAATCGGCGCAGACGGCCCTCGAGGCGAAGGCAGCGCGCTTCCTGCACGATGCCGACGAAGCGGCAACGATGCGCCAGGTGGAGGAACGCAAGAAAGCGTACCTGGCCGTCCGCGCCGAACTGATCCGGCTGAAGGACTCCGGCAGGACGCAGGAAGTGGCGGCACTGGCGGACACGGGGCTGGAAGCGGGTTTCAGGCGCTACACGGCGGCGCTCGATGCACTGCTGGCGTTTCAGGCGGCGCAGTCGAACGTCGTCGCGCTCGAGTCGGCCAGGCAGTTTTCGCTCAGCCGGAACCTGCTGATCGGCCTCGGCATCTTCGCCGCCGTGACCGGCAGTGCGCTTGCCTGGGCGCTCACGGTCAGCATCGTCCATCCCTTGCGCGACGCGGTGAGCCGCATCGTGCGGGTAGCGGACGGCAATTTGCGTCCGGCGGCGCAGCATGCCAGGACAGACGAGATCGGCACGCTGCTCGATGCGCTCGGCGCCATGACCACGCGGCTGGCCGCCACGGTCGGCAACGTCAGGGCAGGGGCCTTTGCCATCGACGCCGCATCCAGGGAGATTGCGACCGGCAACAGCGAGTTATCCCGCCGCACTGAACACCAGGCCGAGGCACTCGGGCAGACCACGTCGTCGGTGGAACAGCTCACCGCCACGGTCAGGCAGAACAGCATGAGCGCGCAGGAAGCCAATGCGCTGGCAAAGCGCGCCTCGAAGGTGGCCGGCGAGGGCGGCAAGGTGGTCGCCGACGTCGTGGACACGATGGAGGCGATCAGCGGGTTCTCGAGGAAGATCGTCGACATCACGGCCGTCATCGACGGCATCGCGTTCCAGACCAACCTGCTCGCGCTCAACGCGGCGGTGGAGGCGGCGCGCGCCGGTGAGCACGGCCGCGGGTTTGCCATCGTTGCGGCCGAGGTGCGTGGCCTGGCGCACCGTTCGTCGACGGCCGCGCGCGAAATCAAGGTACTGATTGGCGATTCCGTCGAGCAGATCGCGGCCGGCAGCCGCCTGACGGCGATCGCCGGCGGCACGATGAGCGAGATCATGCTCAGCGTGCGGCAGGTGACCGCCATCATGGCAGCGATCAGCAATGCCAGCTCCGAGCAGGACTTGAAGATTGCGCAGATCAATGGCGCCGTCATCGAACTCGACACCGTCACCAGGCAAAACGCGCAGCTCGTGGAGGGCGCCGGCATATCGGTGGAGGCGATGCACCTGCAGGCGAACGACCTGGCCAAACTGGTGAGCCGGTTTCAGATCGCGGACGAGAACGCATCCTGCATCTGACGCATTGTCGAACCTGCCCGCGAGGTCACGCGGCAAAGGACCGGAATGCGCTGCCCCTGAACGCAGGGTCGCCGCCGCTGTCCTACAGTGGTTCGCATCTCCATGTTCGATCGCAGGGGTATCCGATGAAAGCGGTCTGGATCGCGCCGATGATTGCGGCACTGGTGCTGTCGGCCTGTGCGCCCGTGGACTACCGCACCAGGGTGGACTCCCGTGTCGGCGGCCAGCCGCGTAATCGTCATCACGCCCGCAACCCGCGCCGTGAACGTGACCGGCGGCGAGATCGTCAAGTTCGTCGCCGGCCCCAGGTCCTTCGCCTGGAATTTTAACGGTTCGATCTTCGTGAACGCGTTCGAACTGAACCTCGCCGCGCCGCCGGGCGTGCTCGACCACAAGGTGATGGCCTACGTCGCGCCCAATCCCATGTACTCCGGCGACGACGGCGGCCGCGGCGGCCATGGAGGAGGCGGGCACAGGTGAACGGACTACGCGATGGCCCGTCAGCGTCACCCGGCGCCGCCGGCTGCTGTCGGGCCTGCGACGCCATTGCCCGCGTTTCGTTAGTGGACATGGGGCGTTCACTGAAGTTCACTCGGTATCATTGAGCGCGGGCCAATCATCGTCAAGCTGGCCGCGCATAGTTCAGGCACGGCCACCCTGCGGGCACGGGTGGGTTCGGTCCCGGAGGTGATATGTCTTCGATACAGGCGGTGCTTCCCTGGATGCTGGCAGTGGTACTCGGGTGCTGCAGCGGCGACGGCCGCGCGGATTCCTCTGCATCGGTGAAGTTCAGCCGGCTCGCTGTGGAACTGTTCGACCTGAACCGCGCCGACGGCATCGAACCCGGCATCGCGCTGAGCGAGGTCGAACGTTCCGGCTTCCTGTTCCAGTACCCGTTCCCGGATCCCAGCGGCCCGGCTTTGCGTGAAGACCAGCTCGAAGGCAACGGCAGCGCCACCCTGTCCGATTCCAATGGCAGTGCATCGATTACGCTGCAGGATGCGTCCATGGACGGCGCGGCTGTCGTTATCGGTGGCGGCGCCTACACTGCTTTGCTGACCGACCGCTTCACTTTCACGCTGACGCCCTACACGCGGGTGGTCTTCAGCTCGCTCGCGGAGTCCGCACTGAGCGCTGTCACGGCGCAGTCGGCGCTTGCCGTGGTCACCCTTGGCGGCCAGCTGACCAGCATGGCGCCGTTCGTCAGTTTCGAAAGTTCGAACGTCAGGCTCGATCCCGGCAGCAGCGCCGTTCCGATCAGCGTCGAAACTTCCTCTGGCGACTTTGCCGTGGCGGGGGACATAGCGCTGCACGGCTACGCCTACGCCGGCGGCGTCATGCCGATTCCCGAACCGGGGGCGTGGGCGATGCTGCTGGCCGGACTGGCGGTGCTGGCCGCAACGCGAGGGCGGCGCCTGCGCGCGCCGGGCCGCCTGAAACGATCCGCGTTGACAGCCGCCCTGGCAGCGGTCGCCGCCGCCTCCGGCATCGCGCAGGCGTCGTCGGGATCGGCATCGATTCACGACTTCACGTTCGAGCTGATCGACCTCGACGAGACCGACGGCATTACCCCTTCACTCATGTTTACGTCCGATATCGTCAACGGGGCCGTTTTTGCAAACATGAACACCGTGCTCGGCAACCCGTGGGACGAAACGCGCAGCCTGACGCACTATGGCGCGGACTCGATCGATAAGCCGCAGGGAGCCGCACTTGTCGAGCTCTCGCCCGGTAGCGCCCGCGCCGCCGCGCATGCCGGGCGCGGCGCATTCTCGGCTGCCGGCAGTTCCGGTTACGCATTCACGCTGACGCCCCACACCCATGTCCGGTTTTCAGCGATTGCCCAGCTTGACGTTGCCCACTACAACCCGACCAGCCCGCCGGACCTGGGCGAGGCGGAGGCAGGCCTGCTGGGCGAGATTTTCAGTTTTCCCGGCCAGCGTACACAGTTTGACAGTTTCCTTGTCTCCAGTACGCCAGGCAGCAGCAGCAGAACGCTTGCCGTGCATGCCTATTCAGGCGACGTGCTCGCGACCGGATATATCCGGGCCGACGCCCGCGCTTTTGCGATTGGTGTCTCGCCGATACCGGAACCGGCGCCATGGGCAATGCTGCTCGCGGGCTTGTCGCTGTCCGCATTGTCGGGACAATGGGGGGCGATCCGTGCATGCAGCCGGCGGCCCGGTCAGGCGCGGCTGTTCCTGCGGGCCTTGCGGCACCACCGCTGACGATGCCGAAACGTCCAGCCTGCTTTTTCGGCGAGGATTGTCTGCGATGAACTATCCGTCATGAAGATCGGCCGCCTGCCGCTGGTCCCTTACCATCGCCCGGGCGACCCGCAACTGGCCGGCGCCATCGGCGCGCTGGCGGCCCGGCATGCGGCCGTATTGCTGGCCAACCACGGACCGGTCGTGTCCGGCAGCACGCTCGAGCAGGCGGTGGATGCGGCCGAAGAGCTCGAAGAAACCGCCAAGCTGTTCCTGCTGCTGCGCGGCGTGCCGGCCCGCCCGCTTGATGCAGCGCAGATCGCCGAGCTCCAGGCCACGTTCAACCTCGACCTTTGACGCGGCACTACATCGCCGTGTCCGGCGCGGGTAGGATTGCTGGTGGCGAGGTAGCAAAGAGGTTATGCAGCGGCCTGCAAAGCCGCCCAGACAGGTTCAATTCCTGTCCTCGCCTCCAGGTTTCCAGGCAGTCGCGCCATGCCGCACGGCAGTGCCATCCGGCTTCGCTGCCGCCGCCGCCTTCACACGAACGACGCCCCCAGCCGCTGCAGCAGCGGCGCGCCGGCCAGGTCGCGCGTCGACAGCGCCCAATTCGCTTCGCCGAAGCGCCCGCCGAAATGGATGCCGACCACCACGCCGCTGGCCAGGTCCACCAGGCAGCTGCCGGAGTTGCCGCCGAGCGTGGAGCAGTCATGCAGGTAGGCATTGACCGACGACGACCAGTCCGTCAGCAGACCCGGCTGCAGCCGCTTGACGTTGTAGATGTCGGCGAAGATTCGCTGCATCGTGGTGGCGTCGTTGCGGCGCGAATCGAGCGCGGGAAAGCCGATCACGTAGCCGCGCTGGCCCCTGTCGAGCGGGACGTTGCCGCCGTCGAGCTGCAGCGCCGGCGCCGGCCGGCCGCCTACTTCGAGCAGGGCGACGTCGAGCGAGGTATGGACGCCCAGGATGGCGTGCACCGGGTACTCGCGCGGCGTGGTGCTGCCCAGTTCTTCGGCGAAATCGACGCGCACCGAGATGCCCGCTTCGATCGACCAGCGGCCTTGTCCGTCAGGCTGGGAAAATTCCTGGATCACGTGGCGGTTGGTCGCCAGTACCCCGGGCGCCACCAGGAAGCCGGTGCCGACCCAGTCGAGCGAGGGGTGCCCGCTCAGCTCGATGCGGCCGACCGACTGGAACAGCGCCTCGATGCGCGAGCGGTATTGTTCGAGCACGCTCCACGGCTCGGGCGCGGCGTCGAAATGGCCGCCGCGGATCAGCAGCGCCGGACGGCCCACCGCCAGCACCACCGCTTCGAGGCCCTGCACTTCGGTGTCGTCGAGCGATTGCGGGTCGCGCCTGCCGCTGACGAGATTGGCCAGCGTCTCCCTGCCCGTCTGCAGCGCCAGGGCGACCTGTTCCTTTGCCGCCGGGGTCGACTCGCGCGCCATCATCCGCGCGCTCAGGTGATGGCAGTCGGCCAGTGCCCGGTTCACCCGCTCGGGCTCGAACGGCTGCAGCAGGCGCATCGCACGGCGGGCCCGAGTCCCCGCCTTCAGCTGGTCATTGTCGTTCACGATCGCCTCCGTTTCGTTCAAAGGGCAGGCCGGCTGCGGCCTGCTGTTGCAGCCACTGGCGCACGTCGTCGGCGCCGCGCCGCGCCGTGCCCTCGCTGCTCCAGACGCAGGCGCCGCCGGCCGGCGCCGGCTCGAACGAGCAGGCCGGCCACTCGCCCGGCCCGAGCGCGGGCGGCCGCGGGCGGCCGATGAAGGAGGCGGCGTAACGCTGGCGTGCCATCGGTGCGCAGCCACCCGGCCAGCGCATCGGCCGCCTCGCTGGCGGCGGCATGCAGGGCGGCGGCGTCGAACACTTCGCCGGCCGCGCACGAGCGGCGCAGCGGCTCGAGCAGATGCAGCTCGCGGGCCAGGTCATCGACCACCGCCGCCCACGTCAGCGCCAGCACGCCGAGCGTAACGTGCAACGAATCGCGCGCGCCGCTCTCGGCACGGTGCGGAATCCCGCGCGGCAGGTACAGCAGGTCGCCGGGCTGCAGCGTGCACGAGCAGACGTGGCGCGCGCGCGCCGCCTGTGCGGCCTGCAGCGGAAGGCGCGGTACCGGCCGCGCGACGATTTCCTCGAACAGGTCGAAGCGCTTTTCGCCTTCGATCTGGACGATGATGACGTCGTGCGTGTCGTGGTGAATGTCGAGCCCCTGCGACTGCGCCGGCGACAGGTAGGCCGACAGCTGCACCGGATGGCCGAGCCGGGCCGACAGCGCCGCGCAGTAGTGGCTGAAGCGATCGAGCTTGCGGTCGAGCCGCTGGAACGCCAGCGTCGCGCCGTCGCCGTAGAAATCGCGCACCGCCGACGGCTCCGGCACCAGGCGCGCGCCGGCCTCGCGCGCGTAGCGGTGCGCCGCGATCTCGGCCTGCTGGCCCGCCTCGGCGCGCACCAGGCGGAACTCGTTGGCGGCGACATCGAGTTGGCGCGATGCGACCAGTTGCCACAACTGGCGCGAATCGAACGCGAACGGCAGGCTGACGCCGTGCAGCAGGGCCGGCTGCGCCGCGCTTTCGAGTGCGGCGTAACGGCCGCTGGAGCCGAACAGGCCGGCGAGCCAGCGTTCGCCGTCGGCGGCAAGGCCGGGGTGGGCGTAGGCGCGGGCGGCAAAGGAAGTCATGGCAGTTCCGGGCGCACGCAGGCGTTGTAGAGCAGCGGGTAGAAGAAGCCGGGCGGCAGGGCGCGCCCGCCCGGCAACACCGCCGGCAGGTCCCACTCGTCGGCAAACCTGAGGGCAAGCGGGAACCATGCCTCGCCGCGGTAGCGCTGCGCTTCCGACACCAAGCCCGGTTCGGGCGCGACGTGGCGCAGCATCAGGTGGTCGTGGATGCGCACCATCCAGTAGCTGGCATCGCTCACCAGGGGCCTGATCAGGTCGGCCGACGCCAGCCCGTGGCAGCGCGGCGACAGCGGCCGGCTGACGTCGTGCATCAACGCGGCGAACACCTGGTCGGGCGGCGCCTGGGCGTCGAGCGCGCGGGTCGCGCATTGCAGGCTGTGATCGAGCTGGTCGAAGGTGCCGGCCGGCTGCTGGCCGGCGAGCTGGCGCAGCATCCCGAACAACTCGTCGTAGCGCGCGCGCCGCCCTTTGAGGTCCAGTGCCATCGCCGTCCTTCAGTAGGGCAGCGGCGCCGGGTCGCCGCCGAGCTGGCTCTCGCCATGGACCGGCTCGAAGCCGTAGCAGCCGGGGATCACCACCCGCGCCACGTGTACGCCGAGCTGGCGCACGTCGTCGGTGGTGACGTCGACGGCGACCGCATCGGGCAGCCGGCGGCGCAGCTCGGGCCAGGCCAGCGGCGCGCCGGCCTCGTGCGGCGGCGCGCCGTCGTGCTGCCAGGCGCGCCGCACCGCCCGCAGCGTGGCGTCGACCGCATGGCAGTAGCGCGCCTCGCGCGACGGCGCCTGGTCGTGCTTGAAGCGCCGGTACAGGGCCTGGGCCCCGCACGCCTCGCGCGCGCTGGCGTCGATGGCCTCGGCCACGGTCGCGCGCGCGGCGATGCCGGCGGTGGCATACGGTACCGAGCCCGCTTCGGCGAAGGCGGTCACCACCGGCAGGCCGAAGCGGTTGCCGACGAGGGTAAATTGCAGGTCCGGGCGCGCCGCGTAGGGATTGGCGAGCGCTGCGCGGCGCCCGCCGTAGCGCCACGCGCGGATCAGGGCATCGCGTTCGATCCGCTCGTGCGCCGCATGCTCGACCGCCGCCTCCCAGCTGGCGCCGGCGGCCAGGCCTTCGGAGCCGCCGCGGCTGCGCGGCGGTTCGAGCGCGTGGCAGCGGTAGGGAAAATAGACGGCGCTGGCCTGCACCCAGCATGGCTCGCCGTCGGCCAGGCGCTGGCCGCGCACCCAGCGCACCGGGTCGTTGGCGCCCAGCGGCAGCCCGCCGAAGCTGTCGCCGGACGGCATCGCGTGGTCGCGTCCCAGGTCGCGCACGGTCGCCACCGGCAGGCCGTCCGGCACGAAGCCGGCGCAGTAGCGCTCCAGCACTTCGCCCACTGCTGCCAGCCGCGCGCGCGCCGGCGTGCCGCAGGCGGCGCCGTCGAGCAGGGCGAGGCCGCTGCCGGCCGCGCGCATGTTGGCCACGCTGGCCAGCACCATCATGCATTCCTCGCCGGCGGCCAGGCCCGTCACCGGCCACCCCGCCAGCCGGGTGACGATGCCCACCAGGTCGCTGACCGCGTCCAGCGTCGTGGCCCGGGCGCGGCGCGCTGCGCAGCGGCAGCCGGGCAGCGGCAGCACCAGGTGGCCGGTCCAGCCGCCGTCGCGCCATTCGAAGGCGACGCCGGGCGGCGCGCCGAGCGCCTGGTACTGCTGCATGGCCTGGCGCCCCAGTTCGGCCGCGTCGTCCGGCGCCACCGGCTGCGGGGCGGGGTGGCCGTTGGCAGCCAGGCGCGCGCGCAGGCAGGCCGCGCACGGCGTGCCGCCGCCGGGGCCGGCACCGACATGATCGGCGCGCACCCGCCACAGCGGCAGCTCGCCGGGCCGGCCCGCCAGGCCGGGCGTGAGCAGCTCAGGCCACATCGGCGTGTCCCCTTTCGCGCCGCTGCGACGACATCGCCTGCAGGCCCGCAAACAGCGGCGCCAGGCCGCAGCATGCCGGGGCAGGGCCGGCGCTGCGCGCCACGTAATCTTCATGCGGGCACCAGCCTTTGCACTGCGATCGCCAGCTGCAGCCGGCCTTGCGTTCCCTGGCGCTGGCCGCGCCCTGGCGCAGCGCCGCCATCGCCGGCGCGGTCACCACCTCGCCGAAAGGCTGGGTGACGTGGCCGATCACATAGGCCGGGTCGCCGAGGTACTTGTCGCAATGGCTGATCGCGCCGTCCGGTTCGATCGCGAAGTAATTGCCGACGCAGTGCCCCTGCAGCTCGCAGGTGCGCGGCGCCTGGCGCTCGAGCGCGCCCAGCATGGCGTCGAGTTCGCGTACCTGCAGCGACGGCGCGCGCACCCGCCGCAGCGCCTCGAATTCGAGCAGGAAGCTGCAGTAGCGCTCGACCGGCAGGCAATTGGCTTCGCTGGCGGCGACCCCGGCGGCCGGGCGCATCGCCAGCAAGCCGATGTTGTCGAGGCCATCGGCCAGCATGAAGTCGATCAGCTGGCCGGCGCCCGCCGCCACCAGCGCGGGCGTGACGACGACCAGCACGCCGTTGAGGGTGCCGTCCTCGCGCAGCGCCTGGATGTTGCGCCGCACCTGCGCGCTGGTGGCGCGGCCCTTCACATCCTTGCGGGTCTGGTCGTGCACCTGCGGCGGGCCGTCCATGCTGACCGAGGTGACGATGTCGAAGCGGCGCAGGATCATCCGCATGTCGACGCTCAGGCGGGTGGCGTTGGTCTGCAGCAGGAGCTTGACCTGCTGGCCGGGCAGGCGCGCCCTCGCCACCAGCGCGAGCAGCACCAGCAGGCCGCGTTCGCCCACCAGCGTCGGCTCGCCGCCGTGCAGCACCAGGTTGACCGTGCGCGCCCGCGAACCGCGCAGCAGCCAGTCGATGGTGGCGGCGCGCACGCCAAAGGCCATGTTGGCGCCGGTGCCGGTGCGCCAGTCGTGGCAGTAGGTGCAGCGCAGGTTGCACAGGCGGGTAATCTTGACGATGCCGGTAACGGCGGTCGGCGGCGCGCCGCCCAGCCAGGTGATGCCGTCGCCGGCATGCACGGTGCTCGCCCGCGCCAGCACCGCGCGCTCGGCGTCGTCGAACAGCACCTCGTCCGGATAGGTGAGCAGGCCCTGCAGCGGAGCCAGCGCGCGCAGCAGCAGCACTTCGTGCGCGGCCTGCAGCCCGGCCGCCTGCGCGACCAGCTGCCACAGCGCGGCCACGCTGTCGGCGTCGATGCCGGGCAGGGCGCCGCGCACGAAGCTGTGGAAGGCATCGCGGTCGCGGGTGACGCGCAAGCCGCGCGCGCGGGCACCGCGGGCGTCGTTCAGGTGCCCGAGCGGAAGGCTGGCCGCGGCCAGCCTGGCGCCCAGCGGCGTCGCCGCCGCCAGCGCGGCGCGCGCCGCTTCCAGCATCGATGGCGCGACACTGACCGTGGCGTCGCTCATTGCGCCGTTCCGGGCCGGTGCGGCAGCGCCAGCGCCAGCCATTGGTCGCCGTCGCGCATGGCCAGGCCGCAGCGGCAGAACTGGTCGAGCGCATCGTCGAGCCGCTCGGCGGCCAGGCCGCTCGTCGCGCGCAGGTCGGCGAGGCAGCGCGGACGCTCGGTGAGCCCCATGTACAGCGCCGCGATCTCGTCCTCGAAGGTGTAGATGCCGCTGTGGTCGGGGTCGCGCCGGTCGTCGATCTGCAGCAGCCCCTCGGAATAGCGGTATTCGAGCGACGGCCGCGTGCTCGCCTGCCACGCCTGCCGCCATGCCTCGACCGTGGCGGCCAGCTCGCCGTAGACCTCGGGCGGCACCGCGCTGTCGAAGTCGTATTCGAAGAAATAGGCCGTATTGAGGTGGTCGATGCCGGCGGGGTAGACGTATTGCAGGCTCTCCTCGGGCACCAGCGGCCGCGCCTGGGCGGCGCGCTGTTCGAACAGGGGGCTGAAGCGTTCGAGCCAGATGCGGCCGGCGCCCAGTGCCGGCTGCAGGTGGGCCAGCTGCGGCATCAGCGCGATCTGCGCCGTGTAGTCGTCGGCGCTCTCGCCGGGAAAACCCCAGATCAGGTTCCAGTGCACCTCGATGCCGAGGATGCGGCACCAGCGCAGCAGGTTGACGTTGGCGATCGCCTTGACCCCCTTGTTCATCAGTTCCAGCACCCGCGTGCTGAGCGATTCGATGCCCGGCTGGACGCGCACGACGCCGGCGGCGCGCAGCTCGCGCAGGCGCTCCGGCGAGGCGGCCGACTTGATCTCGTAGAACAGGTTGTAGGTGTAGCGGCGCTCGGCCAGCGTCGGCAGCAAGGTCTTGTGGAATTTCAGGTCGAGGATGTTATCGACCATGCTGAAGCGGTAATTGCGGTAGCGCCGCGTCAGCGCGGCCAGTTCGGACAGCACGCGCTCGGCCGACTTGGCGCGGTAGGCCATCGTCTCGCCGTTCAGGCCGCAGAAGGTGCAGTGGCGCCGTTCGCCCCACCAGCAGCCGCGCGAGCTCTCGACCGGCAGGTCGATGTCGCGCCGCTCCGCCGCCGGCAGCAGGCCTAGCCGCTCGGCGCGTTCGAAGTATTCGTCGTAGTCGGGCAGCGGCAGGCTGTCGAGGTCGCGGTATGGTTCGCTCTTGCGGGGCGGCTGCGCGGCGTCGCGCTGCAGCAGGTTCGGCACCTCCTCGAGCGTGGCGGCGGCGGCGATCGCGTCGAGCAGGGCGGGCAGGGCGCAATCGCCCTCGCCCGACACGATATAGTCGAGCGCCGGCACCGCTGCCAGCCACGCCGGGCCCATCACGCCGTCGAAGTTGGCGCCGCCGGCGAGCACCACCGCGCCCGGATAGCGTTCCTTGAGCAGGCGTGCGAACGCGAACACCGCGTTATTCTGCTGGAAGGTCGAGGTCAGGCCGAACACCTGCACGCCGTCCCAGTCGTTGTCCGCGATCTGCGCGCGCAGGAACTGCTCGGCGCCGTGCTCGCGGAACTGGCGCAGCAGGTCGAAGCGCTGGGGCAGGCCGGCGCGCGCCAGCAGCTTGCCGACGTCGTCGCCGAAGCGTTCGAAGAACAAACTCGACGGCGGCGCCTTGCCTGGAAAGGCGGCCTGCGCGAACAGCCATTCGCCCAGCGCCATGCTGCGATGCTCGGCGATGGTGTCGTACAGCTTGACGCCGATGGCAGCGGCCAGTTCGAGGTTCAGGTTCGCCAGCTCGACCTGGTGGCCGCCGCGCCGCGCCAGCGCGCCGAGCAGGCCGATCTGGATCGACGGCCGCCGGTACGAGGCGAACGGCAGGTTAAGCAGCACCACGCGCAGCGGCGTGGCTGCCGCTGCGGGCCCGGCGGCCGGTTTGGCGCCGGGCGCGGCGATGATCGGGATGACTGGATACATCGGATCGCCGCCTAGCGGAAGCCCCCTCCCAGGTTCCCCGCGCGGCCGAAGCTGCCGCCTGCCAGTCCGCCCGCCAGCCCGCCCGCCAGTCCGCCTGCAAGGCTGCCGGGCTGGGCGACGTTGATCGAGTTCCAGGCGCCGCGCCCCAGGGTGTCCGGGCCGAGCTTGCCCAGGTCCTTCGACCAGTCCGCATGCACGCTGGTGAAGTCGCCGCCGACGCCGACGCTGTCGGCCGCCGGGTTGTTGTCGCCGAAGCCGCCCACGGTGCCACTGCCGAATTTGCCGATGCTCTTCAAGCCGTCACTGAGCCGCACGCGCGACAGCTGCCCGCCGACCTTCAGCAGCGACGCATCCTTGCCGCTGACCGATTCGCGCACGCCGGCCTGCCCGTAGGTCGAGGCGGCGGCGCCGAGGATGGTCATCATCATCGCCTTTTCCTTCGGCGCCAGGATGTCTTCGAAACGGTCGAGCTTGTCGCTCAGGCTCTGCCAGTCGGCCTGGCTGACCGTCGCCGTCTCGGTGCCGCCGTCGCCGGCGCCGGACGCGCCCTGCTGGAGCAGGCTCAGGATCTTCTCGACGTTGGTCTCGAGGGCCGCAAGGCGGGAAGTGACACTGTCGTTCGACTCTGCCATAAGGTTCTCCGGTGATTGAATGTGCGCGCACGAGTTGGCCCAGCAAGGGCGTCTGGCGCGGGACGCCTTGCAGTCTACGCAGAGCGTCCGGGCGACGCTGCGCCGCCCAGGCCGGGGGAAGTGACCCTGCTGGAAAATGCGGCGGTAAGTGGGCAAATGAACAAGCATAGTGTTCCTTGCGATAGCAATTAAACACTAGTAGGATGACTAGCTTGCAACATCTTTCGCGCTGCCAGCGGTGCTGGTTCCGGCGCGCAGACCAGGGAGGACTACATGGACAGTCAACAATCCGCAGCGTGCATCGATGCCTGTAACGCTTGCGCGGACGCATGCGACAACTGCGCGGCGGCATGCCTGCGCGAGGCCGATCCGAAGGCGATGGCGCGCTGCATCGCCCTCGACGTCGACTGCGCCCAGTTATGCCGTACCGTGGCCGGCTTCCTGGCGCGCGGCAGCGAATCGGCCGTCGACCTGTGCCAGACCTGCGCGGAGGTGTGCGACGCCTGCGCGGCGGAATGCGCCAGGCATGCAATGAAGCACTGCCAGGACTGCGCTGAGGCGTGCAGGCGCTGCGCCGACCAGTGCCGGCAGATGGGCGCCATGCCCGCGGCCGCTGCGCCGGGAACCGGCGCGGCGTCGTCCGGCGTGTAGCGGCGCTAGGCGGCCGCGGCCCGGAACGGTCGCAGGATATCCTTGGCGATGCTCCAGCGATGCACCTCCGACGGGCCGTCGTAGATGCGGAAGGCGCGCACGTCGGCAAAGATGCGCGCGACGATGGTCTCGTGCGTCACGCCCTGGCCGCCCAGCACCTGCACGCTGCGGTCCACCACGCGCCAGATCGCTTCGGACGCGATCACCTTCGCCACGCTCGATTCGTGCTTGCCCAGCGCGCCCTGGTCGAGCACCCACGCGCAGTGCCAGATGGCCAGCCGGGTGACGTGCAGGTCCATCTCGTTGTCGGCCAGCTGGAAGCCGACCCCCTCGTGCTGGCCGAGCGTCTTGCCGAACGCCTGGCGGCTGGCGGCGTAGCGGGTGGCGACGTCGTGCGCGCGGCGCGCCTGGCCGAGCCAGCGCATGCAGTGCGTCAGGCGCGCCGGCGACAGCCGCACCTGGGCGTAGCGGAAGCCTTCGCCGGCGGCGCCTAAAATGTCGGCCGCCGGCACCCGCAGGTTCTCGAAGCGCACCACGCCGTGCCCCCCGGCGAAGCAGGAGTCGAGCGAATCCATCAGCCGTTCCAGGATGATGCCGGGCTGGTCCATGTCGGCCAGGAACATGGTCGCCTTGCCGTCTTCCAGCTTGGCCATGATGATCGCGAACGCGGCGCCCTCGGCGCCGGTGATGAACCACTTGACGCCGTTGATGACGTAATCGTCGCCGTCGCGCACCGCCGTCGTCTGCAGCATGGTGGGATCGGAACCGGCGCCAGGGGCCGGTTCGGTCATGCAGAAGCACGAACGGATGTGGCCGGCGGCAAGCGGGCGCAGCCAGCGCTCCTGCTGCGCGGGCGTGGCCACTTCTTCCAACAGGTGCATATTGCCCTCGTCGGGCGCATGGATGTTCAGCGCCACCGGGCCCAGCGGCGAATAGCCGGCCTCTTCGAACACGATCGCCTTGGCGCGGTGGTCCAGGCCCAGCCCGCCCATCGCCACCGATACATGGCTCGACAACAGGCCCGCCTCGCGGCCCAGGGCGACCAGCTCGCGCCGCAGTTCCTCGGTCGGTCCGTGCGGCGTGCAGCGCGGATCGTTTTCGAACGGGATCACCTTGTCGGCGATGAAGCTGCGGGTGCGCTGCTGCAGCGCGAGCAGTGCGGGGGAAAGCGCGAAATCCATAAAATAATCCTCGATGGAGTAGTGGGGGAGGACGGCACAAGCGTCCCTGAGTTGCCGTAATCTTATACCTTGGCCGCCGAGCGCGGGACATTGCTGCTCACCACGATTGCGTCCTTCTTCACGCTCAGCGGCGTGCTGTGGCTGATGCACCGCTTTACTTAGGATTTGGATGCCAATATTGATTGTTGGCTACAGCGCGCTGCGAAATATCACTTTGATTAGACTTTGGGTGCCAGATGCAATCGAACGTCGTCCCAATAACAACACTGAGGAAAAAAATATGCAAAAGAAACTTATCGCAGGCCTGGTCGGAATGGCCGTCGCATCGGCACTGGCATTTCCCGCACTGGGGTACGCTCAGGCCGCAGCGAAGCCGGCTACTGCAACGACCACCGCGTCGCTGAGCAAGGCGGACCAGAAGATCGTGATGGACATGGCCATGGCCAACATGGCGGAAGTCGAAGCGGGCAAGATGGCGGTCGGCAAGACGCAGAACGCCGACGTCAAGACGTTCGCGCAGAAGATGATCGACGACCACACCAAGGCCCTCGCCGACGTCACCGCGCTGGCGCAAAGCAAGGGTGTGACCTTGCCGACCGAACTCGACGCGACGCACAAGAAGATGGCGGCCAAGCTCGACAAACTGTCCGGCGACGCCTTCGACAAGGCGTACATGAAGGATGCCGGCGTGTCGGATCACACCAAGGTGCACGCCAAGCTGAAGGGTTTTGCATCGAAGGCCAAAGATGCCGACGTCAAGGCGCTGGCATCGAAAATGCTGCCGACGGTGGAAGAGCACCTGACCATGGCCAAGGCAATGCCGGCGGCGAAGGGCAAGTAAGTCACTGCCTTGCAGCGATATGGGTCCCCGCCTGCGACGACACGACGCACGCTGTCGTTCAGGCGCGGACCCCCTGCCACCGGCGCTCACTCGAGCGAGATTTTTCCCTCGAACTTCACGTTCAGCTTGATCCCCGCCACCTCCAGCGTCATCGTCGCCGGAAACGTCTCACTGCCGCTGATGGCCTTTTCTGCCAGCGCGCGCGCCACCGCTTTCTCGATCTCGTTCTGCGAACTCACGCCCACCATCTTCAGAAATTTGCGAAGGCTGAGGTTGAAAGTTTCTTCGTTCATGGCCGTTCCCTCCCTGGTGTCCTCGCTCCCATCTTATATCGGTCCGCGTCAGCGCACGCTCACGCCCCACGGCAGCTGGCCCACCGCGACCTCGCCGAGCACCTTGTCGCCGGCGGTGTCGATCACCGTGACCGAATTGGAGCGACCGTTCGCCACGTACAGCTTGGCGCCGTCGGGCGTGAGCGCCATGTTCCACGGCCGTTTGCCCACCGCCACCTGCGCGACGACTTCGTCGCTGCCGGTATCGATCACCGACACCGTGCCGTCGCGCCCGTTCGAGACGTAGACGCGGGCGCGCGACGGATGCGCGGCCACGCCGTTGGGAAACTGGCCGGCCGGGATCACCTTCAGGACCGCGCGGCGCGCGACGTCGATGACATACACCTTGCCGTCGAGTTCGCAGGCGACATAGGCGCGCTGCCCGTCGGCGCTGAACGCCATGCCGCGCGGGCGCCGGCCCACTTCGATCGACGCCACCTGGCGGCGTGCGGCCACGTCGACGACGTCGACCTGGGTCGCATCCTCGGCGCTGACAAACAGCGTGCGCGAATCGGGGCTGAAGACGGCATGCTCGGGGTTCTTCCCCTGCGTCCTGATGACGGCCACTACCGCCTGCGTCGCCGTGTCCACCAGCACGACGGCGTTGTCTTCTTCGCTGGCGACGGCCACCCACTTGCCGTCGCGCGATGCGGTCACGCCCTCGGGCGACTTGCCCAGCGCGATGCGGCGCACTACCTTGCCGCTGGCGCGCTCGACGACCAGCAGGGCATTGGCCTTGCGCTCGCTCACATACAGCAGGGCCCCGTCCGGGCTGGCGGCGCTGCCGCGCGGGGCGCCGCCGGTGGCGATCTCGCCGATCACCTTGTCGGTGGCGGTATCGACCACGCTGACGGTGCCCGAACCTTCATTCGGCACGTAGGCGGTGGCGGCAACCGGCGCCGCGCCGGCCTGCGACACCAGGCTCGCAAAGACCAAAACAGCAGCGCGCATGCGTATGTCCATGACAGCTCCAGAGGATTCAAAAGATATTCGATACTAACCGGAAGTTTCACTCGCTCAATGTTAAACGAGGACATGCGATTGCTGGCTGGTTTCTTCTTTTGTTACTTCAGCTCTGGATCTGTGTCCGACGGCCGCCAGCGCCGCAGCAGCAGCGAGTTCGATACCACCGAGACGCTCGACAGCGCCATGGCGGCGCCGGCGATGATCGGGTTCAGGTAGCCCAGCGCGGCCAGCGGAATGCCGACCAGGTTGTAGACGAAGGCCCAGCCGAGGTTCTGCCTGATCTTGCGGTAAGTCTTTTTCGACACGTCGATGGCGTCCGCCACCAGCAGCGGTTCGCCGCGCATCAAGGTCACGCCGGCGGTGTGCATCGCCACGTCGGTGCCGCTCGACATCGCCATGCCGACGTCGGCGGCGGCCAGCGCGGGTGCGTCGTTGATGCCGTCGCCGACCATCGCCACCGTCTCGCCGCGCTTTTTCAGCTGCGCCACGAATGCCGCTTTCTCGGCCGGCAGCACCTCGGCCATGAATTCGCTGACGCCGGCGGCGTCGGCTACCGCCTTCGCGCTGCCGGCGTTGTCGCCCGTGAGCATGACCGAGCGGATGCCCATCTGCGCCAGCCGGGCGACGGCTTGCCGCGCGCTGGGCTTGACCTGGTCGCCGAAGGCCAGCACGCCGCCGAGGGTGAGGCTGTCGTCCGTTTTCATCGCCAGCCACGACACGGTGCGCCCGGCCGCCTCGTGGGCGGCGGCGGCGGCGTCGAGCGCGCCGGTGGCCAGGCCGATTTCCTCCATCAGGCGCCGGTTGCCGAGGTAGACGGTCATGCCCTCGACATCCGCCTGCACGCCGCGGCCGGGCAGGGCGCCGGCGTTCGATGCCGGCAGCAGCGCCGTGTCGGCCGCGGCAGCCGCCACCGCCTTGGCCAGCGGGTGGCTGCTGTACTGCTGCACGGCGCGCGCCAGCGCCAGGAGGCGCTGCGGCGGCACGGCCGCGCCTTCGACCGCGGCGACGGTGCTGCGGCCTTCCGTCAGCGTGCCGGTCTTGTCGAAGGCCACCACGGTCACCGCGTGCGCCGTCTCCAGCGCTTCGGCGTCCTTGATCAGGATGCCGTACCTGGCGGCCACCCCGGTGCCGACCATGATCGAGGTCGGCGTCGCCAGTCCCAGCGCGCACGGGCAGGCGATCACCATCACCGCCACCGCGTTGAGCAAGGCCTGCTGCCAGTCGCCCGCCGCCAGGCCCCAGCCGAGGAAGGTGATGGCGGCGATCACCAGCACCACCGGCACGAAGACGGCGCTGACGCGGTCGACCAGGCGCTGGATCGGCGCCTTGACGGCCTGCGCATCTTCGACCATGCGGATGATCTGCGCCAGCATGGTGGCGGCGCCGACGGCGGTGGCGCGCGCCGCCAGCATGCCGTCGGCGTTGATGGCGCCGCCGGTGATGGCGTCGCCGGGCGACTTCGCCACCGGCAGGCTCTCGCCGGTCAGCAGAGATTCGTCCAGGTGGCTGCTGCCTTCGACGACCACGCCGTCGACCGGCACGCGTTCGCCCGGCCGCACGACGACGATGTCGCCGAGGCGTACCTGTGCCACCGGCAGTTGCGTCTCGACGCCGTCGCGGCGCACCGTCGCGGTGCTCGGCCGCAGCGATTCGAGCGCGCGGATCGCGGCCACGGTCTGGAATTTGGCGCGCTCCTCGAGCCATTTGCCGAGCAGGACCAGGGTGATGATGACGGCCGAGGATTCGAAATACAGGTGGTGGGTCATCGGGTGGCCGCGGCCGGCCCACAGCAGGTAGAGCGACAGCCCGTACGCGGCGGAGGTGCCCAGCGCCACCAGCAGGTCCATGTTGCCGGCGCCGTTGCGCAGCGCATTGAAGCCCGCCTTGTAGAACCTGGCGCCGAGCCAGAACTGCACCGGCGTGGCCAGCAGCAGCTGCAGCGGCGCCGGCAGCGCCCAGTCGCGCCCGAACGGCATGCCCAGCATCGGCACGATCAGGGGAAGGCTGAGCACCGCCGCAGCAGCCAGGCGCCACCAGGTGGGCCAGCGCCGCTCCTCGGGCTGGACCGTCCCAGCAAGCGTGGCTTCGTAGCCGGCCTTGTTGACCTGGGCGATCAGCGAGGCCGGCGAGACTGCGCCGGTGACGGCGACCAGCGCCTTCTCGGTGGCCAGGTTGACGGTCGCATCGACCACGCCCGGCACCTTCCTGAGCGCCTTTTCGACGCGGCCGACGCAGGAGGCGCAGGTCATGCCGCCGACGTCGAGGGTGAAGTCGGTAGTGCGGGCGGGGGCGGCGGTATCCATCGTTACATGATGCCACTTTTGGCGGCATCATGCTGGCGCACGGTCTATTGGCAGCTGAAGCTGGCCGCGTCCTCGATGCTGCCGCTGCCCTTGTAGCGGGCCACTTTCGGGTACGGGCACAGGGGCCGCGTGCGCGAAGGCGACCAGCTGGCCGGGACGTCGGCGTTGACGGCGCCGCTGTTGCCCGGTCCCCGCGCGCTGGCCGTCACGCTGTCGGGCGCCTGGCCTTTTTCGACCCAGTTCACCAGCGGCGTGAGCATGTCGAACTGGTCGGTGGAGGGGCCGTTCGAGCAGTGGTTCATGCCGGGGACGCGGAAAAAGCGCGAGAAGTTCGAGGCGTCGCCGCCGTTGGCCGCGCGCAGCGCCTCGTACCAGGCGGTGGTGTCGTCGCTGGAGAAGATCGGGTCGCTGGTGCCGTGGTAGACCACCATTTTGGCGCCGCGGTTTTTCAGCGTCGCCAGGTTCGCCGGCGACGGCGGCGCCATGAACGACATCGCCGTCTCGTTGTACGGCGCGCTGGCCGTATTGACCTTTGCCAGCAGGCTGGCGAGGTTGGCATTGAGGACGAACTTCATGCCATCGAAGGTGGCCGGATTCTCTGGCGGCACCTGCCAGATCAGCGCGATGGCGCCGGCGTCGAGCACGGGCGGCGCGAAGAACTTCCAGAACGCCCAGTCGGCCGTTCCAAGGCCGGCGTCGTACGGAAAGCTCGCGTAGATCTTCGTCCCCGTTTCGGTGGCGGCCCCGGCGAACAGCTGCGCGATCGTGCTTTTCTGCGCCGCCGACAGGCAGCTGCCGTCGCGCGTGGCGCTGCAGGTCGGGACGTCGCGATTGAGCTCGAACGCCGCCTGGCAGGCGCCGGTGTCCTGCACCAGGCCGTCGGTGGCGCCGTCGAGCGCGTCGCATTTTCCCAGCACGGCTTTTGAGACCAGCGCACGTTCGGCGGCGGTGAAGCCGGTACCGAAGTCGCCGGCGGTGGTGGCCAGCGAGGCGTAGGCCTTGCCGCCGGCGACGTTGGCGATCGCGGCCAATGGCAGCCGGAAGCCCGGGTCGCCCACCAGGAAGCCGTCGTACTGGTCGGCGTAGCGGGCCGCGGCGACCATCGCGTGGCGCCCGCCGTTGGAGCAGCCGCCGAAATAGGAGCGGTCCGGCCCTTTGCCGTAGGCGGTCTGGATGACGCTTTTCGCCATCGGCGTCAGCTTGCCGACGGCCTGGTAGCCATAGTCCAGGCGCGCCTGCGGGTCGATGCCGAAGGCGGGAGTGGGGCTGCCGTGGCCTGCGTCCGAGCTGATCACGGCAAAGCCCATGTTGAGGGCATTGTCGAGCGCGCCGCCGCCGCCGGTGCCGCCCAGCGCGGGGACCACACTGCCATCGAGGCCGCCGTTGGCCTGGTAGAAGAAGCGCCCGTTCCAGTTGTTCGGCAGGCGCAGCTCGAAGCCGATCGCGTAGCTCTTGCCGTCGACCGGGCTGACGCGCTTGTGCATCTGGCCCGTCACCTGGCAGTGCGCGCCGACCGGTTTGCCGGCCACCGTCAGGGCGCCGGCGGCGACCGGGGTGGCGGCGGTGATGGTAGTGTCGGCGAACGAGATGCGGGTGGCCAGGTCGGCGCAGCCGGCAAGCGAACTGCCGACGGCCGCAGCCAGCTGCGGCAGCTTCGCGTCGTCGCTGCCGCCGCAGGCGGAAAGCAGCAGCGCGGCGGTGCCGGCTGCGATTTTGTTGAAACCGTTCATGCGTTGTCTCCTCTGTTGAAAAGCCAGGCGTGACGATCCGCGCAGCATGCTGGTGGCTGCGTCGGACCTGCTTCGTCGATCGGGGTTGTCAGTTCGGGGCGACGTCCTTGAGGACGCCCACCGGCACGTTGGCCAGCTTGCCGTTGACCTTCTTGACTTCGCGGATGTACATGTTCTGCACGATGTCGCGGCTGGCCGGATCGATGCTGATCGGCCCGCGCGGGCTGTTCCACTTCATGTTCGACAGGATCTCCATCGCCTTGTCGCCGGTGACGTTGCCGTCCAGTTTGCGGATGGTCTCGGCGATCATGCCCATCGTGTCGTAGGCGGCGACGGCGACGAAGGTGGCCGGCGGACGGCCCGGATTGGCCGCCGCATACGCCTTCAGGAAGGCGCGGTTGGCGTCGCTGTCGAGCGCGGTGGTGTAGTTCAGCACCGTGACGGCGCCGAGGGCGCGGTCGCCGAGCGAGTCGAGGGTCGGGTTATCGCTGGTCATGTCGCCCACGCCCAGGAATTTCACGCCGGCCTTGTCGAGGCCCTTGTCGCTGAAGGCCTTCAGCACGCCGATGCCGTCTTCGGCGCCGGGCGCGAAGAAGAACAGCGCGTCGGGCTTTTCGTCCTTGATGCGCTGGATGAAGGGCGAGTAGTCCGGGTTCGCCAGCGGCACGCGCGCCGAACCGAGGATCTTGCCGCCGCCGGCGGTGAAGCCCTTGGTGAAGCGCGCTTCGGCGTCGATGCCGGTGCTGTAGTCGCTCACCAGGGTGTAGACGCGGCCGATCTTGTTTTTCGCCGTCCAGGTGCCGAAAGGCTCGGTCATCTGCTGCATCGTCATCCCGGTGCGCAGCATGTAGGGCGACTTGGCGGTGATGCCGGTGGTGACCGCGTTCATGACGATCATCGGGATCTTGGCCTGGGTGGCGATGGGCGCCACCGCCAGCGCGCTTGGCGTGAGCGAAAAGCCGATCAGGAAGCTGACCTTGTCGCGCGAGATCAACTCCTGCGCGGCGCGCTTGGACATCTCGGAGTTGGTGCCGCCGTCGTCGCGGTAGATGATCTCGAGCTTCTTGTTGCCGACCTTGTCGCCGTTCTGCTGCAGGTAGGTCTTGATGCCGTCCTCGAAGGGCTTGCCGGTGTTGGCGAATGGTCCCGTCAACGCGGCGATGACGCCGATCTTGATCGTGTCCTGGGCGTGGGCGAGGTTGCCGGCCAGGGGCAGGACTGCCACTGCAACGCAGGCGAGGGTCTTCAGTTTCATATCGTCTCCTTTATAGTTATGCTGGTCAGGCCAGCTTTGCTGCTGCGAATATAGTCTGTGACTCGGTGGCGTCGTACATCGCGTCGACTACGGCGGCGCGGCGCGCCAGCACCGCCGCCTGGTTGACCGAGCCCTTGTCGGTCAGCTCGCGCTGGTCGATCGAGGGCGGCTCGGCCAGCAGCAGCAGGCGCTCGATGCGGGTGGCCGAACCGCTGGCGTCTGCATTGAGTGTGTCGACGAGCTGCTGGAAAAAGGCCCGCACCGCTCTGCTGGCCAGCACCTCTGCGGCGCCGGCCGAGGGCGGCAGGCTTGACAGCGCGTGACAGTTTTCCAGCCGCGGAAAGATCATCAGGCCGATGGTGCTGCGGTTGATGCCGGTGACGACAGCGTCCAGCACGTAAGGCGCGCCCTGGCTGATCACGCGGGCGCGCAGCGGCCCGACGCTGACGAACGTGCCGGTGTCGAGCTTGAAGTCTTCGGCGATGCGGCCGTCGAACATGAAGCCGAGCTCCGGATGCTGCGGGTCGACGAAGCGCAGCGCGTCGCCGGTGCAGTAGTAGCCGTCGGCGTCGAAGGCTTCGGCGGTCAGACCTTGTGCGCGCCAGTAGCCGGGCGTGACGTGCGGGCCATGGAAGCGCGCTTCCATCTTTTCGCCGGCCGGCACCAGCTTGACCTTGCAGCCGGGCGCCGGCACGCCGACATAGCCGGCCTTGACGATGGCGCCGGTGCCGAAGGTGCACGACGGCGACGTCTCGGTCATGCCCAGCCCCGTCATGATGCGGATCGACTCGCCGCAATGGGCCACGGCGATGGCGTCGAGCCGGTCCCAGGCCGCCTGCGACAGGCCGGCGCCGGCGCAGAAGAACAGCTTCACGCGCGAGAAGAAGGTCTCGCGCAGCGCGGCGTCGCGTTCGAGCGCCTCGGTCAGCATCTCCCATCCTTTGGGGATGTTGAAGTAGATGGTCGGGGCGATCTCGGCCAGGTTGCGCAGCGTGACCGGGAAGTCGCGCGGCATCGGCTTGCCGTCGTCGAGGTAGAGCGTGCCGCCGTTGTAGAGGACGATGCCGACGTTGTGGCTGCCCCCGAAAGTATGGTTCCACGGCAGCCAGTCGAGCAGCACCGGCGCTTCGTCGGCCATGAACGGAAAGGTCTGCAGCAGCATCTGCTGGTTACTGCACAACATGCCGTGGGTAGTGATGACCGCCTTCGGCTTCTTGGTCGAGCCGGACGTAAACAGGAACTTGGCGATGGTGTCGGCGCCGACGGCGGCATTGGCCGCGTCGACGCTGCCTGCGCTCGCCTCGAGCAGGCTGGCGAAGCGGGTGGCGGCGCGGCCGTCGACCTCGCCGGTATCGAGGATCAGTTCGGCGTCCTCCGGCAGCACGGCGCACAGCGCGCGCGCGAAGTCGCCGCCGTCGGTGGCGTAGACGGCGCCGGGCGTCAGCTGGTTGACCAGCTCCTGCAGCTTGCCGTAGTCGGTGGCCACCAGCGAGTAGGCCGGCGACACCGGCGCATACGGCACGCCGGCGTACATCGCGCCCAGGGCCAGCTGGAAGTGCTGCAGGTCGTTGCCCGACAAGATGACCAGCGGCCGGTCCGCCGACAGGCCGCGGTCTAACAGCGCCTGGCCGATGCGGCGCGCACGCGCAAGGACCTCGGCATACGACAGCCGTATCCATTGACCGTCGGCGCCGCGGCGCGCCACCAGCGTACGTTCCGGATGCGCCCCCGCGCCCTGCACCAGGCGATCGGTGAAGCGCCGCGGATAGGCGTCCAGCGGCGTGACGGCGTCGACATGCCAGACACCGTCGGCCTGGTACGCGGCGATTTCCGGCTCGCCGAGCCTGACGGGTCGGCGCTTGACGGATTCGTTCATGTGGCCTCCCATCAGAACGGGTAATGGCGCGGCGTGGTCTGGATCGTGATCCAGCGCAGGTCGGTGAATTCGGCGATTGCCGCCTTGCCGCCGAAGCGCCCGTAACCGCTGCCCTTGACGCCGCCGAACGGCATCTGCGCTTCGTCGTGGACGGTGGGGCCGTTGATGTGGCAGATGCCCGACTCGATCCGCTGCGCCACCGCCATCGCGCGGCCGATGTCTCGGGAAAACACCGCCGACGACAGCCCGTACTCGCTGTCGTTGGCCAGGCGGATCGCTTCCTCGTCGCTGTCGAAGCGCAGGATCGACACGATCGGGCCGAACGACTCCTGCTGGTAGATCGCCATCTCGGGCGTGACGCCGTCGACGATCGCCGGCTGCATGATGTTCCCTTCGACGCCCGCGCCCGACTGCAGCACGCTGGCGCCGCGCGCCTTGGCATCGGCCACCAGCGCCGCCACGCGCGTGGCCGCCGCCGGGTCGACCATGCCGGCCAGCGGCGCATCGGCCGCCGCCGCGCGCAAGGTCGCCGTCTTGGCGGCGAATTTTTCGAGGAAGGCCGGCGCGATCTTGCGGTCGACCAGGATGCGGTCGGCCGACATGCAGATCTGGCCCTGGTTGAAGAAGGCGCTGAAGGCGGCGGCATCCACCGCCGCATCGAGGTCGGCGTCGTCCAGCACCACCAGCGGGTTCTTGCCGCCCAGTTCGAGCAGCACGGGTTTGAGGTGCAGCGCGCACTGCTGGGCGATGATGCGGCCCACGTGGGTGGAGCCGGTGAAGTTCACGCGCCGCACGGCCGGATGCGCGATCAGGCGCTCGACCACTTTGGCGGCGTCCTGCGGCGCGTTGGTGATGACGTTGACCACGCCCGGCGGGAAGCCCGCTTCGTCGAACACGGCGCCGATCAGGCGGTGCAGGGCAGGGCAGATCTCGGAGGCCTTCAAAATCACGGTATTGCCGCAGGCGAGCGGCATGGCCACCGCGCGGGTGCCGAGGATCACCGGCGCGTTCCAGGGCGCGATGCCCACCACCACGCCGCACGGCTGGCGCACGCCCATCGCCAGCGAGCCTGGCAGGTCGGACGGTATGACTTCGCCGCTGATCTGGGTCGTCATCGACGCCGCCTCGCGCAGCATGTTGGCCGCCAGCGTTACGTTGAACTGGTACCACACCGGGCTGCCGCCGGCTTCGGCGACGCCGCGCTCCACAAAATCGGCGCGGTGGCTTTCCATCACGTCGGCTGCCTTTTGCAGCAGCGCGCGGCGCGCGCCCGGCAGCATTGCCGCCCAGGCCGGAAAAGCCGCCTGGGCCGCCTCGATCGCGCGGTCGACATCGTCGATCTGGGCGGCGGCGGCGCGGGTGGCGACTTCGCCGGTGGCCGGATTATGCCGTTCGAACACGGCCTCGTTGGATGCGGCGTAGGGTTTCCCGCCGCGCAGCAGATCGGTATTGAACATCAGAGGTCTCCTCTGTTAATTGGATGGGTGGCATGCCGCCTGGGCCGACGGCTGCCGCTTCTGTCATCAGTGCTCGCTTCAGCTGCGCTTGTACGTCTGCAGGCCCGGCTTGATGGTCTTGTCGTCCAAAAACTGCTTGAGGCCTTCCTTGCGGCCCTTTTCCGGATCGCGGTAGTTCGACTGGTCGGTCTTGGCGTAGAGGTAGTCTTCGCCCTGTTCCCAGGTCAGCTCGCGGGCGCGCTTGAAGCCTTGCTTAGCATAGCGCAACACCACCGGGTTCTTTTCCATCAGCTTTTCGGCCAGTTCGATGACGGCAGCGCGCAGCTGGTCTTTCGGCACGCTCTTGTTGATCAGGCCCATCTGCGCGGCCTGCACGCCGGTGAAAGTCTCGCCCGTCATGATGTAGTACAGCGCTTCGCGGTGGCCCATGGTGTCGGCGACCGCCTTGCTGACCAGGTTGCCGGGCGGGATGCCCCAGTTCACTTCCGACAGGCCGAACACGGCCTCGTCCGATGCAATCGCCAGGTCGCACGCCACCAGGGGCGAAAACGCGCCGCCGAAGCACCAGCCGTTGACCATCGCGATGGTGGCCTTGCTGTACATGCGCAGCAGCTTCCACTGCCATTGCGAGCAGTCGCGGCGCATGCGTTCCTGCATGATTTCGGGCTTGCCGTCGGTTTCGCGGAAGTATTCTTTGAGGTCCATGCCGGCGGTCCAGGCGTCGCCGGCGCCGGTCAGCACCACCACCTGCGCCTCGTCGTCCAGTTCCAGCGTTTCGAGCACGTCGATCATTTCGCGGTTGAGGGTAGGGCTCATCGCGTTGCGTTTTTCGGGCCGGTTGAGAGTGATCCAGCCGATGCCGTTCTCGACGTCGACCTTCACGGTTTGCCAGCGCGCTTCATATTTGGACATACAATGTCTCCCAGTGAGTAAGTTTGTTATCAGGCTACCTGATATGTAACTTATACTATACCCTCCAGTCCTGCTTTACAAGTTGATTTTTATGGCACCCGCAAATTTATCCGCATCGCATGCCGACCCGGCCAGGCCGCTCGGCCTGGCCTATCTGGTGGGCCGGCTCGACCACGTTCTCAACAAGCGCCTGCGCGACTGCCTGGCGCCGTCTGGCCTGTCGGTGCCGCAGTACACGGCGCTGTCGGTGTTTCGCGCCCAGGGCGCGCTGTCGAACGCGCAGCTGGCCGTGCGCACGATGATTTCGCCGCAGTCGGCCAACGAGATGGTCAAGGCAATGGAAGCGAAGGGCTGGATCGAGCGCAGGCCCGATCCCTCGCACGGCCGCATCATCCAGATCAGCCTGACGGAAGAGGGCCAGGCGATCCTGCGCGACTGCGACGCCAGGGTGAGGGAGGTCGAGGGCATCATGTTCGCCGGCCTGCAGGACGACGAGCGCGCCCGCCTGCATGCTCAGCTGCGCGCGGCGGTGCGCGCGATGAGCCTCGAAGGAATCTAGACCACCAATAACATCGGGGTCGGACCTGGGTCTGACCCCGATGGGGGGTGCTGCAATATTTGTTTGGCGCGTTCCGGCTTACTTGCCCGGATCCTTCATGTCGCTGAACTTGTCGAACTCGACGTTGTAGGCTTCGCCGCCGACCGTCTCGACCTTGCGCACGTACACCGTCTGCACGATGTCGCGGGTGGCCGGGTCGATCATGATCGGGCCGCGCGGGCTGTTCAGCTTCATGCCCTTGAGCACGGCCATCGCCTTGTCGCCGTCGATGTTGCCGTTCAGCTTGCGCGCCACTTCATAGATCGCCGCCATGCCGTCATACGCACCCACGGCCATGAAGTTGGGCCGGCCGCCGCCCGGGTTGGCGCTCGCGAAACTCTTCAGGAAGGCCGCGTTCTCGGGCGATTTGTGCGCCGCCGAGTAGTGGAAGGTGGTGATCACGCCCAGCGTCGCCGCACCCATCGCCGGCAGCACGTGGTCGTCCGTCAGGTCGCCGGTGGCGATGACCTTGATGCCCGCTTCGGCCAGGCCGCGCTCGCGGTAGCCCTTCATGAACGCGACGCTCTGTTCGCCGGCCGGCACGAACACGAACACGGCGTCCGGCTTGGCATCCTTGATGCGCTGGATGTACGGCGAGAAGTCGGGATTTTTCAGCGGCACGCGGATCGCCTCGGTGACGGTGCCGCCGCCTTTGACGAGGGTGTCCTTGAAGGCTGCCTCGGCGTCGATGCCGGGACCGTAGTCGGCCACTAGCGTGACCACTTTCTTGATGCCGTTCTTGACCGCCCAGGTGCCCATCGGCGCCGAGATCTGCGGCAGCGTCATCGAGAAGCGCGCGATGTAGTTCGACTTGGTGGTGATCACCGAAGTCGCCGCGTTCATGATGATCATCGGCGTCTTCGACTGCTCGGCGATCGGCGCCACCGCCAGCGCTTCCGGCGTCAGGCCAAAGCCGGCCAGGAAGTCGACCTTGTCGCGCACTACCAGTTCCTGCGCCAGGCGCTTGGCGATTTCCGGCGACGGCCCGGTGGTGTCCTTCATGATGATCTGGATTTTCTTGCCGCCGGCGCTGTCGCCGTGCTGCGCCATATAGGCCTTGATGCCGCCTTCCATCTGCTTGCCGTAGTCCGCGAACGGGCCCGAAAACGGCGCGATCAGGCCGACCTTGATGGTGTCCTGCGCCTGCGCGCTGGCCGCGCCGAACAGGGTTGCCGTTGCCAGCGCCATGCTGCGCATCGCCAGCGCCGCAATTTTTTTCATTGTCATTGTGTAGTCTCCGGTTTGTTAAATGGGGGCGCATGGGGCCGGCGCCTCGCGGCGGGACGCCATTGTCGCGCGCCGACGACACTGTCACATGCCTGAACGGAACTGCGTTCTTGACAATGCGTCGCGGTAACAATAGTATCCCAATAAGCGTTCGATAAACAACCGATTGTTCGATCACCGCACAGACAATTTGTTCACAGAATTCTGCAGCAGCAGGACCAACAGTTTTTTTCAACCCCGAGGAGACAAACCCAATGAATAATAAAATTCGCAGCGCAGTCGCGTTGCTTTGCGGACTGTGCGCGAGCGCGGCCATGGCACAAAGTTCGGTCACCGTATACGGCATCGTCGATTCCGGCCTGGTCCACACCACCAACATCAACGCCGCCGGCCAGTCGATCACCAAGATGCCTTCGCTGACGAGCTCGTTCCCGTCGCGCCTGGGCTTTCGCGGCGTCGAGGACCTCGGCGGCGGCCTGTCGGCCGTGTTCGTGCTCGAGAACGGTTTCGGCCTCGACACCGGCACCATCGGCCAGGGCGGCCGCCTGTTCGGCCGCCAGGCCAACGTCGGCCTGAAGGGCGCCTTCGGCACCGTCACGCTGGGTCGCCAGGTCAACATGACCTACCTGGCCGGGCTCAAGTCCGACGTGCTGGGCCCTAACCTGTTCGCCATCGGCAGCATCGACGGTTACCTGCCGAATGCCCGCAGCGACAACGCCATCGGCTACCTCGGCGTGTTCTCCGGCGTGTCCGTCGGCGCCACCTACAGCACCGGCCGCGACGCCTCGGCTGCCGGCGGCCCTGCCGCCACCAACTGCGGCGGCGAAGTGGCCGGCAACTCGAAGGCATGCCGCCAGGTCACCGCCTTGCTCGCCTACGACAGCAAGGAATTCGGCATCGCCGCCTCCTACGACAAGATGCATGGCAACGTCGGCGCCGCCGGCGGCCTGACCAGCAGCGACAACACCGACACGCACAACACGCTGCAAGGTTACGCGATGATCGGCCCCACCAAGATCGGCGCCGGCGTCATCGACCGCAAGTTGCGCGCCTCCACCGGCCCGCTCGACTCGGACCTGTACTACCTCGGCGTGAGCCATCCGTTCACGCCGGTGCTGGTGCTCGACGCGCAAATCGCGCGCCGCGACACCAAGAACAGTGCCAACGACGTCAACTTCATCGCCGCGCGCCTGACCTACAACCTGTCCAAGCGCACCGCCGTGTACAGCACGATCGGCCAGATGAAGAACAAGGGCACCTCCGCGGTCGCCATCGATGCCGGCGGCACCGTCGGCGCCGGCCTGACCCAGAACGGCATCATGGCCGGCCTGCGCCACATCTTCTGATCGGTTCCACTGTCAGCAAAAAGGCGGCCTCGGCCGCCTTTTTTTTTACGTTCTTCCAAAACCGGGGGCAGACCCGGTTTTGGAATATTTGCGGCAACGTAGCCGCCGGATCGTGGTCGCTCTTTTAGGGCAGCAGCACCGACAGCTCCTGGGCGCCGCGCTGCAGCACCGGCAGGAATTGCTGTTCCATCTGCGCGGTGCTCACGCGCGAGGCCTGCGCGCCGACGTTGAGCGCGGCCAGCACCCGGCCGGAGGCGCCGCGCACCGGTACCGCGATCGAGCGCAGCCCCAGTTCGAGCTCTTCGTCGTTGACGGCGTAGCCGGCCTGGCGCACTTCGGCGAGGATCTCGCGCAACCGTTTTTGCGACACCACCGTGCGCTCGGTCATCGCGCGCAGCTTGGTGCGGGCGAAGTAGGCGTCCAGTTCCTCAGGCTCGAGCTGCGCCAGCATTACCCGCCCCAGCGAGGTGCAGTAGGCCGGCAGCCGGCTGCCCGCATTGAGCGCCACCGACATCACGCGCGACGTCGCCGAGCGGGCAATGTAGAGCACTTCGTTTTCGTCCAGCACCGCCAGCGAACAGGACTCCTTGAGGGCGCGGCTGACGCTGTCGAGGAAGGGCTGCGAGGACACCGCCAGCGGCGTCGACGACAGGTAGGAATAGCCGAGCGTAAGCACTTTCGGCCGCAGCGAGAAGTTGTTCATCTCGGCGTCGGCGTAGCCGAGCTGCTTGAGCGTATGCAGGCAGCGCCGCACCGCGGCCCGCGGGATGCCGGTTTTCTGGCTGATCTGGGCAATCGTCAGCGCGCGCCGCGAATCGCCGAACGCGCGCAATACCGCCAGGCCGCGCGCCAGCGACGTCATGAAGCTCGGATCGGTGAGCGCATCGATTTCTTCGGCAATGGTGCGCTCGGCCGGTTCGCCCTCAGGCGCCGGGGCAGGTGTCGATGTGGTGTCGGATTTTGGCATGGTGGAATAGGTAACGCAGCCTGCATGGCGCCAGGCGCACGTGATTGTATTTCGGTGGCCGCCGTTTGTGTTCTTCGCATGTTTCGCTTGACCGCGGCGGGTTCGGTTAGCTACACTTTGTTTGTGCGGTAGTAAAACATTAGTTCGATTATCGAACATTTTAACGCGGTTGACAAGCGAACACTTCACCGAAGAGACGACATCGTGATCGACAAAACTTTTGAATCGCTGGAGCGCGCCGTGGCCGACGTTCCGGATGGCGCCACCGTCATGATCGGCGGCTTCGGCAATGCCGGCATGCCCTCCGCGCTGATCGACGCCCTCATCGCGCAGGGCGCGCGCGAACTGACCATCGTCAACAACAATGCCGGCAATGGCGAGACCGGCCTGGCCGCGCTGCTCAAGGCCAGGCGGGTGCGCAAGATCATCTGCTCGTTCCCGCGCCAGGCCGACTCCTACGTGTTCGACGCCCTGTACCGCGCCGGCGAGATCGAGCTGGAACTGACCCCGCAAGGCAACCTGGCCGAGCGCATCCGCGCCGCCGGCGCCGGCATCGGCGGCTTCTTCACCCCCACCGGCTACGGCACGCTGCTCGCCGAGGGCAAGGAAACGCGCCTCATCGACGGCCGCCACTACGTGTTCGAGTCGCCCATCCACGCCGACTATGCGCTGATCAAGGCGCACCGCGGCGACCGCTGGGGCAACCTGGTGTACCGCAAGACGGCGCGCAATTTCGGCCCCATCATGGCCGCCGCCGCCAAGACCACCATCGCCCAGGTGCACGAGATCGTGCAGCTCGGCGAACTCGACCCGGAAGTGATCGTCACTCCCGGCATCTTCGTCCAACGCGTCGTCCGGGAGGCTGTGTGATCAAAAATTTTACGCGTGACCAGATGGCCGCCCGCGTGGCCCAGGACATCCCCGAGGGTGCCTACGTCAACCTCGGCATCGGCCTGCCGACCAAGGTCGCGAACTACCTGCCGGCCGACCGCGAGATCTTCCTGCATAGCGAAAACGGCCTGCTCGGCATGGGCCCGGCGCCGAAGCCGGGCGAGGAAGACGAAGACCTGATCAACGCCGGCAAGCAGCCGGTGACGCTGCTGACCGGCGGCGCCTACTTCCACCACGCCGACGCCTTCGCGATGATGCGCGGCGGCCACCTCGACATCTGCGTACTGGGCGCCTTCCAGGTTTCCGCCGGCGGCGACCTGGCCAACTGGCACACCGGCGCGCCCGACGCCATTCCCGCCGTCGGCGGCGCCATGGACCTCGCGCTCGGCGCTCGCCAGGTGTTCGTCATGATGGAGCACCAGACCAAGTCGGGCGAGAGCAAGGTCGTCGCCCAATGCACCTATCCGCTCACCGCCGTCGCCTGCGTCAACCGCATCTATACCGACCTGGCCGTGCTCGACGTCACGCCGGCCGGGCTGGTGGTGCGCGAGATGGCCGAGGGCCTCGATTTCAATGAACTGCAGGCGCGCACCGGTGCGCCGCTGATCCAACCAGGAGCACAACCATGAACGAAGCTTTTATCTGCGACGCCATCCGCACACCGATCGGCCGCTACGGCGGCGCGCTGAAGGACGTCCGCGCCGACGACCTGGGCGCGCTGCCGCTGCGCGAACTGATGCGCCGCAATCCCGGCGTCGACTGGAGCGCCATCGACGACGTCATCTACGGCTGCGCCAACCAGGCCGGCGAAGACAACCGCAACGTCGCCCGCATGTCGCTGCTGCTGGCCGGCCTGCCCGAGGTGGTGCCAGGTTCCACCATCAACCGCCTGTGCGGCTCCGGCATGGACGCCGTCGGCTCGGCCGCGCGCGCGATCCGCTCCGGTGACTGCTCCCTGATGATCGCCGGCGGCGTCGAATCGATGACGCGCGCGCCTTTCGTCATGGGCAAGGCCGACTCGGCATTCTCGCGCCAGGCCGGCATCTACGACACCACCATCGGCTGGCGCTTCGTCAATCCCCTGATGAAAAAAATGTACGGCACCGACTCGATGCCGGAGACGGCCGAAAACGTCGCCGACGACTATGGCGTCAGCCGCGCCGACCAGGACCTGTTTGCCTTCAACAGCCAGACCAAGGCGGCGCGCGCGCAGCAGGACGGCATCCTGGCGCAGGAAATCGTCGCCGTGCAGCTGGCGCAGAAGAAGGGCGACCCGATCGTGTTCGAACACGACGAGCACCCGCGCCTGTCCGACCTCGCCACCCTCGCCAAGCTCAAGGGCGTGGTGCGCCCCGACGGCAGCGTCACCGCCGCCAATGCATCGGGCGTCAACGACGGCGCCTGCGCCTTGCTGCTGGCCAGCGCCGCCGCGGCCGAGCGCCACGGCCTGACGCCGCGCGCGCGCATCGTCGGCATGGCCACCGCCGGCGTGGCGCCGCGCGTGATGGGCATCGGCCCGGCGCCGGCGTCGCAGAAGCTGCTGGCGCAGCTGGGAATGACGATCGACCAGATGGACGTGATCGAACTGAACGAAGCGTTTGCCGCGCAAGGCCTGGCCGTGACGCGCATGCTCGGCCTGCGCGACGACGACGCCCGCGTCAACCCTAACGGCGGCGCCATTGCGCTCGGCCACCCGCTGGGGATGAGCGGCGCGCGCCTGGTCACCACCGCCATGTACCAACTGCACCGCACCGGCGGACGCTACGCCCTGTGCACCATGTGCATCGGCGTCGGCCAGGGCATCGCGCTGGTCATCGAACGCGTCTGATCCGCCGCTGGCGGGCAGCATAAAACATATAAGAAGGAGACAGTCATGACATCCACCACGCGCACCGCCCGCAAGCGAAGGGCCCGGCCATGTTAGGTAACCTGATCGGCGTCCTGTTCGACGGCATCGCTTACGGCAGCCTGCTTTTCCTCATCAGCGTGGGCCTGTCGGTCACCATGGGCATGATGAACTTCATCAACCTGGCGCACGGCGCGTTCGCCATGCTCGGCGGCTACGTCAGCGTGATGCTGCTCGCGCGCCTGGGCGTGCCGTTCCTCGCTACGCTGCCGCTGGCCTTCATC
Source organism: Burkholderiales bacterium (assembly GCA_038248405.1). Classification (GTDB taxonomy): domain Bacteria; phylum Pseudomonadota; class Gammaproteobacteria; order Burkholderiales; family Burkholderiaceae_D; genus JAFCUW01. Next base: position 41,165 of record JBBRXM010000004.1, read on the forward strand.
GCTGCCGCGCTGGTCGGCTTCGTGCTCGAGCGGGTGTTGTACCGCCGCCTGTACAAGGCCAGCCACCTCGACCAGGTGCTGTTCTCGATCGGCCTGACCTTCATGTCGGTGGCCGGCGCCACCTTCTTCTTCGGCCCCACCCAGCAACCGGTGGTGCTGCCCGACTGGCTGCGCGGCCAGGTCCCGCTGCTCGGCATGGACGTCGGCGCCTACCGCCTGTTCCTGATCGGGGTGGTGGTGCTGGTGACGATCGCGCTGGGCCTGTTGATCGAGCGCACCCGCTTCGGCGCCCAGATCCGCGCCTCGGTCGACAACCAGGTCGCCGCCGCGGGGCTGGGCATCAACGTCAGCCGCGTGTTCAGCCTGACGTTTGCGCTCGGCTCGGGCCTGGCCGGCCTGGGCGGAGCCCTCGGCATCGACGTCCTCGGCCTCGACCCGACCTTTCCGGTCAAGTACATGGTCTACTTCCTGCTGGTGGTCGCAGTCGGCGGCGCCGGCACCATCAAGGGCCCGCTGCTGGCGGCCATCATCCTCGGCGTGTTCGACGTCGCCGGCAAATACTATGTGCCGCAAGTTGGCGCCTTCGTCATCTACGGCCTGATGGTCGTGCTGCTGATCGCATTCCCCGCTGGCCTGATCCGGAGAAAAGCATGAGCGCCGTGAACGAAGTACCGGTGGCTGCTCCGCGCGTCGCCACGCCGCCGGCGGCGCCGCTGCCCAAGCTGGCCAACGGCCGCTGGTCGCCGCTCGAAATCGTCTTCTGGCTGCTGCCGGTAGCCGCCTATTTCGCCTTCCCCGGCTACCTGGTATTGATCTCCCAGATCATGATCGTGGGCCTGTTCGCGCTCTCGCTCGACCTGATCCTCGGTTACGCCGGCATCGTCTCGCTCGGCCACGCCGCCTTCTTCGGCCTGGGCGCCTATACCGCGGGCCTGCTGGCGGTGCACGGCTGGGGCGACCCGCTGCTGGGCTTGCTGGCGGCGGCGGTGACGGCAGGCCTGTTCGGCTACCTCACCAGCTTCCTGGTGGTGCGTGGGCATGACCTGACGCGCCTGATGGTCACGCTCGGCATCGGCCTGATGCTATTCGAAGCTGCCAACAAGGCCGCCTTCATCACCGGCGGCGTCGATGGCCTGTCCGGCATGGTGGTCGGCAAGCTGCTCGGCGTGTTCGAGTTCGACCTGAACGGCAAGACCGCCTACGTCTACAGCTTCGTCGTGCTGTTCCTGCTGTTCGTGGTGATCCGCCGCCTGGTGCAGTCGCCATTCGGCCTCTCGCTGATCGGCATCCGCGAGGGCGGCGCGCGCATGCCGGCGATCGGCGTCGGCGTCAACAAGCGCCTCGGCGCGGCATTTACCATCGGCGCCGCCGTGGCCGGCGTCGCCGGCGCGCTGCTGGCGCAGACCACGCAGTTCGTGGGCCTGGACATGCTCAGTTTTCCCCGTTCGGCGGAACTGATGATCATCCTCGTGTTGGGCGGCACCGGGCGCCTGTACGGCGCGCTGATCGGCGCTGCCGTCTTCATGGTGGCGCAGGATTACATCTCTGGTCTCAACCCGGCCTACTGGCAGTTCTATATCGGTCTCTTGCTGGTGCTGATCGTGCTGTTCGCGCGCGGCGGCGTATTGGGCGGCCTCGATCGCCTCAAGGCGCTGTTCGTCAAGGAGAAAGCATGAGCACCCAGACACTTCGTACCGAAGGGCTGTCGAAAAGCTGGGGCGGTTTTGCCGCCAACAGCGACGTCACGTTGACGTTCCAGCCGGGCGCGCGCCACGCGCTGATCGGCCCCAATGGCGCCGGCAAGACCACCTTCATCAACCTGCTCACGGGCGCCTTCGCGCCCACCGGCGGCAAGGTGTGGCTGGGCGACACCGACATCACCGGCCTGGCGCAGCACCAGCGCGTCAAGCTCGGCATGACGCGCACCTTCCAGATCAACACCCTGTTCGCCGGCATGACGGTGCTCGAATCGGTGGTGCTGGCCATCAGCGAGCGGCGCGGGCTGCAGTCGGTCTGGTACAAGACGGTGGCCAGCCACAAGGACGTGGTCGACGAAGCGATGGCGCTGCTGGCGTCGCTCAAGCTCACGCCCGAGGCGAACACCATCACCCGCAGCATGGCGTACGGGAAGCAGCGGCTGGTGGAGATCGCGCTGGCGCTGGCCACCAGGCCGACCATCCTGCTGCTTGACGAACCGGCCGCCGGCATTCCGTCGGCCGAGAGCCGCGAGCTGTTCGAGGTCATCTCGCAGCTGCCGCGCGACGTCACGGTGGTCTTCATCGAACACGACATGGGACTGGTGTTCCGCTTTGCCGACCGCATCACGGTGATGGTAGGCGGCAAGGTGCTGACCGAAGGTACGCCGGCCGAAATCGCCGCCGATCCGCGCGTGAAGGAAGTTTATCTGGGGGAGGCCGAACATGCGTGAGCTGCTGGCATTGGACAAGGTCAGCGCCGGCTATGGCGAATCGATCGTACTGGAAGACGTGTCGTTCGCGCTGAACGAGGGCGACAGCCTGGCCCTGCTGGGCCGCAACGGGGTCGGCAAGACCAGCCTGCTGGTGACGCTGATGGGATTGACGCGGCTGCACAAGGGATCGATCCGCTGGGACGGCGCCGACATCGCCAGGGTCGGCACCTGGCAGCGTTCGCGCGCCGGCATCGGCTGGGTGCCGCAGGAGCGCCACATGTTTCCGTCGCTGACGGTGGAAGAGCACCTGACGGTGGTGGCGCGGCCCGGCCCCTGGAACCTGCGGAAGGTCTACGAGATTTTCCCGCGTCTGCTGGAGCGGCGCCAGAACATGGGCAACCAGCTCTCCGGCGGCGAGCAGCAGATGCTGGCCATTGCGCGCGCCCTGATGACCAATCCGCGCATCCTGCTGCTCGACGAGCCGATGGAAGGCCTGGCGCCGATCATCGTGCAGGACCTGGTGCGGATAGTGCGCCGGCTGGTCAAGGATGAAGGCCTGTCCGTGATCGTGGTGGAGCAGCATGCGCGCCTGGCGCTGTCGCTGACCGCACGCGCCATCGTGCTCGACCGCGGCCGCATCGTGCACGACTCGGACAGCGCCAGTCTGCTGGCCGATGGCGAAAAGCTCGACCGCCTGGTGTCGGTGGCCTAGACCCGCTTCACTTGTAGCACCCGGCCTGTTGCAGGCCTTTTAATAACGATAACGGAGACAAGATGACCGAACCAATCAACACCCACCGCCGCCACCTGCTCCTGGGCACGGCAACCGCCGCGCTGTCGGCCGGCCTGCTGCCGTCGCTCGCGTTCGGCGCCACCAGCGGGCCGCTGAAGGTCGGCCTGATCGTGCCGATGTCGGGCCCGTTCGCCTCGACCGGCCGCCAGATCGAAGCCGCCGTCAAGCTCTACATCCAGCAGCACGGCGCCACCGTGGCCGGCCGCCAGATCGAAATCATCCTCAAGGACGACGGCGGCCTCGCGCCCGACGTGACCAAGCGCCTGGCGCAGGAACTGGTCTCGCGCGACAAGGTGGAAGTGCTGGCCGGCTTCGGCCTGACGCCGCTGGCGTTTGCCGCCGCGCCGGTCGCCACGCAGGCGAAGGTGCCGATGATCGTGATGGCGGCCGCCACCTCGGTCATTCCGCAGCGCTCGCCGTTCATCGTGCGTACCGGCTTTACGGTGCCGCAGATTACGGCGCCGCTGGCCGACTGGGCCGCCAGGAACAAGATCAAGACGGTCGCCACGTTTGTCAGCGACTACGGCCCCGGCCTCGATGCCGAGAAGGTATTCGTCAGTCGCTTCACCGCCGGCGGCGGCAAGGTGGTCGAATCGCTGCGCGCGCCGCTGCGCAATCCCGACTACGCGCCGTTCCTGGCGCGCGTGAAGGATGCCAAGCCCGATGCGCTGTTCGTGTTCGTGCCGTCGGGCGAGGGCGCCGCGGTGCTCAAGCAGTTCACCGACCGCGGCCTGGCGGCAGCGGGCATTCGCCTGATCTGCACCGGCGACGTGCTCGATGACGACCTGTTGACCAGTATCGGCAGCGCCGCCAACGGCGTGATCAGCAGCCACCACTATTCTGCGGCGCACCCGTCGCCGGAGAACAAGGCCTACGTCGACGCGTTCATGAAGGCGAACAAGGGCATGCGGCCGAACTTCCACTCGGTCGGCGCCTACGACGGCATGCAGCTGCTGTACCTGGCGCTGGCCAAGACCCACGGCGACAGCGACGGCGAAAAGCTGCTGGCGGCAATGAAGGGCATGGCGTGGACCAGCGTGCGCGGCCCGGTGTCGATCGACCCGGCCAGCCGCGACATGATCCAGAACGTCTACATCCGCAAGGGTGAGATGGTCAATGGCGCGATGTATAACGTCGAATTCGACACCATCGAGAAGGTGCGCGATCCGGGCGCGTAAGGATTTGTAGTTCCGCCGAGAGCCGCCATTTCTGCCCGCGCAGGAGTTGCGGCTTTTTTACGTTAGCGGCACCGGGGTCAGACCCCTGACGGAAGAACCGGGGTCTGACCCCTCGGCATCGCATACCGCCGCTACACTTGAAACCGTCGTCCTCGCGCAGCGCGCTCAGTATGGTTCCCCGCTTTCGCGAGGAAGACGGTGCTGTGGTAGGGCGGTGCCGGGGTCAGGATTCAGATGGTTGCCAGGAAGCCGGCGACTGCCGTGGCGAAAGCCGCAGGCTGCTCGATCGCGCTCAGGTGAGAGGCGCCGGCCAGCACTGTCAGCTGCGCGCCGGGAATGCCCTCGGCGAGCTTTTGCGCCATCGACACCGGCGTGCCCTGGTCGAGGTCGCCCACGATCACCAGCGTCGGTACCGCGATGGCGCCAAGGCGGGCGGCGGTGTCGATGTCGCGCACCGCGCCGCAGCAGGCGACATAGCCCGGCGCATCGGTCGTCACCAGCCGCTCGCGAAAACGGGCGACGATCGGCGCGTGCTCGGCGCGGAAGGCGTCGTGGAAGTAGCGCCCCATCACCGCGTCCGCCACCGCCTCGATGCCGCGCTCGCGAACAGTGGCGATGCGCTCGTCCCACACCGGACGCACCGTGTCGGGATAGCCCGAGGTGGTGTTGGCCAGCACCAGCGCGCGCACCAGCGACGGATGGCGCAGCGCCAGCTCCTGGCCTACCATGCCGCCCATCGACAGGCCCACCCACACCACCGGCCCCGAATCGAGTTCGCGCAGCAGGCGCGCGGCGTCGTCGGCCAGTTCGGCCATGCTGGCCAGGCCTGGCAGCGTGTCCGAGCTGCCGTGCCCGCGGTGGTCGTAGGCGATGACGCGGCAATCGGCGGCCAGCTCGTTGGCGAGCGCATCCCACATCGTCAGGTCGCACCCGAGCGCGTGGCTCAGCACCACCGTGTGGCGCGGCGCCTTGCCGCTGCGCGGCGCGCGCACGCTGTAGTGAAGCGCCGGGATGCTGCCGGTGCGGCCTTCATGGCCGATGCCGGGATGGCAGGCGGCCGCCGGCGGCATCGGCTCGAGCGCGTAGCCGATCTGCGGCGCGAGTTCGCGCAGGATCTTCTGCGCGTGGCTGAAGGCGGTGTTGGCCGCGGGGACGCCGGCGTAGATCGCCGACTGCATCAGCACTTCCTTGATGTCGTCCGGCGAGAGGCCGCCGTTGTCGCCGGCCAGCAGCGCGGCGCGGATGTGCAGTTCGAATTCTTCCCAGCAGCCGAGCGCCGTGGTGATCGCCAGCACGATGGTGCGGCGCGTCTTGTGGTCGAGCCCCGGGCGGCCCCAGATGTCGTTCCACGCATTACGCGTGATCATGTCCTGGAATTCGGCGGTGAAGGTGTTCGCGTTCGCAATCGAACGGTCGACCCAGGCGTCGCCCAGCACGGCGCGGCGGTTGTGCATGCCGCGGGCGAATTCATGGTCGAAGGGATCGTAGCTCATGCGGGCATCACTTATAAGAAGAGTTGGAGGAGTCGAGCTGGGCGCGCAGGCCCTGCAGCTGGCGCACGGCGAGGCGCTGCGCCGGCGCGGTCGCGGCCACCGGGTCGAACAGCGACGCCAGGTGGGCCGGGTCGACCTGGGCGCGCAGCGCTTTGTCGGCTTTCACTGCGTCGAGTGCGACGTCGGCCAGCGGGCGGCCGGTCGCCACCACTTGCCCGGTGAGCTTTTCCAGCAGCGCGTGCGCGGCCGGACGGCCGATGGTGGCGGCCAGGTAGATCGATGCGGCTTCCGCGAACACCAGTCCGTGCAGCGCATCGATGTTCTTCAACATGCGCGCCGGGTCGACCGACAGCGCGGCAAAGGCGTCGCCCAGCGCGCTCAAGGCGCCGTGCGCGCCGAGGAACAGGGCCGGCCATTCGGCCAACTCCGCCTGCCAGTTGCCCAGGCCCCGCTCGTGCTGCTGGCCCATGCTCGAGAGCAGGGCGCCGGCGTGGTGCGGCGTGCGGGTGGCGGCGGCCAGCGCGATCATCGACGACACCGGGTTGCGCTTGTGCGGCATCGCCGACGAGCCGCCGCGGCCATCGCCCGAGGGTTCGGCCAGTTCGGCGATTTCTCCCTGCGCCATCAGGCTCAAATCGGTGGCGATCTTGCCCAGGCTGCCCGTCAGCACCGCCACTTCGAGGCCGAGGCGGACCCACTCGTCGCGTTGCGTGTGCCAGGCAGCGTCGGCCACCTTCAGGCCCAGCGCGCCGGCAACGCGCGCGGCGACGGCCGGGCCTTGCTCGCCCATCACCGCCAGCGTGCCGACGGCGCCGCCCAGCTGCAACTGCAGCGCGCGCTCGGCGCATTCGCGCAGCCTGGCGCGCGCGCGCACCAGCGGCGCCAGCCAGCCGGCCAGCTTGAAGCCGAAGCTGGTCACCTGCGCCGGTTGCATCAGCGTGCGCGCCAGCACCGGCGTGGCCAGGTGGCGCTCGGCGAGCTCGAACAGATGGCCATTGAGTCTGACCAGGCCTTCGTCGAGCAGCTGCAGCGCGTCGCGCGTGGCCAGCACCATCGCCGTGTCGATGACGTCCTGGCTGGTGCTGCCCCAGTGGACATGGGTGGCGGCGCCGGCGTCGTACAGCGCCACCGTCTTGGTCAGCTCTTTGACCAGCGGGATGGCCAGGCTGCCGGCGCGCCGGCCGGCGGTGACGATGGCGCCGATGTCGTAGAGCTGCGCATTGCAGACGGCGCCGATGGCGCGCGCGGCGGCTGCCGGCAGCAGGCCTTCGTCGGCCTGCGCCTGCGACAGCGCCTGCTCGAAGCTGAACATGCCCTGCACGATGGCCGCGTCGTCGAACACGGCGATCATCTCGGGCGTCGTCAGGAAACTGTCGAAGATCGATACACTCACTAAGGCTCCCTGGTGTTATGCGTAGTCGAAGAACACCGTCTCTTTGTCGGTCTGCATCCAGATGTCCCAGCGATACTGGCCGTCCGCTTCCTTGCGCGCCACCAGTGTAGCGCGGCGCGCGGCCGGCACCTGGTTCAGCAGCGACGACTGCTCCAGCGCGCTGTCGTCTTCGAGGAAGACGGCGGTGAACTGGTGCTTGACGAGGCCGCGCGCGAACACGGTGACGTACATCAGCGGCTCGCCCGGCGCGGCGGCGAGCGGCGCGTGCAGCACGAAGCCGCCGTCCTCGCCGCTGGGGATGCGGCGAAAGCCGGGCATCGCGTTGGACGATTCGCTGTCGGCCGCCTGCGGCAGCCACGCCTCGATCTGGGCGTCGTTGATCGGCGCGCCGTCGCCATCGTAGATGACGCCGCGGACGGTGATGGCGCCGCCGGCGGTATCTGCGGCCGTGAGGTCGGCGGCCCACTGCCAGGCTTCGTGGGAGAACGGACCGATGGTTTGCGATGTCGTGATTTTGCTCATGGTGTTCTCCTTAGATGCCCATCGGCGTGGCGTCGCGGCCGCGCAGCACGATGTCGAATTCGTAGCCGAGCATTTCGGCGCCGACGGTTTGCTCGAGGCTGAAGCGCGCGATCAGGCGCTGGCGCGCGGCGAGGTCCGGGATGCTCTGGAAGATCGGGTCGTAGTCGAACAGCGGGTCGCTCGGAAAATACATCTGCGTGACCAGGCGCTGCGCATAGACCGAGCCGAACATCGAAAAGTGGATGTGCGCCGGGCGCCACGCCTTGTCGTGGTTGCCCCACGGGTAAGGGCCCGGTTTGATGGTGACGAAGCGGTAGCGGCCGTCGTCGTCGGTGAGCATCTTGCCCCAGCCGTTGAAATTAGGGTCGAGCGGCGCGTGGTGCTGGTCGCGCTTGTGGCGGTAGCGCCCGGCCGCGTTGCACTGCCACACTTCCAGCAGCGAATTGCGCACCGGCTTGCCGCCTTCGTCGAGCACGCGGCCGGTGACGACGATTTTTTCGCCGAGCGGCTCGCCATTGCCGACCGCGGTCAGGTCCATATCGCCCGCCAGGATGATGCGCGGCGACGGCGTGACGTTGGCGCTGACCGGACGCGGGACTTCAACGCGCAGCATCGGCTGGGCCGGGCCGCGCTTGACGGTGGATTTGTATGGCGGGTAGATCAGTTCCGGGTACACGCCCGGCTCGACGGCATCGAATTTCAAGGCAGCTCTCCTGTGGGGTGAGGTCGCCCCGCAGCGGGGCTGTATGACTAGCATCGTATTAAAACCTTGTTCCCGTTACAAGCGGCGGCGTGCACGCTCCATGCGCAATTCGCCCATATTGTGCGACAATCGCACAAATTAGGGGAATTCATCATCATGGGCGACGAAGACGAGCAAAACGAGGTGCCGGCCAAGCGCGACCTGATCGCCGGCCTGGAGAAGGGCTTGCAGGTGATCGAAGCCTTCGACCAGGAGCGTTCGCGCCTGACGATCGCCGAAGTGGCAGTGCGCACCGGCCTGACGCGGGCAGCGGCGCGGCGCTACCTGATCACGCTCACGCACCTGGGTTACATGCGGCACGAGAACAAGCTCTTTTCGCTGACCCCGGCGGTGCTGCGCCTCGGCCAGTCCTACCTGCATTCGGCGCGCCTGCCGCGCATCGTGCAGCCGCTGCTGTACCGGCTGGCGTATTCGCTCGAGGAGGCCGCGTCCGCCGGCGTGCTCGACCATGACCAGCTGGTATGCGTGGCGGCGGTCAGCGCCGGCCGTCTGGTGTCGTCGACACTGCAGCCGGGCACGCGCGTACCGGCTTACTGCACCGCCAACGGGCGCGTGCTGCTGGCGAGCCTGCCGCAGGAGGAGATCGACCGTTTCCTTGAACGTGCCCAGCCCGAACAGATGACCGAGTACACCATCGTCAACAAGGAAAGGCTGGCGCTCGAGATCGGCCGCGCGCGCGTGCAGGGTTACTCGCTGGTGGACCAGGAGCTGGAACTGGGACTGCGCACCCTGGCGGTGCCGTTGCGGAATTTCCGCGGCGAGACGGTGGCGTCGATGAACATCAGTGTGCATGCGGGCCGCGTGCCGGCCGCCGGCATGGTCGAGCGCTACCTGCCGGCGCTGCTGAAGATCCAGCTGGAGTTGGGGGCGCTGCTGTAAGGCCTGTGCGGAGGCGCGCAACGTTGTCGGATACGATGCGTCTAATGTTCCGAGGTACGTCGGGAGGCGCGCATAGAGGGCTCACGAAGAAAATGACTCGGTACCGTAGGGCCGCTATCGCCCCAAAGCGGTCAACTAAAGATCAGTGCTGCAATGGGCACAGTCAACAATATCACCAGAAACGTCGTGAGCCAGAATAGTTCTAACTCGCCTTCGCGCAATAGCCTGCGACAGGACGCGACAGCACGAAACAACGCGACCGCATACACTACCCCGCCAAGCAAGAGAATAAGCAGAATAATTGGCCCGAAAATGCTGAGTTTCAACCACCCATCAAGGAACACTGTAATCCTTTCACTTAAAAGCGGCTACGGCGTGCGCTACCGCCTCATTGCAAACATCTAGCTTCTACTGAGAATTCGAAAGGCTGGCAATGCCCGCCGGCTGCTGGCGAAACTCTTTGGGCGTGACGCCCAGGCGCTTTTTGAAAAGGCGGCTGAAGTAAGCCGGGTCCTGGAAGCCCAGTTCATAGGCGATGCTGGCGATGCCGGTTGGCGCGTAAGTCAGCTTGCGGCAGGCTTCCAGCATCAGGCGGTCCTGGCCGATGTCGAAGGCCGATTTGCCGGCCAGTTTCAGGCACAGGCGATTGAGCCGGGTGGGCGTCACCCGCAGCGCCGCGGCGTACTGGCCCACCAGCCACTGCTGGCGATAGCGCCGCTCCACCTCGGCGCGGAAGCGGTTGAGCAGTTCGAAGTCGCCGTGCCTGGCGCTGTCGGCCAGCCGGTGTTCGGCGTGCACGCGCACCAGCAGCATCAGCGCGGCGCGTGCCAGCCATTCGAGCATCAGCGTGTAGCCGTAGTGCGGCCACGACGCCTCGGCGATCAGGTTCTGCAGCAGGCCCTCGATGCGCGCGCGCGCCGGGGCCGCGCCGGCCAGGTCGATCGCCAGCGGCTGCACGAACAGCGACGAGAACACGCCGGCGTCGCCTTCGGCGGCAGCCAGCACCACCTGCTGGTCGAGCGTGAGCACGTAGCCCTGCGCCTGCTCGGAGAAATCGAAGCCGTGCACCACCGACGGGTGGATCGTGATCGCGACCGGGCCGTCGCACTCCCACAGGGCGCCGTCGACGCTGGCGCGCACATGGCCGGACAACAGGAAAAGTACCTGGAACAGGCCGCGGTGGGTGTGGTCGGAAATGTGCCAGTCGTGCTGGCTGCTGCGCGTCTCGATCAGCTCCACATGGACGAATTCGCCGTTTTCCGGGCGCATTTGTTCGCCGTACAGCGCAAATTGCGGTACGTCGGGCGTTTTACGTGCGGGCGTGTGGGGCATGCGGCGGATCGTCTTCGGGCGAGCGGATGTCGAAATAGTACAAGTTATTCCCGCTTTGATCCATTTTTATTCGGCGCCGCCGGCACTACCATGAGGGCATACCATCAATAATCGGAGACCTGCCATGCGTACCCAAGTTGCCATTATCGGCGCCGGCCCGGCCGGCCTGCTGCTGTCCCACCTGCTGCACCTGCAGGGCATCGAATCGATCGTGCTGGAGTCGCGCAGCCGCGCCGAGATCGAGTCGACCATCCGTGCCGGCGTCCTCGAACAGGGCACCATGGACCTGCTGACCGAGGCCGGCGTGGGCGAGCGCATGAAGGCCGAAGGCGCGCTCCACCACGGCATCGAACTGGCGTTCGGCGGCCAGCGCCACCGCATCGACCTGACGGAACTGACCGGCAAGGCGATCACCGTCTACGCCCAGCACGAAGTGATCAAGGACCTGGTGGCGGCGCGCATCGCGGCCGACGGCCAGTTGCTGTTCGAGGTCAGCGACGTGTCGGTGCACGATATCGCCACCAGCACGCCGTCGGTGCGTTTTACCCATGCGGGCGAGGCGCACACCATCGAGGCCGACTTCGTAATCGGGGCCGACGGCTACCACGGCGTCAGCCGCCCGGCGATGCCGGTGGGCGAGCGCGAGGACTTCCAGCGGATCTATCCGTTCGGCTGGTTCGGCATCCTGGTCGAATCGGCGCCGTCGTCCGACGAACTGATCTACGCCCAGCATGAGCGCGGCTTCGCGCTGGTCAGCACGCGCTCGCAGACGGTGCAGCGGCTCTACTTCCAGTGCGATCCGACCGACCACGTCGACAACTGGTCGGACGACCGCATCTGGAGCGAGCTGCACAGCCGGCTGGCGAACAACGACGGCTGGAAGCTCAACGAAGGCAAGATATTCCAGAAGAACATCATCGGCATGCGCAGTTTCGTGTCGACGCCGATGCAGTCGGGCCGGCTGTTCCTGGCCGGCGACGCCGCCCACATCGTGCCGCCGACCGGCGCCAAGGGCATGAACCTGGCGATCGGCGACGTCAGGCTGCTGGCCCAGGGGCTGGAGCAGTTCTACCGCCAGGGCAGCGAGCAGCGCCTGCAATCGTATTCGCACGATGCCCTGAAGCGCGTCTGGCGCGCCGAGTATTTCTCGTGGCGGATGACCAGCCTGCTGCATACGTTTGCCGAAGCGACGCCGTTCGAGCGCGAGATGCAGCGCGCGGAGCTGGACAACATCGTCAGCTCGCGCGCGATGGCCACCGCGCTGGCGGAAAATTACGTCGGCGACTTCTGATCGTCCGCCAGCGACAGGATGCGCCCGGCCAGCTCGGCCGGCACATTCCACAGGCCCAGCATGCCGCGCGCCGGGATCGGGTCGGCAGCATGCGCATGTCGCGCATGACGAAACCGAAGCGGCCCGGTGAAAAAACCGCCGAACGCCAGTTCGTCCGGCGGCAGCAGGCCGGCGCGCGACTGTTCAATGATCGACCGCCCGGTCGATTCGTCGCATTGCAGCAGGTCGTCCAGCATCCCCACGCTGATGATCTGGCCGCGCGGCAAGTCCGCGGGATCGGCGTAACCGCCGGCGGCCAGCGCTTCGGCGTAGGGCGACTGCCTGCACAGCTCCATCGCATACTTCGGAAACCCCATCGCCGTGTGGATCGCCAGCGGGCCGCGGTAATTGGTCGGCCAGCTGCGCGTTTCGATGCGGTTGGCGCCGAGCGCGAGCAAGGTCGCCCAGGGCTGGGTCATGGTGATCGCTTTCATAAGATTCGATCATACCGCGTACTGGCGAGCTCTTCTTCGCGCACGATTGCACGCGCTTTTACAAATGGTTGCGAATCAATTTATTAAGCCCTTTCGCGTGCGGGCCTTGAGGAAGTAGTCTGTTGGCATGTCATATGACCGCAGTTTTTTCGAGCGTTTCGCTCCTGCGCGCGCAGTGGCAACCCAGGCGACAGTGCCCGCGGCCGCTTTGCGGCACGTGGCCCGCCACCAATCAACTAATCAGGAGCATCCCTTGTCCGAGCCAACATTCGCAAAACCCGACACCGTGATCAAAGTAATCGGCGTCGGCGGCGCCGGCGGCAACGCCGTCAATCACATGGCGACATCCGGCCTGGCCGACATCGAGTTCATCTGCGCCAACACCGACGCCCAGGCGCTGTCGCACACGGGGGCGGCGACACGCATCCAGCTTGGCGAGAGCGGGCTGGGCGCCGGCAGCGATCCGGTGGTCGGCCGCGAGAGCGCCATTCGCGAGCGCACCATCATCGCCGACGCGCTCAAGGGCGCCAACATGGTGTTCATCACCGCCGGCATGGGTGGCGGCACCGGCACCGGCGCGGCGCCGATCGTGGCCGAAGTGGCGCGCGAAATGGGCATCCTTACCGTCGGCGTGGTGTCGAAACCGTTTGAATTCGAAGGCGCGCGCCGCATGCGCGTGGCCGAGGAGGGCATCGCGCTGCTGGCCAAGTGCGTCGACTCGCTCGTCATCGTCCTCAATAGCCGGCTCGAAGAGGTGCTCGGCGACGACATCACGCAAAAGCAGGCGTTCCGCGCGGCCGACGAGGTGCTCAGCAAGGCGGTGTCCGGCATTGCCGAGATCATCAACGTGCCCGGCATGATCAACGTCGACTTCGAAGACGTGCGCACCGTCATGCGCCAGACCGGAACGGCCATGATGGGGTCGGCCGAACACTCCGGCGAGGACCGCGCGGTGAAGGCGGCCGAAGAAGCCATTTCCTGTCCGCTGCTGGACGGGTCGAACCTGCACGCCGCGCGCGGCCTGCTGGTCAACATCGCCGCGTCGGAAGAAACGCTGAAACTGCGCGAGACCAAGCTGGTGATGAACGTGATCTGCGCGCAGACGGGCGACGACGCCATCATCAAGTTCGGCGCCGTGTTCGACGATTCGCTGGGCGACGCGATGCGGGTGACCGTGGTGGCGACGGGGCTGTCGCGCCCGCAGGAAGTGGCGCCGCCGGCAATGGTGTCGCCGATGTCGCGGCCAGCGCCGGGGCAGCACAGCGCAGGCACCGGCAATGCGGCGCGCGCGGGCACTTTGCGCGGAACGACGCCGGCATACGGCTTCAATCGCCAGGGCACGCCAACGCCGCCGGGCCTGGCGCCGCGCACCGCTTCGGCGCCGCGCCAGAGCGCCTCGAACAACGGCGAGGAGGGCGAGCGGGCGGTGACGTCGCAGACTGCGCCGCCGGGTAACCATTAAAACGCCACAGCCCAGGGTCGTTCCCGAACAGGTGCAAAGCAACGCTCGACGTCAAATATTAATTTGCATTTCCAGTGTGCGACTTCGACGGGCGCACTGAGCTTTACGGGGCGGCGTTGTGCACGCCGGCGCCGCGCCGGTCGGCCAGGCGGCGCTGGTGCGGCTCGGCCGCCGGTGCCACTTCGGCCGCAATGCGGGCGGCGGACTCGGGGTCGGTGCTGCGCAGTGCCTCGACCAGTTCGAACACGCTCGAGGCGCACGTAAAAATGAGCACGTCGCCCTCATGGCACATGGCGAGCCCGAAGCGCAGCGCTTCCTGCGCGTTGAGCTTGCAGTGATGCTCGTGGTGGGCGCCGTCCTCGGCCCGCGCGCCGTCGAGGATGATGCGCGCCGTTTCGCCAAGCGGCCGCCCGCGCCCGTCCGACTCGTACACCACCAGCGCGTGGAAGGCGCGCGCGCAGGTGCTGCCGATCTCGCGCAGGTCCGCTTCGCGCCGGTCGCCGGGCGCCGTCAGTACCGCCACCACCCGCTGCGCTCCCATCGACTGGCCCATTTCGCCCAATGCGGCGTACGCTGCCGGATTGTGGGCGTAGTCCACGATCACCCGCACGCCGCGCACGTCGAAACTATTGAGCCGCAATGGATTGTTGCGACCGTTCGAGACGAAGGTGGCCAGGCAGCCGGCGATGTCGGCGATCCCGAAGCCTGCAGCGAGCATGCCGGCGGCCGTCGCCAGCGCATTGGCGATGTTGAACCTGGCGTGGCCGCCCAGCGACACCGGCATCGCCGCCGCGTCGATCAGCGCGTGGCGCCGGGTGCCGTCGGCCAGGATCACCGCGCCGTCTTCGAGGTAGGCGCCGCGCCCGCCGACTTCGAGATGGCGCAGCAGCGCCGGGTTGTCGGCGTCGGTGGAGAAATACAGCACCTCGGCGCCCTTGCGGCGTATCTTCGCCATCGCCAGGCAGTGCGGGTCGTCGGCGTTGAGCACCACCGCCCTGGACGCCGCACGCGCCACCACCGCCTTCACCCGCGCCAGGTCGGCCACGGTCTCGACGCCGTCGAGGCCGAGGTGGTCGGCGGTGACATTGAGGACGATGGCGACGTCGCAGCGGTCGAACCCCAGGCCGCGCTTGAGGATGCCGCCGCGCGCCGTTTCGAGGACGGCGATGTCGACCTCCGGCGTGCTCAGGACGTTGCGCGCCGACCAGTAGCCGGAGCAGTCGCCCTTGACCACGCTCGCGCCATTGATGAAGATGCCCTCGGTGGTGGTGGTGCCGACAGTGTGGCCAGCCAGGCGCGCGCCGTGCGAGAGCATCAACGTGGTGGTGGTCTTGCCGTTGGTGCCGGTGACGGCAATGACGGGGATGCGGCCGTCGCTGTCGCCGAACATTGACTCGACGATGGCGTCGCCGGCGTCGCGCGCCTTGCCGCGGCTCGGATACTGGTGCATGCGGATTCCGGGAGCGGCGTTTACTTCGATGATGCCGCCGTGCTGCTGCGCCAGCGGCAGCGAGATGTCGCGGCAGATGATGTCGATGCCGGCGACGTCCAGGCCGATCTTCTGCGCCGCCCGCACGCACAGCGCTCGCGTGCACTCGGGCAGCAGGTCGGTCACGTCTTCGGCGGTGCCGCCGGTCGACAGGTTGGCGTTGCCACGCAACTGCACCAGCTGGCCGGCGGGCGGCACCGCGTCCAGCTCGAAGCCCTGTTCGCGCACCAGCATGGCGGCATGCTCGTCGAGGGTGATTTTCGTCAGGATATTGGAGTGGCCGGCGCCGCGCGCGGGATTGCTGTTTTCAACTGCCACCAGCGCGCGGACCGACTGCACGCCGTCGCCGGTGACGCTGGGCGGGCGCCGCCATGATGCGGCCGCGACCTTGCCGCCGGCGACCAGCACGCGGTAGTCATGGCCTTCGATGAACTGCTCGACGATGACGTTGCGGCTGAACTTGCGGGCATGGGCGAACGCGGTCGTCACCTGTTCCGGCGTGCGGCAGGTCGTCGTCACGCCCTTGCCCTGGTTGGCGTCGAGCGGCTTGACGGTGACGACGCCGCGCAGCCGGCGCGCCGCCAGCACCGCGTCGGCCGCCGTGGTCACGCTCTGGCCCCTGGGCACGGGAATGCCGGACTGCTCCAGCAAGGCCTTGGTCAGCTGCTTGTTGCTGGCGACATGGACGGCGATGTTGCTGGTGGCGCCAGTCATGGTTGCCTGCAGGCGTTGCTGGCGGCTGCCCCAGCCGAGCTGGAACAGGTTGGCATCCTCGGTAATGCGCACGAACGGGATGCCGCGGCGGCGCGCAGCGTCGAGCACCGCCGCGGTGCTGGTGCCGACGGTGCGCCGCGCCGCCGTGTCGCGCAGCAGCGCGAGCGGCTGCGCGAGCGCATACGGTTCGCTGCGCGCAAGCGCGCTCACCAGGTCGGCCGCTGTGCTGAAGGCGAGCCGGGCCACCGTTTCGAGCTGGTAGGCGCAGGCGACGCGGAACTGGCCGGGCTGGCCGGCGACCTTGCGGGTACGGCCGAAACCGGCGGGCGAGCCGGCCAGGCATTGCAGTTCGAGCATGACGTGTTCGACGATGTGCGCCATGTAGGTGCCGTCTTGCAAGCGCGTGACGAAGCCGCCAGGGCGGCCGACCGAGCAGCGGTGATTGGCCAGCGTCGGCATCAGCGCCAGCAGCGCCTCGACAAAGCCGGGCACGCTGCTGGAGGCGACGCCGTCGAGTTCCTCGAGGTCGAGGATGGTGAGCAGGCATGGCCTGGCGGTGTACAGGTTGGGGCCGCGCAGGAAGCGTTGTTTGATGATCTTCATGGTGGCGCAGTCCTGTGAGTGATGACGTCTAGAAAATATCTGAATGCATCCGGCGGCGGCCCGGCGCCGTCCTTCCCCATGCTGTAGCGCGAGCCGGACGGCAGCAGGTGCAGGCGCACGTCGATCAGTTCGGGCGTGCTGCGGTTGCGGATGTCGGCGACGTTGGAGACGACGTTGCGCCCGTCCACCACCGTCACCGTGCCGCGGCCGATGACCTCGATGCCGACGCCGCGCTCGACGATGAGGGCGGTGTCCTCGTCGATGCCGATACCGTGCAGGTAGGGATTCTGCGCGACCACGCTCAGCAGGCGGGCCAGCCGGTGCCGTTCGGAAAAATGCTGGTCGATGATGACGCGCTGCAAAAAGCCGAGGCCGGCGCCGAGGTTGACGGCGCCCTTTTCGGGCTGCAGCTCGACCGTGCCGTCGGCCAGCATGTGGCCCGACATCGCCGAGGCGCCTGCGCTGGTGCCGCCGATGCAGGCGCCGCGCGACAGCGCGTGGTGCATGGCGGCGTCCAGTTCGCTGCCGCCGATCATCGCCAGCAAGCGCTTCTGGTCGCCGCCGGTCATGAAGATGCCGTCCGCTTCGGCTACCATGCCGGCGGTGGCGGCGTCGTTCGCCTCGGCGCGCGAGGCGATGTGCACCGGGCGCCGGCTGGCCACGCCGAGGTCGCCGAAGGCCTGGTCGTAGATCTGCCACATCTTTTCGGGAACGCGGCTGGCGGCGCTGATGACGACGATCCTGCTGCCGGCGCCGCCACACAGTTCGATGAAGCGGGTCAGCACTTCCTTGTCGTCGACGCGGTCCTCGCCGCCGCCGATGATGACGAGGTGGCCGTTGCCGGCCGCCATTACCAGTAGACCCGGTGCGAGGCCGGCTTGGTGGCCATCAGCCACACCGCGGCGATGCGGTCGGCGGCGGCGTAGGCCGGGTTGGCCAGTTCCTCGCCGAAAATGTCGGGATCGATCTCGCTGTAGGACCAGACCAGGCCGGCGCGCTCCATGCGCCTGGCGACCTCGTCGTGGAAATGGTCGACGCCGTCGACGATCGCCGAGGCGGTGTAGAGCAGCAGCGTGCCGCCCGGCGCCAGGCGGGCGATGGCGGCATTGACGACAGCGAGCGACAGGCCGGCGCCGAGCTCGCCGCCGCCGTCACGGTAGGCGCGCTCGCCGGCGTCGACCAGGTAGGGCGGATTGGACACGACCAGGTCGAAGGTGCCGTCCACGCTGCCGAGCATGTCGCTGTATTCGGCCAGCACGCCAGGGGTGCCGGCCAGCAGGGCGTTGACGCGCGTCATCGATAGTGCGGCGGGGTTGATGTCGACCGCGTGCACCGACGCCGTCGGGCACAGCCTGGCCAGCTCGATGGCGCCGGCGCCGGCGCCGCAGCCGATGTCGACGGCGCGGTTGATGCGCCCGGCCAGCGCCGGCACGCAGGCGCGCAGCTGGCGCGCGAATCGATACGTGTCGGGGCCGAAGAAGACCGCATCCTGGGCGACGGTCGGGAAGGAAGAGTGGAAATAGAGCTGGTCGCCCAGCGAGGACACGCGTATCGCGCTGCGCACGCCGTGTTCGGTTTCCTCGATGACGCCGGCCTCGCGCATGGCGGCCAGGATCGCCTCGGGGATCAGGACCGGGTTGAAGGGGCGGTTCCATCCGAACACGTCGGCCAGGCTGCGGGCGCGCTCGTTGCCGGGCCGGGCGTTGACCAGCGCGATCGTCGTGGGGGTGGGGGTGACGAAGCGGTAGTTGATCCGCTGCAGCTCATTGCCGAGGGCGACGAGCGCCTGCGCGCAAGCGGACAGTGGTGCGCTGCATGAGGCAGCGGCGGCGCCGTGGTGTTCAGTCATTCTCGGTGATTCGACCATCTTTGATGCTCCAGGCAATATTGCAGCTGCCGCGTCGACAGCGAAGCGCTATCGTAACTATATTGCAACCCGATTGCCGTGAGCGTTCGGGCCTCTGTTGTGTAGGAGAAATCCTATCGTCGGAAAGGTCGTTTTGCCGGGGTGAACTGCTCCATTCTCCTGCGAAAGTCCGGAGCGGGAAATCCTGCGGTGCCGTCTTGAAATTGACGTTCGTGCGCATTATTATTCCGCTCTCAACAGCCCAACCTGCGTTCGCAGCGTGCTGCGAATTGGGTACCGAAGAACAAGGGAGGATGCAATGGAATCAACATTGAGCAGCGATGAAATGAATGCGTTGCAGTCTCTCGATCCGGACAAGGCGACCGGTGCAGCGCACTACCGCGACGGCGACCTGCCGCAGCGCTTGTTTGCTTTCCACCTCGTCACGCGCCGGCCTTGCGGCACCACGGTGCTGACCAAGAACGGCGAACGCACGCTGTTCCGCCATTCCTGCCTGGCGGCGCTGCAGGCAATCGAAAGCGGCGCCGGCGCGCGGATTGCGGCCGGGGTGCAGAAGTGGCTGGTGGCGAGCGGCTTTATCGACGCAGGGCGGGGCGGGGCGGCGCCCGCCATCACGCAGCGCGGCAAGCTGTGGCTCGATTCCTTCGAGGCCGCCGCCGCCGAGGCGGAAGTGGAGCCGACCGCAGCCGGCTTCGCGCGGCGCCGCGCTTGACGTCAGGAGTGCCCAAGCCGACCGGGAATCGGGGTCAGGCCTGGGTCTGACCCTCTTCCCCGCCCTGGCCCGAGGGCGTGGCGTCGCGCGGGAGGGTGACGGTGAACATGGTGCCTTCCGTATCGGTCGAGCTGACCCGGATCTCGCCACCGTGGGCGCTGACGATTTCGCGCGTGATGTACAGGCCCAGGCCGAGGTTGTCGCGGTCGCTGCTGCCGCGTTCGCTCGCGGAGCGGATCGAAAAGCGCTTGGCCGGATCGAACATCGCCCGCAGGTTGGCCGGCTCGATGCGCGCGCCCATGTTCTGCACCGACAGCACGATGTCGGCGCCGCCCTTGATGTTCACCCAGACCGGATGGGTTTTATCGCCGTGCTGAACGGCGTTGCCGATCAGGTTGGACAGCGCCTGGTTGATGCGCGAGCGGTCCCACGTCACCTCAAGGTCGCCCTCGAGCTCGAGCTCGATCCTGTACTCGGGATGGAAACCACGCACTTCGTCGATGATCTTGCGCGCCTCGGCGCCGAAATCCATGCTCGACGGCTTGACCGGCATGCCGCTGCCGAGGTTACCCGTCGAAAAGTCGATCAGGTCGGACACCAGTTCGTTGATGCGTTGCGTGCTGTCCAGGATGCGGCTGGCGATGCCCAGCGATTTCTCCGGCAGCGCGGCGTCCTGCAACAGGAACTGCGCGCCCATGCTGATCGAACCGAGCGGATTGCGCACGTCGTGGCCGAGGATGGCCAGGAACACGTTCTGCGAATCGCGCATCATTTCGGAGTAGCGCGCCACCGATTCGGTCAGCGCCTGGTCGATCGCCTCGTTAAAGCGCAGCATGTCCTGCACCGCCAGCTCGTCGGCGTGCTTCACCTTGCGCTGCCAGAGGCGCAGCACGCTCGAGCGCACTGACCGGTATTCCGCCATCAATTCCTCGATGTCGAAGCCGGACTGCACGCGGTCTTCGGCATGCACTTCGGCGGCGGTGTCGGCGGCGGCATCGGGCGCGTTGCCCTTTGATTTTTCGATGCTGTCTTCTTCGCACTGGTCGGTATCGAGGTCCTTGCAGATCACCAGCAGCATTTGCTCGGCGTGATCGCGCAGCTTTTTCTGCGTGGCCTGTTCCAGCGGTTGCAGCGTGACGGCGAAATCCTCCCACTCCTGCAAGATGGACTCGATGTTTTCGCGGATAAATGTGGATAGACGCACTGGCTTTTTTCGGCTGATAGGGAAATAACGCTTAGTATGCGCGAGCGCAGCCAAGATTGATAGCAGGAACGCGTTCTTATTGCCACAGCAATCAATTCAATGGCGCATGCCACCACGGCCATTCGGGACGGCCGCGGGCCCGGCGCCGCCGGCTTACCGTTCCTGCCAACGACCCATCGCCGCAAACGACAGTGTCACGTGCCGGTTCGCCTGGGCCAGGAAACGCGCTTCGGTGGCACGGTCTTGCAGATATAGCAACTGACCGGCCATGACGTCGTACATCGGTATATTGCCGTTGGGGCGAGCGCACAGATGGTAGCGGACGGTTCCGTTGTCGCCGAGGACGTCGATATTGACCGCCGAATCGACGCGGATGCGGTAGCGTTCGCCGGTACTGCCGCCAATGACGTGAAAGTAGCCATGCGCCTGGAATTCGTAGCGCTGTTCATGGTTGAGCAGGCCGAGCAGCAGGGACAGCGCCCTCTGCTCGGCACGGCTCTTCTGGATCGCTTCCTCGCGCAGCTTTTCGCGCGTGCGCCGCGCGGCCTGCCACCACTCCCGGCACCAGCCGCCCAGCGCCTTGAGCCGCTCCACGCCGGACAATTTCAGCCTCCGACGATGCGCGGCACCATGACCACTTCTTCCATGGTCGGGTCGAAGGCCGTCATGGTTTGCTTGGGGGCGACGCTGTCGGGCGAGCCGAAGGCCGCATACCCCTGTTTGACCAACCGGTCGAAAGTTTTTTGTGCCGCTGTGATCTCCTTCGCATTGGACATGCTCCAATTCATCTGCCGGTGACCGGACTCGTCCATGATGTTCATCGTGCCGACTGGCGTTTCAAGTGCGTTATCCATCATTCCTCCTCATGTGCTGCCACGTTGCCCGAACCCTGTCTTGCTGTAGACACCGTGCCAGTGCATAAGGTCGCCCGAAATCGACAGTAAGTTTGATCTGCGTCAAGCCAGTTTTTGAACAGAAGGGCGAACCAGACGCGGGCAGTTCGGATAATAGGCTTATATTTTGAGCAAGTTTGACATTGTTGAATTTTATCCACAGAATCTGTGGGTAAAACGATCACTAGCGGTGACGGCGTACCAGTACGGACGACCTATTTATCGGGCTGCTCAATTTTTGTGCAAAATTGGCCGCCATGAGCGTCCGGCGCCAGCCTTTTGCTCATGCCGGTGAAGGAGAAGGACTGGCCATCGATCCGGAACATGTCCGCCACCTCGCCGGTGACGGCAAAGCCGGCGCGCCGGTAGAGGCCGATTGCCGGCGCGTTCGCCGACAATACCTGCAGATCGATCCACTCGAGGGCGGCGGCCTCGCGCGCCCAGCGTTCGGCGTGTTCGATCAGGCGCCGCCCGAGGCCCAACCTGCGGGCGCTGCGGTCAACGCCCATGCCGAGCAGGCATCGGTGGGCCGCGGGCTGCTCCGGATAGGCGCGCAGGTCGATATGGCCGAGCAACCGGCGCTCGGGCGTAAAGGCACCCCACAGCCGGCGCCAGCCGTGCGCGTCGAGCGGGACATCGAGCGCGGCGCGAAACGCCGTGGCGCGCTCGGCGGAGAAGACCGACCCCGCGCGAGGCAGGGGCTGGAAGTAAATACTCCCCGGCTCGCCGTTGTCGGAAAGATGGTCGTTCAGGTAAGCGGCGAAGACATCGAATGTGGAAGCGGTGATGCATTCGATGGTAAATCCGGCGGGGTGGGCAAGCTCGGGCATGCAGTTCAACCAGTTATGGAAAGAATCGATTCTAGTTGATAATTCGACAAAAAGGCGACGGCCTGGCCGTCGCCCCTGACCCCAGGCACGACCTGCTTAGCGCGCGACCGTCACGTACGCGGTGGAGCTTGCCCAGTTTCCGGCGGCGTCGCGGGCCAGCACCTTTACCGCATGCTTGCCGGCGCTGTAGCGGCGCGTGAACCAGGTGTAGGCCAGGGTAGCGCCCTTGCCGGTGGCGACGGCGGCGTTGTCGATGTAGATCGTCTGCGTCAGCGCGGCGGCGCCGCTGTTGTCGCTGGCCGAGGTGCTGATGGCGACGGCGCCGCTGACGGTGCCGGTGACCGGGTTATCGATGTGCACGGTCGGCGGCGTGGTGTCGCGCGCCGGCGGCGGCAGCGCGTTGGCGACGTTGACCGACACCGGGCTCGAGGCGGCGGCGTTGCCGGCCTTGTCGTAGGCGATCGCCACCAGCGTGCTCATGCCGTTCGGCGCACCGGCCGAGTTCCAGGCAAAGCTGAACGGGCTGGCGCCGTCGACGCCGACGACGGTGCCGTTGGCCTTCAGTTCGACGCGCTCGACGCCGACATTGTCGGTGGCGTTGACGGCCACGGTGACGATGCCGCCGACGCTGGAACTGGCCGCCGGCGACGTGATCGCCGCGGCCGGCGCCTGGGTGTCGGCGACCGGGACCGTGGTGCGGACGGCGCGCACGCCGGCGGCCGCATCGACGCGGCCGTAGCCGTACAGCGGATCGCGCCCGGCCGCGCCGAGCGGCGCCGCCGAGGCGAACAGCGCCTGCTCGATCTGGGCGCCGTCGAGCGCGGGCGCGGCCGCCATCATCAGCGCCGCCACGCCGGCGGCGACCGGGCTGGCGAACGAGGTGCCGTTCCAGCCGCCATAGGCACCGCCTTGCGACGTGGTCCAGATGCCGGCGCCGGGCGCAGCCAGCGAGACGAACGTACCGTAGCTCGACCAGCTGGCCTTGGCGTCGGTCGAATCGGTGGCCGAGACGGCGATCAGGGTGGACGACGGCGTGATGTTTTCGTCGACGCCGTTGTTGCCGGCCGAGACGAACACCAGGCCGCCCTTGCTCTTCATGTACTGCGCCGCGCTCTGCACGGTGGCGCTGCCGGCCAGCGGGCCGTAGCTGACGTTGGCGATGCGCGCGCCGTGGTCGGCGGCCCAGGTGATGCCGCTGGCGATGGTGCTGGTGTAGGCCATGCAGTTGCCGCTGGCGTCTTTCGAGGCGACGCGGATCGGCATGATGCGCGCCTGGCCGGCGACGCCGGCGACGCCGATGCCGTTGTTGCCGCGCGCGGCGGCCGAGCCGGCGACGGCGGTGCCGTGGCCGCAGACGTCGGCGGTGTCGGTGTTGTTGCTGGCGAAGTTATAGCCCGGCACCAGGTTCGGCACCAGGTCGGGGTGGCTGCCGTCGACGCCCGAATCGAGGATGGCGATGGTGACGCCGGCGCCCTGGGTGGTGTCCCAGGCTGTGGGGGCGCCGATCTTGCCGAGGTGCCATTCGCTGCCCGCATACGGGTCGGTGACGGCCAGCGCGGCCTGCACCTTGCGGTCGAGTTCGACATATTTGAAGGCGGGATTGCGGCGCAGGCGCTCGACCATGGCCACTTCCGAGGCGCCGGCCGGCAGGTCGACGACGTGCATATTGCTCTGGCCGAGCTTGCGGCGCTTGCCGCCGCCGTGGGCTTTCAGGATCTTTTCGAGGTCGTCGGCGGACATGCCGGGGCGCGCCTCGAACAGGATGCGGCCGCGCGCGTACTGGTGCACGCCGTCGCTGAAGTCGGCCTGGCCGGCGGCCTGGGCCGCCGGCAGCGCCACCAGCAGCGCGAGTACGGCGGCGCCTGCTGCGGCGGCGAGCGGACGCAAGGACGCCGCGGACGATTGGTCGGAGCGTTGAACGAGACGAAATTTCATCATGTGGCTTTCCAAATAGGGTCGGGAGAGGGAGCGCGAATCGGCGCTGGGGTCGCACGGCGGGTCGGAGAATCGCCACTGGCAGGCATGGTAATGGCCGAATGAACTTGCCGCAAGCCACTAAATCGGCGATTGAAAGAACGGCAATATCGACTTGCCAACGCCTGCGGCGCGCTGGCGGAAATATGCAGGGATGTTCGATAACTCTTTGATTAGAATAAAGTTATGGAAGTGGCACGGGAGCAGGGTGGTTCGCTGGGGAAGAGCTGGCCAGCCGTGTCCGGCGGCGCGCCGGCGTTGTCGTCGAGGCAAGCTGGCAGCAGCAGCGCCTGTGCATACAATTGGTAACAATTAACGTCGTTGTCGGCGGCCGGTGCGCTACCGGTCAGGCCGCGATGACACAGTTGCGCCCGCTCGCCTTGGCGCGGTACATGGCCTCGTCGGCGCGCTGGATCGCCTCGTCGAACCGTTCCAGCGGCAAGGATGCGGCCACCCCGGCCGAGAAGGTGATGCGCAGCTCCGGATCGACGGCATCCACCGGCATGGTGCCGATGCGCACGACGATGCGCCCGATCACGGCCATTGCTTCGTCGAGCATGGTATCGGGCATGAGCAGCAGGAACTCCTCGCCGCCCCAGCGCGCCAGCGTGTCGGCCGAGCGCAGCGAGGCGCCGGCCTCGCGGGCGAAGGCCTGCAGCACGGCGTCGCCGGCGGCGTGGCCGTACTTGTCGTTGATGGACTTGAAAAAATCGATGTCGATGAGGGCGACGCAGACGTGGTGCGGGCACGTCGAGCGGCGCTGCTCTTCCACCGCCAGCAGCTCGTGCATGTGGCGGCGGTTGGCCAGCAGCGTCAGTTCGTCGGTGGTGGCCAGCGTGCGGATGGTGGCGACGGCGTCGACGAGCTGGGCGCGCAGCTTGTGCAGTTCGCCGGTAATGATGGTGACCGACGCCATGCCGAAGGTGGTGAGGGCGAAAAACACCGCTTGTTCATACGGCGGGTGGCGCGCAGGGTCGCTCAGGATCAGCGCCGTCATCGTCGCCGCCAGGCCGGCAATGGCGAAGCCGCTGAGCATGACGGTCTGGCGCGGGCGCAAGGCAAATGCGCAGAACATGATCACCACCGGCATGCCGATCAGGATCGCGCTGCCCAGATTGTCGAGCACGGCGAACAGCAACAGGTCGAATACGATGGCGAACTGGGCCTGCCTGAGCGCCAGCTTCCAATTGGGAATGTTCAGCAACGGCGCGCAGCGCAGCAGCAGGTAGAACAACGCCGAGCCGCCCATGCCGCACAGGGCCACCAGCTGCGCCTGCAGCGGGGCGATCGTGCCGGCGCCGGCTTGATGCAGGACGATGTACGCGCAAAAGCTGTACAGGACGGCGGTGGCGAACCAATAGCGCATGACGCGGCGCATTTTTCGGGTTTCGCCGAACAAGGCCTTGCTAAGTCGATCGAAGAGGAACATTGCAAGTAGTGTTGCAATTTAGAATCCGCCAAGTCTACTTGTCTGCCCAAAAGTAGCAAGTAAAAAGTGACCCGAAAGAAATATTCCGTCGTTTGCCTCTTCTTGCAGCGGGCATATAACGGCGTTTCTGCGCGGAAGCGTTCGCTTGCGCACAGAGGTACCCGAGCTGGAGTGTAATGCTCTGCATCTACGCCAACATTTGACCGGAAACCCTGCATGCTCGTCAATTCGCCACGTTTGCACCCGCCGACGCCAACCGGCGCGGCGCCCGCCGGCCTGCGCCGCGGTGCGCTCGAAAAAATGCCGAAGTGGCTGATCTGCGTGCCGCTGGTGCTGCAATGGAGCTGGCTGGCGCTGCGCTACGGCAGCGTCACCTTGCCCAGCGCGGCCAATCCCGGCATCACCTCTGGCGGGCTGGTCGGCGAAGGCAAGCTCGAATATTTCGCATCGATGGGCGAGACCGCGCGCGCCGCCACCGCCCGCCACATGGGCATGGGCGACGCCGGCGCGCGCTCCGAGGCCCAGCTTGGCGACGACATCGCCCGCCACGGCCTGGCGTTCCCGCTGGTGGCCAAGCCGGACCTGGGCCTGTGCGGCTACGGCGTGCGCAAGCTCGACTCGCTGGCCGCGCTGCGCGCCTATGCCGCCCTTTACCCGCCGGGCGAAACCTTCGTGCTGCAGCAGTACCTGGCGCAGGAAAACGAGGCCGGCATCTTCTATGCGCGCGACCCGGACACTGGCGCCGGCCGGCTGATCGGCCTGGCGCTGCGCTACTATCCGCGCGTCGCCGGCGACGGCGTCTCCACGCTCGAACAGCTGATCCGCGCCGACGCCCGCGCCGCCCGCGTGCTCGACTCGCCCGCCCATGCCAGCGCGCTCGACCTGGCGGCAATCCCGCCGGCCGGCCAGGCGGTGCGCCTGTCGACGATCGGTTCGACCCGCGTCGGCGGCCTGTACCGCGACGGCGGCGCGCTCATTTCCGCCGAGCTCACCGCCGCCATCGACGCGATCGCCCGCGACATGGGCGAGTTCCATTTCGGCCGCTTCGACGTGCGTTTCGACAGCGCGCAGCAGCTGTCGGCCGGTACCGGCTTCACCATCATGGAAGTGAACGGCGCCGGCTCGGAAGCGATCCAGGCGTGGGATCCGGCCATCGGCCTGGCCGCCGGCCTGCGCATGGTCTTCGCCAAGCAGCGCCTGCTGTTTGAAATCGGCGCCGCCAACCGCGCCCGCGGCGTGCGCCCGGTCGGCACGCTGGCGCTGATGCGGCTGAACTGGCGCCAGAACCGCCTGATCGACCTTTACCCGCCATCCAATTGAGGAGCGCTTCTTGACCTTGCACCCGTCGACCCTGCACCTGCCCGCCGAACTGCCGTGGGCGCCGCGCGCGGCCCTGGCGCAGCCCATCCCCAAGCAGGTGAACTGGCAGTTCGAGACCAGCTGGGCCAGCTCGGAGGCGGAACTGCGCGAGGCGCAGCGCCTGCGCTACACGATTTTCGTCGACGAGATGGGCGCGCGGCTGGCGCCGTTCGCCGGCACCCCCGCGGGCCTGGACGCCGACCATTTCGACCGCTTCTGCGACCACCTGCTGGTGCGCGTGAAGGAGCTCGGCAGCGACGGCCCGGGTCAGCTGGTGGGCACCTACCGCGTGCTCGGGCCGGAGGCGGCGCGGCGCGCCGGCGGCTGCTACAGCGAACATGAATTCGACCTGGCGCCGCTGGCGGCGCTGCGCGGCGGCGCCGTCGAACTGGGGCGCGCCTGCGTGCACGCCGACTGGCGCTCGGGCGGGGTGATCCTGTCGCTGTGGAGCGAACTGGGCAAGTACATGGTCGAGCGCGGCCTGCACACCATGTTCGGCTGCGCCAGCATCGGCATGGGCGACGGCGGCCTGCTGGCGCGGCGGGTCTGGACCCAGCTGCGCGATTCGCCTTACCTGGTGCGACCGGAACTGCAGATCCGTCCGCTGACGCCGTTGCCGTCCGGCGGCGAGGAAACCGTGGCCGCCAGCGGGCGCGCCGCCATGCTGCGCGAAATGCCGCCGCTGATCAAGGGCTACCTGCGCTGCGGCGCCAAGGTGGTGGGGCCACCGTCGTTCGACCGCGGCTTCAACACCGCCGACCTGCCGATCATGATGCAGCTGGCCGACCTGCCGGCGCGCTACAGCAAGCAATTCCTGGCGCGGCGATGACGCAGCCGCGGGCGCTGCGCGCCGTGCTCGGTGCGCAGTTCTTCACTTCGCTGGCCGACAACGCCTTGCTGATCGTCGCCATCGGCCTGCTGGTGGAGCGCGCGGCGCCGGCCTGGATGACGCCGGCGCTGCGCATCAGCCTGTACCTGGCCTACGTGCTGCTGGCGCCCGTCGCCGGCGCGCTGGCCGACGCCTTGCCGAAGGGGCGGGTGATGCTGGCCACCAACGTCGTCAAGCTGGGCGCCTGCCTGCTGCTGTTTTTCGACGCCCATCCGCTGGCCGCGTTCGGCGCCATCGGCGTCATCGGCGTCATGTACGGCCCGGCCAAGTACGCCATCCTGGCCGAACTGGTGCCGGCCGAACGGCTCGTCGCCGCCAATGCGTGGATCGAGATCTCCACGGTGGCGTCGATCATCGGCGGCACCGCGCTGGGCGCATTGCTGCTGGCGCCGCCGTACGCGGTGGCCTCGCCCGCCCACAGCGCCAGCCTGGCCATCGTCTGCCTGTACGCGCTGTCGGCAGCGTTCGCGTTCACCATTCCCGCGGGCACCGTCGCCGGACGGCTCGACCGCGCCGGCGTGGGCGCTCGCGCGGCCGGCTTCGCGCGCGCCTTCATGCTGCTGTGGCGCGACCCCGACGGCAGGATTTCGCTGGCGGTGACGACGCTGTTCTGGGCGGTCGCGGCGGTGCTGCAGTTCCTGGTGATCGAATGGGCCGGCGCCGTGCTGGGCCTGAACCTGTCGCAGTCGGCGCTGATGCAGTGCTTTCTCGCCGTCGGCATGGTGGCCGGATCGGTGGCGGCGGCGCGGCTGGTGGCCAGCGAGCGCGCGCTGGCGGTGCTGCCGGCCGGCCTGGCGCTGGGCGGGGCCATCCTCCTGATGACGCTGGTGGACGGACGCTGGCTCGCCTGCGCCATGCTGCTCGCCGCCGGGATGGTGGCCGGCATCGTGCTGGTGCCGATGAACGCGCTGCTGCAGCAGCGCGGCCAGGCGCTGATGGCGCCGGGACTGTCGATTGCCGTGCAAAGCTTTAACGAGAACCTGGCCTCGCTGGTGTTTTTGGCGGCCTACGGCGCGCTGCTGGCGCTGGCCGTGCCGGTGCGCGCCATCCTCGCCTGCTGCGGCGTGCTGGTGGTGCTGCTGATGCTGGCGATCATGCGCTGGCGCCGCGCCGGCCCCGCCGCGCTGGCCGGGCAGCGGCCATGACGGCGCTGCGCCTGGGCTGGCGGCTGGCATGCGTGCTGGGGCACATCGTGCGCGGCCTTGCCACCTGCCTGCTGTTGTTCCCGTGGATCGGCCCGGCCGCGCGGATGGGGCACGTGCAGCGCTGGTCGCGCCGCGTGCTGGGCACCTTCGGCGTCACCGTCGAAGTGGCCGGCGAAGTACTGCCGAACGTCCTGCTGGTGGCCAACCACGTTTCCTGGGTCGACGTGTTCGTCATCAACGCATGCTATCCGTCGCGCTTCGTGGCCAAGTCGGAGGTGCGCCGCTGGCCGCTGATCGGGCCGCTCGCGGCGCTGGCCGGCACGGTATTCGTCGCGCGCGGCCAGCGTTCCGGCCTGCGCGCCACCATCGACACGCTCGCTGCCTGTCTGGCCGCCGGCGAACGCGTCGCCTGCTTCCCGGAAGGGACCTCGGCCGCACAGGGCGACCTGCGGCCGTTCAACGCCAACCTGTTCGAGGCCGCCATCGAGGCCGGCGTGCCGGCGCAAGCGCTGGCCGTCAGCTACCGCGACGACGACGGCGAGCTGCATGCGTCGGTGGAATACATCGCCGACATGTCGCTGGCCGACAGCATGCTCGCCATCCTCGGCGGCAAGCCGATCCGCGCGCGCCTGCAGGCGCTGCCGGCGCTGCCGGCTGCCGGCGCCAGCCGGCGCGCGCTGGCCAGCGCCGCGCACGGCCAGGTCGGCGCCGCGCTGGACGCGCAGCCTCACGGCGCGCCGCGGCACTCGGCGCCGCCGTTGGCCGCCTTGAGGTAGGCGATCAGGGCCGCGCGTTCGGCCGGGTCGGGCACGCCGGCGTAGGTCATGCTGGTGCCCGGCACCGCCTTGGTCGGGGCCGCCAGGAAGCGCTCCAGCGTCGTGGCGTTCCAGACGATCGTCGAGCGCTTCATCGCCGCCGAATACTCGAAGCCCGGCACGCTGCCGGCGCGCCGCCCGAACAGGCCGCAGTGGCGCGGCCCGGTGCGGTCGAACTGCAGCGAATGGCAGGCGGCGCAGCGCGCATACACCGCCTGGCCTAGCCTGGGGTCGGGCGGCGCCGCCTGCGCCATCGACGCGGCCAACGCAGCCACCAGGACAAGCAGAGCGCGCATGGTCAGGACATGAAGGCGGACGGCACCGGCGCCTCGCCCAGCGCGTTGCGCAGCACCGCCCAGTGCATCGCCTCGTCGCCGAGGATGCTGGCGGCGGCCTGGGCCAGTTCGCGGTTGCCGAACAGGGGCACCGCGCCCAGGTAGGCGCTGACGGCGCCTTTTTCCAGCATCGCCGCAAAGCGCAGCACGTCGGCCTGGGTTTTCAGCGTCTCGGTGGGGAACTGGTACTTCGGCTTGGCCGATACCGGCTTGCCACCGAGCTTGACGATGGTCTTCGACAGCACCTCGGCGTGTTCCTTGTGGTGGCCCTGGAAGGTCAGCGCCAGGTCCAGCACGGGCTTTTGCAGCAGCCCGCTGCCGGCGCCGAGCGCGTAGGCGGCGATCGCCTCGAACTCGGCGCCGAGCGCGGTATTGAGGATCTGCACGTCGGATCCGGCGTCGCCGCCCTTGGCCGCGGCCAGCGCCTCCTTGCCGGCCATCAGCGCGACGGCCGCTCCCGACAGCAGCAGGCCGGATTTACCGAGGAACATGCGGCGTGGGTGCACGGCTGCGGGGTCGTTGGCTTGAATCAGAAAGGACATGGTGTTTCTCCAGTGGGCGAGTACTACAAAGGTAGGAATACACCGGGTCAGACCCGGTTTTAAATCGGTCAAAACGCCGGTGCGGCGCAGAAAAATGGGGTCCGACCCGGGTTCTAGGGCAACTGCCTGATCCGGGCGAGCATGCCGGCGACGATGCGGTCGCAGCGCGCGCCGTCGAAGGAGAACGCCTGTTCCAGCGCCAGGTCGGCGTCGTGCGCGAGGGCGGCGCGCAGCATGCTGCGGGCGCGGAACAAGCGGCTGCGCACGGTCGCCTCGGGGATGTCGAGGCAGGTGGCCACTTCCTCGCCGCTCATCTCTTCCAGCGCGCGCAGCACGAACACGGTGCGAAACGCTTCGGGCAGCTCGTCGATCGACTTCTCCAGCAGCCGGCGCCTTTCGGCGCGCAGGGCGCCGCTCTCGGGGGATTCGGGTGCGCCTGGTTCCATGCTCGCCTCGATGGGTTGGTCCTGCAGCGGGGTCACTTCGGCCCGCCGCGCGGTCTTGCGCGATCGGGCGATCGACTCGTTGATGACGATCCGCGTCAGCCAGGTCGCCAGCCTGGCGTCGCCGCGGAACTGGCCGATCGCACGGTAGGCCTGCAGGTAGGATTCCTGCAGCGCGTCTTCGGCCTCGGCGTCGTCGCGCAGGATGCTGCGGGCGGTGCGGTACAGCAGGCGGTTGTGGCGCCGCATCAGCAGCACGAAGGCGGCCTCGTTGCCTTCGGCGATGTGCCGCGCCAGGTCGGCGTCGCTGATAGTGTCGGTGTTCATGTGCGGTTCTCGGGTTATTTGGGACATTTGATGAAGGCCATGTCCACGGCGTTCCCGGATTGTGCACCGAATGTGAAATATAGCTGGATGGGGGGTAGCGCAGGAAGAGTAGCCCGGCCTTGCGCCGGGCTTGCCGCACCCCGCTGGATGCGGCTGGAACGGCTCGATTCAGAAGCGGTGGCGCAGGCCGACGGTGAACTGCCTGCGAACCAGGATCGAAGTGCCGGAGCGGAAGCCGGTCGGGTCCATCAGGGCTTCACGCTGATGGCGCGCGAGAGCGCCTAGACTTTCTTGACGAACTCGGTTTTCAGGCTCATGGCGCCGAAACCGTCGATCTTGCAGTCGATGTCGTGGTCGCTGTCGACCAGCCGGATGTTCTTGACCTTGGTGCCCATCTTGACGGTGCCGCCCGAACCCTTCAGCTTGAGGTCCTTGATGACGGTGACGGTGTCGCCGTCCTGCAGCACGTTGCCGGCCGAGTCGCGGTAGACCCGCGCTTCGTCGGTGGCCTCGGCGCCGGCAGCGGCGCTCCATTCGTGGCCGCACTCCGGACAGACCAGCTGGCTGCCGTCGTTGTAGGTGAAAGCGGAATTGCACTTGGGGCAGGGTGGGAGCGTGCTCATCGGGGTGATCCTTGTTGGCCGGGCGGTTGCCCGCAGAAGGCAGGCAGTATAGCGCGGCGCCGCGGGCGGGCGACACTTCGCGCCACGCATCGTACCGTGCGCGCGTTCAGGCGTGATAGATTGCCCACGATGTTCCGTATCCCGCGGAACGCCTGTCGGAGCAGACCGATGCTTGGTTTTACGGCCCTGGAACTGGCGCGCATCCAGTTCGCGTTCACCATGTCGTTCCACATCCTGTTCCCGGCCATCACGATCGGACTGGCGAGCTACCTGGCCGTGCTCGAACTGTGCTGGCTGCGCACCGGCCGCCAGGTCTACGTCGACCTGTACCAGTACTGGCTGAAGATATTTTCGGTCAACTTCGGCATGGGCGTCGTGTCGGGCCTGGTGATGGCCTACCAGTTCGGCACCAACTGGAGCTTCTTTTCCGAATTCGCCGGCAGCGTCACCGGGCCGCTGCTTGCCTATGAAGTGCTGACCGCGTTCTTCCTCGAGGCCGGCTTCCTCGGCGTCATGCTGTTCGGCTGGACCCGGGTCGGCCCCGGCCTGCATTTCCTCGCCACCTGCATGGTCGCGCTCGGCACGCTCATTTCGGCCACCTGGATTTTGGCCTCGAACAGCTGGATGCAGACGCCGCAGGGCCACGCCATCGTCAACGGCACCGTGGTGCCGCAGGACTGGCTGGCGATCATCTTCAATCCCTCGTTTCCGTTCCGGCTGATGCACATGAGCGTGGCCGCCTTCCTCTGCACGGCGCTGTTCGTCGGCGCCTCGGGCGCCTGGCACCTGCTGCAGGGCAAGGACAGCCCGGCGGTGCGCAAGATGCTGTCGATGGCGATGTGGCTGATCGTCATCGTCGCACCGATCCAGGCGGTGCTCGGCGACTTCCACGGCATCAATACCCTCAAGCACCAGCCCGCCAAGATCGCCGCCATGGAAGGGCACTGGGAGAACAAGCCGGGCGAAGCGCTGCCGCTGATCCTGTTCGGCATGCCCGACATGGAGGCCGAAACGACCAGGTACGCCATCGCCGTGCCGCGCCTGGGCAGCCTGATACTCACGCACAGCCTCGACGGCCAGATCAAGGGGCTGAAGGATTTCCCCCGGCAGGACCGCCCGCCCGCGCCGATCGTGTTCTGGTCGTTCCGCGTGATGGTCGGGCTGGGTTTCGCGATGATCGCCCTCGGCCTGTGGAGCCTGTTCAACCGTCGCGGCGGCAAGATGTTCACGTCGCGGCCCTTCCTGCGGGTGGCGCTGCTGATGGGGCCGAGCGGCCTGGTGGCGCTGCTGGCCGGCTGGGTCACCACCGAAGTGGGGCGCCAGCCGTGGGTGGTGTACGGCCTGCTGCGCACCAGCGACGCCGTCTCGAAGCACGCGCCGGAGTCGCTCGCGCTCACGCTGGGACTGTTCGTCATCGTCTACCTGTTCGTGTTCGGCACCGGCATCGCCTACGTGCTGCGGCTGGTGCGCGCCGGCCCCCTGCACTTCGACGCCGCCCACCCGCCCGAAGGCGGGCCGGGCCACGAACGCACGCCGGCGCGGCCGATGTCGGCCGCGCTCGACCAGCATGAAGCGAAAGCGGGGCGCTGAGATGGGCATCGATCTTCCGGTCATCTGGGCCGTCATTATCTTCTTCGGCGTCTTCATGTACGTGGTGATGGACGGCTTCGACCTCGGCATCGGCATGCTGTTTCCGTTCGTGCCGGACCGACACGACCGCGACGTCATGATGAACACCGTCGCCCCCGTGTGGGACGGCAACGAGACCTGGCTGGTGCTGGGCGGCGCGGCGCTGCTGGCGGCCTTCCCGCTGGCCTATTCGATCATCCTGTCGGGGCTGTACCTGCCGCTGATCTTCATGCTGCTCGGCCTCATTTTCCGCGGCGTCGCCTTCGAGTTCCGCTTCAAGGCGATGGAGCACGAGCGCCATATCTGGGACAAGGCCTTCATCGGCGGCTCGGTGACGGCGGCGTTCTTCCAGGGCGTCTCGCTGGGCGCCTTCCTGCAAGGCATCCCGGTGACGGGCCGGGCCTATTCCGGCGGCCCGCTCGACTGGCTGGCGCCGTTCCCGCTGCTGTCGGGCGTCGGCGTCATGATCGCCTACACGCTGCTGGGCAGCACCTGGCTGATCATGCGCACCGAGGGCGACCTGCAGCGGCGCATGATCGACGTCGCCCGCCCGTTCGGCCTGATGCTGCTGGGCGCGATCGGCGTCGTCAGCGTGTGGACGCCGCTGTCGGACCCGCAAGTGGCGGCGCGCTGGTTCAGCTTTCCCAACATCCTGTACTTCGCGCCGGTGCCGCTGCTGGTGGGGATCGGCTTCTTCTGGCTGCTGCGCTCGCTCAAGGGCGACCCGCACCGCAGTCCTTTTGTTGCCGCGCTGGGCCTGATTTTCCTCGGCTACAGCGGCATGGCGATCAGCATCTGGCCGCACATCGTGCCGCCGTTCATCACCATCTGGAGCGCGTCGTCGCCGCCGCAAAGCCAGCTTTTCGCGCTGGTCGGCACGCTGTGCATCCTGCCCTTCATCCTCGGCTACACGGTATGGTCGTATTACGTCTTCCGCGGCAAGGTCAGGGTGGGGGAGGGCTACCATTGAAGGCGCGCCTGTGGCTGGTGCGCCTCGGCTGGCTGCTGGCGATCTGGGCGGCCAGCGTCGCCGCGCTGGCGCTGGCCGCGGCGCTGATGCGCCTGCTCATGCATGCGGCCGGCATGCGCTGAAAAACGCGTGTCCATGTCACAATGGGGCTTGTCCGCCCGCACAGGAGAGTCTCCGATGTCCCCCTACCAACGCTTTGTCGAAGCGCGCGATTTCCTGCAGCGCCACCGCACCGATTACGATGCTGCCTACAGCGGCTACCAGCGACCGCAGCTCGACAATTTCAACTGGGCGCTCGATTTCTTCGATGAGCAGGCGCGCGGCAACGATACGCCGGCGCTGTGGGTGGTGGGCGAGGACGGCAGCGAGCAGTCGGTCAGCTACGCCGAGATGTCGGTGCGCTCGAACCTGGTGGCCAACTGGCTGCGCGAGCGCGGCGTCAGGCGCGGCGAGCGCGTGCTGCTGATGCTGCCGAACCGGGTCGAGCTGTGGGAAATCATGCTCGCCGGGATCAAGCTGGGCGCGGTGCTGGTGCCAACGAGCATGCTGGCGATGCAGGCCGACCTGGCCGACCGCCTCCAGCGCGGCGCCATCGCCCACGTCATCGCCCAAAGCTCCGAATGCACCAAGTTCGACGCTCTCGACGGTTTTACCCGCATCTCGGTGGGCGGCAAGTGCGACGGCTGGTTCGAGCTTGGCCGCAGCGCCGGCGCCGATGCCGCCTTCGTGCCGGACGGTATTACCCGCGCCGACGACCCGCTGCTGCTGTATTTCACCTCCGGCACCACCGCGCAGCCGAAGCTGGTGCTGCACAGCCACCAGAGCTATCCGGTCGGCCACCTGTCGACGATGTACTGGATCGGCTTGCAGGCGGGCGACGTCCACTGGAACATCAGTTCGCCCGGCTGGGCCAAGCACGCGTGGAGCTGCTTTTTCGCGCCGTGGAACGCCGGCGCCACCGTGTTCGTCTACAACTACGAGCGCTTCAGCGCGCGCGCCGCCTTCGACGTCATCCAGCGCTGCGGCGTCACCTCGCTGTGCGCGCCGCCGACGGTGTGGCGCATGATGATCCAGGAAGACCTGGCGGCGTGGCAGCTGCCGCTGCGCGAACTGGTCGGCGCGGGCGAGCCGCTCAACCCGGAAGTGATCGAACAGGTCGAGCGCGCCTGGGGCATCCGCATCCGCGACGGCTTCGGCCAGTCCGAGACGACCGCACAGATCGGCAACACCCCCGGCCAGCTGCTCAAGCCGGGCTCGATGGGGCGGCCGCTGCCGGGCTATGCGATCGCGCTGCTCGACGCCGACGAGCAGCCCGCCGCCGAAGGCGAAATCGCCGTGCAGCTGGCGGCGGCGCCAATCGGGCTGATGCTCGGCTACGAGGGCGACGCCGACAAGACGGGCGAGGTGATGCGCGGCGGCTACTATCACACGGGCGACACCGCCACCGTGGACGCCGACGGCTATTATTTCTATGTGGGCCGCAACGACGACGTCTTCAAGTCGTCCGACTACCGCATCAGCCCGTTCGAACTGGAAAGCGTGCTCATCGAGCATGACGCGGTGCTGGAAGCGGCCATCGTGCCCAGTCCCGACGCCTTGCGCCTGTCGGTGCCGAAAGCGTTCATCACGCTGCGCGCCGGGGTCGAGCCGTGCAACGAGGTGGCGCAGTCGATCTTTGCGTTTGCCCGTGCGCGGCTGGCGCCCTACAAGCGGATCCGCCGCATCGAGTTCCGCGAACTGCCGAAAACGATTTCCGGAAAAATCCGCCGCGTCGAACTGCGCAAGCAGGAAACCGCGCGCGCCAGCGAGGCGCAAGGGGCCGGCGAATACCGCGAGGACTAAGTCCCGCTCCATTTACCTTGCCGCCGCGATGCCGCCAGGCGCCGCGGCGGCGTTTTGATCGACCAACCCTTTTCTGTTTTATGACCACGACCAACCCAAGTAATAAACCCGGCAAAAAGCCACCTGTTCAAGTCCGCCTGTCGCCGATACACGGCAACGGCGTCTTTGCCACCCGCAAGATCGCGGCGGGCGAGCGCATCATCGAATACACGGGCGAGCGCATCGACTGGCCGGAAGCGCTGCGGCGCACCGACGCGGCCGGCGGCCCGGTCAACCACACCTTCTATTTCAGCCTCGACGACGGCAACGTCATCGACGGCGGCAGCGGCGGCAACGACGCCCGCTGGATCAACCATGCCTGCGAGCCGAACTGCGAAGCGTACGAGGAGGACGGCCGCGTCTACATCCACGCGCTGATGGACATCGAGCCGGGCGAAGAACTGAACTACAACTACGCGCTGGTCTACGAGGCCAGGCACACCGCCGCCGTCAAGGCCGCCTTCGCCTGCCGCTGCGGCACGCCCGGCTGCCTGGGCACCATGCTGGCGCCCAAAAAACGCAAATCGCGGGCCAGGACAGGGTCGAGCGCATCGTAGTCACCGCCGAGGTTGGACATGAAGGCGGACTGTGTAATACTGGACCGTCAACGTTCTCGGATGCAACCCCATGGCCATGACCGATGCGCGCGTTTTGGGTGCCAGCCTGAAGATTCGGCTGACCGGCCTGGTCGTCGTGCTGGTGCTGGCGGCCACCGTGCTGGTCACGATGGTGGCGCTCGCCATGGCCGGGCGCGACATGAAAGGCGTCATCGGCGCCCAGCAGTTCGCGCTGGTCTCGACCGCCGCTGCCTTCATCGACGCGCGCCTGGCGGCCGACAAGCAGCGCGTCGCCGCTCTGGCGGAGCGGATGCCGGCGGCGGCGCGCGCCGATCCGCGCCAGTTGCAGGCGTGGCTGGAAGCGAACGTCCCGCCGGCCGGCGAGTTCAGTGGCGTGGGCGTGTTCGGCGCCGACGGCCGCCTGCTGGCGAACGTGCCGGCGTCGGCCGATGCGGGCGGCGGCGCCGGCAAGCAATTTTTCGAAGAGACGCTGGCGCGCAAGAACGGCCTCGTCTCGGCGCCCGCCAGCAATGCGCTGGCCAATGCGCCGGCGGTGCTGGTGACGGCGCCGCTGCTCGACGACGCCGGCAAGGTGGCGCTGGTGGTGGCCGCCGCAATCGACCTGCAAGGCAGCGCTTTCCTGCGCCCGATCGACCTGCTCAAGCCCGGCAAGACCGGGTTCGCCTTCATCATGACCGGCGCCGGCATCCTGGTCGATCATCCCGACAAGGCGCGCCTGCTGCAGCACATTCACCAGCGCCCCGGCATCAACAATGCCACCGAAATGGCGCTGTCGGGCTACGAAGGCTGGATCGAGGCGGCCAACAAGGACGGCGACGACGGCATCTACGCGTACAAGCGCCTGAAGGAGGCTGACTGGATCGCCGGCGCCCGCTACCCGACCGCCGAAGCGTTCGCGCCGATGAGCAACATGCGCCATCGCGCGCTGCTGGCCGGCGCGGCGGCGGCACTGGCCGCCGGGCTGCTGGCCTGGCTGGCGATCGCGCGCATGCTGGCGCCGCTCGAGAGCCTGCGCCGCAGCGTGTCGTCGATCCGGCGCAAGGCGGGCGGCAACAGTGCGGTGCAGGGCGCCGACCTGAACGAACTGGGCAGCGTATTCGAGGAACTGCTGGCCGAACGCGAAGCGGCGCAGCAGCGCACCCGCGGCGTCGAAAAGCGCGCGCGCATCATCGCCGACAGCATGCCGGCGCTGATCGGCTACATCAACAGCGAGCAGCGCTACGAATTCGCCAATGCCCATTATCTCGACATGGTGGGCACCGATCCGCGCTCGATGCTGGGAAAGACCGTGCGCGAGACGATCGGCGAGTCCGCCTACGCCAGCATCCGGCCGCAACTGGCCGCCGCGCTGGCCGGCGAGCGGGTGCACTTCGAGCAGCAGCTGGAGATTCGCGGCCGCCAGGTGCATTACATGATCGACTACATCCCGGACGCCGACGACGGCCGCATCGCCGGAGTCTACGTGCTGGTCACCGACATCAGCGACCGCAAGAACGCCGAACTGGTCCAGGCGGCCAGCGAGAAGCGGCTGCGGCTCATCACCGATAACCTGCCGGTGCTGATCTCCTACTTCGACTCGGGCCACCGTTTCGGGTTCGGCAACGCCACCTACGAGAAGTGGTTCGGGCTGGTGCCGGCCACACTGGCGGGGCGCACGCTGGCCGACATCTTCGGCAACGCCGCCTACCAGCTGACCCGTCCCTACCTCGAGCTGGCCTTCGGCGGCGGCGGCACCGTCACCTTCGAGACGCACATGGCGGTGGCGGGCAGGCTGAGCACCCTGGAGACCACCTTCATCCCGGACCTGCAGGCCGATGGCAGCGTCGCCGGCGTCTACGCGCTCACGCATGACATGACGCGCATGAAGGAGGCCGAGCAAAAGCTGATCCAGCTGGCGCGGGTCGATACCCTCACCGGCATCGCCAACCGCCGCATGTTCGTCGAGGCGCTGCACCTGGCGATCGAGCGCGCGCGCCGCGGAGGCGGCGCCATGGCGCTGGCCTACCTCGACATCGACCACTTCAAGAAAACCAACGACACCCACGGCCACGCGGTCGGCGACGAGGTGCTCAAGGAATTCGCCCGGCGCCTGGTGGCCAACGTGCGCGCCACCGACACCGTGGCGCGCCTGTCGGGCGACGAATTCGTCATTATCCTGGAAGAGCTGCGCGGCGAGCAGGAGGCGCCCGCCGTGGCCGCCAAGCTCGTCGAGGCGATCCGCGCGCCGTTCGAGGCCGGCGGCGCGGTGCTGGCGGTGACGGCCAGCGTCGGCGTCGCCCTGTTCCACGGCGACGGCCAGACCCACGCCGAACTGCTGGCCAATGCCGACAGCGCCCTGTACGCGGCCAAGCGCGCCGGGCGCGACGGCGTCGTCATCGACGCCCGCTAGCGGCGCCTTACAGCCCGATCGGGTAGGTCTCCGGCGCTTCGCCGCCGTCCCAGTGGCTGCTCGTCTCCAGCGGCTGCACCGCCTCGGTGGTGTCGATGTGGATGACGGCATCGAACTGCTGCGGCAGCTGGGCGTTGAAGTAGTGGCTCTGGCGTTCGGTGCGCGGCAGGTACAGCACTCCGATCGCGCGCTCGAGGCGGCTTTCCAGCAGTGCCTCGCGGGCGGCGCTGCCCGGTCCCAGCGGCAGCAGGAAGTTGCCGACACCGCTCTGGTGGAAGACGTCTTCGTAGCTCCCCGGCAGCGCCGGGCGCACCTGCTTGCGCTCGGCCGGCCCGTCCCACCCGGACGCCGCCGTGACGTAACCGTCGTAGGTGGAAAAGCCGAGCAGGAAGGTGGCCTCGGGGTGGCGCTTGCGCGTCAGTTCGCCGACGTTCCATTCGCCCAGCCGGCCGATCTCGGTGGCGCGGGCGTCGCCCACGTGCGAGTTGTGCTCCCACACCACCACCTTGACCGGCTGGCCGCGCGTCTGGCCCAGGTGGGTGGCGAGCGCGTCGAGCGTGTCGGCCATGTGGCGGTCGCGCAGGTTCCATGACGACACGCGGCCGCGGAACATGGTGCGGTAGTATTCCTCGGCGTTCTTGACCAGCCGCGCATTCTGCTGGGCGTAGAAGAAGGCGTCGCTGGCGGCGATGCCGTCGTGGCGCATGTAGTGGGCGGCGCGCTGCTGGATCTGCTGCAGCTGGGCGATCACCTCGCGCTGGCACGATTCGCTGTTGCCCAGCCCGGCCGCGTAGGCGTACTGCTGGCTGTCGTCGCCGTAGTGGTCGAAGCAGGCGTAGCGCTTCCTGGCCTCGCCGGCGGCGGCCGGATCGACCTGGTCGAGGTAGCGCAGCACTTCCTCCATCGACGTAAACAGGCTGTACAGGTCGAGGCCGTAGAAGCCGGTGCGCGCTGCGACGCCCTGGCGGTCGTTCCAGGCGCGCAGCCAGTCGACGAAGTTGACGACGTCGGCGTTGCGCCACATCCAGCTGGGAAAGCGGCGAAAGCCGGCCAGCGCCGCCACGGCATCGTCGTCGTCGCCTTCGGCGCGCACGTAGCGGTTGACCCGGTAGGCGTCCGGCCAGTCGGCCTCGACGGCGACGGCGGTGAAGCCTTTCTCGGCGATCAGGCGTGCGGTGATGCGCGCGCGCTCCTCGTAGAATTCGTGGGTGCCGTGGGTCGCTTCGCCGAGCAGCACGAAGCTGGCGTCGCCGATCAGCTCGAGCAGGCCGTCGTAGTCACCGGCGCCGCCGTCGAGCAGCTGGGCGCCGGCGGCGATCGCGTGCGACAGGGAGGAATGCATGGCCATGGTCGCTGTCAGCGTTGGCCGGGTTGCTGTTGGGGCGCGTGGGGAGCGGCAGCGTTGACCGCGCGCGCGGCCTGCTCGCGCCAGGCCAGCGCCAGCAGGTCCTGCACTTCCTCGTCGCTGGTCTGGTCGAAGTGGCGATACCACTGGCTGACGGCGTGGAACTGGAACGGCTCAGCCAGGCAAATCATGTCGTCGACCAGTGGCGCGATCGCCTCGACGCTGTCGGGGGCGCCGACCGGCACTGCCACCACCAGCCTGGCCACCTTGCTGCGGCGCGCCACCTCGATGGCGGCGCGCAGCGTGGCGCCGGTGGCGATGCCGTCGTCGACCACGATCACGCAGCGCCCGGCCAGCTCCGGCGGCGGCCGGCCGGCGCGGTAGAGGCGGTCGCGGCGGACGATTTCGGCCGTTTCGCGCCGGCTCGCTTCTTCGATCTGCTCCATCGTCACCAGCCCGGATTCGACCAGGCCGGACTGGATGACGCGCACGCCGCCGGCGCCGACGGCGCCCATCGCGTACTCTTCCTGCCCGGGCATGCCCAGTTTGCGCACGAGCATTACATCGAGTTCGACGCCGAGTGCCTGCGCTACGGCGAAGCCGACCGGCACGCCGCCGCGCGGCAACGCCAGCACCAGCACGTCGGGCCGGTTGGCGTACTCGGCCAAGCGCTGCGCCAGCAGCTTGCCGGCGTGGGTACGGTCCTTGAATCGGTCTGGAGTCGGCATACGATCGCCCTCGTCACATATACGGGTTAGACAATGACGGCGTGGGACAGTTGCAGGATATCGGCACACATTGCGGCGGCGGCGCCGCGCTGGCGGCGCCGCGCGCAGTGCGGCCTTACTGGATCGCCAGCTGCTTCGCCGAGCCCGCCTGTTTCTTCGGCAGCAGCAGCGTCAGGATGCCGTCTTCCAGCCTGGCGTCGGCGCCGGCGTCGTCGACGTCGGACGACAGGATGAAGCTGCGCACGTACTTGCGGGCGGTGCGCTCGGCCCAGACGACGCTTTCGCCTTCGCGCGGCTGCTGGGCCTGCTTGCCTTCGGCTTCGATGGTGACGCGCGGGCCGTCGATGGCGACCTTGACGTCTTCCTTCTTCACGCCGGGCAGCTCGGCTTCGACGCGGAACGATTTGTCGTCCTCGGAGACGTTCATGCGCGCGCTGATGACACCATCGTCGGGCAGGCGCGCGATCGCCGCCTGCGCCACCGGCGCGATGAATTCCTCGAACATGTTTTCGACCATGCGCCCGAGCTGGTCCTCGATGCTGCCTGGGCGGTAGCGGGCCAGCGCCGGGCCCG
Organism: Burkholderiales bacterium; assembly: GCA_038248405.1. Lineage (GTDB taxonomy): Bacteria > Pseudomonadota > Gammaproteobacteria > Burkholderiales > Burkholderiaceae_D > JAFCUW01. The sequence continues at coordinate 83,440 of JBBRXM010000004.1, forward strand.
GCCTTCTGATGAGATTCATGGCAACCCCCTCGATGTCAGTGTTGAAGGTACCTGCAGCGGACGCGCCGCGCCCGCCCTGTCTTTATATGACAGCGCGCGGGTGAATTCAAGAAGCGGGGCCGGGCCGTCAGCCGAGGTTTTCGCGGTGGAAGCGCAGGTGGTCTTCCATGAAGGTGGAGATGAAATAGTAGCCGTGGTCGTAGTTGCCGTGACGGCGCAGCTGGAGGCGCTGGCCGGCCTGTGCGCAGGCAGTTTCGAACACTTCCGGGCGCAGCTGGGTGGCGAGGAATTTGTCGCCGAGGCCCTGGTCGATCAGGATGCCGTTGGGGAAGGGCGAGCGCATCGTGCGCATCAGTTCGCTGGCGTCGTACTGGGCCCAGGCCTTCTGGTCGGCGCCGAGATAGCCGCCGAAGGCCTTCTCGCCCCACGGGCACAGCGACGGCGCGGCGATCGGCGCGAACGCCGACACCGAACGGAACAGGCCGGGATTGCGCAGCGCCAGCACCAGTGCGCCGTGGCCGCCCATCGAGTGGCCGAAGATGCCGGTGCGCGCAGGGTCGACCGGCAGGGCGCCGAGCACCAGTTCGCGCAGTTCGAGGATGTAGCTGTACATCCGGTAGTGCTTGCTCCAGGGATCGGCGCTGGCGTCGACATAGAAGCCGGCGCCGGCGCCGAAGTCCCAGTCGTCCGTTTCGCCCGCCACGCCGGCGCCGCGCGGGCTGGTGTCGGGGGCGACCAGGACCATGCCCTCACGCGCGGCGTAACGCTGGGCGCCGGCCTTGGTAGGGAAGGTCTCTTCGTTGCATGTCAGCCCGGCCAGGTAGAACATGGCCGGCAGGCGGGCGCCGGGCGCCACCCGCGGCAGGAATACCGAAAAGCGCATCGGCAGGCCGATGGCGAAGGAATGGTGGCGGTAGAAGCGCTGCACCCCGCCAAAGCAGGGGTGCTCACTGATGAGTTCTGGCATACGGTTTCCTGGTCGTGGATACGAGCCGCAGTATGCCTTGCCGGCGCCGACTTTGCCAACGCGGCTAGTCCAGGTGTCGGCTGACGGTGGCGCGGATGGCGTCGAAGTCGTCGGCGGTAAATTGCAGCTCGCCGGCGAGCAGGGCGAAGCGCGCGCGCATTTCCAGCTCGGTGCGGGTGCGTTCGCCCGGCAGGCGCGGTGCGGCCGGCAGCAGGGTCAGGATGCCGACGGCGTAGTCGAGCGTGGCCGTGCCCCAGGTGCCGATGCGCGCGCCGGCATACAGCAGCTTGCTTTCCATCGGCTCGCAGCCGCCCGCCCTGCAGGCGAAATAGAACATGCTGTCGGCATCGTCGCGCAGCACGCCGGGCTCGCCGACGCCGCTGTCGTGGATGATGGCGGCGCGCCGGTAGCGGCCGGTGTACGGGCTGCCGACCGAGGACCACAGGGTGCGCGGAATGCTGGCGCCGTTGGTGATGCTGCCGGCCGGGGCCAGCCAGCGCCGTCCCTTAGGATCGATGTACCAGAACGCTTCGAGCAGGCGCATGGCGCTGTCGCTGCCGTCGCCGCACAACCATTCGGTCCGGGGATTGCCGGAAAAGCTGCCGTAGGCCATGATCAATCTCCTCCCTCACGCCAGTACAGCACGCTTCGGGCAGCGCCGCGATGGGCTGGCGCAAAGGGGCTACACCAGTTGCATTGCCCCCAGCAGGGCGCCGGCGGCGAGCACCCACAGCAGGTGGATCCGGGTGCGCCAGATGACCAGGCCGCTGGCGAGGGAGAGCAGCCACAGCGGCCAGTCGCGGCTGCTGTCGCCGCCGGCCGTGCCGAGGATGAAGCTGGTGGCGAGCAACAATGCGATGACGACCGGCGCCATGCCTTGCTTGAAGGCGCGCACGGCGCGCAGTTCGCGGTTGCGGTGGCCCCATTGGGCGGCGACGTAGGTCAGCACGGTCGACGGGATCATGATGCCGAGCATGGTGACCGCCACGCCCAGCAGGGCGGCGCCGATGCTGCCGGCGTTCAGGCCCACGTTCCAGCCCATCAGGGCGACGAACAGCACGTTGGGGCCGGGTGCTGCCTGCGCCAGCGCGATCGACTCGTTGAACTGGGCCTGGGTCAGCCAGTGGTGCTGTTCGACCAGGTAGCGGTGCATTTCCGCGCTGGTGGAAATGGCGCCGCCGACCGACATCAGCGACAGCAGCAGGTAGTGGCCGAACAGGTCGGCCCAGTCGGACCAGCCGAGCACCAGGTGCAGGGGCGCGCTCATGGCTGCAGGCGGCGCCAGGTCAGCACGCAGCTGAGGCCGCCGAGCCCGAGCAGCACGTAGACGAGCGGGCAATGCAGGAGCGCCACCAGCACGAAGCCGGTGGCGGCGATGGCCGCGCACCAGGACAGCGGCAGCGGGCTGCGGGCAAGCGCCACCGACAGCTTCAGCCCGGCCGCGCCGATCAGGCCGGCCGACACCGCGGCCATCCCGCGCAGGGCGCCGGCCACGTGCGGGTTGCCGGCGAAGCGGGCGTGCAGCAGGGCCAGCATCAGGACCAGCACCAGCGGCACGGCCAGCATGCCGGCCAGCGCCGCCAAGGCGCCGGCCAGGCCGAAGTAGCGCCCGCCGATCATCATCGACAGGTTGACGACGTTGGGGCCGGGCATGATCTGCGCCACCGCCCAGTCCTCGATGAATTCGTCCTGGGTGAGCCACTGCTTGCGCTCGACCAGTTCGCGCTGGACGACGGCGAGCACGCCGCCGAACCCCTGCAATGCCAATATCGTGAAGGAAACGAACAGGTCGGTGAGCGATTGCGGCGCGGGCCGCGGGGTGATTTGCGTAGGTGGCATTGCAATATTATCGCGTGCGGGGCGCGCGCTGTCCATGCCCGCCGGCACCCATCCGGCCGCGCACGAGTGGCCCGACGCGCGCGGTTGACTGCTGTGTTAGTGTGCGTTGTCGCCGCTCGAGTCCGCTCGAACTATCGCCGATTTAGATGGAAGTGTGACATTGACTTTACAATTTATTGTTGGATACTCTGTAGGCAACGACGCGTCCCGTCTTTACAACCGCAAGGAACCGCGATGACACAAGTCCCCAATCCGATGGCTGGCAACCTCGCGTTCGACGATTTCAGTTACGAGCGACGCGATGTGCGTTGCCGCGCTATCGTCGATCACGCAATTTCCGTCCAGGAAACGAGCAACACGATGTCAGCCTTCGAATATCTGAAGTCGCATGACATTTCCCGCGCCGTCATCGAACGCGTGCTGCTCGACCCCGAGCACCGGCGCACCAGCAACGATTCCTAGCCTCTCACGGCGGCGCCGGCGCCGGCCGCGCCATTCCTGCCGCAGTATCAAAATGACATCGGACTGCAGGCGCTTGCGCGTCCCGGCGCCGCATGGTTACCCACAAAAAAGTCCGTAAAGAATTATCGAGAAATTTTTTGACGGTTTCTCCATTGACTTTCTAAGTCATTGAAATCAAACACAAAATTTATTGCCTCCGGAACGGGCATATTGTTGAAACCCGCAGCGGCAATGGCTTGCGCGGTGTCAAGGGGCGCTTATCCACAAAGTTATGCACAACGACTGTGGATATCTCAAAAAGTGCTTTAGAAACGGCTACTTAGCCGAGGATGGCGGATCGGGGGCTGGCGCGCGCGGCGCCGCGCATGTTTTCGAAGCCATTGTTTTCGCTAAATATCGGTAAATTCGCTTGCGTCAAAATACTGGATGAATGTACAGTATTATTCTTTCCAGTCCGAATGCATGCCATGTCTGTCGTTGCCGTCCCTGTCGCCCCCGATGATCCGTATGCCAGCCTCAATCGGGAGCAGCGCGCCGCCGTCGAGCACGACATCGGCGCGCGCGAGGGCGGCTCGCGGCCGCTGCTGGTGATCGCGGGCGCCGGTTCGGGCAAGACCAATACGCTGGCGCATCGGGTGGCGCGGCTGATCCAGAGCGGCGCCGATCCGCAGCGCATCTTGCTGCTGACTTTTTCGCGCCGCGCCGCCAGCGAAATGACGCACCGGGCCGGCAGCGTGCTGCACCGGGTGCTGGGATTGCGCGGCAACCAGGCGCCGACCAGCCTGCCGTGGGCGGGCACTTTCCACAGCATCGGTGCGCGCCTGCTGCGCGAATATGCCGGCCGCATCGGGCTGGAAGAGTCGTTCACCATCCACGACCGCGGCGATTCGGAAGACCTGATGGGGATGGTGCGCCACGACATCGGCCTGACCCAGACCCAGAACCAGAAACGCTTCCCCCTCAAGAGCACCTGCCTGTCGATCTATTCGCGGGTAGTCAACAGCCGCGACCCGCTGCCGCTGGTGCTGCAGAGTACTTTCCCCTGGTGCAATGAGTGGGAAGAAGAGCTGAAGACGCTGTTCGGCGCCTACGTCGACGCCAAGGCGGAGCAGAACGTACTCGACTACGACGACCTGCTGTTGTTCTGGGCCGAGATGGCGGCCGATCCGGAGCTGGGGCCGGAGCTGGGCGAGCTGTTCGACCACGTGCTGGTCGACGAATACCAGGACACCAACCGCTTGCAGGCGGCGATCATCACCGGCATGAAGCCGGACGGGCGCGGCGTGATGGTGGTGGGCGACGACGCGCAATCGATCTATTCGTTCCGCGGCGCCACGGTGCGCAACATCCTCGACTTCCCGAAACAGTTCTCGCAGCCTGCACAGATGATCACGCTGGACCGCAACTACCGCTCGACCCAGCCGATCCTGGACGCCTCGAACGCCGTGATCGCCGCGGCGCTCGAGCGCCACGCCAAGACGCTGTGGACGGATAAGGTGTCGACCGCGTTGCCGCAGCTGGTGCTCATTCCGGACGAGGCGGAGCAGGCGCGCTGGGTGTGCAACCGCATCCTCGAGCATCGCGAGGCCGGCATCGCGCTGAAGTCGCAGGCGGTGTTGTTCCGGGCAGCGAGCCACAGCGCCGCGCTCGAACTCGAGCTCATGCGGCGCAATATTCCGTTCGTCAAATTCGGCGGCCTCAAGTTCCTGGAAGCGTCGCACATCAAGGACGTGCTGGCGGTATTGCGCTTTGCGCAGAACCCGAGCGGGCGCCTGGCAGGCTTCCGGGTCGCCCAGCTCATTCCCGGCATCGGTCCGGCCGGCGCCGGCAAGCTGCTCGACGCGGTCGGCGTGGCGGCCGACCCCTTGTCGGCGGTGGAGCAGTTCGTTCCGCCCGGAAAGAGCAGCGGTGACTGGCAGCAGTTCGTGACGCTGTTTCGGACGCTGCGCACGCCGGGACTGCGCTGGCCGGCCGACATCGAGCTGGTCAAGAACTGGTACATGCCGCACCTGGAGCGCATGCACGACGACGCGCAGGTGCGGGCGGCCGACGTCGAGCAGCTGGCGCAACTGGCCGGCGGCTATGGCACGCGCGAAAACTTCCTCGCCGAGATCACGCTCGATCCGCCGGAAGCGACCAGCGACCGCGCCGGCCCGCCGCTGCTCGACGAGGATTACGTGATCCTGTCGACGATCCACTCGTCGAAGGGACAGGAGTGGAAATCGGTGCATGTGCTGAACGTGGTCGACGGCTGCATTCCGTCCGACATGAGTACCGGCAACTCCGACGACATCGAGGAGGAGCGCCGCCTGCTGTATGTGGCGATGACGCGCGCCAAGGAGCACCTGCACCTGGTGGTGCCGAACCGCTTCTTCATCAAGCAGCAGGCGCAGATGGGCGACCGCCACGTGTATGCGGCGCGCAGCCGCTTCGTCAGTCCGGCCATGCTGAAGCATTTCGAGGAGTGCGTGTGGATCACGGCCGAGACGCAGAAGGGCAGGAAGCCGATGCCCGACAGCGTGCGCATGCTGGTGCGCGACCGCGCACGCAAGGCGTGGAAATAGGTTCAGGCCGGCGGCAGGGGCGTGGCGACGGCGATGTATTGCCGGGCGGCGCCGTCGGCGTCCTTGAATGCCAGGACCGAGCAGTGCAGGCGGCGGGGTCCGTTTGCCAGTTCAGCGTCGATGTCGCCGCTCCAGTAGCCGTCGCGTGCGAGCGTTTCGGGGATTGCGTGGGCGAGCGATTCAGGGAAGGGTTGCCGGTGGATAGCGTGCAGGTCGCGGCCGCGCAGCTGTTCGGGCGCTATGCCGACCAGCTCGCACAGCAGCGGGTTGGCGTCGACGATGCGGCCATTGGCGTCGAGCGTGAGCACGAGGTCGTGGCGGTCGACGGCCGCGAGCACCTGGCGGGCGCGGGCGAGTTCGGCGAGGGCGGCGTCGCGCGCCTGCGCGGCGGCGGCCAGCGTGGCGTACGAGCGCAGCGATGCGATCACGGTGGTAAACAGCTTGCGGGTGGTGAGGTCGGTCTTGCTCCAGAAGTCGCTGACGTCGTAGTCGACGATGATGCTGTGTTCAAGCGCCTGGCCCGGCTGGCCGGTGCGCAGGATAATGCGGACGAGATCGTTGTGGAGCACTTCGCGCACCTGGCGCGCGAAGCGCAGGCCGGCGTCGGCGGTTTCCATCATGACGTCGAGCAGGACGAGGGCGATGTCGGGCGTGTCGCGCAGTTTGCCGAGCGCCTCCTTGGCCGAGTAGGCGTGGAAAAAGCTCAGCCGGCGGCCCAGGAAGTGCGTATTGCTGAGTGCGAACTTGGTGACGACGTGGACGTCGACGTCGTCGTCGACGATCAGGATGCGCCAGGGCGGCGCTTCTGGCGAAACGGCGCCCGCAGCCGAGGTGACCTCGTCGTCGACGAAAAGGTCGGGGTCGTCTTCGTTGACATGATCGCTCGCTTGCATCTGACAACACTAAGTCACGTCCGACGCTTTGTCAAAGCATTCCGGCTGCATGAAATGGTTCACAGTTCCAGCTAGTTCTAGGTGACTTATCCCCTGTTGTAGGACTTTGTAGGAATATGCCTCATAGGCCGTAGGAAGATAAAACCATGCCGCGCGCAAGTGGTTGATTTTGTTCGATATTAATTTTGCCTTCGGAATGAGCAAAATATCGAAAACCGCATGATTACGGGGCTTGCGGGCCGCCTGAAGTGCCTTATCCACAACGTTATCCACAGTTCGTGTGGATATCGGGAAAAGATGAATAAAATCCGGGGGTTAGATGCTGCGCACTCGGCGGCGCGCGCGCTCCTTGCCGAGTTTGTTTATTGCAGTGGTAAAAATTTTATTGCTCATATAAAATTTTTTTACTATGGTTACTTCAGCGAATGGCGGGATCGGTCTTGTTCAAATCTCGCGATAAGCTCGCGTATTTTCTGTTTTCGAAGCTTTGTCGACGAAGAATATCTTTTGCGTTCGGAAAACGCTCATTCTTGGGGTATCGCTGGCATGCCCGCCGCCAACCAACCGGTCAGTTCCTTTCTGCCGTCCTGGTCTATGTGCGGCACCATCGATTCATACCAGCATCTTGCTTCCTTTCCCGAAAGCGCACTGGTAACAATTTCACGGGAATTAGAGAGGAAGGATGCCAGCAGCGGCATCCCTTGCAAAGTAAGAAAGGTTGGGTCTGTATTGTGGAGGTTTTCATATAGCTCTTTGACCTCTACCAAATACGGTAGCGCCAGCTTTGCGTTACCGCTATTTTTCAAAGCGGTTATGAAGTTGGTGTTGATGAGCATCCAAGGGACATCGTGCGAGGTTGCGTTCAACCGCGTGGCGGTTTCTGCCCATTGCTGACCTTGCGCGACATTTCCGGCCATAACCGAGGCAGTCGCTACCTGAAGCGCATTGTGTGCGGTTGCTTCCCGGTCGAACAGGCTGCGCCATAGGTCCAGCGCATCTGCCCATCTTTCCAGCCTCGCACTCGCCAACGCCGAGAGTCGGATTGCGTCCTTGCATAACCGCGCATCATCAGCGGTCAGATACGGCGCTGCGCCCTTCAATGCATCGTCGAACTTGCCCGCTTCCAGCTGATCAATGGCGGGCTCCAGTTCGACCGGGTTGCTATCGGCCGCAGACGGGACCTGTAGCGATCCACCCATCGCACATTGACGCATCAGGTCGTCTGCGAGACCCAGATCAATGACGAGGTCCGTAACTAATGTGGTTTCCTTGTTCGTCGCGCTCCGCTCCTTCTTCAATGGTTCGACGTTCGTTACGCTGAGGAACGCTTTACCACTTGGTCTACAAAGCGTCAACGCGATCGATGAGAAACCTGCGTCACTCATTTCAGCTGATACCAGCATGTCCAAGGTTTCCCTTGGATCGAATTCAAGCTGCTGCGTGAAGTCTGTCGCGTCCGTAATGAAGGTGTAGCGACGGGGCAGTTTGGTGACTTCTCCCCAGTCGTCGCCTACCTCGCAAAAGGGACGCCTCGCCTGCATCCACGCGGCCAGCGCGGACGTTAGTGTGAGGTACACAATTTCAAGAATCCATGCGAAACCGGGCGACTTCACCAGCGCACGGCCGCGGTCATCCAAGAGATGCAGTTCCATGGCCTGCACCACCAACGTGTACGTCAGACGAGGATCGGCTGCGAAATCGATGATTGTGTGAGCGTTGCCGATTAATGCTGCGACGGACGACTGGGTGTTGGCGAGGCTTATCCACGCGACCCATTGGAGGTACCAGCCCACAAATCCGATCGCTGCGCCGATTTTGAACATGCGCGCCGGATTTCTAGCCTTTCCCCATTTCGCGGTCAGGGTCGCCGCCCTTGCGCAGAAAACTCCGTAGCCAATGGAGAACAGGACGACTAATGGTCCCACAGGCGAGAAGAGCATCAGCCAGGCGTAGATCCAAGCGATTGGCACAAGCGCCAAGCTGCAGGCAGTGGCCCAGACGAATATGCTAGGGGGTAACCTGCCAGAAGGCTGATAGTAGAGTTTTAGCATGAGGCTTATCTTTCGTCGCTATGATCACCGGATCTTCACCCGCCGGCCAGCAATGTCGAGGTCGTTGCGTGGCGGCGGGATAGCTTTGAATGGGCCTGCGCGGAGGCCGTCCCGCGCCCACTTCGGCTTTGAGGACAGCTTCATTTTGCATTGGGTAGCGGAGGGTCAAAGTATGTCTCATCAATCGTGAGTCCATTTCTCCGAAACTCGGCCTCTAATGTCGCTCGGCGCTCTCGCATTTCCTCAAATTTAACGGGAAGAAGAGACTGCCAATCTTCTCGTTCGTTTTCGCTGAGGTATCCACGGAGGTGGCCTAGCTCGCTTTGAATGATAGTGCTTAGAAGATAAGCTCCGGGTTTATTCGGATCGATCATGGTCGGTTCACGGGTCATTTGGACCGTAAGGTAGGCGCCATTAAGAAAAAACTGCCACTCCGTTAGAATGCCATATTGCATCCATTCATTCATGGTGGGAAGATACGATGGATCAAGTGTAGTAGTTTTTCCTTGCTTTATCATATAATCATTCATATCTTTTCCGCGCAGCCTGGCGAGGCCTCTTGGGATGGTAGCGCGCCAACCTTGTTCCGAGATGGTGCGCAGATAAGCATAAGTTCGAATCCGCGCTTCATCGTGGGAAATTTTTTCCGACGCTGTTATGGCTGAGTTAACGGTTATTTCGGACATTCCTTCTTTTTGACGGTCAATGTCCTCCATGCCCGAAACGCTGATTACGTTTGTTATATTCAGGCGTGATAGTCCATGTTTAAGGACTACAGCGCCCATTTGTTTTACTGTCCATCGTAAAGTGTAGAAATTTAACCCCGCCGGTTGACGGTCTACTTGTGCCAAAGATGGTAGGCGACGGGCGAAAGAATCGCCCATTTCGCTGACTTGGATTTCAACCGGCGCTGTCGGTGGCATAACATTCGCTCCAATAAGATTTTTGCTCATCGAGACGAGCAACGTAAGTGTCGCAGCGATCATGCAGAAATAAATCGTTCCGCGTGTCTTTCGGGACAGTCGATTCTCAAACTTCATATGACTTTCCTATTTTTGGACTATCTTTGTCGCTGGGATCTGGCATGTCGTTCCATGCGGCCATGACAGATAGCGCAGAATGCATGAACGAGGTTTTGTTGCGCATCAAGTCGTGAAATTTTTTCGCGGCGCTTTTAATCCATTCCATGCGGCTCACAAAGTCTTCGAGTTCGGTATCTTTTGGAGCTATGGACTTCACTTCCATATGCTTGTTGCGGCACTGATGTGTAAAAACCAGTTCTAGCGCTGGACTCGCCCATGCAACGTAGGGTGCCCGCTGAGTTCTCACCCATCGCGCAAAAGCAGGATCATTGTAAATCAGGGGTTGTAGTATCACTCCCTGTTCATGGTATGCAAGATTCAATAAATTGGCGTACTGTATAGTTTGTTTCGTCGTCTGATTCGTTTCCGTTTCGAATTCGAGAGCGCACGCAAATGCTTTTTTGATCGAGGGGGACGCGGCAAAATATTTTATTGTTGGAAGCGCGGATTCGTTCCAAGGGAGCCTTGCTAATTGCTCCTTGACCTGTAGCGCATAATTCCTAGCATCACGTTGATCCTCGCATGTTTTAAATGAAGCGGGATGCCGGTTGTTATACCAGTGCCATCCACTGATATCGCAAAAGAGCCACAAATTGCCTTTTCCAAGGCCGTCCCATACTGTTTTCGTTACTACCGACATTGTGGTAACTTGCCATGCTTCAAACGTGCACGCAACCGTCTTGCTAGCGAACGCTCCAAGTGCCATCCAGTAATAGCGTCCCAGCTTTGTTTCGTCCCCGAAGACATCCTTTTGCTCCAGGTAAAAACGTGCGTATGTGGCTGCGATTCTCCTGGCGCGAACTGCGTAATCCCGAACTAGTCTTCCTTTGTATTTGCCTGTCTCTATACATAATCGTGTGGAACTGAATTGCTGCGCCAGCGACCACATCGTGTTGCAGTCACACTTCACTTCCGCGCACGATTTGGGCGTTGTATTGGTCATCGCCGTTTTTTTACCTGCATCAGCCATAGGGGTTCCTCCAATTTTCGATGCAAGATATCGAATCTCCACGCGAGTTCATTCGATTTGAAACCATTGGATCGCAAATTTTAAGTTTGCAGCGGCCGCGGTGGAGACTCGATCAGAGGCGCCGTCCGTACCGGTCATGGCCGCGTGTACTCCGTCCGGTCCATCGATGCTGTACGGCACTGATGTCATTGGATTGCCGGTTGGATCTCGAAGAACAAACGCTTCGTCGAATTGCTTGACCGTCGTGTCGGGCAGTCTGCGCAGATCGGCAGCTTTATTGCCGCCGCCATCGAACAGATGCTGCGCACCCTTGACGGTGAAATTCCCTGGGCAGGCGAATGTGATGTTTCCGCCCTCGAGCGTGATGGCCGATTGGCCGGCTTGGATGACGATCTTTTCCTTGGCGTTGATCTCGATAGAGTCGTTGACGGAGATAATCGTGATCGCCTTGTCGGCGAGGATTTCGAGCTGGTCGGTATGCGATTGCAGCGACACCGGGCCGTTGCCGGCGAACGCCTGGATGCCGCCGGAGTGGGTGAAGAACACAGCTGCGCCCCCAGCTACCGACGCCACAGTGTGGCCAGCCGTGTAATGCACATCCGATTGCGTTGTCCAGGCAAGCTGTTGTCCTGCGTAGAGCACCGTCGAGGCCGGCGTGGCCCAGTTGATCGTGCTCGGCGAGTCCATCAGGATCAGCGGGGCGCCGAATTTTTCCACCGGCTTGTCAGGATCAGGTTCCCTGCTGCCTGCCTTCGCCTTCAACATGCCCTCGTGCTTTTCCTCGATCTGTTCAATGAACTTGGCCTGCGCCTCTGTTGCGTCCTTGCTGAAGAGCGCGTTCTGCTGGCCGGCCGCATCGCTCAACGTCTTGCTTAACTCATGCGCGGCCTTGAGGCCGCCGACGGCTTCGGCGGCGTCGAGTTGCGTCGAGGTGACGCTGCTGCCGACGCCGGCGCGAGCGCTCGTCGACAGCAGCACGCCGTCGCCGCCACGCACGACGCCCCACGCATCGGTGCGCAGTTCGAAGCCGCTGCCACGATAGTTGCCGCGCTGGGCGGAACCCGCCGGTTGCTGGATCAGGTAGCCCAGGTTCAGCTGCGTGGCCGCGGTGCTGGTCGCCAGCCGCATCCGCAGTTGCGCCTGGCTGTCGTCGATCTGCCACTGGTTGAATCCGTCGCCATCGAAATTGTTGCTGTGGATGCCGGAAAGCACGCCGGCGTGGTTGGCGCCGGAATCGACGCCCGCAGCAAAGGGCGGCTCGTCGCTGCCGGTGTACAGTTGCGAAACTATCACCGGCCGGTCGACGTCGCTTTCGGCGAAGTCGACCAGCACTTCGGTGCCGATGCGCGGCGTGAATTGCGTGCCCCAGTTGGGGCCGGCCATCGATTCGGCCACGCGCACCCAAGCGCCGGAGGTGTCGTTGCCGGGCGCGTTGCCGCGCTCGTCCGTGTTGTGGGCGATGCCGCCCGGATTCGGGGCGGCACCGCGTTGCCAGGCGAATTGGATCTTTGCCTGGTGGTCGCGCCCCGTCGTCGCGACCGCGCCCTGCAGCCCGACCACCAGCGCCGTTTGCGAACCCATCGCTGTCCTTGGCGGGACAAGGTCCGGCACGAGCGCCACCACCTCGCGCACGCAGCCGAAGCTGTTGCGGTAGGTGCCGTTCTCAAGCTGATGATGCTTCGCGCGGGCAAGCGCCGGATCGAAATTGTTCCGGGCCTCGTGCTCGACCCACAGGACGGTGTAGCGTTCGTCGCCGTAGCGCTCATGCTGGGTCAGCTGGAAAGCGTGGCCGGCGGCCAATTCCCGCACGGCGCCGGCGCCGGCGAAGTGCTTGTTCCCGAGCTCGTGCGATTGCAGCACCCGTTCGCTGTGCATCTGCGCAGCGGCGCCGTCGGCGTAGCGCCGCTCGCCGCTCCCGTCGAACATTGCCAGCACCGGCAATTCGCCCGCCTCGACGCTCGATGTCCGTTCGGCCGCATGCGCCACCAGTTGCCCGGGATCCCAGCTGCTGCTCGCCACGGCATTCGGCTGCACGCGGCGCAGTGCGGAAAACTGGTCGATCGCATCCTGCGTATCGGTCGCGCGCACGCCGTGGAAACGTAACTCTGTGGAGCCGGGCATCTCCGGGACGACCGCCTTGCTGTCGAAAATGACCAGCTTGTGTTTCGCCTGCGACGTCGCGGCGGCGTCCGATTGCTCGTGCTCGAAGCGCCAGCTCAGCCCTTCGGAGGTCAGAATGCGCCGTAGAAAGTCGAAGTCGCTCTCGCGATACTGGCTGCAGACGGCACGTGGGGACAACTGCTGGCTGACGTCGAATTCCACCCGCACCTGCGGATAGTCGGCCAGCAACTCGCTGAAAATTTCCTCGACGTTCTTGTCCTGGAAGATGTAGCTGTCGCTGCGTTCGCGCAGCACCTGCAGGGCCGGCTCCAGCCGCAGCCGGTAGCGCGCCACGCCGCCGTCGGCGCCGACCCAGCCGGCATCGGTGCAGACGCCATGCCAGGCGCGGCGCTCGCCGTCGGCCTGCAGCAGCTTGAGGGTAATCTCTTCGCCGAGGAACTGGTCGAGTTCGAGATCGGTCGACACGCTGAGCGCATCGACCTCGAAGCGGAACAGTTCGTTGACGGCTTCGCGGCCGGCGAAGCGTTCGGCCATCATGGACTCGGGCAGTTCGGAATCCTGCGCCGTCGCCAGCGTGATCAGCCGGGCGTGCTGGCTGAGGCCCGTGCCGAACAGGCCCAGCGGGGAGGGCAGCTGGTCGAACATCAGGAAGCGACCGCGACCAGTTCAAGCTTCAGGTCGCGCATGCCGGAGGGCACATAGATCGAGATCGACTGCGCCTGCAACATGCGTTCGTACATCGGCCCTTTGCTGTCGAGCGTGAAGTAGCAGGTGTCGGGCCGCACCGGCACCGCCGCCGGCACCTGCGGCGCATGCTGCAGGCGCACGCCCGGCATGGCCGACAGCACGAACTTGTCGACGTCGTCCGGGGCGCCGACCTTGAAGCGCAGCGGCACCACGTCGACCAGTTCGAGCGCCGGCATGTCGGCCGCCACCGCCAGGTAGAAGGCGGTGCGCTCGTCGATCTTGCCGGAGTCGAGCACGCCGTGGTGGTAGGACGGCTTGTTTTCCGTCAGCGCGATGGCGAAGTATTTCGACGAGATGACGGTGTCGAGCAGCTCGCGGATGATCAGGTGCAGCTGCGCAAACGAGGGTCCCGGGTCGGCATGCTGGTAAACCGGCAAGTCGGACAGCACGTAGTTCTTCGAAAACGTCATCAGCGAGCCGGCCAGGCTGAGCAGTTGCTGGTACAGCCGTTCGGGATGCAAGGTCGGGTGCTGGAAATAATGCGTCAGCGCTGCAAACGCCGAGCTCGCCGTGTGCAGCAGCCAGAAGGTCGACATGTCGCCGGATCGGTATTCGATGACGTTCTTGCTCGGCTCGCGGTGATGGCCGTGCAGCGCGCTCACCTTTGCCTGCAGCGCATCCATGAGGCGGCGCAGTTGCAGGAACAGCAAGGGGGCGCTGCGGATCGACAGGCTCGGCGGGATAAAGGTGGGGTCGACCTCGAAGCCGCCGGTCGACACGCGCCGCAGCCGCACCAGCGGAAAGTTGACGTAGGAATCGCGCGGGTCCGATTCCGATACCAGCCGCAGCGATTTTTTCAGGTAGGTCAGCTCGGCAAGCGCGGCCTGGGTGTACAGGTCGGGCGTTTCGCTGCTGGCCTGGGCGTAGCGGGCGCCATTGCCGGCCTGGCCGGCGGGGGTGAAGTTGCCGCCGAAATGCTTCAGCGCGGGGAGGGCGGCGTGATACGTGATGGCCTGGCCCGGGCCCAGCTGGCTCAGGTCGACCGCTTCCGGCAGCGCGTCGTTGCCGGGCGCGTTGTAAATCTCGCCATCCGGGAACATCAGCGACAGCTCCAGCACTCGCAGCATGTTGCCCACCAGCGCCTCGCGGTCGAACTGGACGTGGGCGACGCCCCACGCGTAGGGATGCAGCGCCTTGACGCTCTCGTGCAGCCGGTGCTCGTGGTACTGGTCTTGTTGCTGGAAGTGTTGCGGCCGCAGGAACAGCCCTTCGCCCCACAAGACCTTGCTCGCAGTACTCATCATGATCCCTGATTCTGAAAGTGGGGCGCGTCGGCGCCGAGAATAGTGTTGACCTAAGGAAGCATTTCACCGGTAAATTGCTCGCCAGCTTTTGTTCCCGATCAATCCAAACGAGTTCGCTAGGCAATAAATTCAACACCTGGCGCGATGGTTGCGCGCGATAGCCGGGAGCGGACAACGTGGAAGAATTACTGCCTTACTACGAACGCGAGCTGGGATTCCTGCGCCGCTATTCGCGCGAGTTCTCAGAGCGTTATCCGAAGATTGCCGGCCGCCTGCTGATCGCCGGCGAGGTCTGCGAAGACCCGCATATCGAGCGCATGATCGAATCGTTCGCGCTGCTCAACGCGCGCGTGTCGAAGCGGCTCGACGACGACTATCCGCAATTTACCGAGGCGCTGTTCCAGGTGCTGTATCCGCACTACCTGCGGCCGTTCCCGTCGTGCTCGATCGCGCGCTTCGATGTCGGCGGCGGCGCCACCCAGCTGACGGCGGCGAGCGAGATCCCGCGCGGCACCGAACTCAATTCGCGTCCGGTGCAGGGCGGCGCGTGCATCTTCCGCACGTGCTACCCGGTGACGGTGGCGCCCGTCGAGCTCACCCGCGCGTGGTTTTCGGCCATCCTGGAAGTGCCGGAAGCGGTGCAGGCCCCGGCCGGCGCCAGCTCGAGCGTCAGCCTGATGCTGGAAATGACGGCCGACCAGGTCAGCCTGGCCAGGCTGGGGGTGGCGTCGCTGCGGGTGTTCATCGATGGCGAACCATCCTTTTGCGCGGCATTGCGCGATGCCTTGTTCATGCGGGCGGTCAAGGCGTATGCCGAGGCCAACCACAGCGGGCGCTGGCATCCGCTGCCGACGATTCCGGTGGCGCCGGCCGGCTTCGGCGAGAATGAATCGCTGATCGCCTTTTCGGCCCGCTCGCATCCGGCTTACCGGCTGCTGACCGAATACTTCTGTTTTCCGGAAAAGTTCAACTTCTTCGATATCGACCTGGCGGCAATCTGCGCGGTATTGCCGGCCGGAGCGAACAAAGTCACGCTGCACCTGGCGCTGTCGGGTTTGCGCACCGATTCGAACACGGCGCGCATGCTCGGGACGCTGTCGGCGAATAACGTCCTGCTCGGCTGCACGCCGGTGGTCAACCTGTTCCAGCAGCGCGGCGAGCCGATCCGCCTGACCCACACCTCGGAAAGCTATCCGGTGCTGGCCGACGGCCGCCGCGCTTTTGCCTACGAAGTGCACTCGATCGACGCCGTGCGGCTGGTACGCCAGACACCGCAGGGCGAATCGGTGGTCGACTTCGGCCCGTTTTACTCCTTGCGGCACGGCCAGACGCCGGAGAAGAACGGCCACTACTGGGTCATGCGGCGCGATGACGTGGTCTCCGAAAAGAGCCCCGGCTTCGAAACCGAAATCTCGATCGTCGACATCGACTTCGACCCGGCGGCCGTCGAAACCGACACGCTGAGCCTGGAGTTGACCTGCACCAACCGCGACCTGCCGGCCCTGCTGACCTACGGCGTGCGCGGCGGCGACCTGTTCCTGCCCGGCGGCTCGCATATCCGCGCGATCAGTTTCCTGCGCAAGCCGACGCCGTCGTACCGGTTTCCGCGCGGGCGCGGCGCCCACTGGCGGTTGATTTCGCACCTTTCGCTGAACCACCTGTCGCTGTCGGGCGGCGGGCTGGAAGCTTTCCGCGAGATGCTGACCTTGTACGACTTGCCGCGCTCGCCCATTTCGCAGCGCCAGATCAGCGGCATCGACGCCATCGACCACAAGCCGGCCAACGCCTGGCTGCCCGGCAATCCCTTTCCCTGCCTGGTGCGCGGCGTCGAGGTGCGCCTGACGATCGACGAGGAAGCGTTCGTGGGCAGCGGCATCCATGCGTTCGCCCACGTCATCGAACGTTTCCTTGGACTGTACGTGCACGCCAACAGCTTTACCCAGCTGGTGGTGGTATCGAAGAAAAACGGAGAGGAACTGTTGCGATGCTCACCACGAAGCGGCGATTTGAACCTGGTGTAATCGAGCGCCTGTTTGCCGAGCCGCAGCGCTTCGAATATTTCCAGGCGGTGCGGATGCTGGAACTGTGGCTCAAGCGCCATGGCGTGCCGCACGAGGGCGCGGTGGCCAACTTCCTGCGCTTCCAGAATTCGGTCTCGCTGGGCTTTCCGGCCAGCCAGATCGAGGCGATGCAGCCGGAGCCGCGCGAGCTGGCGCGCGATGCCGGCTCGCTCGGCGCCGCCTTGCAGCGCGCCGAGCTCAAGTACATCCGCATCACGCCCGCATTCATGGGCATGCTGGGCATGGCGGGCAGCCTGCCGGCGCACTACACCGAGCGCGTTGCCGCCCACCAGCTGTTCGACAAGGACGAAGGCCCACGCGCCTTCCTCGACACGTTTTCCAACCGCGCGCTGGCGCTGTTCTATGAAGCGTGGCGCAAGTATCGGCTGGAACTGAAATACCAGCTGGACGGCAAAGACACCTTCCTGCCGCTGCTGCTGGCCCTGGGCGGCGTCGGCCATGCGGCGCTGCAGCGGCGCCACGACGACGGCGGCGAGGGCTTGCTCGACGAGTCGCTCGGCTATTTTTGCGGCGCGCTGCTGCACCGGCCGACATCGGCCGGGTCGATCGCGCGGGTGATGTCGGAGTATTTCGGCCAGCAGGTCGTCATGGAGCAGTTCGTGGGCAACTGGTACGCGTTGCCGGCCAGCCAGCAGAGCACGCTGGGCGGGGCGAATGCCGTGCTGGGCGCCAGCGCGGTGGTGGGCGCGCGCGCATGGCAGCGCGACCTGCGCCTGCGCCTGATCGTCGGCCCGCTCGAGCACGCCAGCTTTGAAACATTTCTTCCCGGAGGCAAGGCGGCGCGCGTGCTGGCCAAGCTGCTCACCATGTTCACCGGCCTCTCCCTCGAATACGAGGTGGAACTGGTGCTGCGCGCAGCCGACGTGCACGGCGTGACCTTGCAGTCGTCACGCGACGGCGGGCGCCTCGGCTGGGACACCTTCCTGGGCGACAGCGCCGGCGCCGCCGACCGCCGCGACGTGCGCTACGAGCTCCAGGCGATGTAGATCATGCGCGCCGCACCAGCAGCGCGCTACGGTGATGGCTGTCCGAGTTGCTGAGGTATAGCACCTGGCCGTCGTTGGCGAGGGCGTCGTGGCCGGCCAGCGCGAGCGCTGCCACCGGTCCCACGGCGCCAGCGCTGCCGCAGCAGGCGCCCACGCTCAGCATCCGGGTCGCCAGCTCCAGCTGCGGCAGCAGCGCGCTGGCGACACCCATCAGCTCGCCGATGCGGGTCGGACGCAGGTCGGCGTCGGCGCAGATGGCGGTGACGTCGGCGGCCTCCGTCTTGCTTTCCTGCAGCGCATGCCGGCCCAGGCCGCTGAGCATCTCGATGTTGATGTTGCCGGGAGCGTCAGCGGAGACCGGGCGGCGGCCGTCGCAGGCGCCGTGCAGCAGGGCCAGGCCATCGGGTTCGAGCAGCGCCGCCTGCTCCGCGTCCGCCAGCAGCAGGCCGGCGGCGCCTTCGCCGGGCACCTGGCCGCGCGGGGTGCGGCCGGAAAACAGGATGCGCTGTTCGCTCCAGTCGCGCACGCTGTCGTCGCCTATATACGAGTCGCAGGCCACCAGCAGCGTCAGGCCGGGCGACGCGGCGAGCGCGTCGATCAGCGAAAATTCGGCGGCAGCGGGCAGCAGTTGCAGGCGTTGCGCGGGCCAGCCCTGCTGCGCGATCAGGTGCAGGAACCAGTCGGCGGCGGCGTGGCGCTGGGCCGCTTGCCAGCCCGCAGGCAGTACCGCATTCAGGTGCAATGCGGGCAACGCGACGGCGGCGCGCTCGGACTGGCTGGCAGCGTGGTAGTCCTGCAGCAGAGGGTGCATCAGGGCATGCTGCACCAGTTCGGCCACCACCGCGCCGCCGAGCGACAGCGCGCGCCATTGTTCATCGGTAAATTCCATTTCCGCCGCGCCGCGCGCTGCCAGCCAGGGGGCCATCAGTTCGCGCGTGGACGCAGCGTCGACGAATTCGATGCGCCCGCTCAAGACAGGGTAGCCGGCGTCGTCGGTGAGCTCGCCGTCGAGTTCGCACTGCGCGGCGTGCGCGGCCAGCGCCTCGGCCAGTTCCGCCGGCGACTCGCCGCCGCGCAGCCGCACTGCGCCGGCGGCGATGCCCGGCAGTGGGCCGCGCTGCTTGGCTGCCTCGGCGGCCACGGCTGGGGCGGCGACGGGCGGCGCGGCCGCCTCGGCGCGCGTACGCAGTGCATTGTTCCCGAGCCACAGCGCAAGCAGGATCGCCGCCGGCAGCGCCAGCAGCAGCTGGCCGGCCGCCATGCCGGAGGGCATGCTGCCCGATGCGCGCCAGTACAGCACCGACCCGGTCCAGCAGGTGGCGAACACGGCGAGGGCGAGCAGGGTGGTGCCGGCCCAGGCCGGCGCGGAGCGCAGCGGATTTTCCATGCTAGATGAGGTCCTTGGTTGCCTGCTGGCTGGCGATCAGCGTCGCGCCGCAGGCCGTGACGTCGCCGTGACGCGCGACCGGCTTGCCGTCGACGATGGTGGTGGGGTCGCCGGCGGCGATCGGATTGCTGCCGTGGCCGGGCAGCGGGCAGGTGGTCTTGTCGCCCTGCCGCGCCACGGCAATGTCGCCGGACGTGGTGGTCGGCGACGCTTCGATCACCGTGCCGCCGTGGGAAGTCTTGTCGCCTAAGCGGATGAATGCACCTGGCATGGCCGGCTCCGATGAAGTTTCCGGCCGGGAATGGTCGGACATCGCTTATCGTAGCGGCCTGATGGTGGGGGGACTTGAAGATGAGCAAGAACCGTCGTCGGACTTTAAGGCCGTCGTCCTCGCTTTCGCGAGGATGACGGTGCTTCAGTCCCGGGGGCCGGGCTCAGTTGACGCTGACTTCCTTGCGGTTGTCGCGCGAGACGCGGTCGATCATCTTGTTGTACGGATCGACGCCGACTTCGAACGGCTGCTCCTTGACGGTCACGGTCACCACCGGGTTGTCGCCCGTGAGCGCGCGCTTCTCCAGCAACAGCACCCGCTCGTCCGTTTCCTTGGCGCCCTTGGCACGCGCAAACACGCCGATCTCGACCGCCTCGTCGTAAGCGCGCGCCGTTTCCTTGCCCTTGCCGTCCGCTTCCATCTTTGCCAGGTGCAGCTTCATCGTCACGTCCCACTGCCCGTCGGCGCGTTTCTTCGCCGTGGCCTCGAGCACCCGGTTATCGTAGAAAACGATTTTTTCGAACATATCGGCGATCAGCGCATGCTTCGACTGCGGCGCCTCGGCACGAATGTAGTCGAGCAGCTCGGCCGAGGTGGTGAAGGGCGACTCCTGGTAGCCCTTGTCCTGCAGGAAGCGCTTGAGCGCACGATTCAGCGCTTCTTCGCCGATCTCGTCGCGCAGGCGATAGAAGATCAGGCTGCCCTTGCGGTAGTGGATGTAGGCCTGGTTCTCCACGCGCACCAGCGGCAGTTCCTCGATCTTCTCGCCGCCGCGCGAGCTCAGGTAGCGGTCGAGCTCGTAGCGCAGGAAGCGGCGCATCTGGTGGCGGCCGTATTCCTTCTCCATCACCATCAGCGCCGAGTACTGCGACAGCGATTCGATCAGCATGCTCGAGCCCTGCACGTTGGCGGCGGTGACCTGGTGGCCCCACCACTGGTGCGCCATCTCGTGGGCCGTCACGTAGAACACGTAGTCGATGTCGGTCTTGTCGCGCAGGTCGGCGATGAAGCCGATCGACTCCGAGAACGGGATCGTATTGGCGAACGACTGCGCGAAGCTGCTGTAGTTCGGGAACTCCAGGATCCGCACCTGCTTGTGCTGGTAAGGCGTGAACCGGGTCGTGAAATAGTCCAGCGCCTTCTGCGTGCCGGCGATCATCCGGTCGACGTTGTAGCCGTGCTTGCGGTCGTGGTAGATCTCGATCGGGATGCCGTGCCAGTCGGCCTTCTTCACTTGCCAGTCTGCCGACAGGTAGGCGAAGAAGGGCATCATCTTCTGGTCCATCTTGTACTGATAGTAGCTGCGGCCGTTTTCCTTCCAGGATTTCTGCAGGTAGCCCGGCGCCAGGGCGATCTGGCTGCCGCTGGTCGAGACGACCGTCTCGAAATTGATCCAGTCGGCATCGGCGCCGAACATCGAATTGGCACGGGCAGCCTTGTCTTCCAGCTTGGCCATGCGCTCCGGTTCCCCGAGGCCGCGCTTGCGGCGCTCGTTGCGGTCGCTGAGCTCGTAGTCGCGCTGGTAGCCCACCAGCGGGAAGAAGGCGCGGTTGTTGAAGAAGGTGCCGTTCAGGTTGATCGTGTCGGGCGCGCCGCTGTTCGAAAAGCCCGGCCGGCGCACGTCGACGACGAAGTCCAGCGGCAGGCGCCCGCCCGGCGGCAGCGCCTGCGTCAGCTTGATGATCCTGAAGCCCAGCTTCTTGTCCGCCAGCGCGACCTGGTGCGCCGGCAGTCCCGACAGCGTGGTCACGACATCCGGGTTGGTCTGCAGCCGCAGGGTGTCGAGCGGCTGGCTCGTCTTGTTCTCCAGGACGTAGCTGCCGCGGATCTCGACCCGCCGCTCGTCCGGATAAATGTCCACCGCGGCGCGCACGTCGGTGATCTTCGCATGCGGCAGGTCCTTGTATTGGCGATAGGTTTTTTCGTACAGCGCCTGCTTGTCCATCGCCGCGTCGCCCGCTTCGTAATGGGCCAGCGTGTTGGTGTTGTGGAAGATCCAGCCCCCCACCCCGGCAAAGGCGACGGCGCACAGCGCCAGCGCCACGCCGGAAGGCCCCTGCAGGCGGCGGCCGGCTTCGCGCACGCGCGAGCGCCAGGCGAGCGACAGCCCGCGCACCCAGAACGCCTGCGCCACGATCAGCGCGGCGACCGTGAACAGTGTCCAGTACAGCGCAAACCACGACCAGCCGGCAATGAAGTGGCCGTAGCCGTTCATGTCGGAGTAGGGCGTGCGCGGCAGGCCGGCGATGTTGTACAGGTTGTGATCAAGGTGCATCGCGCCTGCCACGACTTGCGACACCATCAGCACGATCATCAACAGGTAGCCGATGAACTTGTTGTTGGTGACCACCTGCAGGACGACGGCGATCAGGCCCATCAGGATGTACGGCAGGCCGGCGATCAGCACGCCCTCGAGATACACCAGCGGCTCGACCGGGGCGCCGCCCTTGAACAGCTGGACCGCGATCGCCGCCAGCACGCCGGTCAGCAGGAAGGCGACGACGACGCCCACCAGCGCCATGCTCTTGGCGACCAGCGGCGCCCAGTTCGGCACCGGCATGGCGTCGCTGACGTCGGCGATCTTGACCTGGCGCTCCTTGAAGATCAGCTCGCCCGCGTAGAAGGTCACGATAATCAGTAACAGGAAGGTGAAGCTGCTGTTAAGCAGTTCGACCATCAGGTGGGTCATCGGATAGACGGCGGTGCCGAACATCTTG
Organism: Burkholderiales bacterium; assembly: GCA_038248405.1. Lineage (GTDB taxonomy): Bacteria > Pseudomonadota > Gammaproteobacteria > Burkholderiales > Burkholderiaceae_D > JAFCUW01. Next base: position 105,822 of record JBBRXM010000004.1, read on the forward strand.
CCCATCTGGGACGCGCTGCCGACCAGGTTGAGCACGCCGAACAGCAGCATGACGAGGAAAGGCACGCTCTTGAAGACCGCGGCGGCGTCGAAGGCGAAGATGTGCCAGCACTGGAGCGCGCGGGTGGCGCCGGTGAAGCGCGGTTCGATGCGCGGCAGGGCCACTTGCGTCGGCACCGGCGCGGCGGCGGGCAGCACCTTGGCCTTGCCGAACAGGCGCTTGCCGGTGCCGGCGCGCTGCGGCTTGAACAGCACCAGCGTCAGGCCGAACAGCGCCGCTGCGACGGCGGCCCACAGCAGGCGGTTGGCCAGCATGTAGCCGCCCAGGCCCGGCAGGCCGGCATTCGACTCGGCGGTGGAGAAATAGCGGGTGGCGCGGCCGAGCGCGCGGATGCCGAACGGGTCGGCCAGCACCGCGATCCATTCGTTGTCGATGTTCGCGGTGAAGCGGCCGGCGACGATCCACAGCACGAAGAACGCCAGCACGCCGACGTACACCAGCATGATCGAACGCGTGGTCGAAGCGAGCAGCATCAGCAGCGCGCCGACAAAAAACAGGTTGGGCACGACGAGCACGCCCAGCGCCCACAGGTAGGCGGCGCCCGGGAACGGCCCGACGCGCTGGACGTCGACCCAGGGCATCAGGGGGCCGATCATCATGCCGGCGACGATGAAGGCGAAGATGAACAGGCAGGCCGTCAGGCCGGCGGCGAAGCGGCCTACCAGGTAGTCGCGCTTTTTCATCGGCGTGGCGAACAGCATGTCGGAGATGCCCACTTCGCTGTCGCGCAGCACGGTGCCGGCGATGAAAATGGTCACCACGAAGATGGACATCAGGCTGAAGGCGCCAAGCAACTGGGCGACGACGACTGGTGCGTTACGGTTGACGTTGCCGATGCTCCCGCCGACAACGATCGCATCGGTGGTGGTGGCGCCGAAGGCCAGCGCGCCGAACAGCAGCGCGCAGACCCACAGCAAGGGCTGGCGCAGCTGGGTGTCGAGCTCGAACTTGAAGAATTCTCTTAACATGCCCGCTCCTTATGCCGCGACCGGCGCTGGCGCTGGCGCCGGCGACGCCGCAGCGCGGCCGGCATTGCGGATCTGCAGGAAATAAACGTCCTCCAGGTCCGGCTCGACGCTGACAAAGCCGTCGTCCGGCTGCGATTCGGCGTACACGTTGATCTGCGGCCGGCCCGCCACCAGGCGGGTCGACAGCACGTTGAAGCGCTGCTGGTATTCCGGCAGCGCTTCCTGGCTGACCGTGCGGCGCCAGACGCGGTTCTTGAGCGTGTCGATGGCGGCCTGAGGTTCGCCCTGCAGCAGCACCGTGCCCTTGGCGATCATCGCCATGCGCGGGCACAGGTCGGTGACGTCGGCGACGATGTGGGTGGACAGGATGACGACCACCTGTTCGCCGATCTTGGCCAGCAGGTTGAGGAAGCGGTTGCGCTCGTCGGGGTCGAGGCCGGCGGTCGGCTCGTCGACGATGACCAGGCGCGGCGCCCCCAGCAGCGCCTGGGCGATGCCGAAGCGCTGGCGCATGCCGCCCGAGTAAGTGCCGAGCAGGCGTTTGCGCGTCTCCCACAGGTTGGTCTGGTGCAGCAGCGCTTCGACCGCTTCCCTGCGCTCGCCCTTGCCGGTCAGGCCCTTGAGGACGGCGAAGTGGTTCAGCAGCTTTTCGGCGCTCACTTTCGGGTAGACCCCGAAGTCCTGCGGCAGGTAGCCGAGCTGGCGCAGCAGCGCTTCCTTGTTCTTCAGCACGTCGAGGCCGTTGAAATGGATGCTGCCGCTATCGGGATCTTGCAGCGTCGCGATGGTGCGCATCAGCGACGACTTGCCGGCGCCGTTCGGTCCCAGCAGCCCGAACATCCCGTTCGGGATGTCGAGGCTGACATCATTGATGGCCTTGACGCCATTCGCATACGTCTTGTTGAGCTGCTTGATCGATAGCATCGGGTGTTTCTCCATGATTTTTAGAATTCCCTCCAATTTAACGTTAATGAAAAGCAATGTCATCATTTTGCGACGAACGACGGGATTCAACGCATGGGCTGCGGGTTTCGGGTCATATGCATGCAAGGTAGGATCGCCTGCGCCGGGCTGGTATCATCTGAACGATGCAATTCGACTTATTAAACAAGCCCAACGGGCGAACCTCCATCCTGCTGCCGTCAGGATTCGTGCTCGACTTGCTGGCGCCGGATGCGACCGGGCTGCCGATCACCGACATCGCCCTGTGCCTGGCATCGCAGCCGCGCTGGGGCGGCGCCGCGCGACCGTGGTATTCGGTGGCCGAACACTCGGTGATGGTGTCGCGGCTGGTGCCGCGGCCGCTGGCCTACGCGGCCCTGTTGCACGACTGTGAAGAGTTTCTCGGCGACTGGCCTTCGCCCGTCAAGGTCATGCTGGGCCGCGAGTATGTCAAGAAACACCTGAATCCGGTCAAGGACGCACTGCGCCGGCGCTTCAAGTTCCAGGAAGACAAGCCGGCCATCAAGCATGCCGACCTGGTGTGCATGGCCACCGAATTGCGCGACCTGCTGCCGCCGGCATGGATGGACTGGGGGCACCTGCCGCCGCCGCACCCGGAGAAAATTGTCCCGGTCGGTCCCGATCGCGCCTACACCTTGTTCCTCGAGCGCTTCGACGAACTCAAGCCCGCTGCCGCGCGCGCCGCCACCCGGGGCTAATAAATCTCATTACGCACGCCAATTTTTAGACCACAATGGCAGGCGGACGGGGCGAACGGGAGCGGCGGATGGGCGACACGATGGAACGAATCGATTGCGACGTGCTGGTGGTGGGCGGCGGCATCAACGGCGCCGGCATTGCCCGCGACGCCGCCGGGCGCGGCCTGCGCGTGGTGCTGTGCGAAAAAGACGACCTGGCCGCGCACACGTCGTCCAGTTCCAGCAAGCTCATTCACGGTGGCCTGCGCTACCTCGAACACCGCGAATTCGGCCTCGTGCGCAAGGCGCTGATCGAACGCGAACTGCTGCTGCGCAGCGCCCCGCACATCATGTGGCCGCTGCGCTTCGTGATGCCGCACGACGCCGGCCAGCGCCCCGCGCTGCTGATCCGGGCGGGCCTGTTCCTGTACGACCGGCTGGCGCGGCGCGAATTCTTGCCCGCTTCGCGCGGCGTGAACCTGCGCCGGCACGTGGCCGGCAAGGTGCTCAAGGCCGATTTCACGCGCGGCTTCGAGTATTCCGACGGCTGGGTCGACGACGCCCGCCTGGTGGTGCTGGCCGCGCTCGACGCCCGCGAACGGGGTGCCGCCGTGCTCACGCATACGCTGTGCGGCGACTTGCAGCGCCATCCGCTGCACTGGAACGCTACCTTGAGGGGCGCCGGCGGCCGCACCACGCGAGTGAGCGCGCGCTGCCTGGTCAACGCCACCGGGCCGTGGGCTGACCGCTTCCTGCAGGGCGCCACCGGCGCCGCGGCGCCGCCGCCGCTGCGGCTGGTCAAGGGCAGCCACATCGTCGTGCGGCGCCTGTTCCACCATGCCTATGCCTACATCTTCCAGCACCCGGACGGGCGCGTCGTGTTCGCCATTCCCTACGAGCGCGAGTTCACCCTGATCGGCACCACCGACCTCGAATTTACCGGCAGCCTGGACGAGGTGGCCATCAGCGACGGCGAAATCAAGTATCTGTGCCAGCTCGCCAGCCGCTACTTCCGCCAGCCGGTGGTCCCAGGCGACGTGGTCTGGTCGTATGCCGGCGTGCGACCGCTGGTGGAGGACGCCGGCGCCAGCGCGCAGGCGGCCAGCCGCGATTTCCAGCTGGCGCACGACACCGGCGGCGCGCCGCTGCTGTCCGTCCTGGGCGGCAAAATCACCACCTTCCGCAAGCTGGCCGAGGAAGCGGTCGACTGGATCGCGCCTTTGCTGGGCAACCGCAACGGCGCCTGGACCGCCGGCGCCTGCCTGCCGGGCGGCGACCTGTTCGGCGAGCGGCCGTCGAACCGCGGCGTGCTCGAATTCGACCAGTGGGCGTCAAACATGCAACAGCGTTACGGCTTCCTCTCGCCCGCGCTGGTGAGGCGCTATGCGCGCGCGTACGGCACCCGCATCCGCATCCTGCTCGACGGCTGCCGCAGCGCCGCCGATCTCGGTCCCGAAATCGTGCCGGGCCTGTACGCCGCCGAAGCGGACTACCTGGTCACCCACGAGTGGGCCAGCTGCGCGGCAGACATCTTGTGGCGGCGCTCGAAACTGGGCTTGCACCTGCCGTCGGGCAGCGCGGAAAAACTCGATGCCTGGATCGCCGGCCGCAAGGCCGAGATGCCGGCCATGCAGCCAGGCTAACTAGCGCTGCGCCCTGGCGACGATGCGGTAGCGCAGCTCCATCGCATCCTGCACCGTCATCGCGCCGGCCAACACCGACATCGGCGTGATGCCGAAGTCGCTCTGGCGCAGCTGCAGCGCGCCGCTGGCGGTCAGTTCGCCGGCCTGCCGTTCCACCCGCGCCGGCGCCTCCACCGTGCGCGCCACGCCGTGCAGCGTGATGGTGAGCCTGAAACTGTCGGCGCCGGCCGCTTCGGCATGCAGCGCCACCACCGGAAAGCGCTGCGCATCGAGTACCCTGGTCAGCATGTTGGCGCGCGTGCCCTCGATCGCCGCCGCCGACGGCGTGGTGTCGAGCCCCGCCTCGGCGCGCAGCGCGGCGTCGTCCACGCTCATCTGGTCGAGCCGGAAGCTGAAATCGGCACGGCCGGCGGCGGGCGCCGCGAAGCCGGTGACGCCGCGGCTGGCGACGACGTGGTCGTGCCCCAGCCGCGCCAGCGCGCCGCCGCGCCGCACCGTGACGGCAATGAGCGAGCGGGCCGGATCGATGACCAGCACCTCGCTGCCGGCGCCGGCGGCCTGGCGGTACCAGGCCGCCGCGTTGTCCACCGGCGGCGCGCCGGCAGGTGGCGGCGGCGCCAGCTGGGAGCATCCCGCCAGCAGAACCGCGATCAGCAGCAGGCGCTTCATCTTACCTGGCGTGCGACGCCAGCCAGGCATCGATGGCCGGCAGGCGTTCGGCACGCACCTTGATGCGGTCGCGGATGCCGGCGATCGCGGTGTCGGCGTCGCGCCGCGAGCCGGCCGCCAGGTGCGCCGTGGCGTACTGTTCGAGCTTGCCGATGGTGGCCTGGCTGGCCGAACCGGCCGCCAGGCGCGGGAAGTAGCGGCTGCGCGAGGTGGAATCGACCCGTTCGTCCACCTTCGCCATATTCGCCAGCGCGAAGTCGAACGCCATCTCGGGATGCCCGTGCGCCACCTGCGCCAGCATCGCCGCGCTGTTGGTCACGCCCGGCTCGTCCGTCATCGCCAGCTCCATCGCGCGGCGCGCCAGGGCAGGGTCGCTCGCCGATGCGAGCAGCTTGTACAGCTGGTCCTTGATCATCGGCGACTTCTCGGCCTGCGCCGCGCGGTACAGCGCGTCCCAGGTGGCGCCGTCGGCATGGTCGGCAACGACCGCCGTCACGACCTTGCGCAGCGGCGCCGGCAGCGCCTGCGGGTCGCTCGCCTGTGCACCATAGCGGCGGCGCGCCTCGGCGATGGTGGCGCTGTCGCCAAGGTCGCTGAGGGTGCCGATCAGCTCCGCGCGCAGGGTGGCGACGGTGGCGTTTTCGCCCGCGCGCGCGCTCCAGCCCACCTGCTGCATCACCGGCGCCAGGCGCCCGATGGCGAATTTGTCGAAGCGCTGCTGGCGCTGTTTGTCGCCCGTGTAGTGCGCGTGGATCGCCCGGAACACGCCGGCGATCTTGCCCCACACCTGAGGATCGGCGGCCGGCGTGGCCGCGTTGGCCAGTTCGAGGAAGTCGGCGGAGCTTTGCAGCCCGGCCAGGCCGAGCGACCAGCTGTCCGACAGCAGGCCCATTTGGTCGATCGGCGCCAGGCCCGCGAAGCCGGCCGCCAGCGCGCTGAAATGCTTCGGCGCGTACAGCGTGCGGTAGTAGCCGCTCTGGCCGGCGTTGACGAGCACCGTGCCGCAACCGGGCACGCTGACGCTCGCCTTGCCGCCGCTGACCAGCGTGTGCACCTGGCGACTGGTGCCGGCCGCCTGCAGCGTCACCGGCACGCGCCAGCGCAGCGGCGCCTTGCCCGGCTGGTCGCGACTGAATTCCGACTGGGTCAGCTCGACGCGGGTGCTGCTGCCCTTGCAACTGGCGTCGTCGACGCGGATCAGCGGCACGCCCGGCTGCAGCGTGAAGTCGTGGGCGATGCCGGTGACCGGCTTGCCGGCGGCGCGTTCGATCTTGCGCCACAGGTCGTCGGAGACGGTGTTGCCATAGGCATGCTCGCGCATGTACGAACGCACGCCGTTGCGCCAGGCCTCGGCGCCGACGTAGTTTTCCAGCATGCGGATCACCGATTCGCCCTTCTGGTAGGTGATTTCGTCGAAGGCCTGGCTGGCCTGTTCCACCGTCTCGATGTGCTGCACCACCGGGTGGGTGGTGGCGATCGAGTCGCGCGCCATCGCCTGCTCGCGTACGTTGACGGCGCCCAGCGCCGTGTTCCATTCGGGGTGCAGCTGCGCCGTCATGCGGCTTTCCATCCACGACGCGAAGCCTTCGTTGAGCCAGAGGTCGTCCCACCAGCGCATCGTCACCAGGTCGCCGAACCACTGGTGGGCCATTTCGTGGGCGGCGGTGGCGAAGATTTCCTGCTTGTCGGTCTGGGTCGAAATCGCCGGGTCGAGCAGCATCGCGTATTCGAACGTGAAAATGGCGCCCCAGTTTTCCATCGCGCCGAAGAACTGGCTGCGGCCGGGCGCGGCGATGTTGTCCAGCTTGGGCAGCGGATAGTGCACGCCGAAATAGCGGTTGTACTCGACCAGCAGCGTCTTCGATGCGTCCAGCGCGAACGCGGCCTGGGCGGCGCCGCCCTTGGTGGTGACGACGCCCAGCTCGGTGCCGCCGGCCATGGCGGTGACGCGCTCGAATTCGCCCAGGCCGAAGAACAGCAGGTAGGTCGACATCTTCGGCGTCGGCGCGAAAGTGACCAGGCTGCGGCCGTCCGCCAGCGTCGTCGTTTTCGCCACCGGCATGTTGCTGACCGCCATCTGGCCGGCCGGGATGGTCGCCTGCAGCGCGAAGCTGGCCTTGTAGGCCGGCTCGTCCCACGACGGGATCATGCGGCGCGCGTCCGAGTTTTCGAACTGCGTGTAGAGCGCGCGCTTCTTGCCCGCGGCGGTGTCGTAATCGAGCGAGAACAGTCCCACCGCCTGCTGGCCGATGACGCCGGTGTAGTCGAGCGCCAGCTTGTAGCGGCCCTTGGCCACCGGCCGCGCGAAGCGGAAGGTCGCAGTCTGCGCCGCCGCGTCGACGCTGCTGGTGGCGGCCAGCGCTGCGCCGCCGCCGGCCGGCGTCAGTGTCGCGCTGCCAAACGCCAGGTCGGCCGCATTGAGGGTGAGGGCGTCGCTCGGTTCGAGCACGTCGAGCGTGATGGTCACCTTGCCGGCGAAAGCGGAGCGGGCGGCGTCGGGCGTGATCGATACGTCGTAGTGCAGCGGGCGCGCGCTGCGCGGCAGCTGGGTGGTGGCCAGTGCGCTGGCCGCGGCGGACGGCGCCGCCAAGAGCGGCTGGGCGGACAGGCCCGCGAGGGCAAGAACGGCTGCTGAAATCAGGCTGCGATGCATGGATATCCTTGTGCGATGGTGGCGAGCGCGCGTGGCTAGCCCATCCGGCAATCTAAAGGCAAGCGCAGGCCGTGTCAACGCGGCATTGCCGTGCGGCGACGATCATGGCCATCGACAAGGACTTCATTTCTTCTTCGAAACCGCGTGCAGGCAATCTGAGCTATAAGCGGACCGGCCTTGACATGGGCCTACCGAACCCATTCGTTGAGACGGGATACTGGGAGCGCAATCCCGGCATGCGGTTTTCCGGGCGTCTCGTTTTATCCTGTGAGGAAATGATGACTACATTAAAATCATTGGCGCTGGGACTTGCCAGCGCGTTGGTGTGTGCCTTGCCGGCCAGCGCCGACAATACCGGGCTGGCGGTCACCGGCACGCTGGCCCTGGGGCCGAACGGCAGTGCGGGCGGTCAGTTCTGGTCGCCCCAGAACACCGCCATCGGCGGCGGCGCCGAGTACAGCTTCAACGACATATTCCATAAGGTCAGCGCCGACTTCAACCCGAACCACCTGCACATCCAGGACAAGATCTTCCTCGGCTCGAGCGGCTGGGAAATGACCTTCACCACGCCGGGCGGATTCACCGGCATCTCGCTCATCTCCGACACCTTCGCGCCGGGACTGACCTACAGCCTCAATGCCGGCACCATCGTCATCGACTGGGCCGGCAACCTGAGCACGCCCTTCCACACCTACAACGCCATCTTCGGCGTCACGGTGGCGGTGCCGGAACCGGCGACCTATGGCATGCTGCTGGCCGGCGTCGGCCTGCTCGGTTGGGCGGCGCGCCGCAAGGCGCATCCGCGCGCGTGAGCGGTGGCCTGCGCGGGTTCGGTGGATTGGGCTATGATCGCGTTCTGCCGTCACGCACTGGAGAACGCATGAAACTGTACATCAGCACCTTCGCACCGAACCCGCGCCGCGTCACCATGTTCATCTCCGAGAAAGGCATCGGCGGCATCGAGCACGTCATGATCGACCTGGCGGCGGGCGAACACAAGAGCGCCTCGTTCATCGCCAAGAATCCGCTGGCGCGGGTGCCTGCTCTCGAATTCGACGATGGCCGGGTGCTGTGCGAAACGCGCGCCATCTGTACTTACCTGGAAGGGATGTATCCCGAGCCGAACCTGATGGGCGAAGGCTTCGAGGAGCGCGCCTTCATCGAGATGGCCGACCGCCGCGCCGAGCTCCATCTGCTGGCCGGCATCGCCAATGCGGTGCGCCACACGCATCCGGGACTGGCCAGCCTGGAGCAGCCGCAGTTCCCGGAGTTCGGCGCCTCGCAAGGCGAGAAGATGCGCGAGGCGGCGCGCTGGCTCGATGGCGAACTGGCCAACCATCCCTACGTCGCCGGCCATCGCTTCACGGTGGCCGACATCACCGCTTTCTGCGCGATCGAGTTCGCGCGCGGGCTGATGAGGTTCAGGCCGGGCGCGGAGGGAATGACCAACCTGCAGGAGTGGCGCGACCGCATCGCGGCGCGGCCGTCCGCGGTCAGGCCTTAGCACTCAACCGGGGCCAGGCCCCGGACCCGACACGCCGGCTAAGCGATCCGCTTGTACCAGTGCTCGTGCGGGAACACCGCCTGGTAGCTGGCTGCCAGCTCCTCGCCCTCGGGCATCTCGCGGTCCAGCCCCACCACGCCGAACAGCGACAGGCTGTCGTGGAACAGCCGGATCACCCGCTGGCGCAGCAGCGGACCGAAGTCGGGCAGGGCGCGCTGGCAGATGATCAGCTGGAACTCGTTGAACGACGCATCCGTCACCAGGTTGTACTGCGCCCAGGTGATGCGGTTGCGCAGCGACGCCATCAAGGTGGCGCGGCCGTCCCTGACGTCGAAGTAGTCGGCCAGCCTGGCCGTGCCGCCGCTCTTGAAATAGCACTCCTCGTATTCCTGCAAATGCTCGGCCGGGAAGCTGGCCAGGCTGGCGGCGGCCAGCATCTCCTCGTTGGCGACGGTGGCATAGATCTCGGTGCGCAAATGCAGCTGCTCCTCGGCCAGCAGGATCGCCAGCGACCACGCCTCGCCGGCGCCGGCGCATTCGGCCAGCCACACCTTCGGCACCGCAGACGCGCGCAGGCACGAGGCGAGCACGATGCGCAGCTGGCGCGCCTGCTCCGGATCGCTGAACAGCGCCGCCGGCTGCACCGACAGCGCGCGCAGCAGCGCCGCGCCGGCACCCGGGTCATGCAGCACGCGGTCCTGCAACGACGACACGGTGACCAGGGCGCGAGCCTGCATCACCTCATGCAGCTTGCGCCGCAGCGTCGGCCGGTCGTAGGACCTGAAATCGTAGCCGAAACGCTGGAACAGCGCCTCGAGCAGCAATTCGATCTCGAGTTCCTCGGTCGCGAGCATTCCTTCCATCGACATGTCCGCGGTCAATGCAGCCATACCCGCATCAGCGACAGCAGTTGCGCCACATCGACCGGCTTGGTGATGTAGTCGGAGGCGCCGGCGGCGATGCACTTGTCGCGGTCACCCTTCATCGCCTTCGCGGTGAGGGTAATGATCGGCAGCGACTTGAACTTGGGGATGCGGCGGATCGCCCGCATCGTGTCGTAGCCGTCCATCTCGGGCATCATGATGTCCATCAGGACGATCTCGATGGTCGGATCCTTCTCCAGCACCTCGATGCCGTCGCGGCCGTTTTCGGCGAACGACACCTGCATCTGCTGGCGCTCGAGCAGCGAGGAGAGGGCGAAGATATTGCGCAGGTCGTCGTCGACGATCAGTACCTTGCGTCCGGCCAGGCCGCCGTCGGCGGCGTGGATCTCCTCCAGCATGCGGCGCTGCAGTTCCGGCAGCGAGGCGTGCGAGCGGTGCAGGAACAGCGCCGTCTCGTCGAGCAGGCGTTCGGGCGAGCGCGCATCCTTGATGACGATGGTCTTGGCGTAGCGCTTGAGCTTCGTCACTTCCTTGCGCGAGAGTTCCTTGGCGGTGTAGATCACGATCGGCAAGTCGCGCAAGTTAGGCTGCTTGCCGATCACGTCGAGCAGGTCGAAGCCGCTGATGTCGGGCAGCGTCAGGTCCAGCACCATGCAGTCGAAGTGCGAGTTCTTGAGCGCTTCGAGCGCTTCGGCGCCGCTTTCCACCGCGACGATGCGCAGGTCGGAGTCGCCGATCAGCGAGACGATCGAGTCGCGCTGCATCTTCTCGTCGTCGACCACCAGCAGGCTGCGCTTGCCGCCCATCAGGAACTTCTGGATGCGGGTGAACTCTTCCTGCAGCGCTTCGCGGTCCACCGGCTTGTTGATGTACGAGATGGCGCCCTGGCGCAGCGCGCGCTCGCGTTCGCGCAGGCTCGACATCACGTGCACCGGGATGTGACGCGTGCTCGGGTCGCGCTTGAGGCGGTCGAGCACCGTGAAGCCGTCGATGTCGGGCAGGTCGAGGTCGAGCAGGATCGCCGATGGCAGGTAGTCGCGCGCCATCGACAGCACCGAGTCGCCCAGGTGGGTGACGATGCCCTTGAAGTTCTTCTCGCGCGCGAATTCGAGCACGATGCGGGCAAACGTTTCGTCATCCTCGACGATCAGCACCGACGGGTCGCCCGGGGCGATCAGGCCGCGGTCGTCGAGCATCGAGTTGTATTCGACCACCTGGACCGAACCGCCCTGCATCTGCGCCGGCGTGACTTCGTTCTCGAGCTGCAGCGTGTTGGCGTACACCACCTGCGCCGGCGGCGGCGCCATGCGCGCCGGCTGCGGCTGGCGGGCCTGGTCGTAGTTGATGAAGCCGGCCCGGTTGTATGGCAGGAACAGGGTGAAGGTGGAACCGGAGTTGACCACCGACTCGACCCGGATCTCGCCGCCCAGCAGGCGCGCCAGTTCGCGCGAAATCGACAGGCCAAGGCCGGTGCCGCCGTACTTGCGGGCGGTGGAGCCGTCGGCCTGCTGGAACGCTTCGAAGATCAGCTGCAGCTTGTCGGCGGCGATACCGACGCCGGTATCCTTGACCGAGAACGCCAGCACCGCGTCGGCGTGCACCAGGTTCGGGTGGTCCGACGTCCAGCCGCTGGTGACGAGCGAAATCTGCAGCGCGACCTGGCCGTGGCTGGTGAACTTGAACGCGTTCGACAGCAGGTTTTTCAGCACCTGCTGCAAGCGCGTGGTATCGGTCATCACCGCCGTCGGCAGGGCGTCGGCCAGTTCCACCGTGAAGCCGAGGTGCTTGGCTTCGGCCATGTGGCGGAAGGTGCGGTCGACGTAGTTGCGCAGGTTCGAGAAGCGATACTCCGACACGTCCAGCGTGACGGTGCCCGACTCGATCTTCGACAGGTCGAGAATGTCATTAATGAGGGTCAGCAGGTCGGAGCCCGAGCCGTGGATGGTTTTTGCGAATTCCACCTGCTTGCCCGACAGGTTGCCCTCCGGGTTGTCGGAGAGCTGCTGCGCCAGGATCAGCAGCGAGTTGAGCGGGGTGCGCAGCTCGTGCGACATGTTGGCCAGGAACTCGGACTTGTACTTCGACGACAGCGCCAGCTGGGTCGCTTTTTCTTCCAGCGCCAGCTTGGCCTGCTCCACCTCGCGGTTCTTGCGTTCCACCTCGATGTTCTGCTCGGACAGCAGGCGCGCCTTTTCGGCCAGCTCCTGGTTGGTCTGCTGCAGCTCTTGCGCCAACGACTGCGACTGCGTCAGCAGCGACTCGGTGCGGCTGTTCGCCTCGATCGTGTTGAGCACCACGCCGATCGACTCCATCAGCTGGTCGAGGAAGGACAGGTGGGTCTCGGTGAAGCGGTCCAGCGACGCGATTTCGATGACCGCCTTGACCTGCTGCTCGAACAGGATCGGCAGCACCACGATGTTGGTCGGCGGCGCCGCGCCCAGGCCCGACGACACCACGATGTAATCGCGCGGCACGTCGGTGAGCCAGATGCGGGTCTTCTCGACGGCGCACTGGCCGACCAGGCCTTCGCCCGGCAGGAAGGAGGTGGCCAGCTTGCGGCTGGAGCGGTAGCCGTAGCTGGCGATCATGCGCAGGCGGGCGTCCATCTCCTGCGAGTCCATCATGTAGAACACGCCGTGGTGGGCCGATACCAGCGGCGCCAGCTCGGACAGGATCAGTTTCGTTACCGCCTGCAGGTCGCGCTGGCCCTGCAGCAGGCGCGTGAAGCGTGCCAGGTTGGTCTTGAGCCAATCCTGCTGCGCGTTCTTCTGCGTCGTTTCCTTGAGATTTCGGATCATCTCGTTGATGTTGTCCTTCAGGTAGGACACCTCGCCGCGCGCCTCCACCTGGATCGAACGCGACAAGTCGCCGCGCGTCACCGCGGTCGCCACTTCACCAATCGCGCGCATCTGGTTGGTCAGGTTGGCCGCCAGCTGGTTGACGTTCTCGGTCAAGTCCTTCCAGGTGCCGGCCACGCCGGACACGTTGGCCTGGCCGCCGAGCTTACCTTCGGTACCCACCTCGCGCGCCACCCGCGTCACTTCGGATGCGAACGAGGACAGCTGGTCGACCATCACGTTGATGGTGTCCTTCAGTTCCAGGATCTCGCCCTTGACGTCCACCGTGATCTTTTTCGACAAGTCGCCGCGCGCCACAGCGGTGGTCACCGCCGCGATGTTACGCACCTGGCCGGTCAGGTTGGAAGCCATGAAGTTGACGTTGTCGGTCAAGTCCTTCCAGGTGCCGCCGACGCCCGGCACGTAGGCCTGGCCGCCGAGTTTACCCTCGGTGCCGACCTCGCGCGCCACCCGCGTCACTTCCGACGCGAAGGAGGACAACTGATCGACCATCACGTTAATCGTGTTCTTCAGCTCGAGAATCTCGCCCTTGACGTCCACCGTGATCTTTTTCGACAGGTCGCCGTTCGCCACCGCGGTCGTCACGTCGGCGATGTTTCGCACCTGGCCGGTGAGGTTACCCGCCATCGAGTTCACGCCGTCGGTCAAGTCCTTCCAGGTGCCGGCCACGCCCGGCACGTTCGCCTGGCCGCCCAGCTTGCCCTCGGTGCCGACCTCGCGCGCCACCCGCGTCACTTCGGAGGCGAACGAGTTCAATTGGTCCACCATCACGTTGATGGTGTTTTTCAGCTCCAGGATCTCGCCCTTGACGTCGACCGTGATCTTCTTGGACAAATCGCCGTTCGCCACCGCGGTGGTCACGTCGGCGATGTTGCGCACCTGGCCGGTGAGGTTACCCGCCATCGAATTGACCGAGTCGGTCAAGTCCTTCCAGGTGCCGGCGACGCCCTTCACCTGCGCCTGGCCGCCGAGCTTTCCTTCGGTGCCGACCTCGCGCGCCACCCGCGTCACTTCGGACGAGAACGAGGACAGCTGATCGACCATCACGTTAATCGTGTTCTTCAGCTCGAGAATCTCGCCCTTGACGTCGACCGTGATCTTTTTCGACAAGTCGCCGTTCGCCACCGCGGTCGTCACCGTCGCGATGTTACGCACCTGGCCGGTCAGGTTCGAGGCCATGAAGTTGACGTTGTCGGTCAAGTCCTTCCAGGTGCCGCCGACGCCCGGCACATAGGCCTGGCCGCCGAGTTTGCCCTCGGTGCCGACCTCGCGCGCCACCCGCGTCACTTCGGAGGCGAACGAGCGCAGCTGGTCCACCATGACGTTGATGGTGTCCTTGAGCTGCAGGATCTCGCCGCGCACGTCGACGGTAATCTTCTTCGACAAGTCGCCGTTCGCCACCGCGGTGGTCACCTCGGCGATGTTACGCACCTGCGAGGTGAGGTTGCCCGCCATCGAGTTGACCGAGTCGGTCAAGTCCTTCCAGGTGCCGGCGACGCCCTTCACCTGCGCCTGGCC
>JBBRXM010000005.1:0-116453 GCA_038248405.1 Burkholderiales bacterium
AGTGCGCGGGCTGTCTGCGCGCCAGCGCGCCGAACTGGCCGCGGCGCTCAATGGCGTCTCGCAACTGGAGCAGACAGTTGCGGTGATCGAAGCGGCGCGCGCCCCGCATGCCTGTCCGCGCTGCCGCTCGCTGCGCGTGCACCGCGATGGCCGGAAAAACGACCTGCAGCGCTACCGCTGCGCCGACTGCGGCCGCTCGTTCAACGACCTGAGCGGCACCGCGCTGGCGCGGCTGCGCCACAAGTCCAGATGGCTCGCCTACCTCGATTGCATGCTGCAGTCGGCCACGGTGCGGCGGGCCGCCGCGGCCGTCAGCGTCCACAAGAACACCAGCTTCCGCTGGCGCCACCGTTTCCTGCACGACACTAAACATGACCGCAGCGTGCCGCTGGCGGGCATCACCGAGGCCGGCGAAACCGACCTGCTCGAATGACATAGCCTTTTTGATGGCCTGCGCGCGAACCGGATCGGCTCGCCGAAAATGCTGTTGAGGTCGGCGCTGGGATACACCTCCTGCCTGGCGCCACGTCCGGATGGTTGCCATGTTGTCAACTAATCAGTTACACTTTGACGATGCCATGAACAACAACAGCAGGAGTGGAAAGATGATCGCATTCAGAGACTTTTTTTCAGCGGTGAAGGGAGGGCCCGAGGGAATCGACCAGGCATTGGTGGCCTCGAACGAGTGGCTGCTACGCAGCGGTGTCACGCCTCTCAATATCGAAACGCTGACCAAAGCCACTGGCGGCGGATTGGTAAACGCTACTTCTCGCGACATCGGCGTGCGCGTTTGGTATGTTGTGGGCGCTGCCGGCTAATGGCGGGCCGCTTCAATCCACCTTCCGCAGCAAGCTGACAAACATGCAGACCCAGACACTGAAGGTGAACGGCCTCGATATGCTCGTCGCCACAGCCGGCGAGGGCCCACCGGTTCTGTTTCTGCACGGCTTCCCCGATAGCCATGCGGTATGGCACCACCAGATCGCGGCGCTGGCCGGGGCGGGCTTTCGCGCGATCGCACCCGACCTGCGCGGCTACGGCGGCACCAGCGCCCCAACGGACGTGTCCGCGTATTGCATCGCGCATTTGCAAGGCGACATCATCGCCCTGCTCGATGTGCTGGACATCGGCAAGGTGTCGCTGGTCGGGCACGACTGGGGCGCGGCGCTGGCCTGGCAGGTCGCCATGGCCGCGCCCGAACGCATCGAACGGCTCGCCGTGCTGTCAGTGGGGCATCCGCGGGCCTTCGCGCATGCCGGGCTCGCGCAGCGCCTGAAGTCGTTCTATATGGCGCTGTTTCTGGTTCGTGGGCTGGCCGAGCGGATGCTGCCGATGGGCGATTGGTTTTTCATGCGCCAGGCTACCTCGAACCCGGAACTGCTTGCGCGATGGCGGGCCGCCTTTGCGGTGCCCGCCCGCCTCACTGCCGCGCTCAATTACTATCGGGCCAACGCCAGCCCCGGCGCTTTCCGG
Source organism: Burkholderiales bacterium (assembly GCA_038248405.1). Classification (GTDB taxonomy): domain Bacteria; phylum Pseudomonadota; class Gammaproteobacteria; order Burkholderiales; family Burkholderiaceae_D; genus JAFCUW01. Next base: position 1,474 of record JBBRXM010000005.1, read on the forward strand.
CGCGGCACCGTCACGATGCCGGTGCTGGGCATCTGGAGCAGCGGCGACTCAGCATTGACGGAAGGGCAGATGCGCGACTCGGCGCTGTATGTCGACGCCCCGTTTCACTACGAGCGCATCGACGACGCCGACCACTGGCTGCAGCTGGGTGCATCCGATCGCGTTAACGCATTGCTGCTGGAGTTTCTGGCGCCTGCGCTGTCGGCCTAGTGTGTGTGCCGGTCCGATGCGCACCTGGACGCGTTGAGGGGCTCGTGGCGGCCTGTGCAGGCCGTCTGACCAATACGGACACAAAGCAGAGCACCGGGCGCTCTGGCGGCCCTCTTGGGCCCGCAGCGTGCCCGCTGGTCTCAAGGCAAGTCCGGGCAAGTCCTGATGGACACTATTACAGCGCGGCGGCGTAGATGGCCCTGGCATCGTCGCGCGTCAGTTCGCGTGGGTTGTTGCCGAGAAGCCGGGTCTGCTTCATGGCGTCGTCGGCCAGGCGGTCGAGGTCGGCTTCGGTCACGCCTACCTGCTCCAACCTTGTCTGGATCCCGGTTACCGTGGCGATTTGCTGCATCGCAACAATCAGCGCCTCTGCGCGCGCTTCCTGGCTGCCTTCAATGTGGGGCGCGATAATGCCCGCGATTTCGGCGTAGTGGTCGAGCGCGGCGGGCATGTTGAAGCGCAGCACGTGCGGCAGCACAAGCGAATTCGACAAGCCATGCGCTACATGGAAAATGCCGCCGATCGGATACGCCAGCGCATGCACCGCGGCCACCGGCGAATTCGAGAAAGCCTGCCCGGCAAGGAAGGCCCCCAGCAACATGGCCTGGCGCGCGCGCAAGTCGCTGCCGTTTTCGCAGGCGGTGATCAGGTTGCGCGACAGCAGCGACAACGCCTGCCTGGCCAGCATGTCCGACATCGGATTCTTCTTGTGCTTGCTGGTGAACGCTTCGATCGCGTGCACCATCGCATCGATACCGGTGGCTGCGGTCACCAGCTGCGGCAAGCCCAGCGTCAGCTCGGCGTCCAGCACCGCCAGGTCCGCGTACAGCTGCGGCGCCACCACGCCCATCTTGGTCGTTGCGCCGGTGGTGACGATGGCGATGTTGGTCACTTCCGAACCGGTGCCGGCGGTAGTCGGTACCTGCACCAGCGCCAGCCGCTCGCCGGCGACGTTGCCGATGCCATATACCTGGCTGAGCGACTGGGTGCTGCCGGCAAGCACGGCGATCAGCTTGGCGACGTCCATCGAGCTGCCGCCGCCGAAGCCGATGACGATGTCGATGTCATGCTGCCGGGCGAATGCGACCGCCTGCAGCACGATATGCTCGGGCGGGTCGGCAACCACATCCGAGTAGATGTGCACGCTGAAATTGTTCGCTTCAAGATCGCGTGCCGGGGCGTCGACCAGCCCGGTGCGCAGAAAACCGGGATCGGTGACGATCAGCGCGCGCCGTGCCTTGGGGAAGTGCGCTTTGACATGCTGGCCGAGTTGCGCCGCGGCGCCAGGCTGGGAGACCAGGTGGGGGACGGTGCTGAAGGTGAAAGCGCTCATGGTCGGGTCAATCGGCAGTGGTCGATGCAGCAAGTTTACACCAATGCCGCAGGGCCGAGGAGTGCAGCCCATCTGTTTCTTACGTACAATTAGCGGCTTGGATTAATTGATGGGGACGGCGGCGCATGGTGGATTTTGTTCTGTTGGGGTGCGCGGCTTTTCTCGCCGGCCTGGTCGATGCCGTGGTAGGTGGGGGCGGCCTGATCCAGATTCCCGTGATGTTCTCGGTGTTCCCGAAAGAGGTGCCGGCCACGCTCCTGGGGACCAGCAAGCTGGCCGGGTTTTTCGGCACCAGCGCCGCGGCCGCAAATTATGTGCGGCGCGTGCGTGTGGCGTGGAGTGCGGTGGTGCCGGCTGCGTTGGCCGCCTTTGCCTTGTCCTTCGCCGGCGCCTACACCGTGACCAAGGTGCCCGGAGACTTCATCCGTTCCTTGCTGCCGCTGGTGCTGCTGGCGGTCGCCATCTACACTTTCCGCAAGAAGGATTTCGGCTCCGTCCACGCACCGGTTCACAGCGGCATGACGGAGCGCTTGATCGCGATAGGGACGGGCGCCTGCATCGGCTTCTACGACGGCTTCTTCGGCCCCGGCACCGGCAGCTTCCTGATGTTTTTGTTCGTGCGTTTCTTTGGCTTCGATTTCCTCAGCGCATCGGCGGCGGCGAAGGTGGTCAACATGGCCTGCAATATGTCGGCGCTGATGTGGTTCGGCTACAGCGGGCACCTGATCTGGCAGCTGGGGCTGCTGATGGCGGTGTGCCAGGTGGCCGGTTCGCTGGTCGGCACCAGGCTGGCGATCCGGCACGGGAGCGTCTTTGTTCGCAAATTATTCCTCGTGGTCGTCTCGCTGCTGATCCTGAAAACGGGTTACGACGCCGTCGCACGCTGGTCTGTGTAGCTCTTTTGTTCCACGTGAAACATCGTCGCCGGCGCTCCGCACGATTGTTTCACGTGGAACGTCGACTCCCGCGCTGTCCTTAATCTGGTGCTAAAAGAGTCGTCGAGGCAAAAAGACTCTATAATCTGGCCTCACCTCCCTCGCTTTCCGCTTCCATCATGCTATTTCCTACTGAATTCGACGTTATCGTTGTCGGCGGCGGCCATGCCGGCACCGAAGCCGCCCTCGCATCTGCCCGCATGGGGCAGAAGACTTTGTTGCTCACGCATAACATCGAGACGCTGGGGCAGATGTCCTGCAACCCGTCCATCGGCGGTATCGGCAAGGGCCACCTGGTCAAGGAAGTCGATGCGATGGGCGGTGCGATGGCGCTTGCCACGGACGAGGCGGGCATCCAGTTCCGCATCCTGAACTCGTCCAAGGGGCCAGCCGTGCGCGCCACCCGCGCCCAGGCGGACCGCATTCTGTACAAGGCGGCGATCCGTGCGCGGCTGGAAAACCAGCCCAACCTGTCGCTGTTCCAGCAGGCAGTGGACGACCTGATCATCGAGGGCGATCGCGTGGTCGGCGCCGTTACCCAGATCGGCCTGCAGTTCCGCGCCCGTGCGGTAGTGCTGACAGCCGGCACTTTCCTTGATGGCAAGATCCACGTCGGCCTGCAATCGCACTCGGCCGGCCGCGCGGGCGACCCGCCGGCCATCTCGCTGTCGGCGCGCCTGAAGGAACTCAAGCTTGGGCAAGGGCGCCTGAAGACCGGCACGCCACCACGCATCGACGGCCGCAGCATCGATTTTTCCGTGCTGTCCGAACAGCCGGGCGACCTCGATCCCGTGCCCGTGTTTTCCGTCATGGGCAATGCCGCCATGCATCCGCGCCAGGTGCCGTGCTGGATGACGCATACCAACGTTCGCACGCACGACATCATTCGCGCCGGCCTCGACCGCAGCCCGATGTTTACCGGCGTTATCGAAGGGGTAGGGCCGCGCTACTGCCCGTCGATCGAGGACAAGATCCACCGCTTCGCCGGCAAGGATTCGCACCAGATTTTCCTCGAGCCGGAAGGGCTGACGACGAACGAATACTATCCGAACGGCATCTCCACCAGCCTGCCGTTCGACGTCCAGATCGCCCTCGTGCGCTCGATGAAGGGCATGGAGAACGCTTTCATCCTGCGCCCGGGCTACGCTATCGAATACGATTATTTCGACCCGCGCGGCCTGAAGACCTCGCTGGAAACGAAGGCCATCGGCGGCCTGTTCTTCGCCGGCCAGATCAACGGCACCACCGGCTACGAGGAAGCGGCGGCGCAGGGCATGCTCGCCGGTATCAACGCCGCGCTGCTGACGCAGGGGCGCGACGCCTGGGTGCCGGGCCGCTCGGAAGCCTACATCGGCGTGCTGGTCGACGACCTGACCACCCAGGGCGTGGCCGAGCCGTACCGCATGTTCACCAGCCGGGCCGAGTTCCGCCTGAGCCTGCGGGAAGACAATGCCGACATGCGCCTGACCGAAATCGGCCGCCAGCTCGGCTGCGTGGGCGACGCCCAGTGGGCGGCGTTCGAGGCCAAGCGCGAGTCGGTCGCGCGCGAACTCGAGCGGCTGCGCTCGACCTGGGTGAACCCGCGCATCCTCGCCGCGGCCGAATCGGAACGGGTGATTGGCCAGGCCATCGAGCGCGAATATTCGCTCGCCGACCTGCTGCGCCGCCCCGGCGTCGAGTACGACAAGCTGATGAGCTTGGCGGGCGTCGACGGCCAGGTGCTGGCCGGCCCGGGAGTGGTGGACGGCGCCGTGCGCGAGCAGGTCGAGATCCAGCTCAAGTACGCCGGCTATATCGACCGCCAGGCCAAGGAAGTCGAACGCCACGACCACTACGAAAACCTCAAGCTGCCCGAGGGCTTCAGCTACCTGGACATCCCGGCCTTGTCGATCGAAGTGCGCCAGAAGCTCGACAAGCAGCGCCCCGAAACACTTGGTCAAGCATCAAGAATTTCCGGTGTGACACCTGCCGCTATCTCATTATTGCTGGTACATTTGAAGAAACGCGGTGCAAAAGGCTTTGCGACCCTCAACGAGGAGCTGGCCCAATGAAGTTCTTCGACCGTGCGGTCATATCGGATGTATTAGCAAACGGTATCAAAGAGTTGGCGCTGGACCTGGACGGCAAGCAGCATGAACAGCTGCTGGACTACCTGGCGCTGCTGTTCAAATGGAATTCGGTCTATAACCTGACCTCGGTGCGTGACCCGCTGCAGATGGTCACGCAGCACCTGCTCGATTCGCTCGCCGCGGTGCCGGCCTTCGCCGGCGCGCGCAACGTGCTGGACGTTGGGGCGGGCGGCGGCTTGCCGGGCATCGTGCTGGCGATCGCCCGGCCGGACATGAAAGTATCGCTGATCGACACGGTGCACAAGAAAACCGCCTTCCTCAAGCAGGTGAAGGCGGAGCTGGAGCTGGCGAACGTGACGGTGTACACCGCCAAGGTGCAGGAACTGGCGGTGGAGCAGCAATTCGACGTCATCACCTCGCGTGCATTCGCCGACCTGTCCGATTTCGTCAACTGGTCCGGCCAGCTGCTGGCCGAGGGCGGAAAATTCGTCGCGCTCAAGGGGGTGGCCCCGCCGGAAGAGCAGGAAAGGCTGCCGGCAGAGTGGAAAGTGAGCCATTTGCAGCCGTTACAGGTGCCGGGATTGAATGCGGAGCGGCACCTGGTTTTCATCGAGAAATCCGGACAAACCGGGTAAATCATATAAACCGTATAAATGGTTTATACCGTATATACCGAATAAATCGTTAATACGATTTTGATAGTATAAACGGTATAAATCGATATCGTTGCGTCGACTATAAGAGCGTACATGGCCAAGATTTTTTGCGTAGCAAACCAAAAGGGCGGGGTAGGCAAGACCACCACCAGCGTCAACCTGTCCGCGGGACTGGCCAAGCTCGATCAACGGGTGCTGCTGGTCGACCTCGACCCGCAGGGCAATGCCACCATGGGCGCCGGCATCAACAAGGCCGGCCTGAAGGCGTCGACCTACCAAGTGCTGCTTGGCGAGGCCGACGTCGCCACCGCGCGCCAGCGCTCCGAGTCGGGCCGCTTCGACGTGCTGCCCTCGAACCGCGAGCTGGCCGGCGCCGAAGTGGAGATGGTCGAACTGGACCAGCGCGAGCGGCGCCTGAAAGATGCGCTGGCAGCCGTCGACGGCGAGTACGACTTCATCCTGGTCGACTGTCCGCCGGCGCTTTCCATGCTGACCCTTAACGGCCTGTGCGCCGCGCACGGCGTGATCATCCCGATGCAGTGCGAGTATTACGCGCTCGAAGGGCTCTCCGACCTGGTCAACACGATCAAGAAGGTGCACGCCAACCTCAATCACGACCTGAAGATCATTGGCCTGTTGCGCGTGATGTTCGATCCGCGCATGACGCTGTCGCAGCAGGTATCGGCGCAGCTCGAGCATCACTTCGGCGACAAGGTTTTCAAGACCATCATCCCGCGCAACGTGCGGCTGGCCGAGGCGCCGTCGTACGGGGTGCCCGGCGTGGTGTTCGATCCTTCGTCGAAGGGCGCGCAAGCCTATATCGCATTCGGCGCCGAAATGGTCGAACGCATCAAGACAATGTAACCAGACATCACGAAGACAATCATGGCAACCAAAAAACTCAAGGGCCTCGGCCGCGGACTCGAAGCACTGCTCGGCGGCGACGGCGATTTCACCCAGCAGCCGGCCGACGCCGGTTCGCCTTCCTCGCTGCCGGTATCGCAGCTGCAGGCCGGTAAGTACCAGCCGCGCACCCGCATGGACGAAGGCGCGCTGAACGAACTGGCCGCCTCGATCAAGAGCCAGGGCATCATGCAGCCGGTGCTGGTGCGCCCGCTCGGCAAGGATGGCGGCGCCATGCGCTACGAGATCATCGCCGGCGAGCGCCGCTTCCGCGCGGCGCAGCTGGCCGGGCTGGAGACGATTCCCGTGCTGGTACGCGAAGTCGACGACCAGACCGCTGCCGCGATGGCGCTGATCGAAAACATCCAGCGCGAAGACCTCAATCCGCTGGAAGAGGCGCAGGGCATCCACCGCCTGATCGACGACTTCCATTTCACGCATGAGCAGGCGGCCAATGCCGTCGGCCGCTCGCGCAGCGCCGTGTCGAACCTGCTGCGCCTGATGAATCTTGCGCAGCCGGTGCAAACGATGCTGATGGCCGGCGACATCGACATGGGCCACGCGCGCGCGCTGCTCGCGGTCGACGCCGCCAGCCAGATCACGCTGGCCAACCAGGTGGTGGCAAGAAGGCTGTCGGTGCGCGAAACGGAAAAGCTGGTCACCCGCACGATGGAGCAGGGGGCGGAGTCCCCTGCGCGGCCAGTTCGCGACAAGGCGGGCGACATCGTCCGCCTGGAAGAAGAGCTTTCCGACAAGCTTGCCACCCCGGTACTGTTCAAGATGGGTGCCAAGGGCCGCGGCCAGATGATCATCGATTTTGCCGACCTCGACGTCCTCGACGGCGTCCTCGCCCGCCTGCGCGCGTAGGCCAGGTCGGACCCGGTTTTTCAGTCAGGGTCTGACCCCGGTTAAGGTCGCAACTTCGACCCCAGCGGAAAAAACCGGGTCGGCCCCTGAGTCCGGCGGTTGCATTTGCGCCGATGCAACGTTTTCGTTTCCCGAATTGCAAGACATTAACGTGGTTTTTGCGATAGATTGCGCCCTAACAAGGTGCGGCAACGTTTGACGCGTATCTGCATAGACCTTATAATCCCGTTGATTCACGTAATCCGCCACCCGCACCACAGCTTTAAACACGCTGCGCGAAGAAGAAAAAATGTTGCGCATAGTCTCCCTGCAATTGATGGCAACCGTCGTCGCCGGCCTCGTCGCCGCGCTGCTGGGGGGATGGCCTGCGATGTTTTCGGCAGTGCTCGGCGGCTGTTGCGCAGTAGTGCCGAACGCGCTGTTCGCGTTACGCCTGTTTGCCAATGCCCAGAAACCGGGCGGGGCAAACCCGATGACGTTCATGATCGGGGAATTTATAAAGATTGCATTGACGGTGACGCTGCTTGGCGTCATCGCATGGCTGTACCGCGATTTGAACTGGCTCGCACTGATTTGCGGCTTCATCGTGGCACTGAAAAGTTACATCATCTTATTGTTTAGGCGCTAGACATGACTACTGAAATCGCGGCTGCAGCACATCCGGTAGCTGAGCATACGCTCACTTCCGGGCAGTACATCACGCACCACCTGGGTCACCTGCGCTCGCAGGCGCAGCCGGGCATCATCGACTTCTCGGTCCTCAATTACGATACCATCTTCTGGTCGGTGACGTTGGCGCTGGTCACCGCGCTGCTGCTGTGGGTGTCCGCCCGCAAGGCCACCGCCGGCGTGCCGGGCCGTTTCCAGGCAGCGATCGAATTCGTCGTCGAGCTGGTCGACGACCAGGCCAAGGCCATCGTCCACGGCGACCGCCGCTTCATCGCCCCGCTGGCGCTGACCGTTTTCATCTGGGTCTCGCTGATGAACGCGATGGACTTCCTGCCGGTCGACCTGTTCGCCACCGCATTCCGCGCACTCGGCATCCATAACGCCGAAGGCCATGAACCGTTCTTCCGCGTCGTGCCGACGGCCGACCTGAACGGCACCTTCGGCATGGCCCTGGTCGTGTTCGCAGCGATGATCTACTACAACATCAAGATCAAGGGCGTCGGCGGCTTCGTCAAGGAACTGTTCACCGCGCCGTTCGGCGCGCACCCTGCCCTGTGGATCTTCAACCTCGGCATCAACATCATCGAATTCGTCGCCAAGACCGTATCGCTCGCGATGCGACTGTTCGGCAACATGTTTGCCGGCGAACTGATCTTCTTGCTGATCGCCTTGCTTGGCGCGACCTGGGTCGGTTTTACCACCCAGAGCGTACTGCTGGCCGGTCTGCACGTCGCGCTGGGCTCAGTATGGGCGATCTTCCACATCCTGATCGTTTTCTTGCAGGCGTTTATTTTCATGATGCTCACGCTGGTGTATATCGGCCAGGCGCATGAAGGTCACTAAAACGGCGGCATTGTAGTTGGCAGGTTTGCAGTATCTCGATTTTTCAATTTTTTAATTTTTATATCTAGGAGTTTTCATGACTAACGTCGCTTTTGTAGCTTTGGCTTGCGGTTTGATCATTGGTTTGGGCGCGATCGGCGCATGTATCGGTATCGGTATCATGGGCGGCAAGTTCATCGAAGCTTCGGCACGTCAGCCTGAACTGATGAACACCCTGCAAACCAAGATGTTCCTGCTGGCTGGTCTGATCGATGCGGCGTTCCTGATCGGTGTTGGTATCGCGATGATGTTTGCGTTCGCCAGCCCATTCCCTGCGTAAGCGCTAGTTCTCAATAGCCGGGCACGCGCTTTTGCCTGCCCGGCATATGTCATTCTGAGAAGGAAATTGCTGTGAACTTAAATTCAACGATGTTCGTGCAAGCGATCGTCTTCCTGATCCTCGCCTGGGTTGTCGCCACGTTCTTCTGGCCGCCGATCATCGGCGCGCTCGACGCACGTGCCAAGAAAATCGCCGAAGGCCTGGCCGCGGCCGACCAGGGCAAACAAGCCATGGCTGCTGCCGAGAAACGTGTTGCCGCCGAACTGGCTGGCGCCCGTGACGAAGGCCAGAAACGCATCGCCGACGCCGAAAAGCGCGCGCAGATGGTAGCTGACGAAATCAAGGCCAACGCCAACGCCGAAGCAGCCCGCATCATTGCGCAAGCCAAGGCCGACGCCGACCAGCAAGTGAACAAGGCCCGTGAAGAACTGCGCGCGCAAGTTGCCGGCCTCGCCGTCAAGGGCGCCGAGCAGATCCTCAAGCGCGAAGTGAACGCAGCGGCCCACGCCGACCTGCTGTCGCAACTGGCTACCGAGCTGTAATCATGGCTGAACTCGCAACCATCGCCCGTCCTTACGCCGAAGCGTTGTTCCGCGTCGCCCAAACCGGCGACATGGCCGCGTGGTCCGGCCTCGTCGCCGAACTGGCCAACATTGGCGTCAACCCGGATGTGCAGGCGTTTGCCCGCAATCCGAACGTGTCGCCGATGCAAGTGAACGACGCCTTTGCCGCACTGGTCCAGTCGCCGCTGACCGCTGAAGCCAAAAACTTCATCGCCATGCTGGTCGAGAACGGCCGCGTTTCCCTGCTGCCGGAAATCGGCGCACAATTCCATGTGCTGAAAAACGCCCAGGAAGGCGCAGCCGACGCCAGCATCGTCAGCGCGTTCGAATTGTCGGGCGCGCAGGTCGCTGACCTGGTGGCGACGCTGGAAAAGAAATTTGGCCGCAAGCTCAACCCGACCGTGTCAGTGGATCCTTCGCTGATCGGCGGTGTGCGCGTGGTCGTTGGCGATGAAGTGCTCGACACTTCGGTACGGGCCAAGCTGCAACAGATGAATGTTGCGCTGACCTCGTAACGCAGAACTCGCACTCGCCGGCGTCTCGCCCTTGCCCTACGCATCAAGAAACTATTAGGAGTTAGCATGCAACTTAACCCATCTGAAATCAGCGAACTGATCAAGAGCCGCATCCAGGGCCTCGAAGGTTCCGCTGAAGTTCGCAATCAAGGCACGGTTATCTCCGTGGCCGACGGTATCTGCCGTATCCATGGTCTGTCGGACGTGATGCAGGGCGAGATGCTGGAATTCCCAGGCAACACGTTTGGCCTGGCGATGAACCTCGAGCGCGACTCCGTCGGCGCCGTCATTCTGGGTGCTTACGAGCACATCTCGGAAGGCGACACCGTCAAGACCACCGGCCGTATTCTGGAAGTGCCGATCGGTCCTGAACTGAAAGGCCGCGTCGTCAATGCGCTGGGCCAGCCGATCGACGGCAAGGGTCCTGTCAATGCGCAGCTGACCGCGCCGATCGAAAAGATCGCGCCGGGCGTGATCGCCCGTCAGTCCGTCTCGCAGCCAATGCAGACCGGCCTGAAGTCGATCGACTCGATGGTGCCGATCGGCCGTGGCCAGCGCGAGCTGATCATTGGTGACCGCCAGACCGGTAAGTCGGCTGTCGCGATCGATGCGATCATCAACCAGAAGGGCCAGAACATGACGTGCATCTACGTCGCGATCGGCCAGAAGGCATCGACCATCAAGAACATCGTGCGCTCGCTGGAAACGCACGGCGCGATGGAATACACCATCGTCGTCGCCGCGTCCGCTTCCGAGTCGGCCGCGATGCAGTACATCAGCCCGTACTCGGGTTGCGCCATGGGCGAATACTTCCGTGACCGCGGCGAAGACGCACTGATCGTCTACGACGACCTGTCCAAGCAAGCTGTTGCTTACCGCCAGATCTCGCTGCTGCTGCGCCGTCCACCAGGCCGCGAAGCCTACCCTGGCGACGTGTTCTACCTGCACAGCCGCCTGCTCGAGCGCGCAGCCCGCGTGAACCCCGACTACGTCGAGAAGTTCACCAACGGCGCCGTCAAAGGCAAGACCGGTTCGCTGACCGCACTGCCGATCATCGAAACCCAGGCCGGCGACGTGTCCGCGTTCGTGCCGACCAACGTGATTTCGATTACCGACGGTCAGATCTTCCTGGACACCTCGCTGTTCAACGCCGGTGTGCGTCCTGCGATTAACGCCGGTATTTCGGTATCGCGCGTCGGTGGCGCCGCCCAGACCAAGGTCATCAAAAACCTGTCCGGCGGTATCCGTACCGACCTGGCGCAGTACCGTGAGCTGGCCGCGTTCGCGCAGTTCGCTTCCGACCTCGACGAGTCGACCCGCAAGCAGCTCGACCGTGGCGCGCGCGTCACCGAATTGCTCAAGCAGGCGCAGTACTCGCCGCTGTCGATCTCGCTGATGGCCGTGTCGCTGTTCGCAGTGAACAAGGGCTACTTCGACGATATCGAAGTGAAGAAGGTACTGGCGTTCGAAGCCGGCCTGCACGGCTACATGAAGTCCAAGCAAGCCGCTCTCCTGGCCAAGATCGAAGAGACCAAGCAGCTCGACAAAGATGGCGAAGCTGCCATGGCTGCCGCTGTTGCTGACTTCAAGAAATCCGGCGCATATTAATGTTTGATGGCGCCGCATAGTATCGCGGCGCTGGATGGCGCATAAGGAGTAAGGACTCATGGCATCAGGCAAAGAGATACGAGGCAAGATCAAGAGCGTAGAGAATACGAAGAAGATCACCAAGGCGATGGAAATGGTCGCCGCGTCCAAAATGCGCAAAGCGCAAGACCGGATGCGGGCCGCCCGTCCCTACAGTGACAAGATTCGTAATATCGCCGCCAACCTTGCCTCTGCAAATCCGGAATACACGCACCCGTTCATGGCGCAAGCCAAGAACGTCGAGGCGAAGGCTGTTGGCTTCATCGTCGTCACGACCGACAAGGGTCTGTGCGGCGGCATGAACACCAACATCCTGCGGATGATGACGCAGAAAACGCGCGAGCTGGAAGCAGCTGGCAACAAGATTGAAGCAGTTGCCATTGGCAACAAGGGTTTGGGTTTTTTGAATCGGGTAGGTGTCCGGGTCGTGTCGCATGCGGTCCAGATTGGCGATACGCCGCACCTGGAGAAGTTGATCGGGCCGGTCAAGGTCATGCTCGACGAATACCAGGAAGGCAAGCTCGACGCCGTCTACCTGTGCTACACCAAGTTCATTAACACGATGAAGCAAGAGCCGATGGTGGAGCAGTTGCTGCCGCTGGCCGCTGACAAGCTCGAAGGCGACAAGGGTAACCACTCTTGGGACTACATCTACGAGCCGGAAGCGCAGACCGTGATCGATGAACTGCTGGTGCGCTATGTTGAAGCGCTGGTGTACCAGGCAGTCGCTGAAAACCTCGCATCCGAGCAATCGGCGCGTATGGTGGCGATGAAGGCGGCCAGCGACAACGCCGGCAGCGTCATTGGCGAGCTGAAGCTGGTCTACAACAAGACCCGCCAGGCAGCGATTACCAAAGAACTCTCCGAGATCGTCGCCGGTGCGGCAGCGGTCTAACCCGTTTTTAAATATATATAGAAGGAACGAACATGGCTGATGGCAAAATCGTTCAGTGTATTGGCGCTGTTGTTGACGTTGAGTTTCCACGCAACGCAATGCCTAAGGTTTTTGACGCACTGAAAATGGCGGGCTCCGAACTGACCCTGGAAGTACAACAGCAGCTGGGCGACGGCATTGTCCGTACCATTGCACTGGGTACCTCCGACGGCCTGCGTCGCGGCATGGCAATCCAGAACACCGGCAAGCCAATCATGGTACCGGTCGGCAAGGCGACCTTGGGCCGCATTCTGGACGTGCTCGGCAACCCGATCGACGAGTGCGGTCCTGTCTCGCACGAGCAGACCGCATCGATCCACCGCGTCGCTCCCGCGTACGACGAACTGTCGCCATCGCAAGAGCTGCTGGAAACCGGCATCAAGGTGATCGACCTGGTGTGCCCGTTTGCAAAAGGCGGTAAAGTCGGCCTGTTCGGCGGCGCCGGCGTCGGCAAGACCGTCAACATGATGGAACTGATCAACAACATCGCCAAGGCTCACTCGGGTGTTTCCGTGTTCGCCGGCGTCGGTGAGCGTACTCGTGAAGGTAACGACTTCTACCACGAGATGGCTGATGCCAAGGTTGTCGATCTGGAAAATCCAGAGAACTCGAAAGTGGCGATGGTCTACGGCCAGATGAACGAGCCGCCAGGTAACCGTCTGCGCGTGGCGCTGACCGGCCTGACGATCGCTGAATCGTTCCGTGATGAAGGCAAGGACGTTCTGTTCTTCGTCGACAACATCTACCGCTTCACGCTGGCCGGTACCGAAGTATCCGCACTGCTGGGCCGTATGCCTTCCGCAGTGGGTTACCAGCCTACCCTGGCCGAAGAGATGGGCCGCCTGCAAGAGCGCATCACCTCGACCAAGACCGGTTCGATCACCTCGGTGCAAGCCGTGTACGTTCCTGCCGACGATTACACCGATCCGTCGCCAGCAACCACCTTTGCTCACCTGGACTCGACCGTTGCTCTGTCGCGTGACATCGCCTCGCTGGGTATCTACCCTGCGGTCGATCCGCTCGACTCGACCTCGCGCCAGCTGGACCCGCTCGTCGTCGGCCAGGAACACTACGACACCGCGCGCGCTGTCCAGGGTACCCTGCAGCGCTACAAGGAATTGCGCGACATTATCGCGATTCTGGGCATGGACGAGTTGGCTCCGGAAGACAAACTGCTGGTCTCGCGCGCACGTAAGATGCAGCGTTTCCTGTCGCAGCCCTTCTTCGTCGCTGAAGTGTTTACCGGCGCGCCAGGCAAGTACGTTTCGCTGAAAGACACGATCAAGGGCTTCAAGATGATCGCATCGGGCGAGCTGGATCACCTGCCTGAGCAAGCGTTCTACATGGTTGGCACGATCGAAGAAGCAATCGAAAAAGCCAAGAAGCTCGGTTAATCGCGCTCCTTCACATCGATAGGACACACATGGCACACACTATTCACGTTGACGTCGTATCGGCCGAGTCCCTGATTTTTTCGGGCGAAGCCGAGTTCGTCGCGTTGCCGGGTGAAGCGGGTGAGCTGGGGATTTATCCCAAGCACACCCCGCTGATCACGCGCATCAGGCCGGGTGCTGTACGGATCAAGGTGGTTGGCCGCGAAGAAGAAGAGTTCGTCTTCGTCGCGGGCGGCATTTTGGAAGTGCAGCCGAACGCGGTGACGGTCCTGGCCGATACCGCCATTCGCGGTCACGACCTGGACGAAGCGAAAGCGCTGGAAGCCAAGAAATTGGCCGAAGAGCAGCTGGTGAACAAGGAATCGAAGATCGACTACGCCAAGGCGCAGTCCGAACTGGCGACCGCAATCGCCCAGCTGGCGGCAATCGCGCGCCTGCGCAAGGTGCGCTAAGCGCCACGCAGCATCAAAAAAATGGCAGCTTCGGCTGCCTTTTTTTATTTCCGCCTGCGCTATCCTTGCCCGATTGAATGATCTATAGTTGCCTTCATCGCAACCGTACAGGATCGACCATGTTCAAATTTTCCACCGTGTGCCTCGCAGCGCTGATGATGACTGGCATGGCCCGGGGCGCGCCGGTGGACGCCGCCAGCCGCGTCCAGGTCGTCGACGCCCTGATCGGCGAGTTGAACGCGAATTATGTCTTTCCTGATGTCGCCAAGAAGATCGAGGTTGCGTTGCGCGAGAAGCAGCAGCGGGGCGACTATGACCGCGCCGCGGACGCGCAGGGGCTGGCGACGCTGTTGACGACCGACATCCAGGCCATCAGCCACGACCTGCACCTGGGCGTGCGCTACAGCGACACGCCGGCGCCTCTGCGTCCCGCGGGCGGTCCGCGCACCCCAACGCCGGCGGACGAGGCCCGTTTCGAGGCCCGTGCCAAGGAAATGAACTATGGCCTCGGCAAGGTCGAAAAGCTGCCCGGTAACATCGGCTATCTGGAAACGTTCGGCTTTTGCCCGGCCAGGTATGTCGACAGGGCGTTCAGCGCCGCCATGACGCAGTTGGCCGACAGCGACGCCCTCATCATCGACATGCGCGCCAACGGTGGCGGCAGTCCGGACAGCATCGCCTGGCTGAGCAGCTACCTGTTCGACAAGCGCACCCACCTCAACGACCTGTTCTGGCGCGAAGGCAATCGCACCGACGAGTTCTGGACGACGGAAGAGGTGCCTGGCAAGAAGTACGGCCAGCAGAAGCCGGTGTACGTGCTGACTGGGCCGAAGACTTTCTCCGGCGCCGAAGAGTTCAGCTACAACCTGCAGCAGCTGCGGCGCGCCACCCTGGTCGGCGAGACCACGAAAGGTGGCGCCAATCCAGGCGGCACTTTGCAGTTGAATCCGCATTTCAGCGTATTCGTGCCGCGCGGCCGGGCGATCAATCCGATCAGCAAGACCAACTGGGAGGGGACCGGCGTGACGCCCGATGTGAAAGTGGCGGCGGCTGATGCGCTCGTCACGGCGGAGAAGATGGCGCTGGAAAAACTTGCGGCTGAGGAGCGCGATCCGCAAAAGGTGCAGTTGCTGCGCGAGCGCCTCGTCGAACTTGGCAAGTAAACTAGAAACAGGGTCTGAACCCCAGCTTTAGAACGTTCCAAGGCCGGGACCAGACCCGGTTTTCGGCTAGCCCCGGGCACGTCTGGGGTCTGACCCCGCGGGGTCAGACCCTGTCACGACGCTACTGCTCGCCGGCAAGCCGCAAGGCGACTTTCCGGCGGAAGTAGCCATCCTGCAGGTAACGGTACAGGTTGACGCCTGGGCACAGCGTGCTCGCCGAGTAATCCTTGTGCCCGCCAATCCCGTCGATCGACACCTTGTACCTGGCCGCCAGCAGCGCCATCAGGTCGACCGTCGCATCGAGCTGCTTCTGGTTCGGCTGCACTTCCTCGAAATTGCCCAGCACTTCGATCAGCGCGTGCCCGGCCGGGTCGTACTCGGTATTGGTGTCGCCGGCAAACTCCAGCTTGCGCGCCTCGTAGATGCGCCCGTCCAGGTCGATGACGTAGTGGTAGGGAATGTCGAGCCAGTGCTTGGTCTTGCGCGACCAGTTCTGCAGGTTGCGCAGGTATTGCACCGGGTCTTTGCCAACCGGGAAAGGCTCGCCCTGGTGATGCAGCGTGATATGCGTGATCTGCTGCCTGCGCGCCATCGTCGCATCCGCCGGCGTGCCGCCCCATTGGGCGACCGACACGATGCGCTGCTCGACATCGGCCAGCGTCGGCGCGGCAAGCGCGAAGGCGGGCACCAGGAGGGCACCGAACAGTGCGCGGGAAAGACGGGAAAACATGGCCATTGTTACCTTTAAACCGGCCAAAACGGCCACTCGTCGCATTTTCAGTATTCGCAGAAATGAATTATATATAGTCGGGCTCATCCCAATCCACCAAAGGAAGTGCCGTGCTAAAACTGTCCTCAACCTGCCTCGCCGCGCTGGTCCTGCTCCAAACACCGATCTGCGCCGCCCAAGCCACTCCGGCGTCCATCCTTGCCGAGCAGACGCTGGCAGCCCGGCTCGACGCCGCCATTGCTCCCTCGTTCAAGGCTGACGAGCCGGGCGCCACGGTCATCGTGACAAAAGACGGCAAGACCGTGTTCCGCAAAGCCTACGGCATGGCCGACGTGGCAAAGAAGGTGCCGATGACGCCGGAAGCCGTGATGCGCATCGGTTCGATCACCAAGCAATTCACGTCGACGGCGATCATGATGCTGGCCGACGAGGGCAAGCTGTCCGTTTCCGACGACATCACCAAGTACCTGCCGGATTACCCGTCCCGCGGCAAGCGCATCACCATCGAGCACCTGCTGACGCACACCTCCGGCATTCTCAGCTACACCAGCAAGCGCGGGTTTGCCGCCACGATGAACAAGGACATGACGGTCGCCGAAATGATCGACGGGTTCAAGAACGAACCGCTCGACTTCGAGCCGGGCTCGAAATACCGCTACAACAATTCCGGCTATTTCCTGCTCGGCGCGATCATCGAAAAGGTGTCCGGCATGCCCTACGCGCGCTTCGTCGAGCAGCGCATCTTCGTGCCGCTGGGGATGAACCATACCGCGTACGAAGGCTACGAACGCGCCGCCGCTGCCCCGCGCGCCTCCGGCCACACCCCGGCTGCCGGCCACTACGGCGCGAGCACTCCGCTGAGCATGACCCAACCCTACGCTGCCGGCGCGATCGTCTCCACCGTGGACGACCTGGCGCGCTGGGACGTGGCGGTGTCGTCGGGCAAGCTGCTGAAGGCGGCGAGCTGGCAGCAGGCATTCACGCCGTATGCCTTGCCGGGCGATACGAAAAGCAGCTATGGCTATGGCTGGATCACCGGCAACGTGCGGGGCGTGCCCGTCATCGCCCACGGCGGCAGCATCAACGGCTTCCAGGCATATGCCATGCGCGTGCCAAGTGAAAAGCTTTACGTGGCCGTGCTGACCAATTCGGACGCCGGCCTGGTGATGCCGGAAGTGGTGGCCCAGAAAGTGACCAAGGTGACGCAATACAGCGGCGACACGGTCAGCGTGCAGCCGCGCGTGGGCGCGCTTCCTTAACAGGCCCAATGGGGCGCGGGGCGCTCCCATTTTGGCGCCAGCGCTGCGCCGCACAGCTTGGCGAAGTGCTACCCTCGGCACTTCTCCACAGCATTGCGAAAATATCGACATGAAGCCTATTCGCCAGATCCTCGAGCAAGCCCGCACCATCGCCGTCGTCGGCCTCTCGTCCAAGCCCGATCGCGCCAGTTTCGAGGTGGCCAGCTACCTGCAGGAGCACGGCTACCGCATCGTGCCGGTCAACCCCGCCTACGCCGGCCAGCAGATCCTCGGCGAGCAGGTCTACGCCAGCCTGCCGGAGGCTGCCGAGGCGCTCGGCACCGCCAAGATCGACGTCGTCGACTGCTTCCGCAAGTCCGAAGACATCGTGCCGATCGCGCGCGACGCCATCGCCATCGGCGCCGGCTGCCTGTGGATGCAGCTCGGCATCGAGAACCAGGAGGCCGCCGACCTGGCCGCCGCCGCCGGGCTCGACGTCGTGATGAACCATTGCATGAAGATCGAACACGCGGCGATGACGTCCGGCGCGGAAAAGCCATGAAAGCGCGCGAACGCTTCCGCGCCGGCGGCAAGGATTTCAAGATCCGCGACGAGGATGCCAACGATAAGCCTATGCGCGATGGCAACAACGGCAACAGCAAGGGCGAGGTCAAGCAGGACGAGCGCGAACAGACGCTGGCGCTGACCGACCGGATCGCCCGCCTGCAGGAGATGCTGTACGCGCAGCGCAAGCACAAGTTCCTGCTGGTACTGCAGGGAATGGATACGTCCGGCAAGGACGGCACCATCACCGCGCTGTTCAACCGCATCAATCCGATGGGCCTGCGCGCGGTCGGCTTCAAGGCGCCTACCAGCACCGAACTGGCGCACGACTTCCTGTGGCGCGTGCACCAGCAGGTCCCGGTGCGGGGCGAGATCGCCATCTTCAACCGCAGCCACTACGAAGACGTGCTCATCACGGTGGTACAGGGCATGATCGACGACAAGGAGTGCAAGCGCCGCTACGCCCAGATCCTCGATTTCGAGCGCATGCTGGCCGAGACCGGTACCATCATCGTCAAGGTGTTCCTGCATATTTCCAAGGAAGAGCAGCGCGAACGGCTGCAGGAGCGCGTGATCGATCCGGAGAAGCAGTGGAAGTTCGATTCGAACGACCTGGTCCAGCGCAAGAAGTGGAATGAGTACCAGCTCGCTTACCAGCGCGCCATCGTCGCCACCGATACCGACCATGCGCCGTGGTACGTGATTCCGGCCGATTCGAAAACCCATCGCAACCTGCTCATTTCGACATTGTTGCTCGAAATTTTGGAGGACTTGGGCTTAAGTTATCCCAAGTTCGATCCGGAGGCAGCGAAGCAAGTGATCGAATAGCCAGCATGAACGGATAGCCAGCGGACGACGAAACAGCCGTCATCCTCGCGCAAGCGGGGATCCATGCTGAGCTGGCGTCATCAAACAGCACGCGAGGATGACGTTATGCGGCGTGCGATCCCTGAGGCGCCAGAAAGCGGCAGCCTCAGCTCGCATACGGCAGGGCGCCGGCAAATGCCGCCGGCGAGCGCCCCGGCAGTTTCGGCGCCGGCTTCGGCCCGTGCGCCAGCACGCCGTCGGAATCGTCGTCCAGCAATTCGATCAGGCCGGCAAACGCCACTTTCTCGTCGGGCGAGCGCGCCGCGTGCAGCGCCAGGTCGCGCGCGATGTCGCGCAGGCGCCACTGGATTTCGCGCGTGGCCACCGTTTTCTCGAACATCAGCATGCCGTCCTGCGCCTCGCCGAGGCCATAGTCGGCGTGCACGTATCCGTCCAGGCCGGTGCTGATGAAGGCGCGCTCGAGCGTGGCGATGCGTCCCAGCGTGTGGCCCAGCAGCTCGCGCGCATGCGGCGACTTGGCGCCGGGGCCGTCCTTGAGCTCCTCGCCGACCTCCAGCACCGCGCAAATGCGCCGCAGCAGCCGGCGCGGATCCTCGCGCCCGGCGATGTCGTCGTGCGCGGCCGGTTGGTAGTTCGATCCCAGCCTGAGCGCGCCGGAAATGGCCGACACCAGTTCGCGCGGGTGCTCGCCCGGCACCAGCTTGAGCGCCAGTTCGGCCCGTTCCAGGGGATTGTCCTTGCCCAGCACGCCGGCGATCATCTCGGCCACGCCGACTGCCTGGCCAGGCGCGCTGATGCGCTTGGCGGGCGACTGGCGCGGATAGCCGGTGCCGTCGCAGCGCTCGTGGTGTTCGGCCACCGCGCGGCCCACGGCCGGCGGGTAGGATGTCAGTTCGTTGACCAGCATCTGTCCCAGCCGCGGATGCATCACCAGGTGCGCCCACTCGCGCGGCTGCAGCCGCTTGCCCGGTTCCAGCCACGCGGGGGCGATGTACAGTTCGCCAAGGTCGTGCAGCAGGCCGGCGAGGCAGGCTACGTGCTGCTCGTCATCGGACAGTTGCAGCTTCCTGGCCATGCACAGCGACAGCAGGCTGACGCTGACGGCGTGCTCGAGCGCGTGCGGGCCATCGTGATGCGCCAGGCTCAGCAGCAGGCCGGTGGCGTCGTTGAACACCATGCCCGAAAAATGGGCCAGTGGCGACGAGCCGGTGCCGCCGGTGGCGAGCAGGATGCGGTTGATCGGCGCGCTGGTGTCGAGCACGCGCCTGGCCGTGGCCACCACCAGGGCGGTGTCGACGCCGTCGGCCACCCGCAGCGACGATTCGATGGTCGTCCTCAGCTTCACGCCACGCAAGGCGTCCCCATGCTCCTCGCCCAGCCGGCTGTTGCGCGCCATCAGCGTGACGCCGTGCACATCCACAATATCCTGCGTTGCCGTGACGGTCCTGGCGCGCGCCAGCCGCACCAGCTTGTCGAGGAAATGGGGATTGACTGCGGTGTTGAGGTTAATTGCCGGCATGGGAGCTTTCCTTATCAGATAATGAATGATATCAAATATTGCCGAAAGGAATCACTCGCACGCGTTAAATCGTGCATATGGTCAACATATCCGTTGCGCGCGTGCGCTGCCGAAATGACATAAAATGAATATCCCCTCTCCACCATATGGAAAAGACAATGTCCAAGATTCCGGCGCTCGCCATCCTGTCCCTGTCGGCTGCATTGCTGTCGGCTGCGCCCGGCGCCGCGTTGGCGCAGGCACAGGCGCCCGCCGCCGCGCCCGCGGCCGCCGCCAGTTGCCCGGCCATCCTGCACCAGACCTTCAACCGCCTGCAGGACGAGGCGCCGCAGAACCTGTGCCAGTACGCCGGCAAGGTGGTGCTGGTGGTGAACACGGCCAGTTATTGCGGCTTCACCAGCCAGTACGACGGGCTCGAGAAGCTGTATGCCAAGTACGCCAGGCAGGGGCTGGTGGTGCTGGGATTTCCGTCGAACGACTTCGGCAAGCAGGAGCCGGGCAGCTCGAAGGAGATTGCCGATTTCTGCTACAACACCTACGGCGTGAAGTTCCCGATGTTCTCGAAGTCGTCAGTCAAGGGCGCGGACGCCAATCCGCTGCACGCCAGCCTGATCAAGCTGACCGGCAAGGAACCGAAGTGGAATTTCACCAAGTACCTGATCGGCCGCGACGGCAAGGTGCTCGAGTACTTCCCGAGCAAGGTGACGCCGGAAGACAAGCAGATGGTCAGCAAGATCGAGCAGGCGTTGGCAGGCTGAGCGGCCAGGCATTACAGGCAGTAGTCTTTTCGCACCTGGTCGATCAGCCGGCGACGTGAGCTGCGCGCCCGTTCATGCGGGGCGAACGGCGCGCTGGCGGCGTCGAGCAGGTCGACGCTTTGCGCCAGGCGGCCGCGTTCGGCCGCAGTGAGTGCCTGTTCACGCTCTGTGGCGGTAAGTTCCTTGACGATGGCGATCGCCACCTCTTTCGATGCGATATCCTCGGGCAGGCCAGAGCGGGTGCACAACCCGTAGGTACCGTCGAGGAAGTAGCCCCACTCGTCGTCGAGGTGGGCGGCAAGGCCGGCGTTGAGCTTTGGTGCATCGGAGGCGATGCCGGCCGCGGCCAGCTGGGCCATGCGGGCCCGGTAGCGCTGCCCGAAGACCTCGCGCGCAGCGGCACTGTCGCGCAGCGCCAGCAGGGTGCCGATCCACGCCGCGTAGCCTTTCGCGTAATAGTCGACCTGGTGCTGCTCCGCGCGGGCGCCGAAAAATGAGTCGCATCCGACATCGACGCGCAAGCGGTAGGAGGGTGCCGGCATTCCGGCCAGGCCGGCCAGCGTGGCGGCGTCGATGCCGGTGGCGGCCAGCAGCTGGTCCGCGGTCACAAAAGCGGTGTCGAGATAGCGCAGCAGGTCCATTCGTCTCTTTCTGTTGTGCCGGATGTCGATTCGATGGCGCTACTGTACGCGCCGGGCGGCGCCGGACGCTTCGGCGCCGCCCGACACATGGCGTTCAGGGCAGCAGGTAGGCGCGCAGCGGGCCGCGCAGCGCATTGCAGACCATGATGTCCTCGGCCGCCAGCAGCGCCTCGCGCGTGACGATCCCCTCGCGCGCTTTCCACGCGGGGGCCGAAAGCAGCACCGCGCGCATGATCCCCGGCAGCACGCCGCACGACAGCGGCGGCGTGATCCAGCGGCCATCGATACGCACGAACACATTCGACCTGCCGCCTTCGGCCAGTTCGCCGCGCTCGTTGAAGAACAGGGTGTCGAAGGCGCCCTGCTGCTCGGCCGCGCGCCAGCCGGCGTCGTAGCGCGCGCGGATGCTGGTCTTGTGTCGCGCGAACAGGGCGCTCGACAGGATCGCGTCGTCGGCCAGCAGCAGTCCCACCGGCTCGGTCAGGGGCGCGATCGGCGCGCTCCGGGTCGTCACCTCGCCAGCGGCGCTTAACGCCAGCCGCAAGCGGTAGCGCACGCCCGGCGCGAACGCGGCGCGGGCCTCGTCCAGCGCGGCGTTGACGGCGCCGGCGTCGAACGCAAAGCCGAAGTAGCGCGCCGACGCCGCCATCCGCGCCAGGTGCAGGTCGAGGTGGCGATAGCCTTCCTCGCCGCTCGCGCGCAGCGTCTCGAACAGTTCGAACTGGTTTTCCAGCCCGGTCAGGAAGCGCGCCTTCAGCCGGCACTCGGCGTATTCGTCGGCGGCGACGCTGTCGTGGACGATGCCTGCGCCCACTCCCAGCTCGCCGGCGCGCACGCCGCCGGCTTCCGGCTGCAGCGCCAGCGTGCGGATCGGCACCGACAGGCAGAAGTCGCCGATCGGCGCGTCCGCGGCAGGCGGGTCGAACCAGCCGATCGCCCCGGTGTAGATGCCGCGCGGCGCCGGCTCGAGCTCGCCGATGATCTCCATCGTGCGCCGCTTGGGCGCGCCGGTGATCGAGCCGCAAGGGTACAGCGCCGCGAAGATGTCGGCCAGCGACGCGTCGGGGCGCAGCCGCGCCGTCACCGTCGACGTCATCTGCAGCACGCTGCTGTAGCGCTGCACGTCGAACAGCGCCGGCACCCGCACGCTGCCGGTCACCGCAATGCGTCCCAGGTCGTTGCGCAGCAGGTCGACGATCATCAGGTTTTCGGCGCGGTTCTTGATGTCCGCCGCCAGCGCGCTCGCGCGCCGCTCGTTTTCCGCCGCGTCGTCGGCCGCCGGCGCGGTCCCTTTCATCGGCCGCGCCAGCAGTTCGCCGCCGGCGTGGCGGACAAACAGCTCGGGCGAGAGCGACAGCACGGCGCCGCCGTCCGGCAGGGCGACCAGCGCGCCGTAAGGCACCGGCTGGCGCGCGCGCAGCCGCGCGTACAGCGCCGGCAGCGAGCCGAAGGCGTCGAAGCGCAGACGGTAGGTGTAATTGACCTGGTAGGTGTCGCCGGCGGCGATCAGCTCGTGGATGCGCGCCAGCGCCGCGGTAAATTCGCCTTCGCCGATATTGGCGCGCACCGCGCCGATACCGGCCGCCGTATCGTCGCCGGCCGCGCGCGCCGCCAGCCACGCCGCCACCTGCGCCGCCGACAGGTGCTCGCACCGTTCGAACAGCAGCACCTGCGCCAGCGGCCCGGGCGCCGCGTGGGCGGCGATGCCGAGCAGGTGGCCGCCCAGTTCGTACGTCAGCAGCGCCACCGCGTGCAGGCCGCGCGCGAGGCCTTGCTGCATGTCCGCCAGCAGTTGCGGCCACTGTCGGGCGTCGTCGCAGGCGAGGTGGCCGGCCAGGCCGGTGTACAGGCGCGAGCGCGCCATTGCGGGGTCGGCGGCGCTGGCGTCGTCCAGCAGGGCGAAACAGTCGGCGGCGTTCATGGCGTACGGCTTGTTCAGGCGGCCAGCAGCAGCGCGATCTGCAAGGCGGTGCCCTCGGTCGGATTTTGCCTGAAGCCGCTCTTGGCGTAGCGATGCCAGCGTCCCACCACATAGCTCACCAGCAGGCTGGCGCGCGCGGCGACGTCCGCTTCGGCGCCGTGGCCCTGGCTCGCGGCCAGGCGCAGCGACTGCTTGCACGCCAGTTCGACCTTGTCGTAGAACTGGTTCATGCGCAGTTGCAGGCGCTCGTCCTCATTGACCAGCGCGTCGCCGATCAGCACCCGCGTCATGCCGGGATTACTGGCGGCGAAACCGAGCAGCATCTGCAGCATCGCGTGGGCCTGGGCGACGCCGTCGTCCTCGCGCTCGGCGATCTGGTTGATGAGGCCAAACACGCTCGACTCGATGAAGTCGATCAGGCCTTCGAACATCTGCGCCTTGCTGGCGAAGTGGCGGTACAGCGCCGCCTCCGACACGTCCAGGCGCGAGGCCAGCGCCGCGGTGGTGATCTTTTCGCCTTTCGGCTGTTCGAGCATCCCGGCCAGGGCCTGGAGGATTTGCAGTTTGCGCTGACCCGGCTTGGTGCTTGCCATGTGATCTCGATAAGTGAGGGAGGACCCGAAATGATTCAGCGCAGCCGGTGCAGGCGGGCGGGCAGCTGTCGGACAGATTTTACTTTGACATCGACGTAAGCGGGGCGTTTTAGCATGCGCGGCAGCGGCGCCGCGCCGACCGGGTCGCTCATGCGCAGGTATTGGGTGATCCACACCGTGCGCACGCCCAGCGCCCGCGCGCTGCGCAGGTTCGCCAGCGTGTCCTCGACCAGGATGCAGCGGTGCGCCGCCACGCCGTGCCGGCGCAGCAGGCGGCGCAGCATCAGCTTCGACGGCTTCGGCCGCAGCTGGCCGTGCACCTGCATGTTCTCGATGGCGACGTGGTGGCTGAAGTGGCGCTGCAGGCCAAGGTGGCGCATGACGTCGCGCGAATAGGCGGTGGGCGCGTTCGTCAGCAGGATCTTGCGGCCCGGGAGGCGGCGCAGCAGGCGCGCCAGCCCGCGTTCGGCGCGGATCATGGTTGCCAGGTCGGCCAGGTCGTGGGTCTCGGCCAGGAAGTGGGCGGCGCTGACCTGGTGGTGGCGGATCATGCCGAGCAGGGTGGCGCCGTAGCGCTTCCAGTAGCCCAGCCGCGCGGCGTCGACCTGTTCCCGCGTGGCCGGCGTGACGCCGTCGCCCAGCACCCGCGCGATGTAGGTGTTCATGTTGGCGCTGATGAGCGGGAAGATCGCATGCGACGCATCATGCAAGGTGTTGTCGAGATCGAACAGCCACAGGGGAGGGGAGGAGGTAATATTCGGCACGGGCAGCTTCAGGCAAATCGATCGGAGAAAACAATGCGACGTCAGATTATAGTGGTCTTCCTCAGCCTGGTCTGGCTGGTCTGTTCACCGGCCGGCGCCACCGACCGCGGCGCGCTGTTCAAGGTCAGCGCCAACGGCCACTCGATGCTGCTGTTCGGGACCATGCACGCCGGCCGGCCGGACTTCTATCCGCTCGAGCCGCGCATCGCGCAGGCGGTGGCCGCGGCGCCCACGCTGGCGCTGGAGATCGATCCGGCGCTGCCGCCGGACGTGGTGGCCAGGGTGATGCGCGACTACGCGATGGCCGGCGCCACCGCGCTGCCGCCCGCGCTGGCGGCACGGCTCGACCGCGCACAGCGCAAGGCGGGGATGGATCCGGCGGCGATGGCGCCGTTCAAGCCGTGGCTGGTGGCGACCTTGCTGGTGATGCACGAATTTGCGGCGCTCGGCTACCGCCCCGACCTGGCGGTCGACGCCCACCTGGCCGGTCTTGCGCGCGCCGGCAAGGTCAGGCTGCTCGAACTCGAATCGCTCGATGCGCAGATGGCCATGTTCGGCCGCATGTCCGAGGCCGACCAGCTGCGCTACCTCGACGAGATACTCACCGCGATCGAAACGGGCAAGCAGGGCGCCGAAGTGCGCCAGGTGGTCGATGCGTGGCGCACCGCGGACCGCGCGGCGCTCGATGCGCTGGCCGAGCGCCTGGCCGCCGACTCCAGCGTGTCCGGACGATTTTTTCAGAAGGAGCTGCTCGACGGCCGGAATGGCGCCCTGGCCGACAAGCTGATGCTGCTGCTGGCGCGCGAAAACAACGCGGTGGCCGCGATCGGCGTGCTGCACCTGGTCGGCAAAGGCAGCGTGCCTGAGCTGATGCGCGCAAAAGGGGTGACGGTGGAGCGGGTGTATTGAGCGGGTCTGACCCCGCGGGGTCAGACCCCGGTGTAGCTGCGAAAAAAATCCGCGAAGCCAAAAAAATCTGGTGCCCTTTACGTGGATTGAACACGTGGCCTCTCCCTTACCAAGGGAGTGCTCTACCACTGAGCTAAAAGGGCGACTGCATGGCGGGGAGGCCCCGCCACAAAACGTTAGTGCGACCGGATCATAGTGCCAAAAGCCTGTTCGGTCAAGACTTCGAGCAGCAAAGAGTGCTCGATGCGGCCGTCGATGATGTGCACCGTGTTCACGCCCGACTTGGCCGCGTCCAGCGCCGACGAAATCTTCGGCAGCATGCCGCCGGAGATGGTGCCATCGGCAAACATTTCATCGATCTCGCGGGCCGACAGGTCGGTCACGAGGTTGCCCTTTTTGTCCTGCACGCCGGCAATGTTGGTCATCATGATCAGCTTTTCAGCCTTCAGGATTTCCGCGATCTTGCCGGCGACGACGTCGGCGTTGATGTTGTAGGCCTGGCCATCCTGGCCGAAACCGATCGGCGAGATGATCGGGATGAAGGCGTCGTCCTGCAGCGCCTTGACCACGGCAGGGTTGATGGCGTCGATTTCGCCGACGAAGCCGATGTCGAGGAACTCGCCCGGCTTTTCGCGGTCGGGCATCGACATCTTGCGCGCGCGGATCAGGCCGCCGTCCTTGCCGGTCAGGCCGACAGCCTGGCCGCCGTAGTGGTTGATCAGCATGACGATATCCTGCTGCACTTCGCCGCCCAGCACCCACTCGACCACTTCCATGGTTTCTTCGTCGGTGATGCGCATGCCCTGCACGAAGGTGCCCTGCTTGCCGATTTTCTTCAGTGCGTTGTCGATCTGCGGGCCGCCGCCGTGCACCACCACCGGATTCATGCCGACCAGCTTGAGCAGGATGACGTCGCGCGCGAAGCCATGCTTGAGGCGTTCGTCGGTCATGGCGTTGCCGCCGTATTTGATGACGATGGTCTTGCCGTGGAAATTGCGGATGTAGGGCAGCGCCTCGGCCAGGATCTGCGCCTGGATCTGCGGCGATACCTTGGTCAGGTCGTCGTGATGGTCGGAAGGAATCTTGGGAATGGCAGCGGTCATGGCAGGTCCAAATGAATTTTGACGAGATTTTACAGGCAAGCGGGCTAAGGCTGTGGCCATTATAGGGTCATCTTGTGGTATTTTATTTCCCGTTCCGCTACTGTAAGCCTATATGACCGCGATGCTCACACTCCACGCCGGGCCGTGCCCATGAGCACCTGCTCGCGTTGCGGCGCCCAGTTCGGCTGCGCGATGGCCGACGGCGGCGCCGGGCCGTGCTGGTGCACGGCGCTGCCGGCGGTGGTTCCGGTGCCTGGCGAGCCGGCCGCCTGCTGGTGTCCGGCTTGCCTGAAAGACCACATCGCGGGTCTGGGTCTGGGGTCTGACCCCGCGGGGTCAGACCCCGGTTTGGCTGTCGTGCCTGCGCGGAAATGACGGTCTGTAAGCCAGCGTAATAACTACCGCTTGGTCTGAAAGAACCGCATCATCTCGCGGCTCGCATCCGGCCCCTTGCCATCGGTATAGCTGCCGCGCGCACTGCCGCCCGACCAGGCATGCCCGGCGCCGTGGATCAGCCACTGCTCCGCATGCGGCGTGCCATCCGGATGCCGGTGCACGGTGCGCGTGTAGGCGTGTCCATCCGGCACCTTACCCGGTTCGATGACGATTTCCTTGGCCGCCTGGTGCTTGCCGCGGGCGATCAATTCGTCGCCATTGGCCGGATGCACCGTGGTATCGCGGTCGCCGTGGAAGACGATGATCGGAATCGCCTTGCCCTGCGCCTGCGGGCGGCGGAAATTGCCCTTCATCGCCGCCAGCGCCGACGGCAGGTCCTGTGCCGACGCAAACGGCAGCCCCGAGTGCACGCCAACGGCCGCGTACAGGTCCGGATACAGCGTCCCCATGATGGTCGCCATGGCGCCACCGGCCGACAGGCCGGCCACATACACCTGGCTGGCGTCGACATTATGGCTGGCCATCACGTCGCGCGTGATGCCGGCGATGATGGACGGCTCGCCCTGGTCGCGCGTCTGGTCGACCGCGCTGAACCAGTTCCAGCAGCGCTGCGCATTGGCCTGCTGCGACTGGGCCGGATATACCACCAGGCACTGCAGTTCTTCGGCGAGGTGGTTCATCTGGGTGCCGCTGGCAAAGTCCAGCGGATCCTGGGTGCAGCCGTGCAGCATCACCAGCAGCGGCGCCGCCTGCTCGCCCGTATAAGTGCTGGGCACGTACAGCTTGTAGGTGCGGGTGCCGGCCGCATTGGTGTGGCTGCCGTCGACGAACTTGCCCGGCAATACCTCGGCCGGCCCCTGGGCACCGCCCATCGCGCCGCCCAGGTCGAACGACGGCATCTCGAAGTTCGGCATCTTGAAATTGGCCATGCCGGCGCTGCCCGCGCGGTCCAGGTTGGCCATCATTTCCGGCACCAGGCGGCTCATCAGTTCTGCGGCGTCGGTCATCGGCGTCGGCTGCTGCTGCTGCTGGGCCTGCGGTGGCGGCTCAGGCGGCGGCACCGTTGCCTTGGCGGACGGTGGCGGCGGATTGATGTCGCGCATCGACTGGTGCTGGCCGGCAGGGTTATAGCCGGCGTTAGCGGCAGCGCCGCCCTTCAAAACCTTCTGGATCGCCGATGTCGCTGCGGCCGGGCCCTGTCCTAGCAGGGTGCGTGTTGCTGTACGCATGTGCGCAAACAGTTTGTCGTTCAGTTTCATTGGGCGTTCCTTTAATTCAATCGCATCAGAGAATGCGGGCGGCCAGTGCTGTCTTCACTGCGCTGCTGGCGTGCAGTGTGCCGAGCACAAAGATCGATTCGATCGTCGCCAGGGCCAGGTCGGCCGGTACGTCGCTGGCGATGCTGGCCATGCCGAGCACCTGGATCTGCAGGCGTTCGCCCGCGGCTAGCGCCGCTTCCAGATCCGCTTTCGAGTAGTGATGCATGCCAAGCACAAGGCTTCTGCGCGCCACGGTCTGCTTCACTACATCGGCATGGGTGTTAAGCTGGTTTCGAATCGCCGTGCGGATCAGATCCGTACGGTTGGAATAGAAACCTTCGTTCACCAGCAAGTCGATCTGACCGAGATCGATCAGGCCAAGGTTAATCGTAATTTTTTCCGAATCGTAAGTTTTCGGCTTGACTTCGCGTGGTTCCATAGTCCCCATATCATCCTCGTGGCATCCATACACCATCTACATGGATGGTATTCTACAGGTCCTCCCCTCGTGGTCAAGCGCGATTCGATTGAATGCGATAATCTTCGGCCATGACCGAACAACTGCAAACCCCGGTGCCGTCCCCCTGCATCAGCCTGTGCGAGATGGCGCCCGATACCGGCCTGTGCCGCGGCTGCCTGCGCACGATCGACGAGATCGTCCAGTGGGGCAGCGCCGGCGACGACTACAAGCGCGCCGTGTGGGCCGAAATCCGCCGCCGCGAAGCCGATATGGAGTTCCGCTAGATGCAGTTCTACCAACCCGCCGGCGCCGTTACCGGTCCCGCATACGGCGCCGGCTTCAAGGCCTTTTCCAGCGTCGTCACCGTCGCGCTGCTCGCTTATGGCGTCAGCATTGCCCTGCGCTTCCCGGTGCTCTCGTACGGACTCGGCGTCAAGGCGCTGCTGCTGGGGTCCGCTGCGCTGCTGTTGCTCAGCTTCTATTGGTTCCTGCGTTCGCGCACCACCATCGACGCCGACGGCATCCGCCAGAGTTTCCTGGTCGACAAGCGTGTCGAGTGGCGTGACGTGCGCGGCGCCAAGATGATCGGCATCCCTTATATGAGCTGGCTGTTTCCGCCGCGGATGGTGGTGCGCACCG
The DNA here is from genome assembly GCA_038248405.1 of Burkholderiales bacterium. Taxonomy (GTDB): domain Bacteria; phylum Pseudomonadota; class Gammaproteobacteria; order Burkholderiales; family Burkholderiaceae_D; genus JAFCUW01. The sequence goes on from JBBRXM010000005.1 coordinate 31,268, forward strand.
GCACCTCGTTCACCACCTTCAACGGCGGCTCGCGCGAACTGCTGATCGAGTTCGCCAAGATATCGCTGGCCTTCCAGATGAAGAAATGAGCGAGCTCCGCCTGCCGCCATCGATGCGCGTCTTCGAGCGCGGCTGGCTGTCGGCCAACAACATCCTCTTCATCGGGCGCGATGAGACGGCGCTGGTCGACACCGGCTACCTGACGCACGCGCCGCAGACGCTGGCGCTGGTGCGCCATGCGCTGGGCGCGCGCCGGCTCGACCGCGTGATCAACACCCACCTGCACTCGGACCACTGCGGCGGCAACGCGGCCCTGCAGGCGCACTACGGCAGCGCCGTCGCCATTCCCGCGGCCGAAGCGGAGGCGGTGCGCGCGTGGGATGAGGATGTGCTCAGCTACAAGGCCACCGGCCAGCAGTGCGCGCGCTTTACCTTCGACGCCACGGTGGCGCCGGGCGACGAGCTGGTGCTGGGCGAGATGCGCTGGCAGGCCCTCGCCGCGCCGGGGCACGACCCGCGCTCGCTGGTGTTCTACTGCGCCGCCGAAGGCATCCTGATCTCCGCCGACGCGCTGTGGGAGAACGGCTTCGGCGTGATCTTCCCCGAACTCGATGGCGAATCGGGCTTTGCCGAAGCGCGCGACACGCTGGCGATGATCGCCGGCCTCGACGTGCGCCTGGTGATCCCCGGCCACGGCGCGCCTTTTGCCGACGCCAGGGGCGCGCTCGAGCGCGCCGGCTCGCGCCTCGATTACCTGGCGGCGGACCCGAAGCGCAACGCCGAAAATGCGGTCAAGGTGATGCTCAAGTTCCTGCTGCTCGAACGCCAGCAGATCGCGGTCGGCGATGTCGCCCACATGTTCGCGGCTATCCCGATCCTGGCCGGCGCGCGCCGCCGCTTCCTGCAGCAGGAGCCGGCGGAGCTGGCGGCGTGGGCGATCGCCGCGCTGGTGCGCGCCGGCGCCGCCCGTGTCGACGGCGATCTGCTGGTCAACGGCGACTGAAATTCAAGCACGATCGTTCTTTTTTAGTTCTATAATGAGCTGGAAGCTCCGATCAATCCTCGCTTGAAAGTCCCGCCATGGCGCTGCCAGTCGCATTGCAAAACCTGTCCCTTCCCGTCATCGGTTCGCCGATGTTCATCGCCAGCGGTCCTGCCCTGGTGGCGGCCCAGTGCAAGGCCGGCATCGTCGGCTCCTTCCCCGCGCTCAACGCCCGTCCGGCCGAGCTGCTCGACACCTGGCTGACCGACCTGAAGGCGGAGCTGGACGCGTACCGCGCCGCCAATCCGGATGCGAAAGTCGGTCCGATCGCGGTGAACCAGATCGTGCACCAGTCGAACGACCGCCTCGAGCACGACGTCGAGGTATGCGTGCGCCACCAGGTGCCGATCATCATTTCGTCGCTGCGCGCCCCGCCGAAGGAAATGCTCGACGCCATCCACAGCTACGGCGGCATCGTGCTGCACGACGTGATCTCGATCCGCCATGCGAAGAAGGCGCTGGAGGCTGGCGTCGACGGCCTGATCCTGGTCGCCGCCGGCGCCGGCGGGCATGCCGGCGCGCTGTCGCCGTTCGCGCTGGTGGGCGAGGTGCGCAAATTCTTCAGCGGTCCGCTGGCGCTGTCAGGCTCGATCGCCAGCGGCGACGCCATCCTGGCGGCGCAGGCGATGGGCGCCGACTTCGCCTACATCGGCTCGCGCTGGCTGGCCACGCAGGAGTCGAACGTCAGCGAGGCCTACCGCGACGCCATCGTCGAATCGGCGGCGGCGGACGTGGTCTATACCAACCTGTTCACCGGGGTGCACGGCAACTACCTGAAGAAGTCGATCGTCAACGCCGGCCTCGATCCGGAGGCGCTGCCCGAATCGGACAAGAGCAAGATGAGCTTCGGCTCCGGCAGCGCCAAGGCCTGGCGCGACATCTGGGGCGCGGGGCAGGGCGTCGGCCTGATGGACGACGTGCCGACGGTGGCCGACATGGTGGCGCGCCTGAAGGCCGAATACGACGCCGCGCGGGCCCGCCTGGCGCTCTGACGTTGGCTCTGGGGTCTGAGTCTGGGGTCTGGGTCTGGGTCTGGGGGTCTGGGTCTGGGGTCTGACCCCGCGGGGTCAGACCCCGGTTTCGCTAGCTGTAATCGCGCCGGTCTTCGATCACCTTGCCGTCGTCCGGCAGCGATCCCGGCGCCACCAGTGGGGTCCGGGTCTGGGGTCTGGGTCTGGGGTCTGGGTCTGGGGTCTGACCCCGCGGGGTCAGACCCCGGTTTCGCGACCCCGGTTTCGCTAGCTGTAATCGCGCCGGTCTTCGATCACCTTGCCGTCGTCCGGCAGCGATCCCGGCGCCACCAGCAGCACCTCGCCGCGCAGCTTGGTGACGTCGCGGATCGAGGCGACGATCGCCTCCACCTGCTCCGGCGCCAGCGCCTGCCCAACCTCGCAATGCAGCGTCATCACGTCGTTGGCCATGCGGCCGGTCACCACCAGGCGCGCCCGGGCGATCTGCGGATGGCGCCGCGTGATGTTGGCCACCTGCGCCGGATGCACGAACATCGCGCGCACCTTGGTGGTCTGGTCGGCGCGGCCCAGCCATCCGCGGATGCGAACGTTGGTGCGCGCGCCGCTCGCGGCCGGCGCATCGATCAGCAGCGCCGACATGTCCCCGGTGGCGAAACGGATCAGCGGATAGTCGTGGTTGAACAGCGTGACGACCACTTCGCCGATGTCCCCCGGCGCCACCGGTTCGCCGCTGCCGGGACGGACGATCTCGACGATCACGTCCTCGTCCACCACCATGCCCGGGTCGATCACGCCGCCGCTGGCCGTCTCGTAGGCAATGCTGCCGATGTCGGCCGATGCATAGGTCTGGAATACGTGCGGCACGCCGTTGTCGTGGAACCAGGCGCGCAGCGATTCGGGCAGCGCCTCGGCGCCCATCAGCGCGTGCTTCACGCTGCTGATGTCGGCGCCCATTTCGCGCGCCTTTTCGATGATGATGCGCAGGAACGACGGCGTGCCGACGTAAGTGTCCGGGCGCAGTTCCGCCATCGCCTGCACCTGCATTTCGGTCTGGCCGGCGCCGGCGGGAATCACCGTGCAGCCGATGCGGGCCGCGCCGCCTTCGACCATGAAGGCCGCCGGCGTGAAGTGGTAGGAGAAGCAGTTCTGCAGCAGGCCGCCGGGGCGCACGCCGGCCGCGTACATCGGCCGCGAAAAGCGCCACCAGTCGCGACCGCGGCCTTCCGGATCGTAGATCGGCCCGGGCGAGACGTAGATGCGGCGCAGCTGGGCGGCCGGGGTGACGGCCAGGCCGCCGAACGGCAGCGCGCCCTGCTGCAGCGTTTTCAGGTCGGACTTGCGCGTGATCGGCAGCGCGGCCAGTGCGGCGCGGCTGCACACGCCGGCGGCGTCGACGCCATCGAGGATGCGCGCCCATCCCGGCGCCAGCTGGGCGCGCGCGACAAGCTGCGGCAGGCGCGCCATCAGGTCGCGCTCGCGCGCGGCGTGCTCGCGCGTTTCGAGTTCGTCGAGTGCGTGGGCGTTCATGCTGCAGCTCCCGAGGTGCACGTGGGTTTGCCCAGCAGTGAAAAGCACGAGCGGCGCGGAACCCTGGCTTTTGTGTTATCCATCGTCGTCCTCAAGCCAGCCAACGTTTGCGGCGGCGATAAAATTTCATGTCCCTGAAGCTCTTGCGCCCGGCCCCGGACACGCCGAGGTAGAACTCCTTCACGTCTTCGTTGGCGGCCAGTTCCGATGCCGCCCCCTCCATCACCACGCGGCCGTTCTCCAGGATGTAGCCGAAGTCCGCGTAGCGCAGCGCCACCGTGGTGTTCTGCTCTGCAAGAAGGAAGGAAACCCCTTCCTTCCGATTCAAGTCCTTGACGATGTCGAAGATCTCTTCGACGATCTGCGGCGCGATCCCCATCGACGGCTCGTCGAGCAGGATCATCGACGGCTTGGCCATCAGCGCGCGGCCGATCGCGCACATCTGCTGCTCGCCGCCGGAGGTGTAGCCGGCCTGGCTGGTGCGCCGTTCCCGCAGGCGCGGAAAGTAGTGATACACCGCGTCGAGCGACTGCTTCAGTTCGGCCCGCGAAACGCTGCGCGTATAGGCGCCCGTCAGCAGGTTCTCTTCGATCGTCAGGTGGCCGAAGCAGTGGCGGCCTTCCATCACCTGCGACAGGCCGCGCTTGACCAGCGCGTTGGGCGTCAGCTGGTCGATGCGCTCGCCGTTGAAATGCACCTCGCCCTTGGTGACGTCGCCGCGCTCGCCGCGCAGCAGCGTCGAAATCGTTTTCAGCGTGGTCGACTTGCCGGCGCCGTTGGCGCCCAGCAGGGCCACGATTTTCCCTTTCGGGACCTGCAGCGATACGCCCTTCAGGACCAGGATCACGTGGTCGTAGATGACTTCGATGTTATTGACCGACAGGTAAGGCTGGCTGGCGTTTGTCATTTTTTTACTTAAGCTGTTCAGCAACAACGTCGTCCCCGCCCGGGCGGGGACGACGGCATTTTTAGTTCATGCAGGCCGGGGTGATCTTCTTCTCGGCCGCATACGCCATCGAAGACTCTTCCATCAGCTTGCGCGTGAGCGCCTTGTCGCCGACGATCCAGTTAGGGGTGATCGCCTTCCACTTGCTGCCATCCCATTGCTGGACCTTGACCGCGCCCGAACCTTCGTGGTCCGCGCAGCTGGTCTTCACCGTCGGGAACATGCCGTATGCGCCAAGTGCCTTCTGGCGGGCGGCGTCGATGTTGAGGTTCTCCAGGCCCCAGCGAATCTGCTCGCCGGTCATCACTTTGCCCTTGCCGTACTTTTCCTGGGCGGTGCGGATCGCTTCGACCCACAGGATCCCCATCGTCATGCCGCGCATGTGGTACACGGTGCCGATGCGAGCCGGGTCGGAGAGGTTGCCGTTGCCGGCGGCGTACACCTTCTTGCGGATGTCGTCGATGACGGGGTAGTTACCCGGCGTGTTGAAGGTCATCGCGGTGTAGCCCTTGGCGGCGTCGCCGGACGGGATGGTGTCTTCCTCGGAACCGGCCCACCAGACGCCCAGCATCTTCTCGCGCGGGAAGCCGTTGCGCTGCGCGGTCTTGATGGCGACCGAATTCATTACGCCCCAGCCCCACAGGATCACGTGGTCGGGCTTGGCCTGGCGGATCTGCAGCCACTGCGACTGCTGCTCGTTGCCCGGCGGGGCCACCGCGATCTTGATCAGCTCGAAGCCGTGCTGCGCCGCCAGCGCGTCAAGCACCGGCATCGCCTCTTTGCCGAATGGCGAATCGTGATACAGGTAGGCGATCTTCTTGCCCTTCAGTTTGGCGTAGCCGCCTTCCTTGTCGCCCAGGTACTTGATCATGCCGGCGGCCTGGTTGTGGTAGCTGGTGATGAGCGGGAAGATGTACGGGAACACCTTGCCGTTGGCGGCGTCGGAGCGGCCGTAGCCGAGCGTCGTCATCGGGATCTTGTCGACCGCGACGCGGTCGAGGATGCCGTAGGCGATACCGGTCGACAGCGGCTCGACCAGCGTGGCGCCGCCGTTCTTGGTTTTCAGGCGCTCGTAGCACTCGACCCCGCGCGACGGGTTGTATTCGGTCTCGCACTCTTCCCACAGGATCTTGACGCCGTTGACGCCGCCGTTGGCGTTGACCAGGTTGAAGTAGTCGATGGCGCCGCCGTAAAAGCCGGAGCCGCCGGCCGCGTAGGCGCCGACGCGGTACGACGGCAGCGCCACGAACTGGTCGGCCGCCTGCGCCGCCTGGGTGTATGCGCCTGCCAGCGCCGCGCACAGCATGATCGATTTAAAGCCTTTCATTCTCGTCTCCTCTAGGTCACTACAATGACAGCGATTGCTACCCCTGGCCTCAATGCGGGAATGGCCACAGGCGCAACTTCTCTTTTCCGACTTGCCACAAGCGCGCGAGGCCATGCGGTTCCACGATCAGGAAAAATATGATCAGCGCGCCAAACACCATTAATTCGAGATTCGATGCAAAACTGGTCGGCAGGCCGAGCAAGTGGCCGAACATGTTCAGGCCCACCGGCAGCAGCACGATGAAGGCGGCACCCAGGAAGGAGCCGAGGATCGAGCCGACGCCGCCGATGATGATCATGAACAGGATGCGGAACGACAGGTCGAGGTTGTACGCTTCCGGCTCCACCGTGCCGAGGTAGGCAAAGGCATACAGCGCGCCGGCCACGCCGCAGTAGAACGAGCTGACCGCGAACGCCAGCAGCTTGGTGCGCAGCGGCCGGAAGCCGATCACCTCGGCCGCCATGTCCATGTCGCGGATCGCCATCCAGGACCTGCCGACGTTGGAGCGGATCATGTTCTTGGCCAGCAGCGCCAGGCCGGCGACGATCCCCAGCACCAGCAGGTATTTGCTGGCCGGCGAATTGAATTCGTAGCCGAAGATCTGCATCTTCTGCACCGTCACCACGCCCGAGGCGCTGTAGTTGGTCAGGTACGGGATCTTGGTCAGGCACCAGACCACGAAGAACTGGGTCGCCAGCGTGGAGGCGGCCAGGTAGAAGCCGCGCACCCGCAGCGACGGCAGGCCGAACACGATCCCCACCAGCGCCGCGCACAGGCCGCCGAGCACGAACGCCACCAGCAGCGGCAGGCCAGGCAGGCGCGCGATGAAGTTGAAGGCGGCGTAGGCGCCGACCGCCATGAAGGCGGCGGTGCCGAGCGAGAGCTGGCCGGCGTAACCGGTCAGGATGTTCAGGCCCAGCGCCGCCAGCGCGAAGATCAGGAACGGGATCAGGATCGCCGACAGCATGTACGGCGAGGCGAACAGCGGGACGACGGCAGCCGCCACGACCAGCAGGGCGCCGAGGGCGATGCGGTCCTGCCGGATCGGGAAGATCTGGTTGTCGGCCTGGTAGGAGGTCTTGAACTGCCCTGCTTCACGATAGAGCACTATATTCTCCTGATGATTTTTTCGCCGAACAGGCCTTCCGGCCGTACCAGCAGGAACAGCAGCGCCAGCACGTACGGGAACCAGCCCTCGATGCCGCCGCCGACCATCGGGCCGAGGTAGACTTCAGCCAGTTTTTCGGAGGCGCCGATGATCAGGCCCCCGACGATCGCACCGGGCACCGAGGTGAAGCCGCCGAGGATCAGCACCGGCAGGGCTTTGAGCGCGATGAAGGTGAGCGCGAACTGCACGCCGTTGCGGGCGCCCCACAACAGGCCCGCCACCAGCGCCACCAGACCGGCCACGCCCCACACCACCGCCCAGATCTGCTGCAGCGGAATGCCGACCGCCTGCGCCGCCTGGTGGTCGTCGGCCACCGCGCGCAGCGCGCGGCCGATCTTGGTCTTCGAGAACAGCAGCGCCAGCGCGGTCACCATCAGCGCGCAGATGACGGCGGCGGTGACGTCGAACTTGGAGACCATGATGTTGTAGCCGTCCAGCAGCCACGGAATCGGCACGTCCTCGATCGGCAGGTTCAGCTTGTGCACCTGCGCTCCCCAGATCAGCTGCGCCAGGCCTTCGATGAAAAACGCCAGGCCGATGGTGGCCATGAACAGCGTGATCTCCGGCTGGTTCACCAGCGGGCGCAGCACCACCTTTTCGATCGCCAGGCCCAGCACCACCATCACCACCATCGTCAGCAAGATCGCCAGCCACATCGGCACGCCGAACTTGTCGACCATGCCCACGCAGGTCAGCGCCGCGAAGAACACCATCGCGCCCTGGGCGAAGTTGAATACGCCGGAGGCCTTGTAGATCAGGACGAAGCCGATCGCCACCAGCGCGTACATCACGCCGGAGAGCAGGCCGCCTATCAGCACTTCGAAGAAAAAGCTCATGTGTCAGTCCTGGTGTTCGGCACCCAGGTAGGCGCGGATCACCTCCTGGTTGGCGCGTACTTCGTCGGGGGTGCCGTCAGCGATCTTCCTGCCGTAGTCGAGTACCACCACGCGGTCGGAAATGTCCATCACGACGCCCATGTCGTGCTCGATGAGGACGATGGTGGTGCCGAACTGGTCGTTGACGTCGAGGATGAAGCGGCACATGTCCTGCTTTTCTTCGACGTTCATGCCCGCCATCGGCTCGTCGAGCAGCAGGATGTCCGGCTCGGCCGCCAGCGCGCGCCCCAGTTCGACGCGCTTTTGCAGGCCGTAGGGCAGGCGCCCGACCGGCGTCTTGCGGATCGCCTGGATCTCGAGGAAGTCGATGATCTGCTCGGCCTTTTCGCGGTGGGCGATTTCCTCGCGCCGCGCCGGCCCCCAGTACAGCGCCTGCATCAGGAAGTTCGACTTCATCTTCAGGTTGCGCCCCGTCATGATGTTGTCGAGCACCGTCATCCCCTTGAACAGGGCGATGTTCTGGAAGGTGCGGGCGATGCCGGCGCGGGCGGCGCTGTAGCAGTCCATGTTGCGGCGCGTCTCGCCGCGCAGCGCGATCTCGCCCTTCTGCGGGCGGTACACGCCGTTGATCACGTTGAGCATCGAGCTTTTGCCGGCGCCGTTGGGGCCGATGATGGCGCGGATCTCGTGCTGCCTGACGTTGAACGAGATGTCGGTGAGCGCCTTGACGCCGCCGAACGACAGCGAGATGTTGTTCAGGTCGAGGATGACCGGGCCGATCTTGCGGTCCAGGCCTTGCTGGTTCATTTCCATCACGCTGCCGCCTCCACTGGTGCGAAGGTCTTCGCTTCGCAGATGCGCAGGTCGGCGCTGGCGGTACCGCGGCGGCCGTCCTCGAACTTGACCTCGGTGCTGATGAACTGCGACGTCTTGCCCTCGTAGAGCGCGTCGATCAGCACTGCGTATTTTTCGGCGATGAACTTGCGCCGCACCTTGCGGGTGCGCGTCAGTTCGTCGTCGTCCGGGTCGAGCTCCTTGTGCAGCACCAGGAAGCGGTGGATCTGGGTGGCGGCCATGCCGGGCTCGGACGCGAGGTCGGCGTTGACCTTTTCGACGCAGTCGCGCACCAGCTCATACGTTTGCGGATGGCCGGCCAGGTCGGTATAGCCGGAGTAGGCGATGTTGCGCCGCTCGGCCCAGTTGCCCACTGCCTCCATGTCGATGTTGATGAAGGCGCAGACCTGGTCGCGCCCGTTGCCGAAGGCGACCACCTCTTTGATAAACGGGAAGAACTTCAGCTTGTTCTCGATGTAGTTGGGGGCGAAGATGGCGCCGCCATTGAGCTTGCCGACGTCGGCGGCGCGGTCGATGATCTTCAGGTGGCCGTCGCGGTCGAACAGGCCGGCGTCGCCGGTGTGGAAGTAGCCGTCGGCGTCGATCACCTCGGCGGTCGCGTCGGGGCGCTTGAAGTAGCCGGCCATCGTCGCCGGCGACTTGACCAGCACTTCGCCATTGGCCGCCAGCTTGACTTCGACGCCCGGCGCCGGCAGGCCGACGCTGTCGAACTTGATGTTCCCGTCCGGCTGCAGGCAGACGTAGGCGCAGGTCTCGGTCGAGCCGTACAGCTGCTTGAGGTTGACGCCAATCGAGCGGTAGAAGCGGAACAGGTCCGGGCCGATGGCGGCCCCCGCGGTGTACGCCACGCGCACGCGCGACAGGCCGAGCACGTTCTTGAGCGGCCCGTACACCAGCAGTTGTCCAAGCGCGTACTGCAGCCGGTCGCCGGCCGCCACCGGCTTGCCGTCGAGGATGGCCGCGCCGCAGCGGCGCGCCACCGCCATGAAGTGGTGGAACATGCGGCGCTTGATGGCGCTGGCGTCTTCCATCCGGATCATCACGCTGGTGAGCATGTTCTCGAATACACGCGGCGGCGCAAAATAGTAGGTCGGGCCGATTTCGCGCAGGTCGGTCAGCACCGTGTCGCCCGACTCCGGGCAGTTGACGGTAAAACCGGCCACCATCGCCTGCGCCAGCGAGAACAGGCAGTCGCCCACCCACGCCATCGGCAGGTAGGAAAGGATGTCTTCGCGGTCGGTCAGCTTGTCGAAGCCGACCCCGCCGGCGCCGGCCGCCAGCAGGGCCGCGTGCGACTGCACCACGCCCTTGGGTTTGCCGGTGGTGCCGGAGGTGTAGAGGATGATGGCCGCATCCGAGCCCTGGCCGGCTTCGACGGCGGCGTCGAACGCGCCCGGGTTGGCCGCGTCCCAGGCGCGGCCCAGTTCCTGCAGCTGCGCCAGCGCGATCACGCCGGCCTGGCGGTAGTGGCGCATGCCGCGCTCGTCCTCGTAGGCGATGTGGCGTATCTGCGGGCACAGCGCCGACAGCTCGAGCAGCTTGTCGACCTGCTCCTGGTCCTCGACGATGGCAAAGGCGATCTCGGCGTCGTTGAGCACATAGGCCATGTCGGCGGCCGGCGCGTCCTGGTACAGCGGCACCGGCACCCCGCCCATGCTCTGCGCGGCCAGCATGGCCCAGTACAGGCGCGGACGGTTGTCGCCGACGATGGCCAGGTTCATGCCGCGCTCGAAACCGAGCGAGGCCAGCCCGCAGGCCATCGCCCGCACTTCGTGGTTGACTTGCTGCCAGCTCCAGCTCTGCCAGATGCCGAGGTGCTTTTCGCGAAATGCCGGCCGCGCCGGGCGCAGCTGCCCGTGTGCGCGCAGGCGCCGCGGGAAAGTCTGCAGGTTCGCGCTGTCCGATGTGTTCAACTGTGTCTCCCTGTTTTCAGCGCCCGTCCGCCCAGCTGTATGGACGGCACTTTTTGTGTGATGATATTAGCTTGCGGTTCGATCCCATGTTGTCTTTTGGGTGACAATTGCGTGACTTTCGATGGTGCAACGCACAATGAGCATTCCTTCACAAACCCTGACCGAGCACCTGCGCGCCACCATCTGGGCGCAGTCGCTGACCGCCGTCGAGATGGCGCGGGTGGAGCGCGACTGTTACGAACAGTTCGTGCCCAAGGGCGGCTTCGTCTGCCGCAAGGGCGAAGCGCTGGAAAACTGGGTCGGCATCATCGATGGCCTGGTAAAAATTAACAATTTCTCGCCCGCCGGCAAGAGCGTGACCTTTGCCGGCGTGCCCACCGGCGGCTGGTTCGGCGAGGGCTCGCTGCTCAAGGACCAGGCCCGCAAGTACGACGTCATGGCGCTGCGCGACACGCGGGTGGCGCGCATGCCGCGCGAGACGTTCGAGTGGCTGCTCGAGACGAGCCTGCCGTTCAACCGCTTCCTGCTGCTGCAGCTTAACGAGCGGCTCGGCCAGTTCATCGGCCTGGTCGAGAACGACCGCACGCTCGACGTCGATACGCGCGTGGCGCGCTGCCTGGCGGCGATGTTCAACTCGCACCTGTATCCGGGGCTCGAGAAGATCGTGCAGATCTCGCAGGAGGAGATCGGCTACCTGTCGGGCGCCTCGCGCCAGCGCGCCAACCAGGCCTTGCAGCTGCTGGAAAAAGAGGGCCTGCTGCGGCTCGATTACGGCGGCATCCGGGTGCTCGACCTGGAAGGGCTGCGGCACTTCACCGCGTGAGCCGGTCGTCCTCGCGAACGCGGGGACCCAATTGCTGCATGCGTGATCGGGCTGCACGCAAATGGGTCCCCGCGTTCGCGAGGACGACGGCGAGAGGGCGTTGGGGGTATCATATTAATATGCCAAATTCACCTACCATTTCAGCGCGCGCCGAGGCCCTCGCGCAGCTGCGCGCCATCATGCAGCGCGAGGGCGTCGACGCCATCCTGGTGCCGTCGGCCGACCCCCACCTGTCCGAATACCTGCCCGGCCGCTGGCAGGGCCGCGAGTGGCTGTCCGGCTTCACCGGCTCGGTCGGCGCCTTCATCGCCACCGCCAGCTTCGCCGGCGTCTGGACCGACGCGCGCTACTGGACCCAGGCCGAGTCGGAACTGTCGGGCAGCGGCATCGACCTGATGAAGATCCCGTCCGGCGCCAGCCTGCTCTACATCGACTGGCTGGCCGCGAACCTGCAGGCCGGCCAGACGGTGGCCGTCGATGCCCGCGTGCTGGGCCTGGCCACCGCGCGCCTGCTGGCCGACGCCCTGCGCGAGCGCGGCATCGCACTGCGCACCGATGTCGACCTGCTCGACGAGGTCTGGACCGAACGCCCGCCGCTGCCGGCGGCGCCCGTGTTCGAGCACGCCGCCCCGTATGCCTCGGCGACCCGCGCGGCCAAGCTGGCCGGGGTGCGCGCCGCGATGGCGAAAGCGAACGCCAGCGCCCACTTCATCTCCACCCTCGACGACATCGCCTGGCTGTTCAACCTGCGCGGGGCCGACGTCAACTACAACCCGGTGTTCCTGGCGCACGCGCTGGTGGAAGCGCAGCGCGCGACGCTGTTCGTCGCCGAGGGCAAGGTGCCGGCCGAGCTGGCTGAGCGGCTGCGCGCCGATGACGTCGAGCTGGCGCCGTACGCGCAGGCCGAAGCGGCGCTGGCGCGCCTGGGCGCGCGTGAAGTCCTGCTGATCGACCCGCGCCGCATCACCGCCGGCATGCGCGCCGCGGTGCCGGCCGCCGTCAGGGTGGTCGAGGCGGTCAACCCGAGCACCTTCGCCAAATCGAGGAAATCCGACGCCGACGCCGCCCACGTGCGCGCGACGATGGAGCAGGATGGCGCCGCGCTGTGCGAATTCTTCGCCTGGCTCGAGGTGCGCCTGGCCGACAAGCGGCGCGGGCCGCCGACCGAACTCGATATCGATGCCCAGGTCACGGCGGCGCGCGCGCGCCGGCCCGGCTTCGTCAGCCCGAGCTTTGCCACCATCGCCGGTTTCAACGCCAACGGCGCCATCATCCACTACCGCGCCACCGACGATGCGCACGCCGACATCGAAGGCGACGGCCTGCTGCTGATCGATTCGGGCGGCCAGTACCTCGGCGGCACCACCGACATCACCCGCGTGATGCCGGTGGGGATGCCGTCGCCCGAGCAGAAGCGCGACTTCACGCTGGTGCTCAAGGGCGTCATCGCGCTCTCGATGGCACGCTTCCCGCGCGGGACCAGGTCGCCGATGCTCGACGCGCTGGCGCGCGCGCCGATCTGGGCGGCCGGCATCGACTACGGCCACGGTACCGGCCACGGCGTCGGCTATTTCCTGAACGTGCACGAAGGGCCGCAGTCGATTTCGGCCACCAGCATGCCGGAGCCGCACACGGCGATGGAGCCGGGCATGATCACCTCGATCGAACCGGGCATCTACCGGCCCGGCCAGTGGGGCATCCGGATCGAGAACCTGGTGCTTAACCGCAGCCTCGAGACCACCGCGTTCGGCGAATTCCTCGGCTTCGAGACGCTGACGCTGTGCCCCATCGACACCCGCTGCCTCGACCTGGCGCTGCTGCGGCCAGACGAGCGCCAGTGGCTCAACGACTATCACGCTACGGTGCGGGCGCGCCTGGCGCCGCACGTTGACGGCGCCGCGCTCGCGTGGCTCGACGCGCGCACACAGGAGACCTGAATGGCAAGCTTACGTTCCACCCGCGGCAGCAATGCCGTCGACCGACTCAAGCTGCGCAGCGGGAACGCCGGCTACACCATGTCGGTTACCGGCGACGGCCTGTTCTTCCTGTCCGAAAAACCGGGCGGGCCGCCGCTCTGCGCGCCGCTCGAACTGGCCGAATTTGCCGCCTTCGTCAACGGCCTCGGGCCGCAGACGCCAAAGCGTGTCAGCAAGTTCGATGTCGCGTTCGAAAAGCAGCTGGTCAAGAAAAAACCGGCGTAGGCTCCGATGCCCACTTTCGACACGCTCGCCGCCTACTGGACCAGGCCGGAGATCGCCACCAACGGCCTGATCCTGCTGAACCTGCTGGGCGCGCTGCTGCTGGGACTACTGGTCGGCTACGAGCGCTCCTACCACGGCCGCGCGGCCGGCATGCGCACCTACGGCATCGTCTGCATGGCCTCGGCCGCGCTGACCATCATCGGCGGCTATCCGCAGTTCTGGTTCGGCGGCCACGGCGGCGCCCTCGTCACGGTGGCCGATCCCACCCGCGTGATCCAGGGCGTGGTGACCGGCATCGGCTTTCTCGGCGCCGGCGTCATCATGCGCGAAGGCTTCAACATCAGCGGCCTGACCACGGCCGCCTCGATCTGGGCGTCGTCGGCGATCGGCATCATGGTCGGCGTCGGCTTCTACCTGGCCGCGATGGGGCTGGCGTTCATGGCGGCGATGATCATGATCTACCTGCACCGCATCGAATCGTTCCTGCCGTCGCGCCACGCGCTGGCGGTGACGATGCGCTTCAGGCAGAATTACGTGCCGAGCGAATCGGCGCTGCGCCGCGTGGCGCTCGAACGCGGCTACGAAATCGCCGGCGGCACGCTCGCCATCGGCGGCAGCGACGGGCGCCAGGAATGGCGCTTCGTGGTGCTGGCGCTGTCGCGCAAGAGCGGCACGCCGCTGTCGGCGCTGGCCGATGAACTGGCGCGGTTCGAAGGCATCGACAGCTTCCAGCTATCCCACGCCCGCAACTAAGCGCACCAACACAAGGCCACTGATGACACCACAAGAAGTACTCGATTTCTGGTTCCTGCCGCCCGGAGCGGAAGGCCACGGCAAGCCGCGCGCCGAATGGTTTCGCAAGGACGAGCACTTCGACGCCGAGATCGCCCGGCGCTTCGGCGCCGCCATCGCCCAGGCGGTGGCCGGCGGCCTGCGCGAATGGGACGATGAAGGCCCGCAGGGAACGCTGGCGCGCATCATCGTGCTCGACCAGTTCACCCGCAACGCCTTGCGCGGCACGCCCGCCTCGTTCGCCGGCGACGCACTGGCGCTGGCCGCGGCCACCGCCCTGGTGGACACCGGCGCCGACCGCGCCCTGGCGCCGCTGCAGCGCTCTTTCGCCTACATGCCGTTCGAGCACGCCGAGGACGCCCGCATGCAGGAAAAGGCGGTGGCGCTGTTTGCCGAACTGGCCGCGGCCAACCACCAGGACTTCGACGGCTCGCTCGATTACGCGCACCGCCACCGCGGCGTGATCGCCCGTTTCGGCCGCTTCCCGCACCGTAATGCGATCCTCGGCCGCGCCTCCACGCCGCAAGAGCTGGAGTACCTGCGCCAACCCGGCGCGGGATTCTAGGGTGGCGCTCACGCTCAACATCATCGGCGCCGGCCACCTCGGGCGCGTGCTGGGACGCCTGTTCGCCGCCAGCGGCGCCTTCGAGGTGCAGGATGTGCTGACCCGTTCGGCCGGCACGGCGGCCGAGGCGGTGGCCTTCATCGGCGCCGGCCGCGCGGTCGATGTGCTGGCCGGCATGCGCCGCGCCGACGCCGTCATGCTGGCGGTGGGCGACGACCAGATCGAAGCGGTGTGCGCGGCGCTGGCCGGCTCCGCCGCGCTGGACGGCGTGCTGGTGTTCCACTGCAGCGGCGCCAGGTCGTCGGCCGCGCTGGCCGCCGCCGCCGCCAAAGGCGGCTTCACCGCCAGCGCGCATCCGGTGCGCAGCTTCGCCGACCCGGACGGCGTGGCGCGCGATTTTGCCGGCACCTTCTGCGGCATCGAGGGCGACGAGCGCGCGCTGGCGCTGCTCGAACCGGCGCTGGCGCTGATCGGTGCGCGGCTGGTGCCGATCGACGCCGCCGCCAAGACCATCTACCACGCCGCTTCCGTGATCGCCTCGAACTACCTGGTGACGCTGCTCGACGCCGCCATGCGCGCCTACCAGGCGGCGGGCATCGCCGAACCGGTGGCGCGCGAACTGGCCCGTCCGCTGGCCACCGAGACGCTGGAAAACGTGTTCCGGCTGGGCGCGCGCGCCTCGCTGATGGGCCCCATCGCGCGCGGCGACGTCGCCACCGTGGCGCGCCAGCAGGCGGCGCTGGACGGCTGGGACGCGCCGACCGGTGAGTTGTACCGGGCGCTGGCCGTGGCCACCGCCAGCCTCGCGCGGCGCGACCAATGAAGCCGCTGATCAGGAAGGCGGCCGCAAGCGACCGCGCGCAGGTGCAGGCGCTCTACAAGCTGGTGGCGGCGGTTCCCGACGGCATCGCGCGCACGCCCGCCGAGGTCACCGACGACTATGTGACCGGCTTCATGCAGAGGGCGGCCGCCGACGGCGTCGAACTGGTGTGCGAGGAGGACGGCCGCATCGTCGGCGAAATCCATGCCTCCTGCCCGGGCATCGCCGCGCTGGCGCACCTGCTGACCGACCTCACCGTCGCCGTGGCGCCGCAAGCCCAGGGCCGCGGCATCGGGCGCGCCCTGTTCGAGGCCCTGCTCGGCGAAGTCACGCACCATCTGCCGCACATACACCGGGTCGAACTGTTCGCGCGCGTGTCGAACGAGCGCGCGCGCGGCCTGTATCGCTCGCTCGGCTTTGTCGAGGAGGGCCGCCTGCGCGCGCGCGTCAACAATGCCCTCGGCGTGGCCGAGGACGATACCCTGATGGGCTGGCTGCGGCCGGCCGACGCCCCGATGATTTCCACTTCAACGAAAGAGACGCAATGAACCTGACCGCCTGGACCACCCTCGCCGCCCTTGCCGTGTACGCCTGGACCGGCATCAACGCCGGGCGCGCCCGCGGAACCTACAAGGTGGCGGCGCCGTCGATGGAGGGACCGCCGGCGTTCCTGGCGGCGCAGCGCGTGCAGGCCAACACGCTCGAGCAGTTGCCGCTGGTGCTGGCGCCACTGTGGATGTGCGCGCTGTTCCTCGGCGACGGCTGGGCGGCGGCCGGTGGCGCGCTGTGGTGCGTCGGGCGCATTCTTTACGCGCTGGGCTATTACAAGGATCCGGCCAAGCGGGAAACGGGCTTCATTCTCGCTTTCGTCGCCTCGTTACTGTTGTTCATCGGCACAGGTGTCGGGTTGATATTGCATTGAGGCAGAAAGATGCCTTGAGGCATCGACAAACGTGGCAATTCGCAATAAGCTAGGCTCCTCATATGTTTTAATGCAGAAACTTCTAGTTGCGTACGGCAACGTGAGGGCGAAGCGGGCAGGTCGGCGCCCGCCCGCCCAGGACCAAAGAGGAACACCATGCTATTTCTGAAAACGACCGCTGTCACCAAGGCGCCCGGGATTTACGAGCTGGACATCGCGGCCAAGCCCCCCGGCAAGACTTTTGGCATCTTCATCGCTACCGACCCCGACAATCCGCCGACCCAGCTGCTGACCGCGCTGTCGACGCTGGGGTTCCAGAACACCCATTGCCAGGCCTACACGCACCGGGACAAGGGCAAGGTGCTCGACATGCATTTCGAGAAAAACGGCACCGACCTGTTCAATGGCTGGAAAGCCGAGGAAACGGCCACCAACATGGCCGCCATCGAAGCCTTGTTCTCCGGCATCGGCGTCGCCATCGCCCCGCGCGTCATGACGCTCGCCGAAGCCTACGCATAACTCCCGCCGCCGCCGGGCTCAGGCCTGCACATCGATGTGATACGGCCCCACGGGCATTCGCCGGAACGTTCAGCCAGCGGTTTGGGCGCCAGTCCTGGCCTGGCGCTGGCGGAAGCCATGCCGGCCAGCGCGGCTGTGCCCGGAAACTGTCGTTTATGCACGGGGAACACTTCCTCGGGTGATCCGTATCTTCCTCCCGCCGATTGTTCGCCTCTAGCAATTTGCCCTGTGCCGCCGCGGGCTGCTGCTATGATCTTTCCATGGATTTGTTCGATTCCCGTCCCGCCCTCACGCCGATTCCCGTTGCCGACGGCGAGCTTGCTTTCCTCTCGCAGCTGGCGCTGCCGATGGGGAACGAGGCGGTGCTGGCACGGCTGATCGGCGACACCGCCTGGCGCAGCGAGGTCATCACGCTGTGGGGCAGGCAGTACCCGCAGCCGCGCCTGACCGCCTGGCACGGCGAGAAATCGTATTCTTACTCGGGGCTCACCTTCGAGCCGCTGGCTTTTACGCCCTTGCAGCGGCAAATCCTGCGCGCCGTGGAAGCGGCCAGCGGGCGGCGCTTCAACAGCGTGCTGCTCAATTACTACCGCGACGGCCGCGACAGCATGGGCATGCACAGCGACGACGAGGCCGAGCTGGGGCCCGAGCCAGCGGTCGCCTCCGTCAGTTTCGGCGCCACGCGCACCTTTATTCTCCAGCACAAGGTGAGCAGGCAACGGTTACAAATCGATTTGACGGACGGCAGCTTGCTGCTGATGGCGGGGAAACTGCAACATAACTGGGTGCACGGAATTAACAAAGTCAGGCGTCCGCTCGGCCCAAGAGTGAACCTAACTTTCCGCTTCATCGTCTAAGTACTCTCAATATCACACTATCTGCTCATGCATATAACTGAACCTTCGGTCAGTTATTGGTCTATACCGCTTACATGCGCTTACATTTCTTACGAAATCGCCAACGACGCATGCTTTTACCGATGCTATCGTGGCCACCTCGCAATTCAATCGGAATTGTGGGCCAGACGATTAACTCATCAAAGGATTCCACATGAAAAAGCTTATCTTCGCAATGATCGCCGCGGTCACGGCAATGGGCGCGGCCCAGGCGGCAGCGCCGG
Organism: Burkholderiales bacterium; assembly: GCA_038248405.1. Lineage (GTDB taxonomy): Bacteria > Pseudomonadota > Gammaproteobacteria > Burkholderiales > Burkholderiaceae_D > JAFCUW01. The sequence goes on from JBBRXM010000005.1 coordinate 49,615, forward strand.
GCCCGTACGTTGGTGTCGGCGTGGCCAGCGCTGACCACAGCTACAACCTGCCGGGCAGCGTCGGCGGCAGCACCGATGGCTTCAAGGCATCGGGCAAAATTTTCGGTGGCTATGAAATCGACCAGACGTTTGGCGTCGAGGCTGGCTACACGGACTTCCGCAAGTCGAGCCACGACTACACCCTGAACGGCGTTCCGGGCCGTGCGGAGTCGGACGGCCACTCGTTCTACCTGGCCGGCAAGGCAACCAAGCCGCTGAACGAGCAGGTTTCCCTGTACGGCAAGCTGGGCGCGGCAAATAACAAGTCCACGCTGAGCAGCACCAACGGCGTCTACAACCGTAGCGAAAGCAAGACCGAGCTGTACGGCGCCCTGGGCGTGCAGTACAACCTGAACCAGAACGTCGCGCTGACCGCTGAATATGAGCGTTATGGCAAGAGCAAAGATTTCGGCGCCAAGGCCGACGTCTTCACTATCGCCGCCAAATACGCATTCTGATGACGCCGCGGCCTGGACAGTGCGCTTGTCCGGATCCGCAGCGAATGAAAAAAGGGCCCTTCGGGGCTCTTTTTTTTGGCTAGGCGGGGGCGCTGGCCGCGGTCCGCCTAGCGTCCGGACTGGCCATCCCCGCGGCGACGAAGCGGTGCAGCGATGACCATTGCCAGTCGGCAGGACGCGCGCACAAGCCGTGGCGCAGGGGATTCAGGTGGACGTAGTCGATCAGGCCGCCATATTCGGCGTCGCTGGCAACCCGGTGTTGCTGGTAGTGGGGTTCCCAGATCGTCTGTTCGGCGGCGGCGCTGGACTTGCGCGAAGCCTTGGAGAAGGCGATCTTGACGGCGCGCCAGCGGCTGGCGCAGTCGTGGTCGCCCGGCGGCAGCGTCCAGATCGCGTGTGCATGGTCGGGCAGCACCACCCACGCGTCGACATGGAAGGGGCGCCTGATACGGGCCTGGCGCATCGCTTCGCCGAAGGCGGAAAAGTGATCGGTGAGCAGCGTGCTGCCCCGCTCAAGCAGGCGGACGGTGAAAAAGAAAGTCCCGCCCGCAACCCGGTTGTGACGGTAGTCATTCATGAGCTTAGTTTGCCAACTTGATCGACGCTTCATGTCGATTCGATCAAACCCAGCGCACGTGACGCCCATGAATACGCTCACCGGCGGCCATGGCGCCTGTTGCAGCCTCCCCGACTTAACGGGCACGTAGCCATGAAAAAAAGCTCCCCGAGGGGAGCTTTTGGCACGTCGCTTATCCGGGCTTACACGGTCAGCGGCTTGTAGCGGATGCGTTTCGGCTTGGCGCCTTCTTCGCCGAGGCGCTTTTTCTTGTCCGCTTCGTACTCCTGGTAATTGCCGTCGAAGAAGGTGACCTGCGAATTGCCTTCGAACGCCAGGATGTGGGTGGCGATGCGGTCGAGGAACCAGCGATCGTGGGAAATGACCATCACGCTGCCCGCAAATTCGAGCAGGGCGTCTTCGAGCGCGCGCAAGGTTTCCACGTCGAGGTCGTTGGACGGTTCGTCGAGCAGCAGGACGTTGCCGCCTTGCAGCAGCGTTTTCGCCAGGTGCAGGCGACCGCGTTCGCCGCCGGACAGGTTGCCGACGATCTTCTGCTGGTCCGAGCCCTTGAAGTTGAAGCGGCCGAGATAGGCGCGCGACGGCATGTCGAAGCGGCCGACGGTGAGCGTGTCGGCGCCGCCGGCGACGTCGTCGAACACCGTCTTGGTATTGGCCAGGTCGTCGCGGTTCTGGTCGACGATCGACACGCGCGCCGTCTGGCCGATGGCCACTTCGCCGCTGTCGGGCTGTTCTTTGCCGGTGATCATCTTGAACAAGGTCGACTTACCGGCGCCGTTCGGCCCGATGATGCCGACGATGGCGCCGGGCGGCACGGTAAACGACAGGTTGTCGATCAGCAGGCGGTCGCCGAAGGCCTTCGACACGTTCTTGAATTCGATCACTTCGTTACCGAGGCGCTCGGCGACCGGGATGAAGATCTCGGAGGTCTCGTTGCGCTTCTGGTATTCGTGCTCGGACAGCTCGTTGAAGCGCGCCAGGCGCGCCTTGCTCTTGGCCTGGCGGCCCTTCGGGTTCTGGCGCACCCACTCGAGTTCCTTGGCGATGGTCTTCTGGCGCGACGACTCGGTCGCCTCTTCCTGCTTGAGGCGGTTGCCCTTTTGCTCGAGCCACGAGCTGTAGTTGCCTTTCCACGGGATGCCGTGGCCGCGGTCCAGTTCCAGGATCCATTCGGCGGCGTTGTCGAGGAAGTAGCGATCGTGGGTGATGCCGACCACGGTGCCGGGGAAGCGCAGCAGGAATTGCTCGAGCCACTCGACCGATTCGGCGTCGAGGTGGTTGGTCGGCTCATCGAGCAGCAGCATGTCGGGTTTCGACAGCAGCAGGCGGCACAGCGCGACGCGGCGCTTCTCGCCGCCGGACAGGATGCCGATCTTGGCGTCCCATGGCGGCAGGCGCAGCGCGTCGGCGGCCATTTCCAGCTGCAGGTTCAGGTTGCCGCCGTCGGAGGTCGAGATGATCGCCTCGAGGCGCGCCTGTTCGGTGGCGAGCGCATCGAAGTCGGCGTCCTCGTCGGCGTAGGCGGCGTAGACGGCCTCCAGCTTGGCTTGTGCTTCGAACACTTCGCCGAGGCCCGATTCGACGATCTGGCGCACGGTCTGGTCCGGATCGAGCTGCGGTTCCTGCGGCAGGTAGCCGATGTTCAGGCCCGGCATCGGCACGGCCTCGCCCTGGATGTCGGTATCGATGCCTGCCATAATTTTAAGCAAGGTCGACTTGCCGGAGCCGTTCAGTCCCAGCACGCCGATCTTGGCGCCCGGAAAGAACGACAGCGAAATGTCCTTCAGAATCTGGCGTTTCGGCGGGACGATTTTGCCCACCTTGTTCATGGTATAGACGTAATTTGCCATTGCAATATTCTCTGGTGTGACGAAAGGAGAAGCATACCGGAAATCCGGCGCCATTCCTGCCGGAATATTCCAAAACCGGGGTCGGCCCCAGTTTTACACCGGGGTCAGACCAACTGGTCTGACCCGGTTTCGGGCGCTGGTGTTACGCCGCTATCTTGCGGCTGCGCCACAGGCCTTCCGCGGCGTACAGCGCCAGCGCGCTCCAGATCAGCACGAAGCCGACCAGCCGGTCTGCCGTGAACGCTTCGTGGAACAGCCACACGCCCAGCAGGAACTGGATCGTCGGCGAGATGTACTGCAGCATCCCCAGCACCGCCAGCGGGATCTTGCGCGCGCCGGAGGCAAACAGCAGCAGCGGGATCGCCGTGATCGGGCCGGCCGCGACCAGCAGCCAGCGTGTGCTGGCCTCACTGTTGGCAAAGCCGTTCTGCCCATGGGCGCCGAGCCAGACGATGTAGCCCAGCGCCAGCGGAAACAGCACCATCGTCTCGAACGACAAGCCTTCCAGCGCGCCCAGCGCGGCGGTCTTGCGCATCAGGCCGTAGGCGCCGAAGGTGCACGCCAGGATCAGCGCAATCCACGGCACCGTGCCGGTCTGCCAGGTCAGCCAGGCCACGCCCGCGGCAGCCAGCGCGATCGCCGCCCACTGGACGGGACGCAAGCGCTCCTTGAGCAGCAGGTAGCCGAACATGATGTTGACCAGCGGATTGATGAAGTAGCCGAGGCTGCCTTCGATCACGTGGCCGTTGTTGACCGCCCAGATGTACACCAGCCAGTTGGCGCTCAGCAGCAGGGCGCTGGCGACGAAGCTGGCGATCACCCGCGGCTGGCGCATGACCGCCGGCAGCCACGCCCATTGCCGGCGAAACGTCAGCACGATGGCCAGGAACAGCAGCGACCACACCACCCGGTGCGCCAGGATCTGGCCCGCCGGCACCTCGGCAATGGCGTGAAAATAGAGGGGAAACAGCCCCCAGCAGAGGAACGCCAGGGTTGCATTGATGATGCCGGTGCGCATGGAGGACAGTCAGGTTTGCTCAGCCGACAATTATCCCCCAATTGTCCAGTTGCCGCTGAGCACGGCCCGCCGTTTACTTGCCGACCGCGAACAGCACCGCATTGTTGATCGCGTACACCAGGCCGTCGGCGCCCACCGCGGTCGGCGTGTACGATTCGCCCAGCCCGCTGGTGAGGCGGATCTTCTGGCTCAGCGTATTGCTCGTCAAATCCCAGCGATACAGGAATCCGTCCTCGCTGTTGACCAGGATCGATTTGCTGAACGGATCGACCGCCGCGGTGTTGATGCACCACTCGGTGACCCCGGCCGGATACGCCGGATCGGGCGTGGGGCCGAGGATAGTGAGCACTTCCTTCATCACCGCCTGGCCGGCGCTGATGGCGTCCGGCTGGCTGGCGTTCGGATCGAGCACGGCGATGCGGTTCTTGCCGTCGCCGCTGCCCGAACGGCTGTAGTTATTGTATTTGGTCATCACCAGGTAGCTCGAACTGCCGGTGTAGCCTGGCACCAGCGTGGCCGGCACCACCGACGGCGTGTCGTCCCAGCCGAACGAGCCGGGCGTTTTCGCCTGCGCCAGCGTGGCGTCGAAGTGCAGCAGCCAGCCGCGCTGGTTATGCTCGCCGGTAACCGTCTCCAGCACGCCGAAGTAGACGTCGCCGTCCGGCCCCACCATCGGCGCGGCGGTGCTGTCTTCGCTGACCCGCGCGTCCCGCTGCGTCGACGGGTCGATCAGCCGGGTCTTGCCCTTGCGCGCCAGCGTGCTGCTGTCGAGCGCCAGCAACTGCCCGCCGCCGGCGCCGCTTCTGACCACCACGTACACGCTCTTCTGGTCGTTCGAGATGGCCGGGGCGGCGCCCATCGCCGGCCTGGTCATGGTGGCGTCGCCCGCCGCCGCCGAAGCCGACACCCAGCTGCCGCTGCCGTCGGCGCCGATGCGGGCGATGCCGCTGACCAGGCCGGCCGCATTGGCCGCGGTGGTGACGAAGCCGAAGAACAGGTTGCCCGCGTTGTCGGCCGTGATCGGCGTGTTGATGTAGACCGAGCCGTCGAATGCGGCCTGGTTGGCGCTGTAGAGCGTCTTGCCGTAAAACACGAAGCTGTCGGTGGCAGCCCCTGTAGCATCTGCGTCGTCGCGGTAGAACACCTTGCCGCCGGCGCCCGGCATCACCAGCCGGTTCGCCTTGGTCAGGGTGACGTTGTACGCCGGCGTCCAGTTATGCGCGGGCATGACGTAATCGCTGGCCACGCTCCACGCCAGCGCGCCGTTGCCGCCGATACGGGCGTCGACGCGGTAGGTCTTCGCCGCCGCGCTCTTGACAGGAATGATCACGGTGTTCTTCGACGTGATCACGGGCGAACCGTAGTGCACCAGCAGGTAGCCCTGGGCCGTGTATTGCGGCGCCACGTCGACCGGCGCCTGCCAGACGATGCGCGCCAGGTCCTGGGTGCGGATGGCGGCCAGCGCGCTGTGCTGGGCATCGCCGCCATAGCCGAGCCAGGCCGGCCCGTTCACCGCCGGCACCGGTGCCGGCGGCGCTACCGGCGCCGGATCGCCGCCGCCGCCGCTGCAGGCGATAATGGAAGCGGCCAGCATCAGCGCCAGCGCGCTGCGTGATCTTGTCATTGCCGTGTTCGTGTGGTCGGACCGCCCCATTCGTCTTCTCCGTAGTGATTGTTGGCAAAACCCTGGTGTCAGGTCTGACATTCGGACATTTCGCCTCTGAAATGTCCGAATGTCAGACCTGACACCAGCACCTTCAGCTTGCCAGCAAGGTTGCGCTCATCCGGGAAAAATTTCAAGGAGGCAGTCCCGCTGCGATACACTGCCGTGTGGCCCGAATCAAGTTCACCGTGAAAAAACGCTTCCTCTATTGCCTCGGCGTGCTGGCGGCCGCGATGCTGCCTGCCCGCGCGCACGCGGCCGCGCCGGCCACCCCCTATCCGATCCTGTTCGTCACCCAGGCGCCGCTGCGCAGCGACAGGGCGGCGCGCCTGTCGGCCTTTGCCAACCACCTTCCCGGCGCCGGCCAGGCCCCGCGCGGCGGCGCCCTGATGCTGCGCTACCCGGACGGCACCTTGCGCAACCTGACGCGCGAGGCCGGCTTCGGTAACGCGGTGGCGGTGCGCGAGCCGGCGGCCCACCGCGGCGCCCGCAAAGCCATCTTCAGCATGCTCGACGGTGACGCCAGCGCCAGGTGGCAGCTGTACGAGGTGCGCGGCCTGGGCCGCGGCGAGCGCGCCGTCGTCACCAGGGTCGCCCGCCAGCCGCCCTATAACAACCTCTCGCCGCTGTACGGCAGCGACGACGCCGTGCTGTTTACCTCGGACCGCCCCCGCAACGGCGCCGTCCACCTCTATCCGCAGCTCGACGAATACGAGGCGACGCCGACCGTGACGGGTATCTGGCGGCTCGACCCGGCCAGCGGCGCGCTGCGCATCCTCAACCACACCCCCAGCGGCGCCTTCACGCCCATCCTCGACAGCTATGGCCGGCTGCTGTTTACCCGCTGGGACCACCAGCAGCAGGACCAGCTGGCCGAGCGCGACCGCAATGCCGCGCACAACCGCGTCGCCTTGCCCTTCCGCTCCTTCAACTTCGCCGGCGAGGACGCCGCCGCCGGGGCGCTCGACTCGCGCGCCGAACCGTTTCCCGAGTCGCGCGGCGGCAGCAGCGGTCCCTACGGCGAAGTGAGCCCCTTCGCCACCAACTTCTTCGCCATCTGGCAGATGAACGAGGACGGCAGCGGCGAAGAAACCCTCAACCACGTCGGCCAGCACGAACTGGCCTTCGGCTTCCTCACGCCCAGCTTCAAGGGCGACCCCAGCCTGTCGAACCGCACGCTGCCGTCGAACCACGCCAACCGCCTGCCGGTACGGCGCGAGGGCGGCCTGTTCCACCTGCGCGAAGAGCCGCGCCGGCCCGGCAGCTATATCGCCACCGCCGCCCGCGAGTCCGGCTCGTTTACCACCGGCCCGCTGGTCAGGCTGTCCGGCGCGCCGACCCTGAACGGCGACCAGATGACAGTGACCGCGCTGACCGAGGGCGACGCCGGCGACGCGATGGCCGGCGGGCGCTTTCGCAATCCCTTGCCGCTGGCCGATGGCCGCCTGCTCGCCAGCCACACCAGCAGCGTGCGCCCGCCCGAACCGGGCACCGCGCTGGCGGACCTGCGCCTGCGCCTGCTGCTGCGCGCACGCGGCGGCCTCTACCGCGCCGGCCCGCTGCTCACGCCCGGCATCGGCGCTGCCGGGTTCACCTTGTGGGAGCTCGACGCGGTGGAACTGCGCCCGCGCCCGCCGGCCCCTTTGCGCGCCGCCACCTTCGAGGCGCCGGAGCGCGCGGTGCTGCGCGAAGAGGGCGTCAGCGAGGCGGCGCTGCGCGCCTGGCTGGTCAGGCGCGACCTGGCCCTGATCGTCACGCGCGACCAGACCAGCCGGGATAGGGCAGACTTGCAACAACCGTTCAATTTGCAGGTACCGGGCGGCGTGCGCACGGTATCGAAGGCACTGCCAGGCGGCAAGGTCTACGAGATCGCCCATTTTCAGATTTTCCAGGGCGACCAGGTGCGCGCGTATCCGGGTCGTCCGGGCCGCCGGGTGATCGCCCAGCCGCTGCACGATGCCGGTGGCGTCAACCCGGCCAACGGACAGGGGCCGGCCGGCAGCGTGCGCATCGCCGCCGACGGCTCGAGCGCCGCGTTCGTCCCGGCGCGGCGCGCACTGACGTGGCAGAGCACCGACCGCGCCGGCACCGCGATCGTACGCGAACGCAACTGGATCACCTTCCAGGCCGGCGAGATGCGCAGTTGCGCCTCTTGCCATGGCACCAACACCGCCAACCAGGCGGGGCTGGCGGCGCCGCTGAACAAGCCGCAGGCCTTGCGGCAACTGCTATCGTATTGGAAAACATTGCCGCGTTAATCGTGGCGCGAGAGAGTGTTAAATGGAAATGAATTGTCCTTGCAATTTTGATCAACGTAACCTATTGTGCAATGCACAAAACAACAATATGGTGCAATCTTGACCTCGGAACATAAAAAAGCCAGCCTGGCGGCGATGACGCTGGCGGCCGTCGGTATTGTGTATGGCGACATCGGTACCAGCCCGCTGTACACCCTCAAGACCATTTTCGATCCAGAACACGGGCTCGCGCTCAACACCTTCAACCTGCTCGGCGTCGTCTCCCTGATTTTCTGGGGCCTGACGATGATCGTCTCGCTCAAGTACGTCACCCTGATGCTACGCGCCGACAACCGCGGCGAGGGCGGCATCATGGCGCTTTCCGCCCTGACGCTCAATTCGGTGACCAAGGCGTCCAGCTGGCACGGGCCGCTGCTGATCATCGGCGTGTTAGGCGCCACCATGTTCTACGGCGACAGCGTCATCACCCCCGCCATTTCTGTGCTCGGCGCGATCGAGGGCCTGGAAGTGGCCGCGCCCGGGCTCGAGCGCTACGTGGTGCCGCTGACGATCATCGTGCTGGTCTGCCTGTACTCGGTGCAAAAGCGCGGCACCGCCGGCATCGGCCGCTGGTTCGGCCCCATCATGATGGTGTGGTTCGCCGCGCTGGCGATCATGGGCGTGATCAACATCGTCGAGGCGCCGCAGATCCTGGCCGCGCTCAATCCCCTGTACGCCTTCAAGTTCATGCTGGCCAACCGCTTCGTCGCCTTCGTCGCGTTGGGCGCGGTGGTGCTGGCGTTTACCGGCGCCGAGGCGCTGTACGCCGACATGGGCCACTTCGGCAAGAAGCCGATCCGCGCGGCCTGGTTCCTGATCGTGTTCCCGGCGCTGGCGCTCAACTACCTCGGCCAGGGCGGCTTGCTGATCACCCATCCCGAGGCGCTCGCCAATCCCTTCTTCCAGCAGCTTGGCAGCTGGAGCGTGTACCCGCTGGTGATCCTGTCGACCATGGCGGCGGTGATCGCCTCGCAGGCCACCATCTCCGGCACCTTCTCGATGACCAAGCAGGCCATCGCACTGGGCCTGCTGCCGCGCATGCGCGTGCTGCACACCTCGGAGAGCGAAATCGGCCAGATCTACATCCCGGCCGTGAACTGGCTGCAGCTGATGGTGGTGCTGGGCGCGGTGATCGGCTTCGGCTCGTCCGACAAGCTGGCCGGCGCCTACGGCATCGCCGTCACCGCCACCATGCTGTGCACCACCATATTGACGTTCTTCCTGACGCGCTACCGCTGGCACCTGCCGCTGGCGGTGTGCTTCGGCGCAACGGGCTTTTTCATCATCATGGACATCGCGCTGTTCTCGGCCAGCACGCTCAAGCTGTTCCACGGCGGCTGGTTCCCGCTGCTGCTCGGCGCCGTGCTGTTTACGGTGATGATGACGTGGCGGCGCGGGCGCGAACTGGTGTTCGAGAACCTGCAGAAGCACGCCATTCCGCTCGACGACTTCCTGCAGTCGCTGTTCGTGGCGCCGCCCACGCGCGTGTATGGCACCGCCATTTTCCTGCGCGGCGAAAGCGACGGCGTGCCGCACGCGCTGCTGCACAACCTGTCGCACAACAAGGTGCTGCACGAGCGCGTGGTGTTCCTGACGGTGCACATGCGCGAGGTGCCGTGGGTGCCGCTGTCGGAGCAGATGTCGGTCGTCACGCTCGGCCACAACTGCTTCCAGCTCAATATCCAGTACGGCTTCAAGGACGAGCCGGACATTCCGAAGGTGATGGAGCAGTGCCACCTGCACGGCCTGCCGTTCGAGATGATGGAGACGTCCTTCTTCATCGCGCGCCAGACCGTGATCTCGGCGCCTGGCGGCGGCATGGCGCCGTGGCGCGAGCACCTGTACGTGGCCATGTCGCGCAACGCGCGCGGCGCAGCCGACTACTACCAGATCCCCACCAACCGCGTCATCGAGCTCGGTACCCAGGTCGAGATCTGATACAACTGCATACAAATTAACGACAGTCTGGCGGCGGCGAACCCCGGTTTGCCCTGCTAGACTGCGTGCACATTTAACCCTGCCGAGGATGACCCATGAAATTGAAGCTTCCCCTGATTGCCGCTTTCGTGGCCGTACTCTCGCTGGGCGCATGCGGCGGCTCGGGCAGCGGCGCGTCCGCCCCGGCCCCGACCGTGGCGGTGGCCGGCACCACGGCGAACGTGAAATACACCGGTTACCTGTACAGCAGCACTGCCGCCAGTAACAAGGGAACCCAGTTCGACAGCGGCCAGTTCGAGTTCAAGCTGGGCGCCGGCAACGTGATCGTCGGCTTCGACCAGGCTGTCACCGGCATGAAAATCGCCGAGAAGAAGACCGTGACCATTCCCGCCAACCTGGCCTACGGCGCGTCGCCGCCGGCCGGTTCCATCATTCCGGCCAACGCCGACCTGGTGTTCGATCTCGAACTGGTCTCGCTCAGGTAACTGAGGTCGGTCAGCCGCGGCCCGTCATGCGGGCCAGGATGTTGTCGCGGTCGATGAACTGGTGCTTGATCACGCCGAGCAGGTGAAAACCGATCAGGTAGATCAGCACCCAGGCGGTCCAGCCGTGCAGCACTTCCAGGCGCTCGTGCCAGATCTCCGATTTGGCCAGCGGGCTCGGGATCTGTAGCAAGTCGAAGATGCCGAACGGCCGTCCGCCGGTCCACTGGATCAGCGGGCCGCTCACCACCATCACGACGATCGCCGCCAGCATCAACACGTGCACCAGGCGCGAAAACGCCTGCATCGCCGGCTTTTGCGGCAGCGCCAGCGGCGATGTCGAGCGCATCCGCCAGAACACCCGGAACAGCAGGAACACGATCGAGATGGTGCCGACGGCGATGTGCAGCTGCCGCCAGTACGTCTTCTCGGGCCCGCGCGGCATGTCGCCGAAATACAGGCCGATCCCTAGCAGCAGCAGCACGAACAGCGCGCCGATCCAGTGGTTCAGGCGGCTGACGGTGCCGTAGGCGGTTGGCGTGTCGCGAGTGGTCATCAATAGTCTCCGTGGGCGAAAAGCCGATTATGCGGGAATTCAAGCTTCACCCACAACGAAAACCGTGGCCTAGTCGCGCAGCAGGCGCGCCGGCGCCGCGCGCAGCGCCGCGTGCAGGTGGCGCGCGGTGGCGGCGCCGGCCACCGCTACCGCCAGCAGCAGCGCGATCGCCAGCGGCCACCATCCCATCGGCGCGCGCTCGACGAAGTGCGCCAGGTAGCGCGCGTTGACCAGCGCCGCCAGCGGGCGCACGCGCAGCGCGATCCATGCCGGGTACAGCGCCGACGCCACGCCCAGCAGCAGCGCGCCGGCCAGGCCCGCCAGTACCGCGACGGGCGCGAACACGCCCTCCAGGCGCCGTTCGATCAGCTCGGCGAACGGCGGCAGCGCCAGCCAGGCCAGCAGCAGTCCGGCGCCGTAGGCCAGCGTCGTCACCAGCACCGATTCGGCCATCAGCAGGCGCACCAGCTGCGCGCGGCCGGCGCCGATCGCCTTGCGCACGCCGATCTCGCGCTCGCGCCCCAAGGTACGCACGGTGGCCAGGTTCAGGTAATTGGCTGCCGCCAGCGCCAGTACCAGCACGGCCACTGCCGCCAGCGCCAGCACCACCGGCCGCTCGCCGCGCTGCCCCCCGCGGTAGCCCCTGGCCACCTCGGTATCGAAGTAGGCCTCGCTCAACGTGCGCAGGCGCACTTCGATCACGTGGCCGAGGCGCGCGCGGTCGGCCGGCGTCGGCGCCATCTGCCGCCAGGGCGACTGGTCGGCCGCCTCCTGCAGCAGCCGCGTCATGTCGGCGGCGCTGGCGCCGTCGCGCAGCCGCAGGTAGATCTTGCCGCCGAGGCCCTGCCACTGGGCGCGCGCCGCTGCCCGCTCGCTGCCGCTCCACAGCGCGCTGCCGCGCCCCACCAGCGCGGTGTAGGGCATGGTGGTGTTCGATGGCGCGTCGGCGACCACCGCCATCACGCGCAGCGCGGTGTCGCCCGCCGTCACCGTGCGGCCCAGCGCGGCGGCGGCGCCGAACAGCTGGCGCGCGGCGCTCGCCGTCAGCACCAGGCCATCCGGCCGCGCCAGGGCCCCGGCCAGGTCGCCTTCGCGCGCGGTGAGGCCGAACAGCGGCACGAAGTCGGCATCGACGGCGGTGACCTCGCCGCGCCAGCGCACATTGCCGGCGGCCAGCACGACCTCGCGCGGGATCGCCGCGCTCGACCGCAATGCGAGGCCGCTGCGCCGTGCCGCATCCTGGAACGGCAGCGGCATGAACTCGATCCAGCTCGGCGCCGGCATCAGGTTGACCTTGTGCTGCAGGACGAATACGCGGGCACGGTCCGGCACTGCGCTGTCGTAGCTGAACGAGTAGCGCACGAAGCCGAGCAGCAGGTAGCAGACGGCAAAGCCGAGCGCCAGCCCGGCGATGGCGACGGCCGAGTAGACCGGCGCGCGCGCCAGCAGGCGGGCGCCGACCCTCGGATCACGCGCGTGCATGGCGCCTAGTCGCGCAGCGCCAGCGCCGGCGACATGCGCAGCGCGCCGAGCGTGTGGCGCAAGGTCGACAGCGCCGCAACCAGCACCGCCAGCAGCAGTGCGCCCAACAGCGGCCACAGGCCGATCGGCGCGCGCTCGACGAAACCGGCCAGGTAGCGCGCGATGACCAGCGCCGCCAGCGGCAGCGCAATGGCCGCCCCCAGCGCCAGCAGGCGCGCGAACTCGCGGCCGACCAGCGCCACGATCGCCGCATGGCCGGCCCCGTACAGCTTGCGCAGCACGATCTGGCGCGCCATGCGCTGGACGCTGTAAGTGGCCAGCACGTAGATGCCGAAGGCGGCAATCGCAATGGCCACCATGCTGGCCAGCCCGAGCAGCTTGGCCAGGCGCAGGTCGTCGGCGTAGTTGGCGGACAGGTAGGTTTGGGCGTGCTCGATGCCGAATGCCTGGTCCGGGGCCTGGCGCTGCAGCAGCGCTTCGATGGCCCCTTGCAGCGCGCCCACGTCGCCTTGCGCGCGAATCAGCAGCACGACCCCGCGCGGGCGGATCCGCCACACCACGGGCCGCACTGCTTCATGCAGCGACTGGATCCGAAGCGGCGGCGCGATGCCGATGATCTGCGCCGCCTGCGAGCTGTTGGCGATGTTCGAGGTGATGGTCTGGCCGACCGCCATCGCGGGCTCTGCGTAACCGAGCGCGCGCGCCGCGGTGGCGTCGATCATGACCTTGTCGAGCGTGGTGTCGGTTTCGCGCGTGCTGTCGAACAGGCGGCCCGCCACCGCCTTCACGCCGATCACGTCGAAGAAATTGGCGCTGATGTCGCGCGTGAGCAGGTTGGCGCTGGCGCCTGACTGCGCCTTGTAGGGAACGTGGTTGCCGATGATCGGTTCGCCGATGGCGTTCTGCGCGATGGCCACGCCTTTCACGCCTGGCAGCCGCGCCAACTGCAGCCGAATCGCTTGCGCAGGATCGCCGCGCATCGACTGCGGCAGCTCGACCGCCAGCATGCCGGCCGGGTCGAAGCCGGGATTGGCCTTGCTGGCAAAATTGGCCTGCCAGGCAATCGCCAGCGTGACGGCGGTCAGGCCGATCGCGGTGGAGAACTGCGCCACCGTCAAGGCGCGCCGCAGCCACAGCCCGCCTGCCGTTTCGGCGCTGCCGCGGCCGGCCAGCGTGCGCTGCGGCCGTACGCCCAGCGCCACCCAGGCCGGATAGATCCCCGCCAGCAGTCCCGTGACAACGCCAAGCCCCAGCGCCGCCAGCAGGTTGGCCGTGCCAAACATGTCCTTCAGCTGGCGGTCGACCAGTTCGGCAAATACCGGCAACATCAGCCACGCCAGCAGCAGGCCGAAGGCGGTGGCGATCAGCGCCACCAGCATCGACTCGGCGATGAACTGGCCGGCCAGCCGGCCGGCCGGCGCGCCCAGCACCTTGCGCACGGCAATCTCGCGCTGGCGCCGCACCGTGCGCACCGTCGCCAGGTTGACGTAGTTGGTGGCGGCAAGCAGCAGGATCACCAACGCGACCGCGCCGAGACCACCGATCATGCGCAGGTCGCCGTGGTCGCTGCTGCCAGGTACGTTGGCGGTGTCGTCGTCGAAGTACATCGACGGCAGGGCGCCAAGGCGGATGTCCACGGCCTTCCGTCCGGCCAGCTGGGCGACCGATTCCGGCCCCAGTTCCGCCGCCAGCGGCGAGCGGTCGCCGGCGGCCTGCAAGGCCTGTTCGAGGGCGGAGGGGGAGGCGCCGGGCTTGAGCTTGAGGTAGACCCTGCCGCCGATCCCGCCCCAGGCGCCAAGCATGGATTTGCGATAGCCGTCCGGCCAGGCCATCGTGCCTTGGCCGGCCAGCGCCTCGTAGAAGATGGTGCTGTTGGGCTGCGGGTCGGGCAGGATGGCGCCGATGCGGAACGTGGCGCCGTCGATGGCGACGGTTTGCCCCAGCACGCTGGCGCGCCCGAACAGCCGCTTGGCGGTGCTGGCGGTCAGCGCCACGCTGCCCGGTTCAGCGAGGACGCTGCCCAGGTTGCCCTCCAGCGGGCGCACGCCGAACATCGCGCCGAAGCCGCCGTTGACGACGACCAGCCGGATCGGCATCACCTGCGCGCCGGCCTTCATCGGCACGCCGAGCGGGAACAGCATGGTGGCGTCGGCCACCATCGGGCTGCGCCGGGCTTCCGCCAGGTAGGGCAGCGGCGCCAGCTCGAACCATTTGGCGTCGCCGGTGATGTTGAAGCGCGTCTTGAGCAGGTAGACCTGCTGCGCATCGGGCACCTGCGCGTCGTAGCTGAACGAATAGCGCACGAAACCGAGCAGCAGGAAGCAGGCGGCAAAGCCGATCGACAGGCCGAGCACCACCACCGCCGAATACGCCGGCTCCTGGATCAGCAATCGCCAGCCGATGCGAAAATCGCGAAATGTCATCGTGGTCTCCTCAAGCGGCCTGCAAGGCATCGACCACGATGCGCCCGTCGAGCAGGTGCAAGGTGCGCGAAGCCTGCGCCGCATGTGCCGGCGAGTGCGTCACCATGACCACGGTGGTGCCTTCGGCGTTGATGTCGCGCAGCAGGCGCATCACCTCGTCGCCATGCGCCGTGTCGAGGTTGCCGGTCGGTTCATCGGCCAGCAGCATGGCCGGGCCGGCCACCAGCGCGCGGGCGATCGCCACCCGCTGCTGCTGGCCGCCCGACAGCTGCGACGGCCGGTGGCCGGCGCGGTGGGCGATGCCGAGGCGCTCGAGCATGGCGCCGACGCGCGCGCGCCGCTCGGTGGCCGGGGTGCCGGTGTATTCCAGCGCCAGTTCGACGTTCTCGAACACCGACAGCTCCTCGATCAGGTTGAAGCTCTGGAAGATGAAGCCGACGCGCCCGCGCCGCAGCGTATTGAGCTTCGCCTCGCTCCAGCCGGCGACGTTCTGGCCTTCGAACCAGTATTCGCCGCTGTTGGGGACATCGAGCAGGCCCAGGAGGCTGAGCAGGGTCGACTTGCCGCAGCCGGACGGCCCGGTGATGGCGACGTATTCGCCGGCGCCGATGTCGAGGTCGATGCGGTCGAGGGCGGTGGTCTGTACTTCGCCGGCCACGTGGATTTTGCTGACGCCTACAAGTTTGAGCATGCTGCAGTCCTCATTATTTCGTTAGTTGAAGGCGCTCGGATTTTCCGAACGCCGCGTAACTCGACACGATCACTTTTTCGCCGGCGGCCAGCCCCGCCAGGATCTCGACCTGGCTGTTGCTGCGCCGGCCGCTGCGCACCGCGCGCCGCGTCACCGTTTCGCCGTCCGGCGCCACCACGAACACCCAGGCGCCGCCGGTCTCGTTGATGAAGGCGCCGTTCGGCAGCAGCAGCGCCTTGCCCGGTTCGCCCAGCGTCACCTGCGCGTCCAGGCTTTGCCCCGGGCTCAGCACCGGCGGCTGGCCGCTGGTGAACTCCAGCTCGAGCGTGAAGCGGCCCTCCTTGATCTGCGGGTAGATCGTGCTGATCTTCGCCGCGTAGCTGGTTTCGCCCTGCCGCACCGTGGCGCGCCGGCCCACCGCCACCCGGTTCAGGTAGAACTCGTCGACCAGCGCGGCCAGCTTGAAGCGGTTCGGGTCGTCGATGCGGCCGATGTTCTGGTTGGTCTTGACGGTTTCGCCGACCTGCAGGCGAAAGCCGGTCAGCATGCCGTCGACGGGCGCCCGTACCGCCAGTGCATCGACGGTGGCGTTCACCAGCAGCAGGCCCGATTGCAGGCCCTTGATGGCCGTATCCATCTGCGCCAGGGCGCCGCGCCGCACGCGCGCCTCGGTGTCGCTGGCCTCGCTCTCCTGCCTGAAGGCGCGGCGCTGCTGCGCCAGCTTGTCGGCCGACTCCTCCACGCTCACGCCCGAGATGAAGCCCTGCGCCGCCAGCTTCGTATTGCGGGCGTGCTGCTTTTCCGCTTGCGCCAGCGCGAACTCGAGGTCGGACAGGCGGCGCTGGTGGTCGGTGCGCGCCGCTTCCTGCGCCACGCGCAGGTTCGACAGGTTCGAGATCTGCTGCGCGTGTTCGGCCTGGCGCGCCAGCAGCTCCAGGTTGCGCTGCGGGTTCGACAGCCGGAACAGCAGCTGGCCCTTCCTGACCATGGCGCCGTCCCTGGCGAACACTTCTTCCACGCGGCCCGATTCGACCGAATCGAGGATCACCGCGTTGAGCGGCTCGGCGCTGGCGCGCACCACGATATCGTCGACGAAGACGCCCTGTTCGACGGCGGCGATGCGAACGTCCTGCGCCGCCACCTGCAGCCCGCGCGGCATGAAGTGCCATGCCGCGTATGCCGCGGCGGCGGCCAGCACGGTGCCGGCGGCGACGCGCGCGGCCAGCCGGCCGCGCCATTTCGGCAGCACCGTGTCCATCGCCGCGCCGGTGGCGGCCAGGTGGGGAGTAGCTCGATCCATCTGCAAACGTCCATGAAGAGTGACATACACCCGACATAGTGCAAGCGCCGTGCCACCCCGCGTAGGCCCTCATTTGCGGCCGATTTGTGCGCGACCTGTCCGGATCCGGACAAGCGCGGGTGTCCGGAAATGAACAGGTGGCCGTAAAAGGTCTGGTGTCAGGTCTGACATTCGGACATTTCGAGATCGAAATGTCCGAATGTCAGACCTGACACCAGAAATTCTGCTGCTAGAATGGCAAGCGATTCTACTCTGGGACTCCCACCGAATGGCCGATCACGCTGCCAGCATCCTGATCATCGACGACGACCCCGACGTCGCCTGCGCCGCGCAGCTGCTGCTGCGGCGCCTGCACGGCAAGGTCGCCACGCTGAGCGATCCCGCCGCCCTGGCCGCGCTGCTGGCCGCCGGCGTGCCCGACGTCGTCCTGCTCGACCTCAATTTCACGCCGGGCCGCATCGACGGCGCCGAAGGCCTGGCGGTGCTCGACCAGCTGCGCGCGCAAGCACGCCCGCCCGCCGTGATCGCGCTCACCGCCTATGCCGACGTGCCGCTGGCGGTGGAAGCGCTCAAGCGCGGCGCCGGCGACTTCATCACCAAGCCCTGGGATAACGCGCGCCTGGTCGCCGCCGTCGACAACGCGCTGGCGCGCCGCGCCACCGCCATGCCATCCTGCGCCAGCGCCCTGATGGGCGAATCGTCCGCCATGCGCGAAGTGAAGGCGATGGTGGCCGGCGTCGGACCGACCGAGGCGAACGTGATGGTGCTGGGCGAGAACGGCGTCGGCAAGGAGCTGGTGGCGCGCGCCATCCACCAGGCCTCGCGCCGCGCCGCCGCCACCTTCCTCGCCATCGACATGGGCGCGCTGCCCGAATCGACCTTCGAGAGCGAATTGTTCGGCCACCGCAAGGGCGCCTTCACCGACGCCCGCGCCGACCGCGCCGGCCGCTTCCAGGCCGCGCGCGCCGGCACCCTGTTCCTCGACGAGATCGGCAACATGCCGCTGTCCGGCCAGGCCAAGCTGCTCACCGCGCTGGAGCGGCGCGAGGTGACGCCGCTCGGCGCCGACCGCCCCGAGGCGATCGACGTGCGCATCGTCAGCGCCACCAATCTCGACGAAGCGCGCCTGTTCGACCCGGCCGTGTTCCGCCCCGACCTGCTGTTTCGCCTCAATACCATCGTCATCCGCGTGCCGCCGCTGCGCGAACGCCGCGACGACATCCCGGCGCTGCTGGAGCACTACCTGGCGCTGTACGAACGCCAGTACCAGCGCCCGGCGCGCACGCTGGCCGACGGCACGCTCGACCAGTTGTGCCGCTTCGACTGGCCGGGCAACGTGCGCGCGCTGCGCCACGCCTGCGAGCGCGCCGTCATCCTCGGCAGCGAGGTGCAGTACCGCTATGCCGACTTCGGCCTCGCCGCCGGCGTCGTGGCGCCGCCGCCGGCGCCGGTGGCCGCCCCCGACGGCCTGCGCCTGGGCGCGGTCGAACGCGACACCATCGCCGCCGCGCTGGCCCAGGCGAAGGGCAACATCAGCCACGCCGCGCGGATGCTGGGCGTGAGCCGCGCCGCGCTCTACCGCAAGCTCGGCAAGCATGGCATCTGAACGGCGCGCCAAGGGCGCCGTGCTGGCGGCGCTGGCCGGCCTGCTGGTCCTGGCCGCATGCGCGGGCGCCGGCTACCCGTCGCCGCGGCTGCTGGTGCTGTGCGGCCTGCTGGCGTTGCCGCCGGCGGGACTGCTGTGGCATGCGCTGAACGGCCTGGCCCCGCGCGGCATGGTGCGCGCCGAGTTGCGTGACCCGGCACCGATCGATCGGCAAGGCCTGCTCGATAATGCCCTGGCCGTCGAAGCGCGCCTCGAGCATGCGCCCATCGCGCTGTTCCGGGTCGAGGCGGCCGGCGCCGTGGCGCCGCTCAACGCCAATGCGCGCCGGCTGGTGGCGCCGGGCCGGGCCAGCGATCCGGCCGACCTTTACCGCCAGCTGGCCGCGCACCCGCTCGACCAGCGCGGCATGATCGGCTTCGACACCGAACGCGGCATCGAACGTGCGCTGGTGTCGGTGTCGGCGCTGACGCTGCACGGCAGCGCGCAGCGGCTGGCGGCGCTGATGCCGGTCGAGAGCGAACTGGAGGCGGCGGCACTGGACGCCTGGCGCCAGCTGGTCCACGTGCTGACGCATGAAATCATGAATTCGCTCACGCCCGTCGCCTCGCTGTCGCGCACCGCCTACGCGCTGCTGGAGGAGTTCCGCGGCAGCCTGCCGGCCGACGTCAGCGCCGATCTGGTCACCGCGCTGGACGCCATCAGCCGGCGTGCCGACAGCCTGGTCGACTTCGTCGGCAGCTACCGCAGCCTGTCGAACCTGCCGCCGGCGCGGCCCGAACGGGTGCGCCTGGACGCGCTGTTCGAGCGGGTGTCGGCACTGGTCGACCCGGCGTGGCGCGCGCGCGGCGGGCGCACCGCGTTCAGCGTCGAACCGGCCTCGCTGGAACTGATGGCCGACGCCGGCCAGCTCGAGCAGGCGCTCATCAACCTGCTGAAAAACGCCTTCGAGGCGACCGCGCAGCTGGCGCATGGCGAGGTCCATGTGGTGGCGCGCCTGGGCCGCGGCGGCCGGCTGCGCATCGAAGTGAGCGACAACGGCAGCGGCGTGCCCGACGCCCTGGCGGCGCACATCTTCACGCCGTTCTTCACGACCAGGAAGCAGGGCGGCGGCATCGGCCTGGCGATGGTGCGCCAGCTCATTCACGGCAATGGCGGCACCGTGCGCTACGCAAAATCGGTCAGCGCCGGCGCGCGCTTCATCGTCAGCTTCTAGCGCAGCATATCGACGTGCATGATGCCGTCTTCCTCGTAGGGCGCGCTGATGGTCTCGAAGCCGAAGCCGGCGTAGAAGGACTCGAGGTACTGCTGCGCGCCGATCCTGATGCGGTGGCCAGGATGCGCTCGTTCGGCGTGCAGGATGCCTTGCGCGACCAGTTCGCGGCCGATGCCGGTTCCCCGCGCCGCCTTCGTCGTCAGCACGCGGCCCAGCGACATCTCGGTGTATTTCGCGCCAGGCGCCAGGCAGCGCAGGTAGGCGGCCAGCTGGCGGCGGCCGTCGATGACGCGCCAGCCCAGCAGGTGATGGGCGTCCTGGTCGAGGCCGTCGAAGTCGTTCCACAGGCACTGCTGCTCGAGCACGAACACGTGCTGGCGCTGGGCCATCACTTCGTAGACGTCGTAGTTGCTAAGGTCGGCGAAGGGGCGCCACTGCCATTCTGTCATTGCTGTTTCCATGCTTATGCCGCCGTCTCGAAGCCTTCGAGCACGTTGACGACGTTGATGCCTATTTCGGCGACCGCATAACCGCCCTCCAACACGAACACGGTGGGCAGCCCGAGGTGGGCGATGCGTTCGCCGATGCGCAGAAAGTCAGCGCTTTGCAGAGAGAAGTGCGACAGCGGGTCGCCGGCGAAAGTGTCCACGCCGAGCGAGACCACCAGCGCGTCCGGGCCGTAGCTGGCCAGCTTGATGCATGCCGTTTCGAGCGCGGCAAACCACTGCGCCGTGCTGGCGCCGGCCGGCAGCGGCAGGTTCATGTTGCAGCCGGCGCCCGCGCCTTCGCCCGTCTCGTCGGCATGGCCCAGGTAGAACGGGAACTCGCTGCGCGGGTCGGCGTGGATCGACGTGAACAGGACGTCGCCGCGGCTGTAGAAAATGCTCTGGGTGCCGTTGCCGTGGTGGTAGTCGATGTCGAGGATGCCGACGCGCCCGGCGCCGTCGTCGAGCAGGTGCTGCGCCGCCAGCGCCGCGTTGTTGAGGAAGCAGTAGCCGCCGAAGAAATCGGCGCCGGCGTGGTGGCCGGGCGGCCGCGTGAGCGCGAACGTGCCACGCTCGCCCAGGCGCAGCGCGTGGGCGGCGTTGACGGCGCAGTCGGCGCCGGTCTTGGCGGCGACCCAGGTACCGGCGGTAAGCGGGGTGCCGCTGTCCATCGAATACAGGCCCATGCGGGCAGTGAAGTTATCCGGTTCGATGTCGGAGCGCAGGCCGCGGATCGGCCACACCGACGGGAACGCGTCCTTGCCGGCGTTGGCGGCATCGAGCGCGACCCAGTCGTTCCAGGCGCCGCGCAGGAACTGCAGGTAGCGCGGCGTGTGGATCCGTTCGAGCGACACCAGCGGCACGCCGTGCGGCGTGACGATCTGGCCCAGGCCGCGGCGACCCAGCTCGGCCACCACGATGTCGGCCCGTTCCGGCTTTTCGAAGCAGGGCGTCAGCTCGCCGCGGAACATCTCGAAGCGTCCGCGGTGCTGCGCGTGGTGTTCATTGTAAAAAGTGAGCACGGTTTCCTCGCCGGGTTCAGATGACGTCGTCAGTCACCACACAGTTTGCTGGCGTTGTAGGCTTCGACGAATTGGTCGAAGCTCGGGCCTGGGGTGCGTTCGATCTCTGCCTGTTCGGCCAGCGAGGCGGCGGCCATCTCGTCGAACATGCTCACTTCGGCCGGCATCAGCGGGTCTTCGCGGAAGTAGGCCGCGTGCAGCCTGCTCTGGCGCAGGCCAAAGGCGGACGACGAGCCCATCTCGCGCACTTCTTCCAGCACGCGCGCCGACGGCGTCAGCGCCGGGTTGTCGATCTTGGCCTGCTGCGCTGCCAGCGAGGCGGCATGCACGCCCCCCTCGTTGTGCTGCTCGTCGAGCAGGGCCGCGAGCGGGCGGATCTGCCCGATCAGTTCACTGGCCCACTGGCGCAATTCGATCTCTTCGCCGCCGCGCGTGAGCGTAAGGCCGGGACGGCGCCCTTCCTTGACGGTGCGGGCGAAGTTTTGCGCATGCACCGCGCTTTCGATCACGTTGATCGCCGGGCTCTCGTCGAGCGCGCAGAACAGCAGGAAGGCGTCGAGGAAGCGCCCGGTCTCGAGCGAGATGCCGATCGGCTCGAACGGGTCGACGTCGAGGCAGCGCACTTCGATGTACTGCACGCCACGCTGGCACAGCGCCTGGATCGGCCGCTCGCCGGTGCGGATCACGCGCTTGGGGCGGATCGTCGAATAGTATTCGTTCTCGATCTGCAGCACGTTGGTCGACAGCTGGATCCACTCGCCGTCCTTCTTGGTGCCGAGCGCCTGGTACGGCGGGTACGGCCGGTTGACCGCGTCCATCAGCGTGGTGACGTAGCTTTCCAGGCTGTTCTCGTGCGGCGTGAGGCCCGACTGCGCGTCGTTCTGGTAACCGAGGTCGCTCATGCGCAGGCTGGTCGCGTACGGCAGGTAGAGGGTGTCGTCGGACAGCGTCTCGAGCTTGTGTGCGCGCCCGCGCAGGAAGCCCTTGGCCAGCGCAGGCGAGGCGCCGAACAGGTACATCAGCAGCCAGCTGTAGCGGCGGAAGTTGCGAATCAGCGCGATGTAGCTCTCGGACTGGAAGTCGCGCAGCGCGCGGCGCCGTTCCTCGGGGATGCCGTCGTTGGTAAGCAGCAGCTGCCACAGGTCTTCCGGCAGCGAGTAGTTGTAGTGGATGCCGGCGATGCACTGCATCGCTTTGCCGTAGCGTAGCGCCAGCCCGCGCCGGTACACGTGCTTGAGCATGCCGATGTTGGAGGTGCCGTAGTTGGCGATCTCGATCTCTTCCTCGGGCGGCAGCTCGCACGGCATCGACTCGCTCCACAGCATCTCGTCGCCCAGCTTGGTGTAGGCGTAGCGGTGGATCCCATCGAGCTTGTGCAGCGTCAGGCCGATGTCATGCTCAGCCGGCGTGATGAACTCGAGCAGCGCCTCGGCGTAGTCGGTGGTGATCTGCGGATGGGTCAGGGCCGAGCCGAGTTGCGCCGGGTGCGGAGTGCGCGCCAGCAGGCCTTGCGGGTCGACGCGCAGCGTCTCTCTTTCGATGCCGCGCAGGCCCTGCCCGAGCAGGGCGCGGTGCGCATCGTCGTCCAGCAGGGCCAGGCGGCGGGTGAGTTGGTTCGACACGGTGGATCCTTTCTTGTACTGCTAATTAACTGGTGCAGAGAGTAACCGAAAATCGCCAACTTCGCCCGAGCGGGGCAAAAACCGCCGGCTATCCAGCGGGAGCGGCCCTGGCGCTGCGGATCCAGCGCTCGACCTGCTGTTCCAGCATCGCCAGCGGCACCGGCCCGTTGTCGAGGACCGCGCTGTGAAAGCGCCGCACGTCGAAGCGCGTGCCCAGCGCCGCCTGCGCCTTTTCGCGCAGCGCCTTGATGCGCAGCTGGCCGATCTTGTAGCTGAGCGCCTGGCCGGGCGCGGCGATGTAGCGGTCCACCTCGACCTCGTTGTCGGACGGCGCATTGGCGGTATTGGCCGCCAGGTAGTCGATCGCCTGCTGGCGGCTCCATCCCATCGCGTGGATGCCGGTGTCGGCCACCAGCCGCGCCGCGCGCAGCAGTTCCGAGTTGAGCTGGCCGAAAGCCGAAAACGGGTCGGTGAAAAACCCCAGCTCCGGCCCCAGCGATTCGGCGTACAGGGCCCAGCCCTCGCCGAATGCGGGATACCAGCCGTAGCGGCGAAACTCCGGCAGGTCGGCCAGTTCGTGGGCGCGCGAGACCTGCAGGTGGTGGCCCGGCACGCCTTCGTGCAGCGCCAGCGCTTCGACTTCCCACAGCGGACGGCTGTCCAGGCGGGCGGTGTTGATCACCAGCGCCGCCGGCGCGCCGTCGGCCGCGGCCTGGTAGTAGGCGCCGCCCTGCAGCTCGGCGCCTTCGGCCTGCACCTGCTTGACGCCGAGCGGCTCCGCGGGCGCCGCGGCGAACAGGCGCGGCGCGGCGGCGGTGGCGCGCGCGACGAGCCGGCGGTAGCGCGCCAGCAGCTGCTCCGGGCTGCTGTAGAACAGGCGCGGATCGTTGTTGGCGAACAGCGCGAACTGGCGGAACGAGCCGCGAAAGCCGGTGCGTTCGATGGCGGCGCCCATCGCGCCGCCGATGCGGGCCACTTCCTTCAGGCCCAGCGCGTGGACGGCGGCGGCGCTCAGGGTCGCATCGGTATTTTCCTCGATCGCGAACTGGTAGTAGTCAAGCCCGCCCGGCATGGCGGAGGCGGCGATCGAATCGCGCGCCGCCGGCAGGTATTCCGCGCGCACGAATTCCTCCAGCTTCTGCAATGCCGGCGCCGCCCTGGCGCGCAGCGCGGCCGGACCGGCGGCGGCCAGTTCGTCGCGCACGCTTTTCGGGATGGCGCCGGAAATCTCGCGAAACGGCAGGCCGAGGGGACCGGCCGGCATGTTCTCGCGCAGCTGGCGCAGCATGGACGGCACGCCGCGCAGCGCCGCTTTCGGCGCCGTCCAGCCGCTGCGCATCGCTTCGCGCATCTGCTCGATCAGGCCGTCGACGTGGGCCGGCAGTGCGTCGATGCGCGCGAGGTAGTTGCGGTAGTCGGCCTCGGTGGCGAACGGCATCTGCGCGACCAGCCGCGGCAGCGCAAGGTGGATGCCGTCCTGCGCGGTGAGGGGATACAGCCGGTAGGGGTAGAAGGCGGCGGCCTTCAGGCGCCGTTCCTTCTGTTCGACGAACAGGTCGACCGACAGCTGGTTCTGGCCGGTCAGGCGATCGCGTTCGATCTGGCGCGCCTGCTCGAGCATCTTGCGTTGGTGGGCGGTGGCGGCGCGGCTGGCGGCCAGCGAGGTGTCCGACAGGGCGCCGTCGTAGCGGTGGTCGCCGATGGCGGTGGCAAGTTCGGGATGGTGCTGCAGGCGCCACTGCCAGTCGGCGGCGAACATCGCACGCGCCTGCTGGTCCGCGCTGTCGGCCGCCCACGGCTGCCCGGGCGCGAACATGAAAACACAGATAGCGAACAGTCTACGCATGCACGGCTCCAGGGGCGGATGGCCATTTTAGCAAAACGAGCTCGCACGGCGCGCCGGGTTGGCTACGCTAGGCGCGCCCTCCGGAGACGCGTTCGATGCCGGCCAGGTCGCGCCAGCTCTGCACGTCGGTGTAGCCGTCGGCATCGAGCAGCGCGCGCACCGCCGCCGCCTGGTCGTAGCCGTGTTCGAGCAGCAGCCAGCCGCCCGGCGCCAGGTGGGCGCGGCCGCCTGCGGCGATGGTGCGCAGCGCCGACAGGCCGTCGGCATGGTCGGTCAGCGCGCAAGCGGGTTCGAAGCGCAGGTCGCCCTCGGCCAGGTGGACGTCGCCGCTGGCGATGTAGGGCGGGTTGGAGGCGATCAGGTCGAACCTTTCGCCGGCCAGCGCCGCGTACCAGTCGCTGTGCAGGAAGCGCACGCACACGCCGTTGGCGGCGGCGTTGGCGCGGGCGACGTCCAGCGCCGCCTCGCTGGCGTCCAGGGCGGTGACGACCGCGTCGGGCCGGCTGTGGGCGACGGCGACGGCGATGGCGCCACTGCCGGTGCCCATGTCGAGCAGCGCGGCGCCTGGCGCCAGCCGTTCGATCGCCAGTTCGACCAGCAGCTCGGTGTCCGGCCGCGGGATCAGCACCGCGTCGCTCACGGCGAAGTCGAGGCCGAAGAATTCGCGCTTGCCGACGATGTAGGCGATCGGTTCGCCGTGCAGGCGGCGCGCCGCCAGCGCTTCGAGCGCGGCGCCTTCAGCGGCGGTCAGGATGCGGTGCGACTGCGTGATCAGGCCGACGCGCGTGAGGCCCAGCGCGTGGCACAGCAGGATGCGGTTTTCCAGCGCATCGAGCGGCAGCGCCGCCTGCGCCGCGGCGACGGTGGCGCCGGCGAAGTTCATGCGCGGCGGCGAAACGTCAGGTAGGCCAGAGCGCCGGCCAGCAGCACGAACCACAGCGCCGACCACTGCGGAATCGACAGCCCGAGCAAGGTGTCGCGCGCGTCTTCGCACAGGCCGTCGGCCTGGAACAGCCAGGGCAGCATGGTGGCGGTGGGGATCTTGTTGAGCATCGTCTCCATCGGGTCGATCCCGCACGACAGGCCGGGATGGGCCAGCACCCACAGGTGCTTGCCGACCACACCGAGGCCGCCGATCGCGCCCAGCAGGCCCATGCCGGCGCCGATGCGCGGCTTGCCGCCGAAGGCGCCCAGTGCGCAGCTCAGGGCGATGGCCAGGAACAGGTAGCGCTGGATCACGCACAGGGGGCAGGGCAGCAGGTGCTGCACGTGCTGCAGGTACAGCGCGGCGCCGACCAGGGCGAGGCAGACGTTGGCGATGGCGAACAGCAGGCTACGGGATGTGATCATGGTATTGGCTGTGGTGGTTGAGAGAGGCAGCGGTGATTCTCGCATACTGCCGGCGTTGGGGTTAATCGCCCAGCGCGGCGAGCAGTTCGGCCTGGTGCTCGGCGGCCAGCGCGTTGGTCAGGTCGGTGAGGTCGCCGTCCATGATGAAATCGAGCTTGTACAGCGTCAGGTTGATGCGGTGGTCGGTCATGCGCCCCTGCGGGAAGTTGTAGGTGCGGATCCGTTCGCTGCGGTCGCCCGAGCCGATCAGGCTCTTGCGGGTGGCCGCTTCCTTCGACTGCTGCTCGCGCAGCTGCACGTCCTTGATGCGCGCGGCCAGCACCTTCAGCGCCGACGCCTTGTTCTTGTGCTGGCTGCGGTCGTCCTGGCACTCCACCACGATGCCGGTCGGCAGGTGGGTGATGCGCACCGCCGAATCGGTCTTGTTGATGTGCTGCCCGCCGGCGCCCGATGCCCGGTAGGTGTCGATGCGCAGGTCGGCCGGGTTGATGTTGACGTCTTCGACTTCGTCCGCCTCCGGCATCACCGCCACCGTGCACGCCGAGGTATGGATGCGGCCCTGCGTTTCGGTGGCCGGCACGCGCTGCACGCGGTGGCCGCCCGACTCGAACTTGAGCTTGGAGTAGGCGCCGGTGCCGACCAGGCGCACGATCACCTCGCGGTAGCCGCCCAGGTCGGACGGCGACTCCGACACCATCTCCACCTGCCAGCGATTGCGCTCGGCGAAGCGGGTGTACATGCGCAGCAGGTCGCCGGCGAACAGCGCCGATTCGTCGCCGCCGGTGCCGGCGCGGATCTCGAGGAAGATGTTGCGCTCGTCGTTGACGTCCTTCGGCAGCAGCATCTTCTGCAGGTCCGTTTCCAGCTGCGCCTGGCGCGCCTTGGCCGACTCGATCTCTTCCTGCGCGAAGTCCTTCATGTCCGGGTCCGACAGCATCTCCTGCGCCTGCGCGAGGTCGGCGCCGGCTGCCTGGAACTGCTGGTAGAGCGCCACCAGCGGGCCGATTTCGGCGTGCTCGCGCGTCATCTTGCGATAGCTGTCCATGTTGGAGGTCGCGTCTTCGTGCATCAGCAGTTCGTCGAGTTCGACGAGGCGGTTGGCCAGTTGGTCCAGCTTGGCCAGCATGGATGGTTTCATAGGAATGCCTTGAACGGGATAGGGGAACGGCGGGGGACCCGTGCGGGTCCGGTACATCGAAAGCGGAGGCGCTAACGGCGGCCGCGGAACAGCTGCGGCAGCAGCGCAGCCAGGCGCGCGCGCTCGTCGCCCTGGGCGCGGTGCAGCGCCTGCTGCGGGCCGTGCAGGAATTTGGCGGTGAGGCCCTTCGAGAGCGCCTCGAGCACCGCTTCGGCGTCTTCGCCGCGCGCCAGCATCTTGCGCGCGCGTTCGAGTTCGAACAGGCGCATCGCCTCGCTCGACTCGTGCAGGTCCTGGATCACCGGCACCACGGCGCGATCGCCGACCCAGTGCATGAACGACTGCACGCGCGTTTCGATGATCGCTTCGGCCTGGGCGACGGCCGCCTGGCGGCTCTCCATGCCGGTCTGCACCACCTGGCCGAGGTCGTCGACGGTGTAGAGGAAGACGTCGTCCAGGCGTGCCACTTCCGATTCGATATCGCGCGGCACCGCCAGGTCGACCATGAACATCGGCTTGTGGCGGCGCGCCTTGATGGCGCGCTCCACCAGCCCGAGGCCGATCAGCGGCAGCGACGACGCCGTGCAGGAGATGACGATGTCGTACTGGGCCAGCTGGTCCGGCAGGGCCGAGAGCTTGATGGCGCGCCCGTTGAAGCGCTGGGCCAGCGCCTCGCCGCGTTCCATGGTGCGGTTGGCAACCGTGATCGACTTCGGATGGTGCGCCGCGAAGTGGGTGGCGCACAGCTCGATCATTTCGCCGGCGCCGATGAACAGCACGTTCTGGTCGGCGACCTTGTCGAAGATGCGCTGCGACAGGCGCACGGCGGCGGCGGCCATCGACACGCTGTGGGCGCCGATGGCGGTGGTGCTGCGCACTTCCTTGGCGACCGAAAAACTGCGCTGGAACATCTGGTGCAGGTAGGTACCCAGGCCGCCGGCCTCGTCGGCGTGGCGCACCGCATCCTTCATCTGGCCGAGGATCTGCGGCTCGCCCAGCACCATCGAGTCGAGCCCGGAGGCGACGCGGAAGGCGTGGCGCACGGCGTGGTCCTGCGGCAGCATGTACAGGTGCGGGCGCAGCTCGGCCACGCTCAGCTTGTGATAGTCGGCCAGGAAGTTGGCGCTGGCGTCGAGCGGATTGGGTGCGCGGCTGGCGGCGTACATCTCGGTGCGGTTGCAGGTCGAGAGGATTGCCGCTTCGTCGCCGCCCTGCTGGTCGATGCGGGCGAACCAGCCGCGCGCGGCCCGCACCGCCTGGCCGAGCTGGTCAGGCGCGAGCGCCAGCTGCTCGCGCAGCGAGACCGGAGCAGTGGTGTGGTTGAGGCCGACGGCGATCAGTTGCATGATGGTGCGGGTGGGGGACTAAGCCGACATTATAGCTTGGGGTCAGACCCCGCGGGGTCAGACCCCGGTTTTGGTGTTTTTTTTGCATACCAACACCGGCTTGCGCGCCGCAACTACACCGGGGTCAGACCCCTTAGAAGCAAAACCGGGTCTGACCCCTCGATCAGGGTCTGACCCCTAGGCGCCCATCTTCTCGAGGCGGTAGCCGTAGCTGTACACCGGCACCAGCCGGAAGCCGTTCTCGGGCCGCAGCTGCAGTTTGTTGCGCACCCGCGAGACGTGGGTGTCCATGGTGCGCGAGGGCACCGCCGTTTCGCGGATCCACACTGCCTCGTGGATATAGGCGCGCGACAGCGGCCGGCCGATGTTGCGGAAGAATAGCAGCGCCAGGTAGAACTCCTTGTGGGTGACGTCCACCACCGAGCCGTCCATCAGCAGCCGCCCAGGCCGCGTCTCGAACACGTATTGGCCGAACTGCAACTGCTCGGCGCCGTTCTGCGACGGATAGGCGCGCCGCAGCAGCGCCTGCACCCGCGCCAGCAGTTCTCCGCGCCGCAGCGGCTTGATCATGTAGTCGTCGGCGCCGGCACCGATGCCGGCCACGATGTCGTCTTCGCCGGAGTTGCCCGTCACGAACATGACCGGCGTGTTGGCCGGCAGCTTTTCCTTGGCCCGCTGCATCACCTCGGCGCCCGGCAGGTCGCCTACATGCCAGTCGAGGATCAGCATGTCGAAACTGTCCTTCTTGAGCATGCCGAGGATTTCCTTGCCGCTGTCGAAGGACTGGCAGGCGTGCCCGGCCCCTGTCAGCACTTGGCAAATCAGCTCGGCTTGGCTGCGGTCATTGTCGAGAACGGCTATTCTCATAGGGGCGGGCTATCGTCTGTAGGTGTGCGATATGTAGGAGCTATCCTACATGCGATAATAAAAAGTTACGATAAATATTACAGAGATTTACAAACCAGTGCTACAAAAATAGCAATATTTTATAAGAGGTGACAAGCGCGTTCAGGTGTGCATTGGACCCTGCCCATCTCGGGGTACACTGGAGAAACACCGTTTCCGCAGTCGCGGACCGGCCCTCAATCGCAGCACGCAAGCACAGGAGAGCAGCGCATGGCCGCCACGCTGACAACCGACTGGACGTTAATTCCGGGTAACAATAAAGAGATCGACCAGGTGCGCCAGCGCTGCCGCCGGCTGGTGCGCCGCCGCGCCACCCTGGCCGCCGGCTTTTCGGCGCTGCCGGTGCCCGGCTTCGACGTGCTGTCCGACCTGACGCTGTTCGCGCGCCTGGTCGAAGAGGTCAACGAGGAATTCGGCCTCACCGCCGAGCAGGTCGCGCGGCTCAACCCGAAGCTGCGGATGATGGCCTACGAGGCGGCCGTCGGCGTCGGCGGCATGCTGGTCGGACGGCTCGTCACGCGCGAATTGCTGCTGACCATCTTCAAGAAGGCCGGCGTCAAGATCGCCAGCAAGACCGTGGCCAAGCTGGTCCCGGTGGCCGGCTCGGTGGTGTCGGCGGCGATCGGCTTTGCGATGTTCCGCCAGATCGGCTACCAGCACGTCGAGGCGTGCGCGATGGTGGCCGACAAGCTCAAGGCGGAGCGCCCGGCGGTGTAAACACCTGACGCCGGGCCGGCCCTTACGCGTCCGGCAGCACCACGTTCACCTCGAGCACCTCGAGGTTGCCCTGGCGGTCCAGCGACAGCTTGATGTTGTCGGCGTTGACCTTGGTGTACTTCGAGATCACCTCGATCAGCTCGCGATGCAGCGCCGGCAGGAAATCGGGCCCGGCGCGGCTGGTGCGTTCGCGCGCGATGATGATCTGCAGGCGTTCCTTGGCTTCGCTGGCGCTTTTCGCCTTGGGGGGGAACAGGAAGGAAAGCAGGGCCATATCACTTTGTCCCAAAGATACGCTGCAGGAATCCTGGCTTTTCATAGCTGGTAAACCGCAGCGGCAGGTCGGCGCCGAGGAAGCGCGATACCACGTCTTCGTACGCTTCGGCCACGTCGGTGCCCTTGAAATGGATCGCCGGATTGCCCTGGTTGGACGCGTGCAGCACCGACTCCGATTCCGGAATGATGCCGATCAGCGGGATGCGCAGGATTTCCTGCACGTCCTGGTAGGACAGCATCTCGTCGTTCTCGACCCGCTTCGGCGAGTAGCGCGTGATCAGCAGGTGTTCCTTGACCGGCTCGGCGCCGGTCTGGGCGCGCCGCGACTTGGCCTGGATGATGCCCAGGATGCGGTCCGAATCGCGCACCGACGACACTTCCGGGTTGGTGACGATGATCGCTTCGTCGGCGAACGTCAACGCCATCAGCGCGCCGTGCTCGATGCCGGCCGGCGAATCGCAGACGATGTACTCGAAGCCCATGTTGATCAGGTCGTGCAGCACGCGCTCGACGCCTTCTTCCGACAGCGCATCCTTGTCGCGCGTCTGCGACGCCGGCAGGATGAACAGGTTTTCGCAGTGCTTGTCCTTGATCAGCGCCTGGTTCAGGGTCGCCTCGCCGTTGACGACGTTGATCAGGTCATACACCACGCGCCGCTCGCAACCCATGATCAGGTCGAGGTTGCGCAGGCCGACGTCGAAGTCGAGCACGGCAGTCTTGTGGCCGCGGGTCGCCAGGCCGGTGGAGAAGCTGGCGCTGGAGGTGGTCTTGCCGACGCCGCCCTTGCCGGATGTCACAACAATAATTCGTGCCACTTATAGGTCCTTTGAAA
This sequence comes from Burkholderiales bacterium, assembly GCA_038248405.1. Taxonomy (GTDB): domain Bacteria; phylum Pseudomonadota; class Gammaproteobacteria; order Burkholderiales; family Burkholderiaceae_D; genus JAFCUW01. Next base: position 80,748 of record JBBRXM010000005.1, read on the forward strand.
TGTTGGGAGATGAGGCTCGAGTCATTAGGCTCGGGTAGCCGGACTGAGCGATAGTATATCGATTCGGTCCCCCACTAAACGGATTTGCGCCGGCTGGCGCGCCAACTCGGGCGGAAAGCCGTCGTCGAAGGTGCGGTAGACGCCGGCGATCGAAACGAGCTCGGGCTGCATCGACAGCGCGAAGATGCGCGCCTCGGGATTGCCGGCGGCGCCGGCCAGCGCGCGGCCGTTGAGCGCCGCATACACATGGATGCTGCCGTCGGCGATCACTTCGGCGCCGTTGTTGACGGCGGCGGTGATGATCAGGTCGCAGCCGCGCGCGTAGATGCGCTGGCCGGCGCGCACCGGCGTGTCGATGATCATGGCGCCGGGCGAGAGCACCGCGGTCGCTGCCGTCGGCGCCGCTGCTGCCACCGGCGCGGGGGCCGCCGCCGGAGCTGGCGCGGCATCGGCGCGCGGCTTGGCGCCGCTGCTGCCGTCGTCGAGCGAGAGGCCGCGCGCGCGGATGGCGTCGGCCATGTTCGGGGTGGCGCCGCGCACCGCCACCGCGTTCAGGCGGTATCTCTTGAGCAGGTCGACCAGCGCGCGCCAGTCGATCGGCGGCGCGCCTTCGGCAATCGCGCTGACGTCGATGACGGCAAATTCGTCTTCAAAAAAGTCCGACACCCCACCGGTCATTTGCTTCAATGCAGCATCGATCGCCAGCGGGTCGGCCGAGTGCAGGATCGTCGAGATGGCGACGACGGTGGAAATCTTGATTTCGATAGGCAGGTGGGACGGGCTTTTTGGCATAAACGGTTCGTGAGGGTTGGGCAAGTGTCGCCCAATTGCTTCAGGCCCGTGCATTCTACTGTGAAAATTGCCGAAAGGGGAGTGTTTGCCGGGTGGTGCCCGCAGGCAACTAACCCTAGGGCCGCTTGGCTCGCCGGGGCACGCGGCCGAACCGGCGGCCGATTTTGTGGCCTAAGGGTAAACACCGATTGTTTTTCGTGAATAAGCTGATAAGATTGATTTTGCTCAGATGCCGACATGACGCGAAAACTACCATCGATCCTTTGCCGATCGGGCACAGGCGGGTTTTCGATGACTGCAGCGACGACGGCGCGTACCTGGCGCCGCCGACGCCGGTGCCGCCGCCGCTGGTCATTCCGGCTGCGGGCGCCGGCAGCCTTGCCGGATGCATGACGGAGGCGCCCATCTCTCGGGCCGGACGCTGACTTGACAACCCAAGCTGGCCACATCGCCAGCAACATCGGAGATTCACATGGAAGAAGTCGTAATCGTGGCCGCTGGCCGCACCGCCGTCGGCAAGTTCGGCGGCACCCTGGCGAAAATCCCTGCCGTCGACCTGGGCGCCCAGGTCATCAAAACGCTGCTCGCGCGCATCGGCGTCGATCCGGGCAAGGTCGACGAAGTGATCATGGGCCAGGTGCTCACCGCCGGCGCCGGCCAGAACCCGGCCCGCCAGGCCAGCATCAAGGCCGGCGTGCCGAACATGGTGCCGGCCATGACCATCAACAAGGTCTGCGGCAGCGGCCTGAAGGCGACCCACCTGGCGGCCCAGGCCATCATGTGCGGCGACGCCTCGATCGTCGTCGCCGGCGGCCAGGAAAACATGAGCGCCTCGCCGCACGTGCTGCCCAATTCGCGCGACGGCATCCGCATGGGCGACGGCAAGCTGGTCGATACCATGATCGTCGACGGCCTGTGGGATGCCTTCAACCAGTACCACATGGGCGTCACGGCCGAGAACGTCGCCAACAAATACGGCGTCTCGCGCGCCGAGCAGGATGCGTTTGCGCTGGCCTCGCAGCAAAAGGCTGAAATTGCCCAGAAAGAGGGCAAGTTCAAGGACGAGATCATCCCGGTCGAGATCCCCAGCAAGAAGGGCGCCGTCATGTTCGACAGCGACGAGTATCCGAAGCACGGCAGCACGCTCGAGGCCTTGTCGAGCCTGCGCCCGGCCTTCAACAAGGAAGGCACCGTCACCGCCGGCAACGCGTCGGGACTGAACGACGGCGCCGCCGCCGTGATCATGATGTCGGCATCGAAGGCGAAGGAACTGGGCCTGAAACCGCTGGCGCGCATCAAGGCCTACTCGTCGGCCGGGATCGACCCCGCCATCATGGGCATGGGCCCGGTGTCGGCCACCCAGCTGTGCCTCAAGAAGGCCGGCTGGACCCACGAGCAGGTGGACCTGATGGAAATTAACGAAGCCTTTGCCGCGCAAGCCATCGCGGTGAACAAGGAAATGGGCTGGGACACCAGCAAGATCAACGTCAACGGCGGCGCCATCGCGCTGGGCCACCCGATCGGCGCGTCCGGCGCGCGGGTGCTGGTGACCTTGCTGTACGAAATGATCCGGCGCGACGCCAAGAAGGGGCTCGCCAGCCTGTGCATCGGTGGCGGCATGGGCGTGGCGCTGGCAATCGAGCGGGATTGAATCCCCAAGTTGAAGTACGAAGCAATCCACCAGAGGAGACAAAAATGGCTAGAGTTGCATTAGTAACCGGCGGGATGGGCGGTTTGGGCGAAGCGGTGTGCATCAAGCTCGCCGCACTCGGCTATACGGTAGTGACCACGTATTCGCCGGGCAGCACCAAGGTCGAAGGCTGGCTCGCTTCGACCCGCGACATGGGCTTCGATTTCAAGGCCTATGAGTGCGACGTCGCCGACTACGATTCGGCGCAGGCCTGCGTGGCGAAGATCGTCAAGGAAGTCGGCGAGATCGACGTGCTGGTCAACAACGCCGGCATCACGCGCGACATGACGTTCCGCAAAATGGACAAGGTCAGCTGGGATCTGGTGATGCGCACCGACCTCGACTCGGTCTTCAACATGACCAAGCCGATCTGCGACGGCATGGTCGACCGCGGCTGGGGGCGCATCATCAACATCTCCTCGGTCAACGGCCAGAAGGGCGCGTTCGGCCAGACCAACTACTCGGCCGCCAAGGCCGGCATGCACGGCTTCACCAAGGCGCTGGCGCTGGAAGTGGCGCGCAAGGGCGTTACCGTCAACACCATCTCGCCGGGCTACATCGGCACCAAGATGGTGATGGCGATTCCGCAGGAAGTGTTGGACAGCAAGATCATCCCGCAGATTCCGATGGCGCGCCTGGGCAAGCCGGAAGAAGTGGCCGGCCTGGTCGCTTACCTGTCGTCGGACGAAGCGGCGTTCGTCACCGGTGCCAACATCGCCATCAATGGCGGCCAGCACATGTCGTAAAGCGCTCACGCCAGCGTTGACAGGTCGTCCTCGCGGCAGCGGGGATCCATGCGGAGCGTGCTCGGCATGGATCCCCGCTTCGCGAGGACGACCTTCTTTGCGGGACCGTTTTTCTTTTTCTGAGGAAAGCATGGCGTTGACCTCCGAGGACACCGAACACTACGCGGTCACCCGCGATTTCCTCCATTACGAGCGGCGCCTCGCGCAGCTGCTGGACGACGAATGAACTCATTGCCCCACGGCGGCCTGGCGCTCGCCGCCCTCGACGAACAACTGCTGCAGCCGGGCGTCAAAGGCCTGCCGATCAGCGAACCGCTGCGCCAGGGCGCGCTCGGCGTGCAGGGCTGGAATGTGCTGCGCGCCGACACCAGCTTCCCGGTCGCGGTGCTGAAGGCCTCGGCGCTGCGCCACAACCTCGACTGGATGCGCCGCTTCTGCGCCCGGCACGGCGTCACGCTGGCGCCGCACGGCAAGACCACGATGAGCCCGCAGCTGTTCGGCGCCCAGCTGGCCAACGGCGCCTGGGGCATCACGCTCGCCAGCGCCACCCAGGTGCAGGTGGCGCACCGCTTCGGCGTGCGCCGCGTGCTGCTGGCCAACCAGCTGGTGGCGCCGGCCGACATCAAGGCCGTGCTGCAGCTGATGCACGACGACCCCGACTTCGAATTGTTCGCGCTGGTCGACTCAAGCGAAGGCGTCACCCGCCTGGCGCAGGCGGTGGCCGACCATCCGCTCGCGCGCCCCTTGCCGCTGCTGGTGGAACTGGGCTTGCCGGGCAAACGCGCCGGCTGCCGCAGCGACGCCGAGGCGATGGCGGTGGCGCGCGCGGTGGCGGCGGAACCCGGCCTGCGGCTGGCCGGCATCGAAGGCTACGAGGGCCTGCTGGTGTCAAACGAGCGCGAAGCGGACGTGCGTGCCGTCAACGCCTTCGTCGCGCGGCTGGCGTCGCTGGCGCGCGCCTGCGACGCCGAAGCGCTGTTCGGCGGCGCGCAGATCCTGCTGTCGGCCGGCGGCTCCGGCTACTTCGACCTGGTCGCGCGCGGCTTCGCCGGCGTCGACGGCTTGTCGCGGCCGGTGCTGCCGGTACTGCGCAGCGGCTGCTACCTGACGTCCGACCACGGCTCCTACCTGCGCCAGATCGGCGAACTCGATGTGCGCGAAGCTGGTGTCAGGTCTGACATTAAGACATTCACCGGCGAATGTCTTAATGTCAGACCTGACACCAGCGTTGGGCTGCGGCCCGCGCTGGAAGTGTGGAGCGTGGTGCAGTCGAGGCCCGAGCCGGACCTGGCCATCCTCACCATGGGCAAGCGCGACGCTTCCTACGACGTCGAACTGCCGATCCCGCTGATGCATCACCGTCCCGGCCCCGGCATGCCGGCCCAGCTGCCGCCCGGCTGCAGCATCGTCAGGATGAACGACCAGCACGCCTACCTGCAGCTGCCGGCCGGCTTCGACCCGGCGGTGGGCGACCTGGTCGGCTGCGGCATTTCGCATCCCTGCACCACGTTCGACAAGTGGCCGCTGCTGCTGGCGGTGGACGACGACTACACCGTGCGCTACGCAATCAATACCTTCTTCTGAAGGTGGCGGCGGGCGGGTTACAATCGCAACTCCCGCCACGATGAGAAACACCATGCACGAGAGCCCGCCGTCTCTGTTTCCGCCGATACTGCCCAACCGCCACGGCATGCTGGAAGTCGACCCGCTGCATACCATTTACTGGGAAGAGGTCGGCAATCCGGACGGCATGCCGGTGCTGTTCCTGCACGGCGGCCCCGGCGCCGGCCTGTCGCCGCAGCATCGCCGCTTCTTCGATCCGCAGCACTACCGCGTGATCCTGTTCGACCAGCGCGGCGCCGGCAAGTCGACGCCGCTGGGCGAATGGCGCAACAACACCACCGAGCTGCTGATCGAAGACATCGAAACCCTGCGCAATCGCTTCGGCATCGCGCAGTGGCTGGTGTTCGGCGGCTCGTGGGGCTCGACGCTGGCGCTGGCTTACGGCCAGGCGCATCCCGACCGCTGCCTCGGCTTCGTGCTGCGCGGCATATTTCTCTGCACCGCGACCGAGATCGACTGGTTCCTGCACGGCGTGCAATGGTTCTACCCGGAGCTGTACGACGAATTCGTCGCCCCCATTCCGCCAGAGGAGCGCGGCGACCTGCTGCAGGCCTACACGTCGCGCATGCTGTGCGACGACCCGCAGCGCTATTGGCCGGCCGCGCGCGCCTGGAGCCGCTTCGAAGGGCGCCGCGTGTTTTTGCTGCCGCAGCCGGAAGACCAGGTCTCCGACACGCTCGACCTCGGGGTCGGCCGCCTCGAATCGCACTACATGGCCAACCTGGGCTTTTTCGAAGAAGGCCAGCTGATGCGCGATCTCGGCCGCATCGCCCACTTGCCGGCCGTGATCGTGCAGGGCCGCTACGACGTCATCTGCCCGCCGGTGTCGGCCTACCGGCTGCACCAGGCCTGGCCCGGCTCGAAGCTGCGGATGATTGCCGACGCCGGCCACGGCGCACTCGAGCTCGGCATCTCGCAGGCGCTGGTGGCCGCCACCGAGCAGTTCCGCCGGCTCGGCCGTTTCGAATGAAGCGCGGCTGCTACACTGGCGTTTCGATTAAACACCGACAAGATTTTCCATGAACATCCAGATCAGCGATATCGGGCACGTGATCCAGCTGGCGATTGCGCCGGTATTCCTGCTCACCGGCGTGGCCACCAAGCTGACGGTGCTGACCAACCGGCTGGCGCGCATCATCGACCGTTCGCGGGTACTGGAGGACCGGCTCGAAACCGGGCACGACGCCAGTTACACCACCGAACTCGATATCCTGTACGGCCGCGCGCACCTGATCAACACCGCCATCACGCTGTCGACCGCCTGCGGCCTGCTGATCTGCCTGGTCATTGCGATGCTGTTCCTGGGCGACACCACCAGCCTTCCACTCGACAAGTACATCGCCGCCAGCTTCGTGCTGGCGATGGTGGCACTGATCGGCAGCTTCAGTTTCCTGCTGCGCGAAATTTTCATCGCGTCCAAGCACATGCGGATCGCGCACGACGCGCGCCGCGCGCTTGGCCGCTGACCCATTACCGGACCACATAATCATGCACGACTACCAACGACCACCCACCCTGTACCGTTACGGCCAGCGCGCCGAGCTCGAACTGGCGCTGCGCGAGGGCCAGTTCAAGCTGGTGCCGGCCAACCAATGCCTGACGCTGTCGCTGTCGACCGTCTGGGACAAGTCCCTGTTCGACTTGCTGGGGCAGGCCGACAGCTGCCTGGTCATTCATAACACCGAGGAGTTCGGCGAACGCCTGCACCGCGCGGTGCAGCGCACGCTGCCCAGCTGGGCCGGCATCGACGGCGAAGTCGAATACGGCGTGCGCGCCGCGCTCGGCGCCGCCTTCACCAAGAGCGTCGCCGAAGCGCACGAGCACGAGTGGCAGTTCGCCTGGCGCCCGATGACGCCGCAAAGCAGGATGAATGCGCTGACGGTCAAGATCGGCAGCATCGAGGCGTTCGCCGAATTGCGCGACCGCGAGAGTTATCCGGCGTAGGCAGAAATCGCGACCGCCAAGCTACAGCAGCCTTTCTTGACGACGGCGCTGAATTTCGTGGCCTTAACCGGGCCGGTCCAGGCGCCGCATCACGGCGCTCATCATCCTCTCGATATCGGCGCGGATCATGTTCGAGCCCAGCATCCCCGGCACGTAGAACTTCGGCGCCAGCGTGCCGCTGTAGTCGACCCGCGTGCCGCCCGTCTCCGGCACCGCCGTCAGCTGCCAGCTGCAGCGGTACACCTTCATGTCGCCGTCCACCAGGCTGATGTCGATCCGCGTGATCGGCTGTTCGTGCACCTGCACCACCAGCCGGATCGCGCGCTGGAAAAACAGGAAGCGCGCCACGCCGAACTGCTCGATGAGCGCCTCGTCGCCGCTGCGCGAGAGCACCCGCACGCGCTCCAGGTCCGGCACGAATTCGGCCAGGTGCTCGTAGTCGGTGAGGATGCGCCACACCGCCGCCGGCGCCGCCGCTACCTCGCCGCGCGCCGTGATCCGGTAGACGCCGTCGGCGCGCTCGACGCCGACCGCCACCGCCGGCGCCGCCCACCCGGGCAGCGCGCACAGCATCAGCAGGCAAAGGCAGAGTCGCGCAATCATCTTCCCAGCCTACGGTAAAGCATGCCCTGTGACAAGCGAAGCGTCTCGCGTGCGCACCCTTGCCGAAACCGAAAATTAGAAACCTGAATCTACAGAAGTGGGTTTTAATGCGGGGTGCCGCGATCTCCGCGTCTTTACATGCGATCCCATGACCACCACCTACCCGCACCTGCTCGCCCCGCTCGACCTCGGCTTCACCACGCTGCGCAACCGCGTCATCATGGGCTCGATGCACACCGGCCTCGAAGACCGCTTCTACAATTACGGCAAGCTGGCCGAGTTCTACCGCGAGCGCGCCCGTGGCGGCGTCGGCCTGATCGTCACCGGCGGCATCTCGCCCAACCGCGAAGGCTGGCTGCTGCCCTTCGGCGGCACCCTCAACTTCGCCGGCGACGTCCTCAACCACCGCCGCGTCACCAGCGCCGTGCATGCCGAGGGCGGCAAGATCCTGATGCAGATCCTGCACGCCGGCCGCTACGGCTACCAGCCGCTGGTGGTGTCGGCCTCGAACGTGAAGTCGCCGATCTCACCCTTCAAGCCGCGCGCGCTGACCGAACGCGGCATCGCCAAGACGATCGCCGCCTACGCCCGCTGCGCCAGGCTGGCCAGGCTGGCCGGCTACGACGGCGTCGAAGTGATGGGCAGCGAAGGCTACCTGCTCAACCAGTTCCTGTGCGCCCGCACCAACCAGCGCACCGACGCCTGGGGCGGCAGCATCGAGAACCGCATGCGCCTGCCGGTCGACATCGTCAAGAGCATCCGCGCCAAGGTGGGCCCGGATTTCATCATCATGTACCGCCACTCGCTGCTCGACCTGGTCGACGGCGGCAATACCTGGGACGAGGTGGTGACGGTGGCGCGCGCGCTCGAGCAGGCCGGCGTGACCATCCTCAACACCGGCTTCGGCTGGCACGAGGCGCGCGTGCCGACCATCGTCACCTCGGTGCCGCGCGGCGCCTTTGCCAGCGTGGCCGGGCGATTGCGCCGCGAAGTGACCATCCCCGTGGTGGCCTCGAACCGCATCAACATGCCGGCCGACGCCGAGGACATCCTCGCGCGCGGCGACGCCGACCTGGTGTCGATGGCGCGCCCCTTCCTGGCCGACCCGGATTTCGTCGTCAAGGCCGCCAGCGGGCGCATGGACGAAATCAACACCTGCATCGGCTGCAACCAGGCCTGCCTGGACCACACCTTCGCCAACAAGCGCGCCAGCTGCCTGGTCAATCCACGCGCCTGCCATGAGACGGAGCTGGTCTACAGGAAGACCGGCGCGCCGAAGAAGGTGGCGGTGGTGGGCGCCGGCCCCGCCGGGCTGTCGGCGGCGACGGTGGCGGCCGAATGCGGCCACGACGTCACGCTGTTCGACGGCAGCGACAGCATCGGCGGGCAGTTCAAGATCGCCATGCAGATTCCCGGCAAGGAGGAGTTCAGCGAAACGATCCGCTACTTCCGCCGCAAGCTCGAACTGACGGGCGTGAAAGTGATGCTCGGCCAGCGCGTCACGCGCGCGCAGCTGCTCGCCGGCGGCTACGACGACGTCATCGTCGCCACCGGCATCAAGGTGCGCATGCCGCCCATCGAGGGGATCGGGCATCCGAAGGTGCTGTCGTACGTCGACGTGGTGGCGAACAAGGCGCCGGTCGGCAAGCGCGTGGCCATCATCGGTGCCGGCGGCATTGGCTTCGACGTCGGCGAGTACCTGCTGCACGATCCCGCGCATGCGCTGCCGGTGCCGGTGTCGGAGTGGACGCGCGAGTGGGGCGTCGACCTGCAGGCCACCACCAAGGGCGGCCTGGTGCCGCCGGCGCCGCCGCATCCGGTGCGCCAGGTCTATCTCATGCAGCGCAAGACGTCCAGGCTCGGTGCGGGCCTGGGCAAGACCAGCGGCTGGGTGCACCGCGCCACCTTGCAGCGCAACGGCGTGGTGATGATGGCGGGCGTGCAGTACGACCGCATCGACGACCAGGGCCTGCACATCACCGTGGGCGGCGAGCAGAAGCTGATCGAGGTCGACAACGTGGTGATCTGCGCGGGGCAGGACAGCCTGACGGAGCTGATGCCGGCGGAAGGGGAGAGCGGCGGGCCGAAGTTCCACAAGATCGGCGGGGCGGCGCTGGCGGCGGAACTCGATGCGAAGCGGGCGATCAGGGAAGGTGCGGAGCTGGCGGTGCGCTTGTGAAGTGCGGGTCTGACATATGTCAGACCCCAAACATCGCCTGTTAGTTCCGGAAGGCTGGCCACCTAACGTACGTCATCCTCGCGCAGCGGGGACCCATACTGAGGCCGATGCACCGATCTGCTGGCGCTGCATGGATCCCCGCTTCGCGAGGACGACGGTCTCGTTGTTGCGGGTTGGTGGTTCAGGGGTCAGACCCGTTTTTTCTTTTAGGGTCTGACCCCGGTGTGCCGCGGCCAACGCAAACCGGGGTCAGACCCCCCAAAGGAAACACCGGGGTCTGACCCCTTGATTACTTTTTGCGTACCACCACGCAGCCGATCGAGTAGCCGGCGCCGAACGAGCAGATCACGCCCAGCGCGCCCGGCGCCATGTCGTCCTGGTACTTGTGGAAGGCGATGATCGAGCCGGCCGACGAGGTGTTGGCGTAGGTGTCGAGGATGACCGGCGCTTCGCCCGCCTCGGCCTCGCGCCCGAGCAGCATCTTGGTGATCAGCAAATTCATGCTGAGGTTGGCCTGGTGCAGCCAGTAGCGCGATACCTGGGTCACTTCGAGGCCGGCCGCCGTCACCGTGTCGCGGATCATCTCGGCGGCCATCGGGCACACTTCCTTGAACACCTTGCGCCCCTGCTGGCGGAACAGCTTGTCCGGCTTGCCCACACCGGACTCGTCGAAGCGGTTCATGAAGCCGAAGTTGTTGCGGATGTTGTTGGAGAACTTGGTCTTGAGCTTCGATTCGAGGATCTCGAACTGGTGTTCGCCGACGGCGTCGTCGGCGCCTTCGATCACCAGCGCGGTGCAGGCGTCGCCGAAGATGAAGTGGCTGTCGCGGTCGCGGAAGTTGAGGTGGCCGCTGGTGATTTCGGGATTGAGCACCAGCACCGCGCGGGCCTGGCCACTTTGCACTGCCGCCATCGCGGTCTGGATGCCGAAGGTGGCCGACGAACAGGCGACGTTCATGTCGAAACCGTAGCCGTCGATGCCGAGCGCTTCCTGCACTTCGACGGCCATCGCCGGATAGGCGCGCTGCATGTTGCTGCAGGCGACGAGCACCATGTCGATGTCGGCGGCGCTGCGCCCGGCCCGCGCCAGCGCGTCGCGCGCGGCCGCCACGCAGATCTCCGCCTGCAGCGACAATGCCTCGTCCGGCCGGTCGGCGATGCGCGCCGTCATGCGCGCCGGATCGAGGATGCCTTCCTTCTCCATCACGTAGCGCGACTTGATGCCGGAGGCTTTTTCGATGAAGGCGGCGCTCGAGCCTTCGATGGCATTGAGTTCGCCGGCGGCGATGGCGGCGGCGTTGTCGGCGTTGAACTGTTCGGCGTAGGCGTTGAAGGCCACCACCAGTTCTTCGTTCGAGATCGAGTAGGGCGGCGTGAACAGGCCAGTGCCGCTGATGACAACTTGTTTCATGGTGGTGCTTTCAAATGGATAGGCCAGGCGCGCGCTGGCGTCGCTCATATTCTACACATCCGCATAGCGCGCGGGGGATTTGAGGCTGCAGGGCGGGGGCCACCCTGTTTCGGCTCAATGCGATGGCACCTGCTTGTCGTGGTGCGCCAACTTGGGGGCGGCGGCCTGTTTCGACAGCTGCATCGGCAGCCCCTTGAGGTGGTTGAGCGCCTGCCTTAGCTGGAAGTCGTCGGCGCTGCCGTATTCGAGCGGCTTGCGCTTGCGCTCCATGGCGATGATGCGCAGCTCGTCCTCGGCCTCGTCGCGCGCGGCCTTGGCTTCTTCCTTGCTGCGGTCGTTGGCGAGGTGCTTGCGCAGGTCCGCTTCGCGCACGCGCAGCGCGTTGACGCCGTCGCCGTCGGCGTTTTCGTCGACCAGGAAATCGGGCACGATGCCGCGCGCCTGGATCGAGCGGCCGGCCGGCGTGTAGTAGCGCGCGGTGGTGAGCTTGACGGCGGCGTCGCCGGCGAGCGGGCGGATGGTCTGCACCGAGCCCTTGCCGAAGGTCTGGCTGCCGATGATGGCGGCGCGCTTGTAGTCCTGCAGCGCGCCGGCGACGATTTCCGATGCGGACGCCGAACCGGTGTTGACCAGCACCACCAGCGGCACCGTCTTGGCCGCGGCCGGCAGGGTGGCCAGCGCGTCGCTGTCGCCGCGCAGCGAATAGTACTCGGCGCGGCCGTAGAAGCTTTGCTTCGAGTCCGGCAGCTGGCCGTTGGTGGAGACGATCTCGGCGTCTTTGGGCAGGAACGCGGCCGAGACGCCGACGGCGCCCTGCAGCAGGCCGCCGGGGTCGTTGCGCAGGTCGAGCACCAGGCCCTTCAGGTTCGGCTCCTGCTTGTACAGGGCTTTGACGCGGGCGGCGAGGTCGTCGACGGTCGGCTCCTGGAACTGCGACACGCGCAGCCAGCCGTAGCCCGGTTCGACGATCTTCGCCTTGACGCTGTGCTGGACGATTTCCTCGCGCACGATGACGAAGGACAGCGGCGCCGGCGCGCCCTGGCGCAATACCGTCAGCGTGACCCTGGTGTGCGGGTCGCCGCGCATCTTCTTGATCGCCTCGTCGATGCCGAGGCCCTGTACCGTGAAGGTGTCGATGCGGGTGATCATGTCGCCGGCCTTGATGCCGGCGCGCCAGGCCGGCGAATCCTCGATCGGGGCGACGATCTGGATGTAGCCGTCGCCGCCTTCGGCGATCTCGATGCCGAGGCCGACGAACTTGCCCTCGGTGCCTTCGCGCAGTTCGCGGTAGGCTTTTTTGTCGAGGTAGGCCGAGTGCGGGTCGAGCGAGGCGACCATGCCGGCGATGGCTTCGGTGAGCAGCTTCTTGTCGTCGACCGCTTCGACGTAATCGGTCTTGATCAGGCCATACACGTCGGCCAGCTGGCGCAGCTCGTCGAGCGGCATGGCCGGCTCGACCGGTTTTTGCGCCAGCGCGGAGAACTGCATCGACACGGCAACGCCGGCAACCAGACCGAAGCCGACCAGGCCGGAATTTTTCAGTACTCTGCCCATGACGGTTCCGATTCCGGTGTGTTCGGTTGGTAATTGCGCTGGCGGCGGTGCGCCTTCGATTCCAGTATAGACGCGATTGCGGCCGCGCGCGCGGCCGCACGGCGGCGACAGAGCACGCTCCTGCTGACCAAGATCACTTCCCGGCGGCCCGCTTCTGTCAGGCTTGAGCCGTCGTGCCACATCGGTCACGCGCCGCCAACTGGACAGGACTATCGAACATGACCCCTGGCAAGCACACGATCTTGGTGACCGGCGCGGCCGGCTTCATCGGCAGCTTCGTGGCGGCGCGCCTGGCCGCGCTCGGGCACCACGTCGCCGGCTGCGACAATTTCAACGACTATTACGATCCGCGCCTGAAGATCCGCCGCGTGCGCGAGCTGCTGGGGCCGCTGGAAGTGCCGTGCCGGGCGGCCGAGCTGACCGACCCGGTGCAGGTGGCGGCGCTGTTCCAGCGCGTGCAGCCGACGCTGGTGGTGCACCTGGCGGCGCAGGCGGGGGTGCGCCATTCGCTGGGCAATCCGGGCGCCTACCTGCAATCGAACCTGGTCGGTTTCGGCCACGTGCTGGAGGCATGCCGGCGCTACCGGGTCGAGCACCTGCTGTACGCCAGCAGCAGCAGCGTGTACGGCGGCAATACCAAGGTGCCGTTCAGCGAGATCGATCCGACCGACACGCCGGTGTCGCTGTACGCGGCGACCAAGAAGGCCAACGAACTGATGGCGCACGCCTACAGCCACCTGTACCGGCTGCCGGCGACGGGGGTGCGCTTTTTCACCGTCTACGGGCCGTGGGGGCGGCCCGACATGGCCTACTTCAGCTTCACCGAAAAGATGCTCAAGGGCGAGCCGATCACCGTGTATGCGGAGGGCCAGCTGCGGCGCGACTTCACCTATATCGACGACATCGTCGAGGCGGTGGTGCGGCTGCTGTTCAAACCGCCGCCCGACGGCGGCGCCGGCGTTGGTGGGGCCCCGCACTGGGTCGTGAACGTGGGCAGCGAGCGGCCGGTGAAGGTACTCGACTTCATCGGCGCGCTCGAACGGGTGCTGGGGGTGCGCGCGGCGCTCGAGTTCCAGCCGATGCAGCCGGGCGACGTCGCCGCCACCCACGCCGACACGCGCCGGCTGCAGGCGTGGACCGGCTACGCGCCGGACACGCCGCTGGAGACGGGGCTGGCGCGTTTTCGGGAATGGTATATACGGCGGTCTCCGCTACTGCCCGCGTAGCCCGTCCTGCCTGATCAGGTCGACCAGGCCCGGCGCGCATGCACCGGCGCTAGTTGCGCGCTGGCGCGTCTATTTGGACGCCAGCGAGCGCACTGACGAACCAGCGGCGGCGCCGCTGCGGCCGCGTCCGTCGATCAGCCTGGAGAACAAGTCAAGCTGGCCCTGGGTAGTGTCGTCCCAGCTATATCCCTCGGCGTAGCGGCGCGTCGCCGCGTGCTCGGGGTAGTTGGCGCGCAGTTGATTGACCGCGTCGGCCAATCCCCTCGGCGAGCGCTCTTTCATCAAGACGCCGGCTTCAGGTGCGGTGACCACTTCCGGCGTGCCCCATACATTTGTCGCGACGACGGGGGTGCCGCACGCCATCGACTCAAGCAACACGTTGGCCCAGCCTTCGCGACTGGACGCGAGCACCATCGCGTCGGCAGCGTTGTAGTATCCCCGCAACTCGGTTTGCGGCACCGCGCCGAGGAAGGTTACCCGACCGGCCACGCCGGGCTGCTCTGCGAGGTTTTTCAGCCTGCGCTCTTCCGGACCGATGCCGGCAATGAGCAAGTGGACATCGGGCATCATGGCCAGCGCATTGATCGCCAAGTCGTGCCCTTTGCGCGGATCGAGTACACCGACCGAAAGCAACGTGAACTGCGTCAGGCCGAGCGCAGCGCGCGCTGCCGCGCGATCGGTCGGATGAAAACGTTGCAGGTCCACGCCGTTGCGCAGCGGAGTGATGGTATCGGCGGGCACGCCCAGCTGTACCATCTCGTCCTTCAGCGCGTTGCAGACGGTAATGATGCCGTCAGCCTTACCGGCCGCCCATAGCACCATCTTGCGTGCCAGGCGGTATTGCGGAATCAGATTGATATCGGTGCCGCGCGCCGTCACCACGACCGGCTTGTTGAAGTATTTGCCCAGCATGATGGCGGCCACCCCGTCCGGGTAGAAATAGTGGGCGTCGATCACATCGAAGTCGTACCCTTCATCGAGGATGCGGCCAATGGCCGGCTTGGCGCCCTGCGCCAGCAACATGGGCGCCACCTCCATGCCGATTTTCGGCAGGCTGATGTAGCGGGGATGGACAACGTCGATGCCGTGCCGCACTTCCTTGGCTGGCGCACGCGCATACTTGGCATAGCTGCCGAAACGGGGATGCGCGAGAGGGAACCAAGGTATCGGCGCCACCACGCGCGATTCGGCCTTGCCGCTGGCAAGCAGGTAGCGCAGGCGCGTTTCCACGAAAATGCCGTGGTTTGGCTGCTCGGTATTGGGAAACAGGGTGCTGAACGTCAGTAACTTCATTTTGTCCTGGCTGCCGGGCGGGGCGCGGCGTTTCGATGAGGCGAGGTGAAAAGGCGACAATAACTGAAACGGCATGAGGTTGCCAATTAGTATCTACACCGCCATTTACCCGTAGTAAAATTGAAAGTATAATTCTACCGCAACAACTTGTGTCGAGCCGGATGCTTGGCATTTGTTGCTCGAAAACAACCTACTGTCACGCCCGGGGCGTGCAAATGCGCATTTTTCTGGTCGCTTTTGCTTTTTTTCATGATCGTGGTTTATTCTCGGGCAGCGATGTACCGCGGCGATCGTTGACGCCTCCTCACCAAGAATGACAACCTAAAGACTATGAAAATCTCCATTATCGGCACAGGCTACGTGGGCCTGGTATCGGGCGCCTGTTTCGCCGACGTCGGCAATACCGTGCTTTGTCTCGACGTCGATGCCGCAAAGATCGCTTTGCTGCAGTCGGGCGGCATTCCGATCCACGAACCGGGTCTGGATGCGCTGGTAGCGCGCAATGCGATGGCCGGCCGCCTGGTCTTTTCCACCAGCTACGACGACGCGGTGACGCACGCTGACGTGATCTTCCTGGCGGTGGGCACGCCTCCCGATGAGGATGGCAGTGCTGACTTGACCCATATTCTGTCGGCTGCGCGCAGCATCGGCCAGCGCATCGACAAACCGATCGTGATCGTCGATAAGTCGACCGTGCCGGTCGGAACCGCCGACAAGGTGCGTGAGGCCATCGCCGAGCAATTGCGCGCGCGCGGCGCCAGCGTCGATTTTTCAGTAGTGAGCAACCCCGAATTCTTGAAAGAGGGTGCGGCGATCGAGGACTTCATGCGACCCGACCGCATCGTCGTCGGCAGCAGCGATCCGCGCGGCACCAAGCTGATGCGTCAGCTGTATGCGCCATTCAGCCGCAATCACGAAAAACTGGTGGAGATGGACATCCGCAGTGCAGAACTGACCAAGTACGCGGCCAACGCCATGCTGGCCACCCGGATCAGTTTCATGAACGAACTGGCCAACCTGGCCGAGCTGCTGGGGGCGGACATCGAAGCGGTGCGCCAGGGCATGGGCATGGATCCGCGCATCGGCTCGCAATTCCTGTACGCGGGCATGGGTTATGGCGGATCCTGCTTCCCGAAGGACGTCAAGGCGCTGATCAAGACCGCCGCCGACCATGACCAGCACCTGCACATCCTGGATGCGACGGAAAAGGTCAACGAGGCGCAGAAAAACGTCCTGTACACCAAGCTGTGTCGCTATTTCGGCGGCGTCGAACAATTGGCCGGCAAGACCATTGCGCTATGGGGCTTGTCGTTCAAACCGAACACCGACGACATGCGCGAGTCGCCGAGCCTGGTGCTGGTGCGCGCACTGTTTGCCGCTGGCGCCAAGGTGCGTGCGTACGATCCGGTCGCCAATGAAGAGGCCGGGCGCATCCTGGCCGGCGAACATGGCGCGGCGTGCTGCCAGCGAATGTTGCGCATCGCCGAGTCCGCAAAGGAGGCGGTCGACGACGCCGACGTGCTGGTGCTGGTGACCGAATGGAAGGAGTTCCGCTCGCCCGATTTTGGCTACCTGGCGCAAGCGCTGCGCCGCAAAGCGGTATTCGACGGGCGCAATATATACGACCCGGAGACCGTCGCAGCGGCTGGCCTGTCGTACCAAGGCATCGGCCGCACCAGCAGGGAATTGCGCGCATGACGCCCGGCAAGCACACCATACTGGTCACCGGCGCCGCTGGTTTCGTTGGCAGTTTCGTTGCAGCCCGGCTGGCGTCGATGGGCCACGCGGTAGTCGGTTGCGACAACTTCAACGACTACTACGATCCGCGCCTCAAGACTGACCGCGTCAAGGCGCTGCTGGAACCGGCAGGTGTCGCATGCCTGACCGTCGAACTTGCCGATGCCGCACAAGTGACGGCATTGTTCGAACGGGTCAAGCCGACCCTGGTGGTGCACCTGGCAGCCCAGGCAGGGGTGCGCTACTCGCTGAAGAACCCGAGCGCCTATGTGCAGTCGAACCTGGTGGCGTTCGGCCATATGCTCGAAGCGTGTCGGCTGAACCGGATCGAGCACCTGCTGTACGCCAGCAGCAGCAGTGTGTACGGTGGCAACGCCAAGGTACCGTTCAGTGAAGACGATCAGACCGACGAGCCGGTGTCGCTGTACGCGGCGACCAAGAAGGCCAACGAACTGATGGCGTACTCGTACAGCCATCTGTACCGCCTGCCGGCGACGGGCCTGCGCTTTTTCACCGTGTACGGACCGTGGGGCCGGCCCGACATGGCCTACTTCAGTTTTACCGAAAAACTGCTGAAAGGCGAAACGATTCCCGTCTTCGCGGAGGGGCAACTCCGGCGCGACTTCACCTACATCGACGATATCGTCGAGGGCGTGGTGCGCTTGCTGTTCAAGCCGCGCCCGGATGAGGGTGTGCCGCCCCACTGGGTATTCAATATCGGCAACAACCAGCCGGTCAAGGTGGTCGATTTCATTCGCACGCTCGAAAAGGTGCTGGGCGTAACGGCCGCCCTGGATTTCCAGCCGATGCAGCCGGGCGACGTCGCGGCAACCCATGCCGACACCAGCAAGCTGCAAGCCTGGGTCGGCTACAAGCCGACAACGGCGCTGGAGACCGGGCTGACCAGTTTTCGGGAGTGGTATAATTCTTGGTCCACCATTCGGCCAGCGTAGCGCCCCTTTTAAAATGAAAAAAGTCCTCATACTCGGTGTCAACGGATTCATCGGTCACCACCTCTCCAAGCGTATCCTGGAAACAACCGACTGGCACGTGTATGGAATGGACATGCAGTCCGAGCGCATCCAGGATCTGCTGGAAAATGAATCGTACAAGTCGCGCATGCACTTCTTCGAAGGCGACATTACGATCAACAAGGAATGGGTCGAGTATCACGTCAAGAAGTGCGACGTGATCCTGCCGCTGGTGGCAATCGCGACGCCGTCGACTTACGTCACCGATCCGCTGCGCGTGTTCGAACTCGACTTCGAGGCGAACCTGCCGGTCGTGCGCTCTGCCCACAAGTACGGCAAGCATCTGATCTTCCCTTCCACGTCCGAAGTGTACGGCATGAGCCCGGACGCCGAATTCGATCCGGAAGCATCTGACCTGGTGTACGGTCCAATCAACAAGCCGCGCTGGATCTACGCCTGCGCCAAGCAGTTGATGGACCGCGTAATCTGGGGCTACGGCATGGAAGGCCTGAACTTCACGCTGTTCCGGCCGTTTAACTGGATCGGTGCCGGGCTCGACTCGATCCATACGCCGAAAGAAGGCTCGTCGCGCGTGCTGACCCAGTTCCTCGGCCATATCGTGCGCGGTGAGAACATCCAGCTGGTCGACGGCGGTGCGCAGAAGCGTTCATTCACGTACGTCGATGATGGCATCGATGCGTTGGTGCGGATTATTGCCAATGAAGGCGGCATCGCCACCGGGAAGATCTACAACGTCGGCAACCCGACCAACAATTTCTCGATTCGCGAACTGGCGACCATGATGCTCGATCTCGCGGCCGAATATCCCGAGTACCGCGAAACGGCCAAGCTGGTCAAGCTGATCGACACCAGCGCGGGCGCCTATTACGGCAAGGGCTATCAGGACGTGCAGAACCGAGTGCCGAAAATCGAAGGTACCAGGGTCGATCTGAACTGGGAACCGAAATTCGCGATGCGCGATGCGCTGGTCAGGATCTTCGATTCGTACAAAGACAAGCTGGTCGATGCGAAGCAGTTGAACAACTGATGCCGTAAAGGTCGAGGAAAAGCCGGACTGCCTGCGCAGCCCGGCTTTTTTTTCGCCCCCAGTTTGATGCGCCGCTTAGCCGCCGGCGCATCGGGCGTCGGCGTGTTCAGGACGGCATCGAGGAGTTACTTCGCGCGGATTACGCTGCCGATGATGGGCACCTCGATGTCTTGCCGCACCGACCCTTGATGGACTTGCCCAAGGTTACGGTAAATCACCAGTTCCTTTTCGTGCGCGTTGAAGTTGGCAGGGGTTGGGATGCGCGCTACTTGCTCGAACTGCGAGGAGGCCAGCACCCGCTCGAAGCGTTGCATCGCCTCGAGGTCGTTCCAGAATCCGGGCTGCGCGACGACATAGTGGATGCCCAATTGGTTGATCTGTTCGCCAATTTCCGCTTCCGTAAGGTTGTTTTGCTGCACGCCCAACTCGCGCCGCACGGCGACCTTCAGCAACAGCTTGTCGGCGCGCACCACCGTCAGATCGCGCCGCTCTTCGTGGCTGCGCACGTTGAACACGAAGGAGCCGTCGCGGTATCCGGAAAACAGCACCGCGCTGGTGCGCGGTGCATGGAGCGCGACGTAGTTGGCCGCTTCGGCGTAGCCCTTGACGTACAAGACCGGCCGCAGCAATACCGTTTGCGCGGCCACCGCCAGCGCCAGCAGGCCCAACGCCGCGGCCGACCCGCGCGGCGAGGGCAGGCGCGCAAGCAGGGCCGACGCGCTGATGACCGCGGCAGGCAGGATGAAAATGCTGTGACGCGCTTCCTTCAGGTCGATCGCCGAGAAAAACAGATAGCCGCAGCCGAACCACAGCGCCCAGAACAGCAGGTCGGTCTGCGCCAGGGCCGTCTGGCGGCGTCGCAGCAGGGCGAACACGGCGCCCACGCTGGCGACGACAGTGAGCGGCCAGCCGAGTTGACCGGGTAACTGTTTGAGGTACCACAGCCATCCGCTGAGCGAGCCGCGCGACGCGGCGGAGTCAGCAATCCCAGTGACCGACTGCAGGTTCGCCTGGCCAAACTTGACGGTGATGAAGATCAGCGGCACCAGCGCGACGCCGGCGATGAGGCAGATGAACCACGTGTGGCGGTCGCGCAGCAGGGC
This sequence comes from Burkholderiales bacterium, assembly GCA_038248405.1. Taxonomy (GTDB): domain Bacteria; phylum Pseudomonadota; class Gammaproteobacteria; order Burkholderiales; family Burkholderiaceae_D; genus JAFCUW01. The sequence goes on from JBBRXM010000005.1 coordinate 100,668, forward strand.
GCCGCGCCGTTGCGCCAGCAGTGTGCCGGCGAAGACGGCAGCCATGAAACAGGTACTGAGCTTGGTGTACATCGCCAGCACCAGCAGTGCCGCCGCCAGGTACAGCCAGCCGATGCGCTGTTCGCGCCGGTAGCGCGTGAAATACACGGCGGACCAGATCAGAAACGCGAACGCCGGAATTTCGAGCATCACCTGGCGCCCCCATGAGGCGATTTCGGGCGACGCCACCAGCATCAGCGCGGCGGCGGCGGCCTGCCAGCGCCCGAGCCAGAAGCGAAACAGGACCCAGCTGCCCCAAGCGAAGAACAAGTAATGTACGGCGACGACTGACAATGCGGTGGCGTGGGACACGCCGAACAGTGCATAGAACGGCGCGCTGAGGAAATAGAACAGCGGCGGATAAAACAGGATCGTCAGGGCAGGGTACTGGCCATAGTAACGGTAGGCATAGCCAGTAGGATCATGCAAGGGGAGTGCGGCGAACGCATCCTTGACGAATACGCCGTTCAGGGCGTGCCGTGGCGCGTCGCTCCATTCAAAGGCGCCGCCCCCGGGCGCGCCGAAAAACAGCAGGCCGGCGCACAGCATTACCAGCAGGGCCGGCAGCCAGTCGTGGCGCATGACCGCTTCGATGCGCTTCATGCAAGCACCAGGAAGTGGGCGGCCAGCGTGACGCAGATCATCAGTCCGATCGACACGCAGCTGCCAAAATCCTTTAGCGCAAAGACCAGCGGGTCGTCGTGCATTTCGCCACGCGCAGTCTTGATCCAGAGCCGTGCACTCCAATAGATCATGCCGATCGCCAGCAGCCAGAGCAGCTGCCCGCTGGCATATTTGGCCTGGGTCGATGGCGCGCTGATAAACAAGCCCAGCACGACGATCGCACTAAGCGACGATCCAACTCCCAGCGGCCACAGCACCACCAGGTCGCTGATGCGGTAGTCGCGCCCGCTTGCTGCGGTGCGCCCGGACTGGCCCAGCATGACCAGCTCGGAACAGCGCTTGACCAGGGCGAGACTGAAAAAAATGAACACCGAAAACGCCAGCAGCCACGAGCTGGTCGTTACCTGCACCGCGATCGCGCCGGCCAGAATGCGCAGCGTGTACAGCATCGACAGCATCAGGACATCGATGAGGACATACGTTTTCAGCGACCAGCTGTAGGCGCTGGTCATGAACAGATACAGCAACAGAATCAGCAAAAAGGCGGTCGACACTTGTGCCGCGAGCAGCAAGGCTGTCGCCAACGCCAGCGCGGCAACCGCCAGGCCGGGGGCGATGCCGATACTGCCGCTGGCGAATGGCCGGTTGCGCTTGCGGGGATGGACGCGGTCGCTATCGAGATCCCACAAGTCGTTGACCATGTAGGTCGCGGACGCGGCCAGGGAAAACGCCATGAACGCGAGCGCGATCGCGGCCAATCGGCTGAGGTCGGAAAAAACGAATCCAGTCACCATCGGAACGAGCAGGAGCAGGTTCTTGGCCCACTGGTGCACGCGCATCGCGCGCATCCACAGCGCCAGGCTGGTGCGCGGCTTCGGAAATTCGCGTTCGATCCGGGTCATGCCGCGGGCAAGGTTCGCCACTTTCTTCGACGCCCCTACCAGGATCGCGGCATCGGCCGCTTGCCAGACCGGCAGGTCGGCCCGGCTATCGCCGGCATAGACAAAATGTTGGCCGACGTGTTCACGGATCGCCTGCAGCTTTTCGGCGCCCTTCAGATTGCGTCCCGCGTCGCTGGCGAGGACCTGATCAAACAGGCCGAGCCGGGTGGCGATGGCGTCGGCGATGCTGGCGTGCGCCGCCGTGGCCAGAACGATACGCCGGCCGCTGGCCTTTTCAGCGATCAGGAACGCCAGCAGGTCTTGCTGTAGCGGCAGCGAGTCCGCTGCGAACGCCGTGCGCGAGGCCACTTCGTGCTTGAAGGCTGCGCGCCCTCGCATCAGCCAAAAGGGCAACTTAAAGAGTAGCAGCGGTTGCTGCTTTACCAGTTGCACGACCGACTCGATCAGTGTGTCGGTCGGCGTCAGGGTTCCGTCAAGGTCGACCACCAGCGGCAGGGGTGAGCCCGCCGACGCCAATGGTGCGGCGGCCGATGGAACGGGGGCGGGTTGGCGTGTTTTAGGTGCGGCAATGGAGAAATTCATATAGTCCGAGCAGGTAGGAGAGTCAGCGCGGCGGGCATCGGCCCTTGGCTGGGCCATCGCGTTTATCGAAAGTAATTTTGTATTCAATTATGCAATAGTTTGACGCGCTTGTGTTCGCTCGCAGGGTAAATTGCAGGCGTCACCCCACAGTTTCAGGCGGGGGAAAGCAACTCGGGCCTATAGCCGCGGCTCGGCGGCTGAGGTCGGCGATCTTCTCCGCAGTGGGCCGTAAGTAGATGAAATCGCGCGGCGATGTAGACGCTCCCGACGCGCTCGCTGGATTCATGGTTTGAGAAAAGTGAACGGCCAGGATGGGCCGCCCGCCGCCACACCAGTAAGCAAATGTAATGTTCAATATTAATGTCGGAATGTCAGCTTATAGTTTCGGCGTTTCTCCCTCCCACCGTTTTGAGTGGTTTAGCCCATGGTTCCCCATGGGTTTTTTTTCGCCCAAGGAGCCGTCAATGAACTTTCCCCTTCGCCGCTCGTTAGCAATTGCATTGCTGGCCGGTGCCTGCATTGCCGCTTTTGGTGCGCCCGTGATGAACCTGCGCGCCGACGTCCTGCTGCCGATGGCGTCGGAACTGAAAAAAATCGCTTAACCTGACGCCCAACCAACAGACCCTGTGGCAACAGGTGGAGAGCCGCAGCAAGGCGATCCTGCGCGAGCGTCAGGTCCGGCGCGAACGCCTGCAGCTGGCGCTGACAACGGGACTCGACGCGCCGCAGGTGGAACTACGCTAGCTGAACGGGCCGCTGGAAGCCGAGGCCGGCGCCAGCGCGCAGGAAGACAAGACGCTGCGCGAACTGTGGCTTGGCATGAACGACGCGCTCGACGAGAACCAGCGCCGGCTGGCGGCGTCGTTGCTGGCCGAGCAGCTGATGCGCGTGCCGGAAAGCGAACAGCGCCCCCCGCAACGCGGCGCCGAAGACGGTAGGGGACAACACCGCGGCATGGGACGAGGAAAGTAAGTTGCCCGGCAATACAACAGTTTGTGTATCGTAAAGTAAAAAACGGCAAGGGCGCGGTTGTGGCTGGTGGGCAAGGGCTAGAATGCTTTTTCGAAAAGCAATAGATCCGCCTCACCATGAAGAACCTGATTCCATTCGCCTGCCTCGCCCTGATGGGATCAGTCGCCACCAACGCGTATGCACAACAGGCCGAGGCTGCGGCCCAGCCCGACGCGGCGCAGGACGCGAAGGTAAGCGCCAAGCCGGCGACGGACAGCAAGCTGCAGCAGGTGACCATCGCCGGCAGCCGCGCCAACGACATCGAAACGCGGCGCCTGTCGACGGCGTCGAAGATGATCTTCGGGCGCGAGGAACTGGATCGCAACGGCGACAGCAGCATCGGCGAAATCCTCAAGCGCCTGCCCGGCGTGACCGTGGGCGGACGGCCTGGACGCGGCGGCGGCGGCGTGCGCATGCGCGGCCTGGGCAACGGCTACACGCAGATGCTGGTCAACGGCGAGCGCCCGCCAGGCGGCTTTTCGCTCGAATCGCTCTCGCCCGACCAGGTCGAGCGCATCGAGATCATCCGCGGCCCGGTGGCCGAGCACAGCACCCAGGCGATTGCAGGCACCATCAACATCGTGCTGCGCGAGGGCTACCAGCAAAAGGACGTGCAGCTCAAGCTGACCGACAGCATCGAGCAGGGCCGCCACGGCCCCAACGTGTCGCTGACGGTGCCGGGCAAATCCGGCAAGCTGACGTGGCTGCTGAGCGGCTCGGTGTTCGCGCACCGCCAGCACAACGAAAGCACCTCCCTCACCACCGAGGAAAGCGCGGACGGCGTGCTGCTGCGCGCGCAGTCCGGCGCCGACCAGAACGAAGGGCGCTCGCGCGGCATCCACCTGTCGCCGCGCCTGTCGTACCGCTTCGACGACGGCGACACATTGACGTTCCAGCCCTTCCTGGTCAGTAACCGCAACACCGCCGACTCGGACAGCTCGCTGGTGCAGACGGTCGCCGGCGCACGGGCGCCCGACTACGCGCGCCAGCTGGGCCAGTCGAGTTCTAGTTCGACCTTCCTGCGCGGCTTCGGCAACTGGGTCCACAAGATGGAAGGCGGCGCCAAGCTCGACGTGAAGTTCGGCTTCGGCGGCGGCAAGAGCGACAGCGACAGCCAGCGCCGCACCTTCGACAGCGCCGGCGCGCCGCTGCGGACCTACCTCGACACCGACTCCACGCGCGACCGCGGCATCAACACCGGCGGCAAGTACACCACGCCGCTGGCCAAGGGACACCTGCTGGCGGCCGGCTGGGACATCGAAGCGCACCACCGCGACCAGCAGCACGTGGCGCAAGGCGGCGGCGGCATCCTGGCCGACGAGGACAGCGGCGCCAACCTGACGGCCGACACGCGCCGGCTGGCCGCATTCGTGCAGGACGAGTGGGACATCACGCCGCAATGGTCGGCCTACGTCGGCCTGCGCTGGGAAGGCATCCGCACCACCTCGACCAGTCCCGGCAACGAGGTCGGCAACACCAGCAGCGTATGGAGCCCGGTGCTGCACACGGTCTGGCGCATCCCCGGCCACGACAAGGACCAGATCCGCGCGGCGCTGACGCAAAGCTACCGCGCGCCGAACCTGAACGACCTGATCGCCACGCCCTACATCTCCAGCGTCGACGACTTCTTCCGCCCCGACCGCATGGGCAACCCGAACCTGAAGCCGGAACTGGCCAAGGGCCTGGACCTGGCCTACGAGCATTACCTCGGGCGCAGCGGCATCGTCTCGGCGAGCGGCTTCGTGCGCGACATCGACAACCTGATGCGGCGCGAAACGCGGCGCGTGACGACCAGCCGCGGTGAGCGCTGGGTGTCGAGCCCGAACAACATCGGCCACGCGCGCACCAGCGGCATCGAACTGGAAGCGAAATTCCCGCTCACCGAAGTGGTGGCCACCGCCCTCAACATCGACCTGCGCGCCAACTACAGCCGCTTCTGGTCGCGCGTGGACGGCATCCCGGGACCGGACAACCGGCTCGACCAGCAGGCCAAACAGACCGCCAACTTCGGCCTCGACTGGCGCCTGAAGGCGCTGCCGCTGACGGTGGGCGGCAGCTACAACTGGACGCCGGCGATCCTGGTGCGGACCACGCCGGCCGAGCAGGTCAGCAGCGGCGCCAAGCGCCAGCTCGACCTGTACGGTCTGTGGAAGTTTTCGGCCCAGACCCAGGTGCGGGTGGCGGCCAACAACCTGCTGGCCAACGACTACCTGGGCGGGCGCACCTTCGAGGACATCCGCACCGGCACGCTGCAGTCGGGCTACAGCAACGCCCGTACGTACTCCACCCTGAGTATCAAGCTGGAGATGAAGTTGTAACAATTTTTCGAGGGGGTATGCTACATTTGCCCTTCGGCTATCCGCCACCTTTTTTCCCTGCCCCATAAGGACAATCCTGTGAAACGTTATTTGCTGAGCACCCTGACCCTGAGCCTGATGGCCGCTTTCGCCAACGCCGCCGACACCGCCAAGCCGGCGGCGCCGATCTCCGGCATCGACAAGCAGTACATCGATACGAGCGTGCGCGCGCAGGACGATTTCTTCACCTACCTGAACGGGCAGTGGCTCAAGACGACCGAGATCCCGGCCGACAAATCGAGCTGGGGCACCTTCGCCAAGATGCGCGACGACCTCAATCCGCAGCTGCGCGGCCTGATCGAGGCGGCGCAGAAGGATGTGCACAAGAAGGCCGGCAGCGACACCCAGAAGATCGGCGACCTTTACGCCAGCTACATGGACGAGCAAAAAGTCGACGCGCTCGGCATCCGCCCGCTCGCCGGCGAACTGCAGCGCATCCGCTCGATGAAGGACAAGAAGGCGCTGCCGGCACTGATCGCGCACCTGTCGGAAATCGGCGTCGGCGCGCCGTACTCGATCGGCATCGGCCAGGACCAGCGCGAGTCGACCCGCTACGCTGTGTACATGAGCCAGGGCGGCCTGGGCCTGCCGGACCGCGACTACTACCTGAAGAAGGACGACGCCAAGCTGGCCGACGTGCGCGCCAAGTATGAGCGCCACGTCGAGAAGGTACTCGGCATGGCGGGCGAAAAAGACCCGGCAGCCGCCGCCAAGGCCATCCTGGCGCTGGAAACTGCGCTGGCCGAAGTGCAGTGGACCAAGGTCGACAACCGCGACCCGGTCAAGCGTTACAACAAGATGGATTTTGCCAAGCTGTCGGCGCTGACCCCGGGCTACGACTGGAAGGGCGCGCTGGCTGCCGGCGGCATCGCCGGCAAGGCCGACTACGTCATCGTGGCGCAGCCAAGCTATTTCGCCGCACTCGACAAGGTCATCGCCAATACCGATCTGTCGACCTGGAAGTCGTATTTCGAATGGCAGGTGCTGCGCAGCTATTCGCCTTACCTGGCCAAGCCGTTTTATGACGCCAACTTCGCTTTCTACGGCACCACGCTGTCGGGCGTGACGCAAAACCAGCCGCGCTGGAAGAACGGCGTGTCGGTGGTCGACAGCGTGATGGGCGAAGCGGTAGGCCGCCAGTACGTGGCCGAGTATTTCCCGGCCGAGCGCAAGGCGCGCATGGAAGTGCTGGTCAAGAACCTCCTCGAAGCGTACAAGCAGAGCATCGACACGCTTGACTGGATGAGTCCTGACACGAAGAAGGAAGCGCAGGCCAAGCTGGCCAAGTTCACGCCAAAGATCGGCTACCCGAACAAGTGGCGCGACTACTCGGCGCTGACCATCAAGCAGGACGACCTGGTCGGCAACATGATGCGCGCGCGGACCTTCGGCCACAACCGCGGCCTCAATAAACTGGGCAAACCGATCGACCGCGAAGAGTGGGGCATGACGCCGCAGACGGTGAACGCCTACTACAGCTCGTCGATGAACGAGATCGTGTTCCCGGCCTCGATCCTGCATCCGCCGTTCTTCGACATGCGCGCCGACGACGCCGTCAACTACGGCGCCATTGGCGCCGTGATCGGCCACGAGATCAGCCACGGCTTCGACGACAAGGGCAGCCAGTCCGACGGCGACGGCAACCTGCGCGACTGGTGGACCAAGGAAGACCGCGCCAAGTTCCAGGCCAAGGCCGACATGCTCACCAAGCAGTACGATGCCTACAGCCCGGTGCCGGGCTACTTCGTCAACGGCGCGCTGACGCTGGGCGAGAACATTGGCGACAACTCCGGCGTGGCGGTGGCCTACAAGGCCTACAAGCTGTCGCTGGGCGGCAAACCGGCGCCGGTGATCGACGGCCTGACCGGCGACCAGCGCTTCTTCATGGGCTTCGGCCAGGTGTGGCGCGTGAAGATGCGCGACCAGCAGGTGATCGTCCAGGTGAAAACCGACCCGCACTCGCCGGGCCAGTTCCGCGCCAACGGCACCATGATGAACCAGCCGGCGTTCTACGAAGCGTTCGGCGTGAAGGAAGGCGACAAGATGTACCTGGCGCCGAAGGACCGCGTCATCATCTGGTAAAAACCACCACGTCGTCCTCGGGCTCGGCGCCCCCCTTCGCGGGGACCCCATTCGTACGCGCAGTGATGGCGCAAGCAAAATGGGGGCCCTGCGTTCGAGCTGTCGAAAAACGCCTGTCCGGCACTCTTGCCGACTGAAATCGCAACGCTACGGAAGCTAGAAAACCACAAACGTCGTCCTCGCGAAAAGCGGGGACCCATACTGAATTGGCTCCGCATGGGTCCCCGCATTCGCGAGGACGACGTTGATTTTGTTAGAGTATTTCTGACTTCATCGACTTCGGTGAACCTCGTTCGCGAGGACGACGGCATTCATCGCCCTGATTCAAAAAATATACGGAGAGCTTCAATTGAAAAAATATTTATTGAGCGCGCTGACGCTTAGCCTGATGGCGAGCCTGGCGCATGCCGGCGGCGCCAATACCGCCACCGCCGCCAAGGCCGCGCCGGGTTCCGGTATCGCGGTCGAATACATCGACCCGTCGGTGCGCGTGCAGGACGACTTCTTCACGCACCTGAACGGCAAGTGGCTCAAGTCGACCGAGATCCCGGCCGACAAGGCCAGCTGGGGCACCTTCGTCAAGCTCGACGACGAGCTGCGCCCGCAGCTGCGCGCGATCATCGAGGACGCGGCCAAGACGCCGAACCAGAAGGCCGGCAGCGACGCTCAGCGCATCGGCGACTTCTACGCCAGCTTCATGGACGAGCCGAAGCTCGAGTCGCTGGGCCTTTCGCCTTTGAGCTCCGAACTGGCGCGCATCGCCGCCATCAAGGACAAATCCGAGCTGCCGGCGATGATGGCGCACCTGGGGCAAATCGGCGTGCGGGTGCCGTACGACTTCGGCATCCACCAGGACGCCAAGGACTCGACCAGGTACGTGGCCGACATCGCGCAGGGCGGCCTGGGCCTGCCCGACCGCGACTACTACCTGAAGGCGGACGACGCCAAGCTGGCCGACGCGCTGGCCAAGTACGCGGTGCACGTCGAGAAGATGCTGGCGCTGGCCGGCGACAAGACCGCGGCTGCCGACGCGAAGGCGATCGTCGCTTTCGAAACCGAGCTGGCCAAGGTGCAGTGGACCAAGGTCGAGAACCGCGACCCGGTCAAGACCTACAACAAGGTCGAACTGGCGAAGATGGCCGAAGTGGCGCCGGGCTTTAACTGGAGCGCCTACCTCGACGCGGCCGGCATCGCCAGCAAGGCGAGCTACGTCGTGGTCAGCCAGCCGAGCTACCTGAAAGGGTTTGCCGAAGTATCGAACAAGACCTCGCTGGAGACCTGGAAGAGCTACCTGCAGCTGCACCTGATCGAAGCGTACGCCAACTTCCTGTCGAAGCCATTCGTCGACGAGCGCTTCGCGTTCTACGGCACCACCCTGTCGGGCGTGAAGGAAATGCAGCCGCGCTGGAAGCGGGCGGTCGGCACGGTCGAAGGGGCGATGGGCGAGAGTCTCGGCAAGCTGTACGTCGAGAAGCACTTCCCGGCCGAGCGCAAGGCGCGCATGGAGGTGCTGGTCAAGAACCTGCTGGCGGCCTACAAGCAAAGCATCGAGACGCTCGACTGGATGAGTCCTGCGACGAAGAAGGAAGCGCAGGCCAAGCTGGCCAAGTTCACCTACAAGATCGGCTACCCGGACAAGTGGAAGGACTACTCGGCGCTGGTGGTCGCGCGCGACGACCTGGTGGGCAACGTGATGCGTTCGCGGGTGGTGGAATCGAACCGCGAACTGAACAAGCTGGGCAAGCCGATCGACCGCGCGGAGTGGGGCATGACGCCGCAGACCATCAACGCGTACTACAACCCGGAGATGAACGAGATCGTGTTCCCGGCGTCGATCCTGCAGCCGCCGTTCTTCGATGCGAACGCGGACGACGCGGTCAACTACGGCGCCATCGGCGGCGCCATCGGCCACGAGATCAGCCACGGCTTCGACGACCAGGGTTCGCAGTACGACGGCGACGGCAACCTGCGCAACTGGTGGACGCCGCAGGACAAGGCGAATTTCGCGGCCAAGACCAGGAAGCTGGTGGCGCAGTACGGCGCCTACAGCCCGCTGCCGGGCTATAAGGTCAACGGCGAACTGACGCTGGGCGAGAACATCGGCGACAACTCCGGCGTGGCGATCGCCTACAAGGCGTACAAGCTGTCGTTGAAGGGCAAGAAGGCGCCGGTGATCGACGGCCTGACCGGCGACCAGCGCTTCTTCATGGGCTTCGGACAGGTATGGCGCATGAAGATGCGCGAGCCGCAGCAGATCGTGCAGGTCAAGACCGATCCGCACTCGCCGGGCCAGTTCCGCGCCAACGGCACCATGATGAACCAGCCGGCGTTCTACGAGGCCTTCAAGGTCAAGCCGGGCGACAAGATGTATCTGGCGCCGAAGGATCGGGTGATCATCTGGTAAGTGCCTGAGGGACGCAGCAACATAGCAGGGCCGCCTCGGCGACCCTGTTGTTTTTAATTCTGAAATGGCAACGTTGCTGGCTGGCGTGGAACTTATATGGTAACTTGACGCCAATGAAGAAAAGTAAGTTTCCCCATGAAAAACCCTAGCGTGCGAACGGTTTCACAGCGCACCGGGCGCGGCCTGTGGATCATCGCCGTCGTTGTACTGCTGATTCAGTTAGTCTTGCTTTCATTCAGTTTTCCGTTATCAGCGGCGCTGTCGGGAAAATTTCCGTGGCATATCGACGGCCCCTACCACGTATATCAATTGGACCTCGGCCGCGCATTGCTCAAGCAGGGTGCCCTGACCGGGCTTGATCCCTTCTTCGGCGCCGGGCACTTAGGTGGGGTTACCTACAATGTCAGCGCCAGATTGCCGGTCTTGGTCTCAGCGCTCCTGCCGGAAACGCTCTCGAGCGCCACCCTGTATTCCGCCTACGTACTGCTATCGGCCCTGTTGGCGCCGCTCGCCGTGATTGTCTTGGCCCGGCAATTGCGTTGGCCGGTCATCCATACCGCTATTGCCGCATTCATCGGCCTGGCGTTTTGGTGGATCGGGGCGATGCGGTGGTACCACACGGCAGGCATGGCGAGCTTCGTTTGCGCTTCCTACCTTTCTGCGGCGTACGGAGCCTGGATCTGGAGGATTTGCACGCGCATTGCGCCGAACCCAGTTCGTTTCAGCATACTTCTTGCCGGCATGGCGGGGGGAGTGGGCCTCTGGTTTCACCCTCTCTTCGGCGTCCTCGTTGCCCCTTGGTTCTTAGCGCTGTTGATATGTAACTTCAGGGAAATAATCTGGCGACCGCTTCTGCTAAGAGCCGTGCCGATCGCAGCGATAGCGCTGGCACTGAACCTGCCGTGGATCATGGCGATGCTCGGCTCGCCTAACATCGCTAACGATTCTCCTTATCAGAAGGCAGTCGGCGTCGCCGTCGCCGTCAAGCCGCTTATCGGCCTCTGGTCGAACGGTGGCATGGGTTCCTTACTCAATCCTTTTGCCGCGCTTGTTTGCGTCGTCGGGTTGGCACGGCTGACGAACACCGCGAGACGGCAAATCGCGTCCTTGTTTGGCACGGGTGTCTTCCTGCTTCTGTTTGCCGCCTTTGGCGCGGCCAGCGCCAAGATCGGAATATTGCAGCCGAATCGGTTTGTTGCGCCAGCTTTCCTGTTCATGGGCCTGGGCGCTGCATACTGCCTGGGCGAGGCTGCTCTTCGCCTGCGCGTTTGGCCACGTTTGACGCAAATCGCCACCGGCGCGGCCGTACTGCTGTTCATCGCGTATGCCGGACGTGAAATTTACCGTGAGGCGACGCCGGGTCCGCATGGTCATTACGGCGTATCGACGACGGAACTGACGGATACGCCCGCGCTGGTCGGGGAGCTGACTTCGTGGATACGTCAAAACACCAGTGAGGACGGACGAATTTTGTTCGAAACTTCGCTAGGACGCATTCATGGCGGCGGCCACACAGCGGGCATGCTGGCGACGGCAACCGGCCGCGAGTTCATCGGCGCCCCATATCCGTATTCGCTGGCGCACATGTCGTTTTGGGACAATGCAGGCATGGGTAAGCCGATCGGTACTCTGACACCGGCGGAGTTGATGGACGGTCTCGATTTCTACAACGTCGGGTGGATCGTCGCCCACTCGCCAGCACTTATCGCCCTGGCGGCACGTGCGGAGTTTACCGAGCCGGTTGCGCGGCTCGGCCCGGTGGTCATTTTTAAGGTCAAGCGAGCGCTCTCGTTTGTGGCGTCGGGCACCGGAAATGTTCGGTCGCGCGGGTTCAACCGGATCGACGTCGACGGCGCGGCAGGACCGGCGCTGACGCTGCGCTATGTGTGGATGCCGGGACTTGTGACAACGCCGCGCGCGCAGATCGAGCCGGTGCAGATCAAAGCGGGCATGCCCGCGTTAATTCGGGTTCGTCACCCGCCAGGCAGCTTCACGATTTCGGTGTGTGCCCGCTGCGAGAAATAACATCCAAGTCGAGCTGGCGAAGATGGCAGAAGCATTTTAAATCAATCGCAAGCGGGCGGCGCGCAGGAACGAAATGGCTGATGGGCTGGCCTTACTTCAGAATGCTTAATAAATAGCGGCCGTATCCGCTCGCGGCTAGCGGCGCGGCCAGCCGGCGCACCTGCTCGCCGTCGATCCACTCCTGGTTGTACGCAATTTCTTCCGGGCAGGCCACCATCAGGCCTTGCCGCTTCTGCAGCGTGGCGATGAAGCTGGCCGCTTCCAGCAGGCTGTCGTGGGTGCCCGTATCGAGCCAGGCGAGGCCGCGGCCCATCACCTCGACGTCGAGCTGGCCACGCTCGAGATAGACGCGGTTTACATCGGTAATTTCGAGCTGGCCGCGCGGGGAGGGACGGATGCCGGCGGCGATGTCGCATACCTGTCCGTCGTAAAAATACAGTCCGGTGACGGCGTAATTTCCTTTCGGCGCCGCTGGCTTTTCCTCGATGCTGACGGCGCGCTGGCTGGCATCGAATTCGATGACGCCATAGCGCTGCGGGTCGTGCACGTGGTAGGCGAACACGCTGGCGCCCGCGGCGCGCGCGTCAGCGCTGTGCAGCATCGCGACGAGCTGGTTGCCGTAAAAGATGTTGTCACCCAATACCAGCACGCTCGGCCCATCGGCAAGGAACCCGCGGCCGATCACGAATGCCTGCGCCAGCCCACCCGGGTGTTCCTGCACCGCATACTCGATGTGGATGCCCCACTGGGAGCCGTCGCCGAGCAATGTTGCAAAGCGCGGGGTGTCGTGCGGGGTGGAGATCAGCAGGATCTCGCGCACGCCGGCCAGCATCAGCGTCGTCAGCGGGTAATAGATCATCGGCTTGTCGTACACCGCCAGCAGCTGTTTGGATACCGCTTGCGTGGCCGGGTACAAACGGGTGCCTTCGCCGCCTGCCAGGATGATGCCTTTGCGTTGCATTTTCTCAGTGCCCATATTGTTTGCCAACCCATTCGCGGTAAGCGCCGCTGGTGACGTTGGCCACCCAACGCTGGTTGTCGAGATACCACCGTGCCGTCTTGCGGAGCCCGGACTCGAACGTTTCGTGGGGCCGCCAGCCAAGCTCATTGAAGAGCTTGCTGGCGTCGCTCGCGTAGCGGCGGTCGTGGCCCGGCCGGTCGCCAACGAATTCGATCTGGCTTGCGTAGGGCAAGCCGTCCGGCCGGGGGTGAAGCTCGTCGAGGAGGGCGCACAAGGCGTGCACGACATCCAGGTTCGACCGCTCGTTCCAGCCGCCGACGTTATAGACCTCGCCCGGCCTGCCCGCCTCCAGCACGCGGCGGATGGCAGCGCAGTGGTCCTTAACGTAGAGCCAGTCGCGCGTTTGGCGGCCGTCGCCATAGACCGGTAACGGCAGGCCCGCGAGGGCGTTGTGGAGCACCAGTGGGATCAGCTTTTCCGGAAACTGGGCAGGGCCGTAGTTATTGGTGCTGTTGGTCGTCAGCACGGGCAGCCCGTAGGTGCGGTGGTAGGCGCGCACCAGGTGGTCGGCGGCGGCCTTGCTGGCCGAATACGGGCTGTTCGGCGCGTAGCAGTTCGTTTCGCGAAACGGCGGCGCGCCCTCGGCGAGGTCGCCGTACACTTCGTCGGTAGAGACGTGGAGCAGCCGAAACGCCGCCTTCTGCTCGCCGCCGACGCCATTCCAATAGGCGCGCACGGCGGCGAGCAGCCGCGAGGTGCCGACGATGTTGGTCTGAATGAATTCGGCAGGACTGGCGATCGAGCGGTCGACATGCGACTCGGCAGCAAAGTTGATAACGGCGCGCGGCTGGTGTTCGGCGAGCAGTGCGGCGACCAGGTCCTGGTCGAGCAGGTCACCTTGCACGAACACGTGGCGCGAGTCGGCTGCCAGGCTGGCGAGCGTCTCCAGATTGCCGGCGTAGGTCAGCTTGTCCAGGTTGACGACACCTTCGCCGCCGCCGGCAAGCCAGTCGAGAACAAAATTGGCGCCGATGAAGCCGGCGCCGCCCGTTACGAGAACCATGCAAACACCTCCGTCCCTGATTTTATCGGCAAACCGGCGAAAAAAAACCGCTCGTGCTACGGAGCGGTTGTTGCCGATAGGCGCGCCTTATTTGGCGGCATGCACCATGTAGTCGACTGCGGCCTTGACTTCGTCGTCCGAAGCGGAAGAGCCGCCTTTAGGTGGCATCATGCCGGCCTTGCCTTGGAAGCCCTTGATTGCGTGCTCATACAGCACAGGGTCGCCTTGCTTGACGCGTGGCGCCCAGGCAGCCTTGTCGGCGAACTTCGGCGCACCGGCGATGCCGGCACCGTGGCACGCCACGCAGGCGGCATTGTAGAGCGTTTTGCCCGCATCGGCGGCCAGCTTTGGCGCTGCGGCGGCAGGCGCCGGCGCAGCTGGAACTGCGGCAGGTGCGGCTGCTGCGGCGACTGGCGCGGTTGCTGCCGGCGCGGCGGTCGCTGCTGCTGCCGGGGCCGCTGGCGCTTCCGGCTCCTTGAACTTGGCGCCGCCCTTGTTGCCGAGGTAGGCTACGGCGCGTGCGACTTCGATATCGTCCAGGTCAGGATTGCCGCCTTTTGCCGGCATCGCGCGGATCCCTTCGATAGCGTGCTTTACCAAAGTGTCGTAGCCTTGCGCGATGCGTGGGGCCCAGGCGGCGGCATCGCCCAGCTTAGGCGCACCAGCGGCGCCGCTGGTATGGCATGCCGAGCAGATGGCGGTGTAGACAGCTTCACCGGCTTGCAGTACCTTCGGCGCATTCACATCCTTGAAAGCGAAGCCTTCTTCGGCCACCGGACGCACACGCGCCGCCACCGCTGCCGCGCTCTGGCTCTCGGTGCCGGCGCCGGTCAACTTGGTGGTGGTGACGAACGACACCAGCAAGATAATGCCGATGACGGTGACCAGGAAGAAGCCGGCCACCGCAGCGACGAGCTGCTTTGGGGTACGGATCGCGGATTCGTGATGTTCGTTGTGTGCGTCGCTCATGATGTCCTTAATACAATTTGAAAGCTGCCCGGCCGGAGCTTTTGCTTGAGAATATGCAAACACTCGCCAAACCCGCGATTATAGACCGAAGCGTCATGTTTTGGAACGGAAATTGCCTCGATCGAGACACTTTCCATGGACGGGGCGACGGAAAAACTGTATCCTTCGCATCTCTTCAGATTTTCCCCTACGCGGCTGTAGCTCAGTGGATAGAGTATTGGCCTCCGAAGCCAAGGGTCGTGGGTTCGATCCCCGCCAGCCGCACCAGAATTTCACTACAAAATCACTGAGTTAGGGGAACTTCCCATTGCCCCTTCAGTTGGTATTTCTTTCTGTGAAGTCCAGATAAGCGACAAGTAAGCGGAGTCGACTGACAGGGCTCGGTGACACGATAGGGGACGTTCGAGGTTCACGTAAGTATTCTCGGGCATTGCGTCGAGCGTGTTTGTCAAGCTTTCGAGCAACACCGAATCCCGCACAAATTCGCGAGCGTCGTGTAGGTAGCGGATTTGGGTTGCCCAAAGAACTCAACCTTTGACGATGCCCAGGGGGCAGTCACATCCGTGTAGTGGTGCAATAAAGCAGGCGCCCGCTGTGCGTAAAAATTGAAAGCATGAGTTTCCTATTTCGGGCCCAATGCCGTTTTGAGTGGAAGTTGACTTCGGCTACCATGTCAGCTACCGCTGTGAATGCCTGATTCTTCGTGACCTCGCTTTGCGCTGTAGGTCGGTGCGACGAGGCTCGGAACAGGGTCAAGGGCGGGGTGC